>CAVYPI010000036.1:0-99953 GCA_963770125.1 uncultured Actinomycetota bacterium | reverse complement strand
TAAGCGACTCCGGTGGCGTGGGCGTCGTCGTCGACCTCGTCGAGGATCTCGGCAGCGAGGCCTACGTGTACACCCACGCGGGCTCGGGTGTCGAATTGGTGGCACGGTGCAATCCGCGCACGGCGCCCAAGCTGGCCGACTCGGTGCGGTTGCGCAGGCATCCCGAAGGGGTGGTTCACCTGTTCCACCCGCAGACTGGCGAGCGCCTGAACTAAGGTGCGCGCGCCGGAGTTTCGGCTCCGTGCACCAACTCCCGGCCTCGTCGGGTTGCCGTGGGACCGACCGTTGTCGGAGTGGGTGGTCCCCGAAGTTCCGTTGCGCGACATCGCAGTGGGGATGAGCCGCCACCTGGTGAAGTTCGTCGACGCTGACGATCAGCTGTGGGCGGTCAAGGACATGCCGCCGCGGGTGGCCATCAAGGAGTACGACGTGCTGCGGCGGCTCGAGGACATGGGGCTGCCCGCGGTGCGTCCGGCGGGCCTGGTTCTGCAACCCGAGTTCGACACCGCGATCCTGGTCACCCGCTACCTCGAGGGGTCCTGGCAGTACCGCAGGCTGTTCATGCGTCTGCCGCCTGACCAGCCGACGCACCGCGCACGCCTGCTGGATGCGATGGCCGGCCTGTTGGTGGAACTGCATCGCCACGGTGTCTTCTGGGGCGACTGTTCATTGGCGAACACCTTGTTCTCACGGGACGGGCAGCTTCTTGCGGCCTGGCTGGTCGACGCCGAGACGTCTGAGGTGCACCCAACATTGAGCCGTGGGCAGCGGAGACACGATCTCGAAATTCTGGTGGAGAACGTGGCGGAGGGCTTGGTCGACCTCGCCGAGCGGCTCGGTCGGCCAGAGGAGATGCACCCCGCTCTGATCGCCGAAGCCGAGCAGGTTCTCCTCCGCTACGAAACCCTCTGGGAGGTCCTGCACGCAGAGCCGGTGTTCGGGTTCAGCGATCGGTACCGCGTCGAAGGGACCATCCGGCGCCTCAACGAACTCGGCTTCGCCGTCGGCGAACTGTCGCTGCAACCGGACAGCGCGGACCCGAGCCAGCTCAAACTCCGTGTCGCCGTGGGTGACCGGCGCTACCACGCGCAGCAGCTGCAGGAGCTGACCGGCCTGGACGTCGGCGAGGGACAGGCCCGCATCCTGCTCGGCGATCTGCGCGCCTATCAGGCGCAGCTGTGCCGCGAGGTCGGGCACGACGTCGACGAGAGGACCGCCGCCCGGCTGTGGGTGATCGAGGTGTTGACACCGTACGAGCAGTTGGCACACGAGGCGGTACACCACACTGGCACGCCCATCCAGGCCTACTGCGATCTGCTCGAGGTGCGTTGGCTGCTCAGCGAGAAGGACGCTCACGACGTCGGCACCAACCGAGCGCTCGCGGCGCTGGCCCGCGACGTCATCCCCACCGACTCCGCTGCGAAGATGGCCGTCGCCGAGATACCGACCGCACCGTTTGCGGTCTTGCAAAGCGACGACGACTCCTAACCGCCTCCTCCGACCAGCGGCTCTTCGCCGGGGTTGGTGCCGAGGGGCACATCCGGGTTGGCGCCCGGTGCGTCGTCGGTGAACACCTGATGAGGCACGGCCCTGCAGTTGGCATCCATCGGGGTCTGGTCACCTGAGCAGTAAGGGACGAGTTGATCAGGATCGGCGGCGGCTTGCGGCGCCCCGATCAGCGCAGCGACCGCGACCAGGCACGCCGCGAACATTCTTGTCATACTCCGACGGTACTGCGGGTAATACCGTGAGGTGGTGGATCGTTACGGCCGGGTGAAGCTGACCAACCCGGACAAGGTGCTGTACCCGACAACGGGTGGACGGCCGAAGGCCGTCACAAAAGCGCAAGTATTCGACTACTACATCAACATCGCCGAGGCCATGCTGCCGCACATCGTGGGCCGCCCCGCCACGCGCAAGCGCTGGCCCAACGGCGTCGACGAGGCGTCGTTCTTCGAAAAGCAGCTCGCATCGTCGGCTCCGGACTGGCTGGACCGCGGCACAATCGCGCACAGGTCAGGCACCACGACCTACCCGATCATCGACACCGTCGAGGCGTCTCGCCTGGATCGCCCAGCAGGCCGCGCTCGAGGTGCACGTGCCGCAGTGGCGTTTCGCCGATGGTAAGCCGGGGCCTGCGACGCGGCTGGTGTTCGACCTGGACCCTGGCGAGGGCGTCAAGATGAAGCAGCTGTGCGACGTGGCGCGCGCGGTCAAGGACCTGATGGGTGACATCGGCTTGACGACATATCCGCTCACCAGCGGCAGCAAGGGTCTGCATCTGTACGCTCCGCTCGAGGAACCAGTGAGCTCGCGCGGTGCCGTGGTGCTGGCCAAACGCGTTGCGCAGCAATTGGAACAAGCCATGCCCAAGCTTGTCACCGCGACCATGACCAAGAGTCTGCGGACCGGCAAGGTGTTCCTGGACTGGAGCCAGAACAACGGGTCGAAGACCACGATCGCACCGTATTCGCTTCGCGGACGAGAACATCCGACCGTCGCCGCGCCGCGCACATGGGAGGAACTGGACGATCCCAAGCTGCGTCATCTGCGTTTCGACGAAGTATTGGAGCGGGTCGAGCAGGACGGCGACCTACTGGCGGAACTCGACGAGAACGCGCCGACCGAGGATCGGCTGACGAATTATCGCAGCATGCGTGACGCGTCCAAAACGCCGGAGCCCGTGCCAAAAAAAGCCCCAAAGGCCGGCAACAATGACTTGTTCGTCATCCAGGAGCACCATGCCCGCCGGCTGCACTACGACCTGCGGCTGGAGCGCGACGGCGTGCTGGTGAGCTGGGCGGTGCCCAAGAACCTGCCAGACACCCCGGCCGTCAACCACCTTGCCGTGCACACCGAGGACCATCCGTTGGAGTACCTGACGTTCGAGGCCACCATCCCGAAGGGTGAGTACGGTGCAGGCAAGATGATCGTCTGGGACACCGGCACGTACGAGACCGAGAAGTTCAACGACAGGCCCCCCGATGGGCCCGAAAAAGGGGGCGAAGTTATCGTCACCCTGCACGGCAAGAAGATCGACGGCCGGTATGCGTTGATTCAGACCGATGGCAAGAACTGGCTGGCGCACCGGATGAAGGACCAACAACATCCTCAGGCAGGCGATCTCGCGCCGATGCTGGCAACCGAGGGCTCGGTCGAAAAGCTGAAGTCGACGCAATGGGCGTTCGAGGGCAAATGGGACGGTTATCGCGTCCTGGTCGACGCGAATCGGGGCAAGCTGAACCTGCGCTCGCGGCGCGGTCGCGATGTCACCCACGAATACCCCCAGTTCGAGTCCGTGGCAGCAGATTTGGCCGACCACCACGTGATCCTCGACGGCGAAGCGGTGGCCCTCGACGAGTCCGGAGTGCCCAGTTTCAGCGAGATGCAGAACCGGGCGCGATCTACCCGCCTCGAGTACTGGGCTTTCGACATCCTGCATCTCGACGGCCGATCCTTGTTGCGCGCCAAATACTCTGACCGTAGACGGCTGCTCGAGGCGTTGGCGGAGGGCGGCGGCCTCATCGTTCCCGATCTGTTGCCTGGCGATGGTCCCGAGGCGATGGAACACGCGCGAAAGCACCGGTGGGAGGGCGTGGTCGCGAAGAAGCGGGATTCCAGCTATCAGCCGGGCCGACGATCGTCGTCGTGGATCAAGGACAAGATCTGGAATACGCAGGAGGTGGTGATCGGTGGCTGGCGGCAAGGCGAGGGTGGCCGCTCCAGCGGCATCGGGGCGTTGATGCTCGGCATTCCCGCAGAAGGTGGCCTGCACTTCGCGGGTCGCGTGGGAACCGGATTCACGGAGAAGGAGCTGGCCAAGCTCAAGGATATCCTCAAGCCGCTCGAGACCGACGAATCCCCGTTCAACACAAGGCTTCCGACGCAGGACGCGAAGGGTGTGACGTTCGTGCGCAAAGAGTTGGTCGGTGAGGTTCGGTACAGCGAACGCACCTCGGACGGCCGCCTGCGTCAGCCAAGTTGGCGCGGGCTGCGCCCGGACAAGGTTCCATCGGAGGTTAAATGGGAAGGTCTGCAATAGTTTCTGTGTCACACGTGCGGCTCGGGTGGTGATCCTCGAAATAGCCGGACGGCTGCGCAGAACATCGCGCGCACTCACGCCGATGGCCGAATAGAAGACGCCGCATGTCACGACGAAAACCAACCCGAGAGTGGCCGCCAACTGCCAGGCGACGCCGAAGGGTTTCGCGGTGGCATGAAAATAGCGTCGCGCCAGGCCATCCTCCCCTCGGCGTAAACAACGTTGGAGTGCCAGCGCTTCGAGGGGACGGCCATAACCGAGACCCTCCAAGAAGGCCGGTGTGCGCGCACCCCGGCCCATCGCATCCACGACCAGATCCGCGTCCAACACATGTTCGCTTCCGTCGGGGCGCGCCCGGACGTGTGCACCGGTGACACAATCCCTAGGCGTCGTCGACGTCAGTTCAACGACGTCGTGGCCCTCAAGGACGGCGACGTTCGCAGCTGGCAGCGATCCACGGGTACGCCGAGTTGACGCGCCAGGACAGCTCCGTGCTTCCTGAGACCACCGAATATTCGCTGGCCCGCATCGAAGCCGAAGCGCGCCGGATGAATTCGCTTGCGTCCGATCTGCTTCTGCTGGCACGCCTCGACGAGGGACAGGACCTCGACAGGGCCGAGGTGGATCTCACCGACGTGGTGATGGACGCGGTCAACGATGCATCGGTGTCAGCGCCGACGCACCGCTGGCTGACCCGGGTGCCCGACGGGCCGGTGTGGGTCCGCGGGGACCGGGCACGACTTCATCAGACGCTCGCCAATCTGCTATCGAACGCACGGCTGCACACGCCGGAGGGCACCACGGTGACGACGGGCATCGTGACGGGCAGGGCCGGCGATGGCACCGCCTGCACGGAACTGACCGTCAATGACGACGGTCCGGGGATCGATGGCGATCTGTTGCCACACTTGTTCGAGCGGTTCGTACGCGCCGACAAATCGCGGTCTCGGAAGGCGGGCAGCTTCGGCCTTGGGCTGTCAATCGCCGCCTCGATCGTCGAGGCACACGATGGAACCATCGAGGCCGAATCCGCCGGTGGGAAGACAACCTTCATGGTGCGGTTACCGACCGTGCACGTGGATGCTCAGCACGTAACGTCGACGTAAACCGTCTTCGACGTGATCGTGGTATTGATCGAGCTCCCGCCGCGTGAGTCGGTGGTTGAGTGCGTCTGTCCGGGCCTTACCGCACTGACGGTGCACTGCGAAAGTGGCGCGGCGCCGGTGCGATTGATGACGACGTTATAGCCGCTGGCCTCGAGTGTCCGGACGGTGTCGTCGACCTCCGACGGTCCCGTCGGTGCTGCGGTTGCGGCAGCAGCGAGCGCGAGCGCGAGCGACACGATGGTGGTTGCGGTAATTCCAATGGTGACATAGCTTTTCATGCATTCCAATTTAGGAGCGCAACGCCCTGCCGCTGCATCTTCATAGTGAATGCAAACATTTGGATTTGATATGAGCGAATTACGTGATCGTGACGCCACCGTCGACGACGATGGTCTGTCCAGTGACGAAGCCGCCGGCGTCGGACACCAGCCACACCAGTGTCGCGGCGAGCTCGACCGGATCGCCCATGCGGCCCAACAACATTCGCGGTTTCAGGCTCTCGATATAGCCGGGATTGTACGCGTCGGTCATCTCGGACTCGAAGAAGCCGGGGGCAATCGCGTTGACGCGGATGCCTTTGCGAGAGCTCCACTGCTGGGCCAGATCCCGGGACAGGCCCATGACCGCGGCCTTGCTCGCGCTGTAGGCGGCCTGCGGCAGCCCGGCCGTCGTCAGGCCGAGCACACTGGAGATGTTCACGATGGAGCTACCCGGTTGCATCACCCGCGCGCACGCCTGCGCGGCCCAATAGGAACCGTTGAGATTGATGTCGATGACCGCGCGGAACTCGTCGGGGGTCTCGCGGGTGGCCGGCACCGCGGTGCCGACCCCGGCGTTGTTGACCAGCACGTCGACATGGCCGAACTCGGTCACCGCGGCATCCACCATCGCCTGGCACTGCGCCGGATCGGCTACATCCGTGACGACCGTCAACGCACGGCGCCCGGCGTCCTCAACGAGGCGCGCTGTCGAGTACAGCTTGTCGACGCGCCTCGCGGCCAGCACCACATCGGCACCGGCCTCCGCGCACGCCTGGGCGAACGACACTCCCAAACCGGACGATGCACCGGTGACGATGACGACCTTGTCGTCGAGTCGGAACTTGTCGAGTACGGACACCCGGTCAGACTAGCGCCCGCCGTTGCAGTACCACCGAGACGGTGAGCACGGCTATGCCGGCCGCAGCCAGCAGCGCGCCCGCGGCGGCCGGCGCCGTGTAGCCGTATCCCGCCGCGATCACCAGACCGCCCACCCAGGCGCCGGTCGCGTTGCCGATGTTGAGCGCCGAATGGTTCAACGCGGCCGCCAGCGTCTGCGCACCGTGCGCGACGTCCATCAGCCGGGTCTGCAGCGCCGGGGCGACCGCGGAGCCTGCCGCGCCGATGCCGAACAACACCAGCAGCGCTGTCCACGCATTATGCGATGCCAGCACGAACACTGCCAGGATGATGCCGAGCGCTCCTATCGACAGGTACAGTGCACGGACTACGGACTGGTCCGCCAATCGTCCACCGACCAGATTGCCGACCACCATGCCGACACCGAAGACCATGAGCGCCAACGGAACCAGCGCCCTGGGGAGCCCGGCGACATCGGTCAACGTCGTGCTGATGTAGGTGTAGACGGCGAACATGCCGCCGAAGCCGATCATCCCGACGGCGAGCGCCAGCCAGACCTGTACGCGCTTGAGCGCAGCCAGTTCGGTGAGCGGGCTGGTGACGTGCATGGACCGCAGCTGGGCTGGTAGCCAGAACCACAGCGCGATGAGCGTGGCCGCTCCGACGGCCACCACGAGCCCGAATGCGCTTCGCCAGCCCAACGCCTGGCCCAGCCACGACGCCATCGGCACGCCGATCACGGTGGCCACGGTCAGGCCGCACATCACGTGTGCGACCGCCTTGGCGCGGTTCTGCCGTCCCATCAAGTGCGTGGCCGCCAGGGCCGCGACGCCGAAGTACGCGCCATGCGGCAACCCGGCGACGAAGCGGGCGGCCATGAGCGTCTGGTACGACGGCGCCACCACGCTGGCGAGGTTGCCCAGCGTGAACACCGTCATCAGGACGAGCAGTAGCGTCTTCCGCGGCACCCGCGCGGCCAGCGCCGCGATTAGCGGCGCGCCGATCACGACACCCATCGCGTATGCCGAAATGACGTGGCCCGCTGTGGGTTCGGTGATACCGAGGCTGGACGCGATATCGGGCAGCAGGCCCATCGCGACGAACTCCGTGGTGCCGATGGCGAATCCACCCAAGGCCAGGGCGAGCACGGCCAGCCAGCGCACCGCCGGGTCGGGTGCGACGACGGAGACGGGACGGTTCGGTCGATCAACTGAAACAGTCACAGGTTATTGGGCTTTCGCATCGTGGGGTCGGCCAGCTCTCGAACAACGGCGGCGAGGCTGGCGATTCTGGACCAGTCGCGGCTCCCGACTGCATCCGTGGGCGTGAGCCAGCTGCCACCCACACACCCAACGTTGGGCGCCTTGAGATACTCCGCCATGTTCGTCGGGGTGATCCCGCCGGTGGGGCAGAACCGGGCGGCGGGCACGGGGGAGTGGATAGCCCGCAGGTACGGCGCGCCGCCTGCGGCTTCGGCGGGGAAGAACTTCATGTCGGTGTAGCCGCCTTCCAGCAGCGTCATGACTTCGGACACGGTGGCCACGCCCGGCAGGTGCGGTAATCCGGTGTCGCGCATGGCCTCCCGCAGGTCGGCGGTGCTGCCGGGGGACGCGAGGAATTGAGCGCCCGCGGCAAGCGCTTCCTTCGGCTGGGCGGTGTCGACGATGGTGCCTGCGCCGACGATGATCTCGGGCACGTCGCTGGCGATGCGCTCGATGGCCGACAGCGCCGCCGGGGTCCGCAGCGTCAACTCGATGATCGGCAGTCCGCCGTCGACGAGAGCCTTGGCGATCGGCGCCGCGTCCGCAACATCGTGTACGACGACCACAGGGATGACAGGCGCGATGTCGAGCAGTGATGTGGGCTCTCTCATGAAACGCTCCTGAAGATGCTGGCCCCCTCGTCGGCAGGCCCTACGGCGGCTCGCATGCTGGCGAACAGTTCTCGCCCGGTGCCGACCCATTCGTCGGCCGACGGCGCCCGGCCCGTCTGGGTGCGGGCCGTGAACTCGTCGTCGGGCACATGGATGGTGAGCACACCGGTATCGGCGTCGAGTGTGACAACGTCGCCGTCGGCCACCCGCGCCAATGGACCGTCCGCGGCCGCTTCGGGGGTGAGATGGATGGCGGCAGGCACCTTTCCGGATGCACCAGACATGCGGCCGTCGGTGACCAGGGCGACGCGGTGTCCCCGATCCTGCAACACGCCGAGCGCGGGCGTGAGCTTGTGCAGTTCCGGCATGCCAAGGCCCTGCGGTCCCTGGTAGCGCAGTACCGCGACGAAATCGCGTTCCAGCGAACCGGATCCGAAGGCGTGCAGAAACTCTTCCTGGCTGTCGAAGACCAGGGCGGGCGCGGTGACCGACCGGTGCTGCGGATCGACCGCAGATGTCTTGATCATGCTGGTGCCGAGATTGCCGGCCAACGTCTTGAGCCCGCCATCGGGTGCGAACGGCTCCTTCGCAGTGCGCAGCACTGTCGTGTCGAGGCTCTCCAGGGAGCCGTTGACCCACCGCCCACTTTCGGCTGCCGCGGCCAGTCGCTGCAGATACCCACTGCGGTGCTCGGCGCTGCGCTCGACGATTCGCGCCGTCACGTCGGCGATCACTGGGTGCGTCATGCGGCCTCCTCGTGCCAGCGCCGGCCATCCCGTTCGAGCAGGGTTGCGGCGTCGACAGGTCCGTCGGTGCCGGCCGGGTACATCCGGGGTTGGCGCGAAGAGTGCTGCCATTGCCGCAGAATCGGTTCGGCCCAGGCCCAGGCGGCCTCCACCTCGTCGCGGCGCATGAACAACGTCGGATCGCCGCGGAGGACGTCCATCAGCAGTCGCTCGTATGCGTCCGGTGAGCGGCGCTGGAAGGCCTGCGTGTAGTTGAGCGCAAGTGACACCGGCCGCATCCGGATACCGCCGGGCCCGGGCTCCTTCGCGGTCAACTCCAGGCGCATCTCCTCATCGGGCTGCAGCGAGATCACCAGGCGGTTCGGCTCGGAGGCGCCCTCACTGTCCGGAAACATCGGCAGCGGAACGGGTTTGAATTGCACGACGATCTCGGAGTACCGCCGCGACATCCGCTTGCCGGTGCGCAGATAGAACGGCACACCGGCCCAGCGCCAGTTGTTGATTTCGGCCTTGACCGCGACGAAAGTTTCCGTTGAGCTGTCAGGGTTTTCGGCTTCCTGCCGGTAGCCCTGTACGACAGCACCGTCGGCCAGGCCTGGCCCGTACTGTCCGGTCACGGTGTCGCGCTTGATGTCGTCGGCCGACAGGGGCTTCAAAGCCTGCAGCACCTTGAGCTTCTCGTCGCGCACGGTTTCGCGATCGATGTAGGTGGGCGGTTCCATCGCGACCAGGCACAGCACCTGCAGCAGATGGTTCTGCAGCATGTCGCGCAGCGCGCCGGACTTGTCGTAGTAGTCGCCGCGGGTGCCGACGCCGAGCGACTCGGCGGCGGTGATCTGTACGTGGTCGATCCAGCTGGAGTTCCACAGCGGTTCCAGCAGGGTGTTGGCGAACCTGGTGACGAGCAGGTTCTGCACGCTCTCCTTGCCCAGGTAGTGGTCGATGCGGAAGATCTGTCGCTCGTCGAAGACCGCGCCGACGGCGTCGTTGATCGCCCGCGCAGAGGCCAGGTCGTGTCCGATCGGCTTCTCCAGCACCACCCGCGATGACGGCGTGACCAGGTCCTGCCTGCCCAGCGCGTCGCAGATCGGCCCGAACAGGGCCGGCGCGCAGGCCAGGTAGAAGACCCGGATCTCGACGGCCGAGGGGGACAGGATGTCAGCGACGGCCACGTAGTCGGCGGGCTCGGCGAGGTCGATGCTGACGAAGCGCAGGCGCGCGAGGAATCGGTCGAGCGTCTGAGCGTCGAGCAGCTCAGTGGCCACGAATCGGCCCAGTTCAGCGCGGACCTTGTCGCGGTAGCCGGGCTCGTCGAGGCCGGCCCGGGCCACGGCGATGATTCTGGTGTCGGTGGTCAGCTGGCCGTCCCGGTCGCGCAGGTACAGCGCGGGTAGCAGCTTACGAACGGCAAGGTCACCGGTGCCGCCGAAGATCACGAAGTCGCAGGGTTCAACCATGCGGCCCACGGTAGAGAGACTTCTGACGTTTTGCAAACCGACTTAGGTATTTGAAATACAAAAGTGATCAGAGTTACGCTGTCTATATGGCGCTTTTCAGGACTTCAACGTCGACGTCCGCCGGCGACATTTATGCCCTCATCAGGGACCGGCGTGACATCACCCGCACCGAGATCGGCCAGCTCACCGGCCTCTCCCGCACAGCGGTGTCGGCCCGCGTCGCCGCACTAGTCGGGCGGGGACTGGTCATCGAGCGCGAACTAGCACCCTCGACGGGCGGGCGTCCCGCCAGTTTCGTGACCTTCAACGCCGACGGAGGCGTCGTCTTCTCGGCGGCCATCGGACGCAGCCGCACCCGGCTCGCTGTGTGCAATCTGGCCGGCGAAATCCTGGCGGCTACCGACATCGACCAGGAGCCCGGCCTCGGCCCCGACGACCTGATGCCCGACATGGTCAAGCGGCTCGACGCGCTGCTCGATGACTCCGGCCATCGCGACGCGAAGATCTACGGCGTCGGCCTGAGCCTGCCCGGCACCGTCGACCGAGAACGCGGGTGCAGCCTCGACTCGCCGATCATGAGCGGCTGGGACGGCGTGCCGCTGCCACCGTTTTTCGCCGAATTAACCAGTGCGCCGGTGATTCTCGACAACGATGCCAACGTGATCGCCCTCGCCGAAAGCCGTGGCGATCGTAGAGCATTCGACGACCTCCTGGTGATCAAGGCCTCGACCGGCCTCGGCGCCGGAATCATTGCCGGTGGTTCATTGCAGCGCGGCGCGGTGCAGGCGGCGGGTGAGTTCGGCCACAACAAGACGCCCGCGGCCGCCGGTGTGCCGTGCCGCTGCGGCGACACGGGCTGTCTGGAGGCGATCGCCGGTGGCTGGGCGCTGGTCCGTGCGCTTCAGCAGGACGGCCGCGTCGTCGGCCACCTGCGCGACGTCGTCGAGCTGGCCAACAGCGGAGATGCCGACGCGCGCCGCATGATTCGCGACAGCGGCCGACACGTGGGCGAAGTCCTTGCAGGCGCGGTGAATCTGCTCAACCCCGCCGTCCTGGTGATCGCGGGGGATATGGCGAGCGCCTACGACATCTTCGTGGCGGGCCTGCGAGAAACGTTGTACGGCAATGCAACCGCATTGGCTACTCGGGTGTTGCAGGTAGTGCCGTCGACGTACGGCGACCGCTCGGGTGTCGTCGGCAGCGCGACGATGGTGCTCGACCACGTGCTCAGCCCCGCCGCGATCGACGCATCCATTCGTCGAAACTGAAACCTCTGCGCTTCGGATCGGCTTGTCGCGCAATAGTTTCAGTGTCGCGAGATTCGGGGCCGCCAGCCGCGGCTTGTCAGTGCCGTCCGTGCGCGATCGATGACTTCGTCGTCGCGGTCCTCCTTGAGGACTCGAATGACAATCCAGCCCATGCGTTCGAGCTTGGGTAGCACCCGCACGTCCTTTACGTACTGCGGGCGGCTGGTTCGGTGTTGGTCTCCGTCGTATTCGGCCGCAACCATGAACTCCTCCCAGCCCATATCGAGCATTCGCACCAGCCGGCCACGGCCTTCCACGACCGGGATCTGCGTGGTGGGGCGCGGCAACCCCGCGTCAATGAAGAGCAACCGCAGCCTCGTCTCTTGCGGTGAGGCAGCGCCACCGTCGACAAGCGGCAGCACTTCGCGCAGCGCCCGCAACCCCCGCGCACCGCGGTATCGCTTGGTGAGCAGCAGCACGTCTTCAAGCGAGAAGCTCTGTACGCGCATGAGCGCGTCGAGCCGTGCCACAGCTTCGCCGCGTTCGAAACGTCGGCCGAGGTCGAACGCCGTTCGGGTGCGCGTTGTCAAATCTATTCCAGCGACGCGCGTGATTTCGTCGTCCCGAAGGCGTTCGTTGCGAACGATCAGACCGTCTGGCGGATGAGTGTTCCGCCAGATCAACTCGATCGGAACGTTCCGGTCGATCCAGCTAGAGCCATGCAAGGCCGCGGCAGTGAGGCCGGCCACGACTGCTCGCTTCTCGGACCACAGCCACGCACCGACAGTGCGTGCCCGCAGCGTCGGGTCGATGAAGTCCGAAACATACACATCTGGGTAGAGCGCGCGATACCGGGCTCGTAGCTGATAGCCGGAGACGAGGCCCGCGCGTACTGCGGCACTGCCAATGAACGGTTCTTTCATGCCCGAACGCTGGCAGTGGCTACAGACAGAATCGGCGAGACTGAAGCGTTTGCTAACAATCTCGGCGTGTCACGCAATAGGTTCAGTGTCGCGGCAGCCAGCGGGCCTCAACCCCGTTTCGCCATCCCGACGCTCGACCTCGACCCGAGGGTGCAGAGACGGGGTAGGGTATTCGCATCCAGGGGCTGACCACCCAGCCCCCTGTCTGTGTCACCTCAAGAGGTGATCCTCATCGGTAATACTGCCGCCCAGATCCATCGGCCGGAACGCTCACAGGTCGAGATCACGGATCCCGCTGACGCGGACGAGTTCCTCGAGGACGCGTACGGCGTCAAGTTGCGGCTGCGCCGGAAGCCGACCGAACCACGCGAGGGTGCCCTGGTGAAATTCGCGCGCACCACCGTCGGACCGTTCGCCATCGACGAGATCTATCTGGCCGGTGACCTCGAGGCCGCGCCCGACCCGCTGAACAAGGTGATCGCCATCTGGGCGACAAGCGGCCGGGTGCGGGGCGATTGTGACGGGATGACGCGCGAAGCCGGCGCCGGCGAAATCGCCCTGCTGTCACAGCCGGACCGCCCGCACCGCTCGTATGCGCATGATCTGCGGGTGACGTCCCTGCTGCTCGACCAATCGGTCGTCGCCGGTGTGGCTACCGGCCTCCCCAGCAGCCAGGCACCGCTGCCCGTCCGCTTCTCCAGTTTCCAGCCGGTCGATACCCCCGCGGCCCGGATTTGGAAAGACACCGTCAGCTACGTGAAGCTCAGCGTGCTGGGCGACGAATCGATGGCCACTCCGCTGGTGCTGGGCCATGCGAGTCGGTTGCTGGCCGCGGTCACACTGTCGACCTTTCCCAATACGGCGGCGGCCGGCCCGACCCCGCATGACCGCACCGACGCCAAGCCCGTGCTGCTGCGTCGCGCCATGGAATTCATGGACACGAACGTCACCAACGACATCGGGGTGGGCGACGTCGCCGAGGCCGTCCTTGTCACCCCGCGGGCCGTGCAGTACATGTTCCGCCGTCACCTGGAGACCACGCCGCTGCAATACCTTCGCCGGCTGCGGCTGCACTACGCCCACCAGGATCTGATCGCCGCCGACAGGATGCACGCGACGGTCACCGATATCGCCGCGCGCTGGGGTTTCACGCATACAGGACGATTCGCGGTGCTCTATCGACACACGTACGGGCAAAGTCCACACACCACGTTGCGCGGGTGATTCAAGGGGGCCAATCGGCGTACCGTCATCTCTACCTCCCGACGTCGTTTGGACAGCATGGCAACCCATGAAAGTGATTGCATCAGCAACTCCGCCGACCGCGCCGAGTTGGCCCGTGTACGCGCGGACGAACTGCGGCGGCGCACAGCCGAGCTGGTGGGCGGCATTCCGGCTTCCGCCGGGTCGGTAGAGCGGGCCAAGCTGCGCGCGGACCAGGCACTTGTTCGCGCGCGGAATGCCCACAGTTCAGCAGCGGCAAGACATCTCGAGGCCGGGCTTGCCCATCGTCGGGCCGCGGCCGCGCACGAGCAGGCGGCTTTGCTGTGCCGAGACGGATCCGCTGACCCCCATCAGGACGCCGCAGAGGGCCACCGGGACGCCGCGCTCAGGCACGACGAGGCAGCGGCCAAGGAACGTGAACGCGAGGCGGACGACCAGCGCCGACGGCGCTAGCCCTGAGCATCCATCAATAGCAGCGCGCCGTTCACGCTGCCACCGGTGGAGCGGAACCCGGTACAGGTCACGCGCACCTGCGTGGAGCGGAGGCGCCGGTTGACCGCATCGACAACCGTTTCCGCGGTGACGTCGGGATCCACGAAGGCCTTTCCGATCAGTGGTTTGACATCGTCGATGGGCAAGCCGAAGTCAAGGGATCCCAGCGCGGCCCCCGTCGTCTCGTCTGACCGCAGCCCCCACAGCTCTTCGCAGCCACGGTTCCACACGACAACCCTCATCTCCCGGTCCACCACGAGCATCCCGAATCGGATCGAGTTGGTCAGCGAGTCCGCGAAGGTTCTCGCCTCGCCGAGCTCGGCATTGCGGTCGTGTAGCTCGTCGTTGATGGTGTGCAGCTCGTCGTTGGTGGACTGCAGCTCCTCGTTCATCGTCTCGAGTTCTTCGTTGGTGGACTGCAGTTCCTCGTTTGTGGTCTCGAGTTCCTCCACCGTCGACTGCAGTTCCTCATTGGTGGTTTCCAGTTCTTCGTTGGTGGATTGCAGTTCTTCGTATGCGGATTCGAGCTGACGGTTCGTGTCGACAACCTTGTCCAGGAGCAGCCTCGTCGCGGTCGCGTCGAAGAACACGATCGATACGCCCAGCAGTTCGTTCTCGCCGTCGACAAGTGGGTTGACATGGATCTCGAACCAGACCGCCTCGGCGCCGCGCCGCTGCCATTGCACATCTTGGATCAGGGCCGACCGCCGCTCCACTTTGGCCTGTTGGATGTAGGCGCGTAGCTCCACCGGTCGATACGACACTTCGAGGTCGCGCAGTAGCCGGCCGATATCGCGGGCTGAGAGGTTGAACGTGGTCTCGGCTTGCTGGTTGATCATGGCCACCGTGTCGTCGCCGGTGACGACGATCTGAGCGACCGGGCTTGCGCGGAAGGCCAGGTCGCGCACCGGCGACAGCCCCGGTAACTCGCCGGTCCGTTCGTAAGTCGCCGAACCGTTGTTCAAGTGCTCGATGCCGTTGTGCGTCCCCGGCGCCTTGCGGAAGACGCGACTCTTCAGGTCCAGCGGGGCGAAGCGATCGCTGTGGCTCAACAGCATCTCGGCGTGACCAAGGAACAGGGCACCCTGAGGGGCGAGTGCGAAATGTAAGCGGCTCAGCACATTTCGTTGAGTCTCGGCGTTCATATACATCAGCGTGTTGCGGCACACCAACAGGTCCACCCGGGAGATGGGCGCGTCCCTGACCAGATCGTTGCGACCGAAAATGACTGCACGGCGGAGATCCTTACGGAACACGTAACGACCGTTCGACGGTTCGAAGTGCCGTCGCAACAACTCTGGCGGCACCGACTCGACCGCCTTGGCGTCGTACGACGCTGCCCTCGCTTCGGAGAGGGCGTCCTCGTCGACGTCGGTCGCGTAAATCTTGACCCGCTGCCGGAACGCGTCCGCGCCGAGAGCCTCGGCCAGCAGCATCGCCAGTGTGTACGCCTCCTGGCCCGAAGCGCAGCCCGCGCTCCACACGCGAATCGGCTCGGTCGGGACACGGTCGGCCAGCAGCGAAGGGATGACTTCGTCCTTCACGAATTCCCATGCGGGCGCGTCGCGGAAGAAGGCGGTGACATTGATCAGGATGGTGTTGAACAACGCAGCGAACTCCTCCGAGCCGGCCTGCAGAAGATCGAGATAGTCCTCGAAGGACTCGCACCCGACCTGGTCCATCCGGTGTCGCACCCGTCGCATCAACGTCGTCCGCTTGTACCCGGTGAAGTCGAAACCCCGGGAATCCCGCATGTAGCGCAAGAGGGCCTCGAACGACTCGTCTGTCTGCTCGTTCAACCGATGTCCGTTCGCCGACCCTGTGCCGCGAATCCGAACATACTCGCGATCACAACCGGTTCTCCGGACCTATTACCGCCCAGACCGTTTTGCCCGTTGAAGTCGGTGAGTTTCCCCATGCCCGGCACAGGGCCGCAACAACCCGGAGCCCAGAAGGAGCTACATTCGGCCGGAGGTATTCCCGCACGCCCGCGGGGGCGTGGTCGGCGTCCTCCACCGCGACGGTGACCGCCGATCCGTCGAACTCCAATCGAACACAGGGAATGCAGTCCGTGTGCTGCAGAACGTTTTCGACGAACGCGGTGACCACGACCTTGGTCACTGGAATCAATTCGGTCTGCGACCACGCCGTCAGCCACACCGCGACAAATTCGCGCGCTCGGCTGAGACTGGTCAGCTGGGCCGGCAGCGCCGACCGTGCGCGCCGGCGCAGTGGCGGCGCGCCGGCGCAGGTCACCGCGTCGAGCGCGGCCTGAAGACTCGCATGCAACGGGACGTACCGCGTGACGCCGTTGCGGGCGATGGCGGAACGCCCGGCGACGTGCTCGCACACCAGCATGATCGGCACTTCTGGCCAGACACCGACGTGCCAACGTGCACTCGTAAACACCACCCACGCCGATTCCGCCGGGACGACGAGGTCCGTCACGTCAACGATGACGGCCTGAGGTTCGTCCAGTGCCGCCTTGATGATCCTGTCGCGCAGCGAGCGGTAGGTACTGCTGTCCAGCACGCCGTGCGGAGTGAGCACAGCGCACGCGCCCGTCGCATCAACAGCGAAGGTCAGTACACCGGCGTCCTCATCCGCCACCGTGCTCACCTGTGCGGGACGGCGCTTCGGATAACCGCCTGCCGAGGATCGTCATAGCGCGTTCGGCCTCGTCGGCAACCTCGGTGTACCGCTTGAAAAGCAAACCGCTGCCTGCATTCTCCGCCAGCTTGCGAGACAGCTTGGCCTTCTCCTGCAGGCTGCGCAAGGCAACCCAGAGCGCGCCATCGACCTCATCGTCGCGTGCACCAAGCAAGGCATCGGCGCTCCACGCATGCCCGATCCTGCAGCGATAGTTGCCCTCGCTCACCGTCATCAGTGAGCCGTTGCAGTCCGGGCAGGTGTATCCGGAGTGCGGACCTAGTTTCTCCGCGCCGGCCGTTGTCGAGAACCGCCGACCCATCGCGATGCGGTTCTCCAGTTCCATGTTCTCGTCGGGTTCCATGTGCCGCGCCGCGACTTCCATATCCGTCAGCTTCGCCAGCAAAGCACCGACTTCGCCGGCCGCGACCTGATGGTCGACGACGCCTGCCCGGATCGCGTTCATCGGCATCGCCGGATAGAGCGCGTCCTCGGGCTGCTGAACAACCGTGGTTCCGCCCATCGCACGAATGGCGGCTGTGCCCAGTACCCCGTCGTCGAGCACGCCGGACAGCAGGACGCCGATCGAGCGCGGCCCAAAGCTCAACGCAGCGGACCGGAACAGCGCATTGATGGCCGGGCGGTAACCGTTTTCGCTCGGGCCTTCGGACAACATCAAGCGACCGTCGGCGATAAGAAGGTGGCGATCGGGCACGCCGACGTGGATAACGCCCGCCTGCAGTGCTGCGCCGTCCCGAGCCGACACAGCGGGCAGCGGGCCGCAGCGATCGATGATCTTGGCCAACACGCTTGGTGCGTTGGCCGGCATGTGCAAGACGATTGCGACGGCGTACGGCAGTTCGGGGGTTAGCCCGGCGGCAAAGTGGGTGAGCGCTTCGACGCCCCCCGCGGAGGCGCCCACCGCCACCACACCCCGTGGCGCACCTTCAAGGTCCGTGCTTGCCATCGTGCAGTTGGTTACCCGAACCCCGCTGGATAACCCCTTTCCGCCGTTGACGCTACGCCTATTTCGCTCCGACGACGCCGCCGGTTACAGCTTGGCCATGACCTTCTCGGCGAAGGACTCCAGGTGGCGGATCTTGGTATCGAGTGGCTCGGTGTCCTGGCGCATGATGTACGGGATCCGGAAACCGACGATAACGTCGGTGACGCCCTTGTCCTCGAGGCGTTTGATGCCGTCGAGCGTGAACGCGTCGACCGAGATGACGTGAATCTCGAAGGGGCCGGTACGGCCCTCTTCCTCGCGAATCTGGTTCAGCCGCTTGATCAATCGGTCGAGCTCCTCAGGCTGCCCGCCGCCGTGCATCCAGCCGTCACAGCGGGTCGCACGCTTCAGGGCCGCCTCGGCGTGACCGCCGACAAGGATCGGGATCGGTTTTGTTGGCGTGGGCGTCATTTTCGTCTTCGGGATGTCGTAGAACTCGCCGTGGAACTCGAAGTACTTGCCGGACGTCAGCCCCTTGATGATCTCGATGCATTCGTCCATCCGCTTGCCGCGTTTGGCGAACGGGACGCCCATCAGTTCGTAGTCCTCTGGCCACGGGCTGGTGCCGACGCCCAGTCCGAGTCGATTGTCGAACAGCGCCGCCAGTGACCCGGCCTGCTTGGCCACCAGGGCCGGTGGGCGGATCGGCAGCTTGAGAACGAAAAAGTTGAAATTCAGGGTCGTAGTGACGGCGCACAGCGCGCCCGCCATCACGAAGGCCTCGATGAATGACTTGCCATCCAGGAATTCGCGGCTGCCGTCGCGGGTGTACGGGTACTTCGAATCCGACTCGAACGGGTAGGCAACGCTGTCCGGGATCGTCATCGCGTGATAGCCCGCCGCCTCGGCGGCCTTGGCCAGGGGGATGTAGTACGTCGGATCCGTCATTGCTTCGGCGAATGTGAAGCGCACGCAGCAATGTTAGAACGTGTTCTAATCCGAACGTTTTAGGGTTCGCCGGCGCGGGAACGTGACGATTGTGAGCGCGGTATCAAAGGCGGACCCCGAGGATCTGAACCGATCGGGTCGCGAGGCGATCACCGCCGCCGCGCGGCAGGTGCCGGTGTTCGGTCTTGTCCGCGCGGCCGTCGATCGCGCAAGCGCCCACGGTTATCGGGCGGTCACCCACCAGGATCCGACCTAGCCGTGCCGTTGCTGATCTCGGGGAGCGTCGGTGGCGTTTTCGCGGTCGCGCTGCTGGCGGGGGCGATCTACGGCAGAACCGGCACGGCTAGCTCGACTTCGTCGAGCGCGAAGGGCGGCGCGCCGACCCCGACCACCGAGTAGCTGCCCCATGGCGTGCGCTCGGCGATTCGGGCGTCGGCGGTGCGTTCGCCGACCGTCAGCTTCACTTGCTGGGGCAGTTGGTCGGCGGCGTCGAAAACCATTCCCTGCCAGTGGTAGTGGCCATCGATCGGGTCGAGGTGACCGGTCAGCCGGACCCGGACATCACGGGCGTCGTCGCCGATCTGCACCGTGGCGGGGCCGTCGTACACCTCGTCCTCGACACGGGCGCGGGAACTCAAGTCGAAAGACGACCGGATCTTGGTGCGCACTCGTCGCCAGTTGACCGTGCGCCCGGGTCGATGCCGGACGGTATAGGTGTGCTGAGTGCTGTGCCGCAGTTCGATACGCGTACTACGGGTGCGGGCCATGGCTTTCAGGCACTCCGCGATGTACTGCTGCTGCCCACGTACGTCGGGGCCGCTGACGAAGAAGTAGTTCGGAATGCCGTGCACGGCAACCCCGAGGTATGGCAGCATGCCCGCCGTCGACGGCGCTTCGCCGTAGGTGATCACGACGCTCGCGCGGTAACTGTCGCCTGCGCGAGTCTGAAGCACCCAGGTGTGGCCGGTCTCGTCGAACACCGAGCCGACGACCTCGTCGGGCCGCAGAATCATCACATCGCTCAGCGTGAGCCCGACGGAACGGCCGCCGATCACGATGGCGTCGAAGACTTTTGCGTTCATCGCGGGAGGAATCCGGTGTGTCTCCACATCCGGCGCGCGATCGGGCCCATCAGCCCGACCTCTTGGAGGAACGCCGCAAGTGGAGCGAAACCCACCACCTGGACTTCGAGATGGTGCGGGCTGTTGCGCGCGACGCGTCTCGCCTCGCGGGCGTCGAGTCCGGCGCGGCGATATGGCACCCGGTTGGTGAACAGGTAACGGAAGAAGTATCCGCCGACACCGTTGAGGTTGGCCACCCACATCTTGTTGATCCGACGCATGTGCGGAGCGCGCTTGCGCAGCCCATCACGGGCGAACTGGATGTGGCGGGCCTCTTCAGTGACGTGAATACGCATGAGCCGCTGCACCATTGGCTGCAGCTCGTCGTCGTCCATCATCTGCCGTTGCAGCGAGTCGAAGATCTCCTCGCCTATCAATGCGACGACCCACAGCACTGAGCCTTTGAAGGCGAGCGGCAACGCGTTGATGAACATGCGCTGATACAGCTTGGGCCGCACCGGCTTTGCGCCGACACGCTCGATCGCCTTGCCGAACATCACCATGTGGCGGGTCTCCTCGCCGAGTTCGGTCAGTTCGTAGTGCGTCGCACGCGCGGTCGGATCCTGATGCATCATCTTGCGCAGCAACGCCTGATTGAGGATGTTCTCGAACCAGATCCCCGCCGACAGCGTGTTGACGAACTCCTGCCGCGACAACTCGATCCGTTGTGTGGTGGTCATCTTGTCCCACAGCGGCGTGCCGTACAGCGAGACGGTCTTCGGCGGCAGGAAGAACTTGTCGGGGTCGAGCGGAGCGTCCCAGTCGATGTCGACGATCGGGGCGTAGGACTTCTTGACCGAGCCCTTGAGCAACCGCTCCGAGAACTCGTCACGAGTGGGTGCAGTCATCGTTGACGTCCCTTCATTGACGTTGTGCCCAAGGTAACCCAGGGGAGTGCGCCGCAAAGATGTCAATACCCACGGTACCGCATACCTGCGATAAATGCAGGTCAAAGGCCTGCTCGCTTCCGGGCTGGTGGATGCCGCATACTCGCCTGCGTGACCCGACGGATCCACGTCATCGGCATCGGCGCCGGCGATCCCGACTACGTGACTGTGCAGGCGGTTGAGGCGCTCAACGACACCCACGTCTTCTTCGCGATGGACAAGGCGCCCAACAAAGACGCAGTCAAGGACGACCTCATAGAACTCAGGCGTCAGATCTGCGAGCGGTTCATCCGCGAGCCTGGCTATCGATTCGTCGAACTGCGTGATCCGCCGCGCGCCAAAGACGGCGACTACCGGCAGGCCGTCGCCGATTGGCATGCAGCGCGGGCGCTGGTGTGGGCCGAAGCCATCGAGTCCGAGTTAGCGCGCGATGGTGTCGGCGCGTTTTTGGCGTGGGGCGACCCGTCGCTCTACGACAGCACGTTACGAATCCTGGACGCCGTCGCCGCCCGTGTCGACATCGACTACGACGTCATCCCGGGCATCACCGCGATCCAGGCGCTCACCGCGCGACATCGCATCCCGCTCAACGACGTCGGCGAACCGGTGCTGATCACCACGGGCAGGCAGCTGCGCGACCACGGGTTGTCCGGCAGCGCCGTGGTGATGCTCGACGGTGACTGTTCGTTTCAGGCCTGCCCGCCGCAGACCCGAATCTGGTGGGGCGCCTATCTGGGTACGCCGGACGAGCTGCTCGTGTCGGGCACAGTCGGGGAAGCGGGCGCCAAGATCGCCGAGCTGCGGGCCGAGGCGCGTACCCGGCATGGCTGGATCATGGACACCTACCTGCTGCGCCCGGACTAACCCGCGAGCCACACCCATGCCAAGATCAACGGCATGGGGAGCTTCCTCTTGCGCGCAGCGCTGACCGGGGTCGCGCTGTGGGTGGTCACCCTTGTCGTTCCCGGCATCAGCTTCATCGGCGGGGACACCACATTGGCCAGGGTCGGCATCGTATTCGTCGTCGCAGTGATCTTCGGACTGGTCAACGCGATCATCAAGCCGATCGTGCAGATCGTTTCGATCCCGCTGTACATCCTCACGCTCGGGCTGATCCACATCGTCATCAACGCGTTGATGTTGTGGATCACCTCGTGGATCACCGAGCACACCACCCACTGGGGCCTCTACATCGAGGATTTCTGGTGGACCGCGATCTGGGCCGCGATCGTGCTGTCGATCGTGAGCTGGCTGCTGTCATTGATCACGGGCGACGCCGGACGCCGCGTGCGGGATTGATCGGCACACTGGACACATGCCGGAATTACCTGAGGTCGAGGCCCTGGCCGATCACCTGCGCCGTCACGCCGTCGGGCTGACCATCGGGCGCATCGACGTGTCCGCGCTGTCCGTCCTCAAAACGTTCGATCCGCCGATCAACGTCGTGCACGGTCAGATCGTCACCGGCGCCAACCGGTGGGGCAAGTACCTCGGCATGCAGGTCGGCGACCTGCACCTCATCACGCACCTGTCGCGGGCGGGCTGGCTGCGGTGGTCGGACAAGCTGGCCGCGGCGCCGCTGAAGCCCGGCAAGGGTCCGATCGCATTGCGGGTGCATCTAGAAGATCCGGGCACTCCTTCGGCCGCACCGGGTTTCGACCTCACCGAGGCCGGCACACAGAAGCGGTTGGCGGTGTGGCTGGTCGACGACCCGGCCAAAGTGCCGGGCATTGCGGCGTTGGGTCCGGACGCCTTGGAGCTGTCCGCCGAAGACCTGGCGGGCGTGCTGTCCGGGCAGAGCGGGCGGATCAAGACCGTTATCACCGACCAGAAGGTGATCGCGGGCATCGGCAACGCCTACAGCGACGAGATCCTGCATGTCGCTAAGTTGTCGCCGTTCGCCACCGCAGGCAAGCTGACCGACGCGCAGTCGGCGGCGCTGCACGACGCGATGATTTCGGTGCTGACCGACGCCGTCGAACGCTCCGTCGGCCAGCAGGCCGCGACCCTGAAGGGGGAGAAGCGATCGGGGCTGCGGGTGCATGCCCGCACCGGCCTGCCGTGCCCCGTGTGCGGCGACACCGTGCGTGAGGTGTCGTTCGCCGACAAGTCGTTCCAGTACTGCCCGACCTGCCAGACCGGCGGCAAGGTCTTGGCCGACCGGCGGCTGTCGCGCCTGCTCAAATAGATCCGGCGGGCAGGAGCGCTGGGCCCCCAGCCGAAGGCTAGGGGACGACCCGGGGATTTAGGCTGTGCCGATGATTCGGCAGAAGATCCTGATCACCGGTGCGTCGGCGGGCCTGGGTGCGGGTATGGCCCGCGCGTTCGCCGCGAAGGGCCGTGACTTGGCGCTCTGCGCCCGCCGCACCGACCGGCTCGATGAACTGCGGGCCGAACTGCTCGAGCGTCATCCCGGTATCACCGTCGCGGTCGCCGCGCTGGACGTCAACGACCACGAGCAGGTGCCGAAGGTGTTCGGCGAGCTCTCCGACGACTTGGGCGGCATCGACCGCATCATCGTCAACGCGGGCATCGGCAAGGGCGCGCCGCTCGGCTCGGGCAAGCTGTGGGCCAATAAGGCCACCATCGAGACGAATCTCGTTGCCGCACTTGTGCAGATCGAGACCGCGATCGAAATGTTCAAGACGGCAGGCGGCGGCCATCTGGTGCTCATTTCGTCGGTGTTCGCGAACAAGGGCGTGCCCGGCGTGCGGGCCGCCTACGCCGCCAGCAAGGCAGGCGTCTCCTCGCTCGGTGAATCGCTGCGCGCCGAATACACCAAGGGGCCGATCAAGGTGACAGTGATCGAGCCGGGCTACATCGAATCCGAGATGACCGCCAAGGCAGAGACGACCACGCTGATGGTCGACAACGAGACCGGCACGAAGGCGATGGTCGACGCCATCGAGCGCGAACCGGGCCGGGCCGCCGTGCCGAGTTGGCCGTGGGCGCCGTTAGTGCAGGTGCTGAGGCTGCTGCCGCCGCATCTGGCCGCCAAATTCGCCTAGGTGGTTAGCAGGTCTACTGGTTTAGGCAACGGGCGATCGTGGTAGCCGGATTACATGATCGTAAAACTGACGAAGTTGACGTCCATATTGTTTGCGGGCGCCGCGGCAGCTGCCATTGCCGCTGCGCCGGCGGCGATGGCTGATCCGCCGCCATGCTTCAACCCTGACGGCACGCCATGCACGCCCTCGGCCGGTCCTCAGGGCGCGGGTGCCGAGGTCCCGGGTGGACCTGGTGCGCAGGCTGGTTCCAACGGCGACGTCTCAGCCGGTGTTCCCGGTGGCCCGTGGGCTGTGGCCGGACCTGGCGGTGGTGTTGCTTGTGTTCCTGGCTACGAGTGCACAAGCATTCCAGCCCCGCCGGCTGGGTAACCGAGTCTGAATAACCGCGGGGTCAGGCGGTGCGGCCGCGTTCGGTGCGGTAACGCCGCACCAGCGCATCGGTCGAGGAGTCCGACTGCTTGGTGGGCGACTCGTCGCTGGTGATCACCGGCAGCAGCGCCTTGGCCTGGGTCTTGCCCAGCTCGACGCCCCACTGGTCGAACGAGTCGATGCCCCAGATGACCCCCTCGGTGAAGACCTGATGCTCGTAGAGGGCGATCAATTGGCCGACCACCGACGGGGTGAGCTTGGTGCCGAGGATCGACGTCGTCGGCCGGTTGCCCGGCATGACCTTGTGCGGCACCACCTCAGGCGGCGTGCCCTCGGCGGCAATCTCCTCGGCCGTCTTGCCGAACGCCAGCACCTGCGTCTGGGCGAAGAAATTGCTCATCAGCAGGTCGTGCATGCTGCCGGCGCCGTCGGCCGTGGCCAGGTCGTCGGTGGGCTGAGAGAACCCGATGAAATCGGCAGGCACCAGCCGGGTGCCCTGGTGCAGCAGTTGATAGAACGCGTGCTGACCGTTGGTTCCCGGCTCGCCCCAGAAGATTTCGCCGGTGCTGGTGGTCACCGGCGTGCCGTCCGCGCGCACCGACTTGCCGTTGGATTCCATCGTCAATTGCTGCAGATAGGCGGCGAACCGGGCCATGTCGTTGGAGTACGGCAGCACCGCACGCGCCTGCGCGTCGAAGAACTCGTTGTACCAAAGGCCGATTAGTCCAAGCAGCGCCGGCGCATTGGCCTCCAGCGGCGCGGTGCGGAAGTGCTCGTCGACAATGTGGAACCCGGCCAGGAAGTCGGCGAACCGCTCACGGCCGATGACGGCCATCACTGACAACCCGATAGCCGAGTCCACCGAATAGCGTCCGCCGACCCAGTCCCAGAAGCCGAACATGTTGTCGGTGTTGATGCCGAAGTCGTCGACCAGCTTCTTGTTCGTAGAAACCGCGACGAAGTGCTTAGACACCGCGGCGTCGCCGAGTGCGTCGGTCAACCAGCGGCGCGCTGCGGTCGCGTTGGTCAGCGTCTCCAGCGTGGAGAACGTCTTCGACGCAACGATGAAAAGCGTTGTGGCGGGGTCGAGTCCATCGAGCCTGGCCACCAGGTCGGCGGGGTCGACGTTGGAGACGAACCGCGCCGAGATGCCCGCGTCGGCGTAGTGGCGCAACGCCAGGTACACCATGTTCGGGCCGAGATCCGAGCCGCCGATGCCGATGTTGACGACGGTCTTGATGCGCTCGCCGGTGGCGCCCGTCCACTCGCCGCTGCGCAGCCGGTCGGTGAAGTCGCCCATATTGTCCAGCACCGCGTGCACGTCCTCGACGACGTTCTGCCCGTCGACGATCAGCTCGGCACCGCGGGGAAGCCGCAACGCGGTGTGCAGTACGGCGCGGTTCTCGGAGGTGTTGATGTGCACGCCGGAGAACATCGCGTCGCGCCGCTGCTCGAGGCTGGCCGTGCGGGCCAGGTCGATCAGCAATTGCAGCGTTTCGCGGGTGACCCGGTGCTTGCTGTAGTCGATGTACAGGTCGCCGACCGATAGTGCCAGCTGGGTGCCGCGCTCGGGATCTTCGGCGAACAACTGGCGGAGGTGTTTCTCACCGATCTCGTCGTGATGGCGCTGCAGGGCCTGCCAGGCGGGAGTGGCTGCGATATCGGGGATCTGCTGCGTATCGGCGGTCATGTTGACGACCCTAGTGCGGTCAGAGAATCGAAGGTGTAAATGATGGATGTATGGATACCACCGCACTGCTCAAGTCAGTACCCACCGGTCTGTGGATCGGTGGTGAGGAACGCGAAGGCAAGTCGACATTCAACGTTCTCGACCCCTCCGACGACCGGGTCTTGACCGCCGTCGCCGACGCCACCCCCGAAGACGCGATCGCCGCGCTCGACGCCGCCTGCGCCGCGCAGGCGGAGTGGGCGGCCACCTCGGCCCGCGAGCGCGGCGAGATCCTGCGCGCGGTCTTCGAGAAGATCACCGAACGCGCCGAAGACATCGCGACCCTGATGACCCTGGAAATGGGCAAGGTGCTGCCGGAGAGCATGGGCGAGGTCAAGTACGGCGCGGAGTTCTTCCGCTGGTACGCCGAGGAGGCGGTGCGCATCGGCGGCCGGTACACCCCGAAACCCGCGGGCGACGGCCACATCATCGTGACGAAACAGGCGGTTGGCCCGTGCTACGCGATCACGCCGTGGAACTTCCCGCTCGCCATGGGCACCCGCAAGATCGGCCCGGCGTTCGCGGCCGGCTGCACGATGATCGTCAAACCAGCGCAGGAGACGCCGCTGACGATGCTGCTGCTGGCCAAGCTGATCGACGAAGCGGGCCTGCCCAAGGGCGTGCTGTCGGTGCTGCCGACCAGCAGTCCCAGGCCGATCACCGAGGCGCTGATCGACGACGGCCGGCTGCGCAAGCTGACCTTCACCGGATCGACCGGCGTCGGTAAGGCGTTGGCCAAGCAGGGCTCCGACAAGCTGCTGCGGCTGTCGATGGAGCTCGGCGGGAACGCGCCGTTCGTGGTGTTCGATGACGCCGACGTGGACGCCGCCGTCGACGGCGCGATCCTGGCGAAGATGCGCAACGGCGGTGAGGCCTGTACCGCGGCCAATCGGTTCCACGTCGCCAATTCCGTGCGCGAGGAGTTCACCGAGAAGCTCGTCAAGCGGATGAGCGAGTTCACGCTCGGGAAGGGGCTCGACTCGTCGTCCACGCTGGGCCCGCTGATCAACTCGAAGCAGGTCGCCACAGTCGAGGATCTGGTGTCCGACGCGGTGTCCCGTGGCGCGACCGTCGCCGTCGGCGGTGTCGCCCCGGGCGGCCCGGGCAACTTCTACCCGGCGACGGTGCTTGCGGACGTGCCCGCCGACGCGCGGATCCTCAAGGAGGAGGTGTTCGGGCCCGTCGCGCCGATCACCGGCTTCGACACCGAGGAGGAGGGGGTGGCGGCCGCCAATGACACCGAATACGGTCTGGCGGCCTACATCTACACCCAGTCGCTGGACCGGGCGCTGCGGGTGGCCGAGGGGATCGAGTCCGGCATGGTCGGCGTCAACCGCGGCGTGATCTCCGACCCGGCGGCTCCGTTCGGCGGCGTCAAGCAGTCCGGCTTCGGCCGCGAGGGCGGCACCGAGGGAATCGAGGAGTACCTCGACACGAAATACATCGCGCTGACGACGTAAACACACCGGAGCCGCTCGGCCGGCGACATAAGGCCCAGCGCGCCTTCCGGATTCGGCGGTGCGGGACCCCTAGACTTCCGCCAGTGCGCCAGGTCCGTGTCGTCCCGCGCCGACATGGCGGTGGGTCTAAGGGCATCCCTGCGCTGGACGGCATCCGGGCCGTCGCCGTCGGACTCGTCCTGGCCGAGCACGGCGGCATCCCCGGCGTTCCCGGTGGATTTCTCGGTGTCGACGTCTTCTTCGTACTCAGCGGATTCCTGATCACGTCGCTGCTACTCGACGAGCTGGGCCGTAGCGGGCGAATCGCGTTGGCGGGCTTCTGGATCCGGCGTGCACGACGGCTGTTGCCCGCGCTGATCGTCATGGTGCTTGCGGTGGTGGCGGCGCGAACACTCTTCCCGCCGGAGGCCACCGCCACCCTGCGCGACGACGCCATCGCCGCGTTCTTCTGGGTTGCTAACTGGGCCTTCGTCGCACAGAAGACCGATTACTTCTCGCAAGGCAGCCCGCCGTCGCCGCTGCAGCACACATGGTCGCTCGGTGTCGAGGAGCAGTACTACCTGCTTTGGCCGCTGGTGGTGATCGCGGTCGCGGCGTTGATCGGGGCCCGCGCCCGGTGGGCCGTCTTCGCGCTCGCCGCTGCGGGCGTCGCTGGCTCGGCCGCCGCGGCCATCTTGATCGCGTCCGACGAAACGGTGAACCGGGTGTACTTCGGCACCGACACCCGGGTGCAGGCCCTGTTGGTGGGTGCCGCCGGGGCCGCCCTGGTGGTGCGCGATTGGTCGGTGCTGAGGGCAGGCGGCACGTTGATTCGCACGCGTTGGCGCCGCTGGGGCGCTGGCGCGTTGTCGGTCCTCGGCCTGGCGATGTTGGCCGCGTTGGCGCACTACGCGACGGGCAGCGCCCGCGAGTTCCGCGCCGGACTGCTGATCGTGGTGGCCCTGGCCGCGGTCCTCGTCGTCGCGCCCGTGGCGCTGGACCAGGTCTCACCCGTCGCGCGGGCACTGGCATGGCGGCCACTGGTGTGGCTTGGCGCCATCTCCTACGGCGTCTACCTGTGGCACTGGCCGATCTTCCTCGCGCTCAACGGGGAACGCACCGGGTGGTCCGGTTGGCCGCTGTTCGCATTGCGGTGTGCGGCGACGGTCGCGGTGGCCGCAGCGTCGTGGTGGCTGCTCGAGCAGCCCATCCGCCTGTGGCGGCCGGTGATCGTCCCGATGCTTCCTTTGGCGGGCGCCACGGCCGCCACAGCGGCGGCGGTGACGATGCTCGTACTGCCCGTCGGCGCCAAACCCGTCGACATGCCCGTTGGTCCCGACGTCGATTCTGCCGCGTTGATCTCACCCGAGGTGCCGGTCGAGGTGAAATCGGCCGCGGGGATCCCCACCCCGGGGGCCAAGCGTGTTGCGGTGTTCGGCGACTCGGTGGCGTGGACGTTGATGCGCTATCTGCCGCCGACGCCCGGGCTGAGCTTCACCAACTACACCACCATCGG
This sequence comes from uncultured Actinomycetota bacterium, assembly GCA_963770125.1. Classification (GTDB taxonomy): domain Bacteria; phylum Actinomycetota; class Actinomycetes; order Mycobacteriales; family Mycobacteriaceae; genus Mycobacterium. Next base: position 71,113 of record CAVYPI010000036.1, on the reverse strand, counting down.
GTGTGGAGTCGCCCGCGGCGGGCCCTACCGGTACGCAGGCGAGAAGCTGGACCAGAAGCCGGAATGCGACGCGTGGCCGAGCCGGTGGTCCCAGCGGATCAGCCACGACCGGCCCGACGTCGTGCTGCTGATCATCGGCCGCTGGGAGGTCGTGGACCGGGTCAATGAGGGGGACTGGAAGCACATCGGCGACGACGCGTATGACGCGTATCTGCGCGGCGAGCTGCAACGGGCGCTCGACATTCTCACCTCGACCGGGGCCCGCGTGGTGGTGACGACCGAGCCGTACAACCGTCGCGGCGAGCGGCCCGACGGCAGCCCGTATCCCGAGGATCAGCCGGTCCGCGCCGACCGCTGGAACACCTTGTTGCGCAGCGTCATCGGAAAGCGACGCGACGTCACCGTGCTCGACCTCAACAAGAAGTTGTGCCCGAACGGCTACTACACCAACAAGGTCGACGGCATCAAGATGCGCATGGACGGGGTGCACCCCACGCCGGAGGCGGTCAAGTGGTTGACGCCATGGCTGACCGACGCGCTGAAGCGCTAGCCGAGATCGACAAAATGGCGCATTCTTCTCGCACTTCTGCGCCCGTTTGTCCGTTTGGGCGTCAGTGGCCGAGGCGGCCGCGGCCCAGGCGCAGCAGCAGCATCGCCAGGTCCTTGCCCTCGGGGCCCAGCTCGCCGTAGCGCTCGATCACCTTCATCTCGCGGCTGTGCACCAGGCGCGTGCCGCCCGAGGCCATGCGGGCCTTGCCGATGAGCTTGGACACCTCGGTGCGCCGCTTGACGGCTTCCAGGATTGCCGCGTCGAGCTGGTCGATTTCGCGGCGCAGGTCGTCGATGTCGGACACCTGCTCGGTTTCGATCGTCATGGGATTCTCCGGATTCTCGTTGTGTGGGGGGTCTGGTCTCATCCGGTTTCGGGCCTCACACAAGAGACGAGCCCCGGATCCGGAAGCGGACCGCGGGGCTCTGGGAAGCAGCTAGACCACGGGCACCGCTGGCCGGTACCCGTAGAAAAATCGCCGCTGGTTAATGAGCACGTCCATGAGTGTGCCATTTGAGGCCGTGGGAGCGCAAAGACTGTCGCTTCCCAGCGGTAAGTTGGGGCAGACATGAGTTTGCACGTGACCGATCTGAACCCAGAAGCCGAACAGCTCCTCGACGGCCTGAACCCGCAACAGCGCCAGGCGGTGCTGCACGAGGGCTCGCCCTTGCTGATCGTCGCAGGCGCCGGGTCCGGCAAAACCGCGGTGCTCACGCGGCGGATCGCCTACCTGCTGGCCGGCCGTGACGTCGGCGTGGGCCAGGTGCTGGCCATCACGTTCACCAACAAAGCCGCCGCCGAGATGCGCGAACGAGTGGTGGGACTTGTTGGCGCCCGTGCTCGGTCCATGTGGGTGTCGACGTTCCACTCCACCTGCGTGCGGATCCTGCGCAACCAGGCCTCGCTGCTGCCGGGGCTGAATTCCAACTTCTCGATCTACGACGCCGACGACTCGCGGCGGCTGTTGCTGATGATCGGCAAGGACATGGGGCTGGACACCAAGAGGTACTCACCGCGGTTGCTGGCCAACGGGATCTCCAACCTCAAGAACGAGCTGATCGGTCCCGAGCAGGCGGCCTACGACGCATCGAACGCCAACGAGGACCTGCCGCGGATCATCGCCGACGTCTACGCCGAATACCAGCGTCGACTGCGTGCGGCCAACGCGCTGGACTTCGACGACCTCATCGGCGAGACAGTCGCTGTGCTGCAAGCCTTTCCGCAGATTGCGCAGTACTACCGTAGGCGGTTCCGCCACATCCTGGTCGACGAGTATCAGGACACCAACCACGCGCAGTACGTGTTGGTGCGCGAACTCGTCGGGCGGGAGACCGAGGACGGAGTCGCGCCGGCCGAGCTGTGTGTGGTGGGCGACGCCGACCAGTCGATCTACGCGTTTCGCGGCGCCACCATCCGCAACATCGAGGACTTCGAGCGCGACTTCCCAGACGCCACAACGATTCTGCTGGAGCAGAACTACCGGTCCACACAGAACATCTTGAACGCGGCGAACTCGGTGATCTCCCGCAACGCCGGGCGCCGCGAGAAGCGGCTGTGGACCGATGCCGGGGAGGGCGAACTCATCGTCGGCTACGTCGCCGACAACGAGCACGACGAGGCGCGCTTCGTCGCCGAGGAGATCGACGCACTCGCCGACAACGGTGAGATCACCTACAACGACGTGGCGGTGTTCTACCGCACCAACAACTCATCGCGAGCCTTGGAAGAAGTCTTCATCCGGGCCGGCATACCGTATAAAGTCGTTGGCGGCGTTCGCTTTTACGAACGCAGGGAGATCCGCGACATCGTCGCGTACTTGCGGGTGCTGGACAACCCGGGCGACTCGGTGAGCATGCGGCGCATACTGAACACGCCGCGCCGCGGCATCGGCGATCGCGCCGAAGCCTGTGTGGCGGTGTACGCGGAGAACACCGGCTCGTCGTTCAACGACGCGCTGCAGGCCGCCGCCGAGGGCAAGGTGCCGATGCTGAACACCCGCTCGGAGAAGGCCATTGCGAGTTTCGTCGAGCTGCTCGACGATCTACGCGGGCGGCTTGATGAAGAGCTCGGCAGTGTCGTTGACGCCGTACTCGACCGCACCGGCTACCGCACCGAGCTGGAATCCTCCAACGATCCACAGGATCTGGCGCGACTGGACAACCTCAACGAATTGGTCAGCGTCGCACACGAATTCAGCACCGATCTGGCCAACGCGCAGGCATTGGGCGAAACCGACCCCGATGACGAGGACGTGCCGGACACCGGTGTGCTGGCGGCATTCCTGGAGCGGGTGTCACTGGTCGCCGACGCCGACGAGCTGCCCGAGCACGGCGCCGGTGTCGTGACGATGATGACCCTGCACACCGCCAAGGGGCTGGAGTTCCCGGTGGTGTTCGTGACGGGTTGGGAGGACGGCATGTTCCCGCACATGCGGGCGCTTGGCGATCCGACCGAGCTATCCGAGGAGCGACGGCTTGCCTACGTCGGCATCACCCGGGCACGGCAGCGGCTCTACGTCAGCCGGGCCAGGGTCCGCTCGTCGTGGGGCCAGCCGATGCTCAACCCCGAGTCTCGGTTCCTGAAGGAAATCCCACAGGAGCTCATCGATTGGCGGCGCACGGATCCGGCACCGTCGCTTTCGGCTCCGGTCAGCGGCGCGGGCCGGTTCGGCACTCCACGCCCCTCGCCGGCGCGCTCAGCGGCCGGGAAACGCCCGCTGCTCGTGCTGGAGCCGGGTGATCGGGTCACCCACGACAAGTACGGCCTTGGCCACGTCGAGGAGGTCTCCGGCGTCGGTGAATCCGCCATGTCGCTCATCGACTTCGGCAGCGCCGGGCGGGTCAAGCTGATGCACAACCACGCCCCGGTGACCAAGCTCTAGCTTCGCTAGGGCCCGTCGGCCTTTCATCGAAATCCACCTTTTGGCGGTATCTACTCGCACTTTCTCGCCCGAACGTGAGTTTGGGCGCGCGGATCAGCCGCTCCGTGCCCATCGTCGCGTGGCCGGCAGCAGCGTCAGCAGGATGCTGGCCACGGGCAGCACGGGGATCGCGTAGACCACCGGCGAGAGTTTCGCCCCGGCGACGAACAGGCCCCCGAAGATCAGCAGCGCCACGATCGCACCCACCACGATCAGCAGCCTGCCCATCGGCCGCCGCAGCAGCAGCGCGATCAGCCCGCTTATGAGGGCCGCCGCGGACACCGCGGTGAGAAAGGCGATGGCCACACAGAACAGCCGATCAGACCGCCACCAGCCGGTGATCAGGTCGGTGGCGATGACCGCGGTGGCCCAGCCGGACAGGATGCTTGCAACGGCGGTGGCGATGGCCGCGCTCGGATTCGCTCGCGCCCAGCGCGGCGCGCCCACCGCGGCCGGCCTCGCGCGCGGGATGTAGCTGGTCTGCGAATCCGCGCCGGCCGCGCGCCCGATGTAGCTGGTTTGTGGCTCGGCTATCGCGGGCATCTCGCCGGTCGGATGACGCCGGATGTAGCTGGTTTGTGGCTCGGCTATCGCGGGCATCTCGCCAGTCGGATGACGCCGGATGATGCTGGTCTGGGGCTCGGACTGCGCGGGCATCCGCGACGACGGCGTGCCACCGTCGGATTGTCGTCGGATGCGTGGTCGATCGGGAGGGGACTGGTCGGACGCGCCGTCACTCACATCTAGCCAACGTAGTTGCCGGGGCTAAGTCCCCGCTTGGCCAGCCACGGTACCGGATCGATGAAGTCGGTGCCGTTGAGCAGAACCGAGAAGTGGCAGTGCGGGCCGGTGGAGTTGCCGCGGTTGCCGATGGTCGCGATCTGATCGCCGGCCATCACGCGGTCGCCCTTGTTGACCAGCCACGTGTTCACGTGGCCGTACAAGGTGACGGTGCCGTCGGCGTGCCGCAGCTTGACCCATGCGCCGTAACCCGCGGTCGGTCCCGCGTCGATGACCACACCGTCGGCAACCGCGTAGATGGGCGTCCCGATCGAATTGGCGATGTCGATGCCGGCGTGCAGCACGCCCCAGCGGTATCCGAAGCCTGATGTCCACACGCCCTTGGTCGGCATCACGAACAGGGGCCGGTTCAGGCGCGCTTCGCGGTCGGCACGCTCCTGGGCGAACGCGGCGGCCTTGGTGATCTCCTCGGAGTGCATCGATGGATCGGCCGCCGGGGTGACGGAGACGATCTGCATCCCGTCCACCGAGCCGGTGACGACCCCGCCGCCCATCACGGACTGGTCGGCGGCGAGAACGGCCTCCGCGGGCTCCTTGCGGTCGGAGGCGTTGGCCATCGAGTACGCGCCCGCCGCAGTTGCACCGACCGCCATCGCGGCGACCATCAACCGGCCCTTGAGGGGAATGTCCTGCTTGCGGTGCAGGCCGCGGCGGCGGGAGATGTCGATGACGTCAGTGGCCGCGACGCCGTTGCTGGTGTCGGTGTAGCTCTCGCGGTACGCGTGCGATGCGCGACGCTCGTCGCGCGGATCCGGGCGGAATTCCGACGGCACCGCCAGCCGCAGCGGGATCAGATCGTCGGTGTCGTGCAGGTCGTCGAGCTCGGGCGCGTGGATGACCTGCGACTCGCGGTCGAACGCACTATTGTCACGAAAGTCCAGGTCAGCGAGGTGACCGAAGTCGTTGAACGGAATGATGTCGGTGATTTCGGCGGCTTCTGGTTCTATCCAACTGTGCCGAGCGCTCGTCGCAACTCCATCCGGAGATCGAGACGAACGGTGCTGAGCCAACCTGAAATGTCCTTCTAGTCGTGACCGAAACGTGATCTAGACCAGAGGCACGTTAACCAAATCCCAATGTTGGTGGCAAATCGTGGACGATTTCCGACGGGGATTGTGACCTGTATCACCCAGTCCACCGCGGTGAGATCTACCACATGAGTGGTAGGCGGTGCCGATGGCGTTGGTCGGTGTGGATAAAGTTTCCCCTGGCCCGTCGGGCGCAAACCTTCGAAGTCAACGCACAAAGACAGTGAGTCCATGGATCTCTTCGAATACCAAGCGAAAGAGCTGTTCGCCAAGCACAACGTGCCCACCACGCCGGGTCGGGTGACCGACACCGCGGAGGGCGCCAAGGCCATCACAGAGGAAATCGGTCGGCCCGTCATGGTCAAGGCGCAGGTCAAGACCGGCGGCCGCGGCAAGGCCGGCGGCGTGAAGTACGCGGCCACCCCCGACGACGCGTTCACTCACGCGCAGAACATCCTCGGTCTGGACATCAAGGGACACATCGTCAAGAAGCTGCTGGTTTCGGAGGCCAGCGACATCGCCGAGGAGTACTACATCTCGTTCCTGCTCGACCGCGCCAACCGCACCTACCTGGCGATGTGCTCGGTCGAAGGCGGCATGGAGATCGAAGAGGTCGCGGCGACCAAGCCCGATCGTCTCGCCAAGGTGCCCGTCAGCGCGACCAAGGGCGTGGACCTGGCGTTCGCCCGTTCTATCGCCGAGCAGGGTCACCTGCCGGCCGAGGTGCTCGACTCGGCGGCCGTGACGATCCAGAAGCTGTGGGAGGTCTTCGTCGCCGAGGACGCCACCCTGGTCGAGGTGAACCCGTTGGTGCGTACGCCGGACGACCAGATCCTCGCGCTGGACGGCAAGGTCACGCTGGACGCCAATGCCGACTTCCGCCATCCCGAGCACGCGGAGTTCGAAGACCGCGACGCCACCGATCCGCTGGAGCTCAAGGCCAAGGAGCACGACCTCAATTACGTCAAGCTCGACGGTGAGGTCGGCATCATCGGCAACGGCGCGGGCCTGGTGATGTCCACGCTCGACGTCGTCGCCTACGCCGGCGAGAAGCACGGCGGAGTCAAGCCGGCCAACTTCCTCGACATCGGCGGCGGCGCCTCAGCCGCGGTGATGGCCGCCGGCCTCGATGTCATCCTGGGCGACGAGCAGGTCAAGAGCGTGTTCGTCAACGTGTTCGGCGGCATCACGGCGTGCGACGAGGTCGCCAACGGCATCGTCAAGGCGCTGCAGATCCTCGGGGACGAGGCCAACAAGCCGTTGGTGGTTCGGCTCGACGGCAACAACGTCGAAGAGGGCCGTCGCATCCTCGCCGAGGCCAACCACCCGTTGGTCACGGAGGTGGGGACGATGGACGAAGCCGCTGACGTCGCTGCCGCCAAGGCCGCCGAAGCCGCGAACGCCTGAAAGGACTGACATGGCAATCTTTTTGACCAAGGACAACAAGGTCATCGTCCAGGGCATCACCGGGGCGGAGGCCACCACGCACACCGCGCGAATGCTCAAGGCAGGCACCAACATCGTCGGCGGCGTCAACGCACGCAAGGCCGGAACGACGGTGTCGCACAAGGACATCAACGACAACGACACCGAGCTGCCGGTGTTCGGCACCGTCGTCGAGGCCATCGAGAAGACCGGCGCCGACGCTTCGATCATCTTCGTGCCGCCCAAGTTCGCCAAGGACGCGATCATCGAAGCGATCGACGCGGAGATCCCGTTACTGGTGGTCATCACCGAGGGAATCCCGGTGCAGGACAGCGCGTTTGCGTGGGCCTACAACATCGAGAAGGGCAAAAAGACCCGCATCATCGGCCCGAACTGTCCTGGCATCATCACACCGGGCCAGGCACTTGTCGGCATTACGCCGGCCAACATCAGCGGTCCTGGGCCGATCGGGCTGGTGTCCAAGTCCGGCACGCTGACCTACCAGATGATGTTCGAGCTGCGCGATTTCGGCTTCTCGACCTCCATCGGCATCGGTGGCGACCCGGTGATCGGCACCACGCACATCGACGCCATCGAGGCGTTCGAGAAGGACCCCGACACCAAGGTCATCGTCATGATCGGCGAGATCGGCGGCGATGCCGAGGAACGTGCCGCCGACTACATCAAGGCGAACGTGTCCAAGCCGGTCGTCGGCTACGTCGCGGGATTCACCGCGCCCGAAGGCAAGACGATGGGCCACGCGGGCGCGATCGTATCCGGCTCGTCGGGTACCGCGCAGGCCAAGAAGGAGGCCCTGGAGGCCGCAGGCGTCAAGGTGGGGAAGACCCCGTCGGAGACCGCCCGCCTCGCCAGGGAGATCCTGCAGAGCCCGTAGCTGTCGGCGAGATCGACGTTTTGGCGGCCGTCACTCGCAAATTTTCGCCCAAGCGTCGGTTTGGGCGATTGTCAGGAGGTCTGTAATGGTCGATCCGCGGACTCCGGTCATCGTCGGCGTCGGCCAGTTCACCGAGCGCATCGACGATCCCTCCTATCGAGGGATGTCAGCGGTGGAGCTGGCGACGGCCGCGGTCACGGCGGCGCTGGCCGACACGGGCGCAGCCGCAGGTGCCGTCGCCAAGGCGGTCGACACGGTGTTCGGACTGCGCCAGTTCGAGATCTCCCGACCGATGCCAGCGGCGTTGGGCAGGTCGAACAACTACCCGCGGTCGGTGATGCAACGCGTGGGTGGCAACCCCGCCCGCGTGGTGCTGGAACCGGTTGGCGGGCAGAGTCCGCAGAAGCTCGTCACGGAGGCAGGCGACACAATCATCGCGGGGGACGCCGACGTCGTAATGATCATCGGCTCTGAGCCGGGGTCGACGGCGCGATACTTCGCCAATGGGAAAGGGCAAAAGCCGGATTTCACCGAGCATGTCGAGGGACAGCTCGAGGACCGCGGTCACCAGATCTTCAGCTACATCGACGAGTACACCGTTCAGCATGGGTTGACCGGCGCACCGGTGCAGTACGGGCTGCTGGAGAACGCCCGCCGCGCGCGTCTTGGGCTGAGCGTCGCAGACTATCGCCGAAAGATGGCGGAACTGTTCGCCCCGTTCTCGAAAGTGGCTGCAAAGAATCCCTTTTCGTCGTCGCCGGTGGAGCGATCGGTCGACGAGATCCTGACGGTCACCGAAGACAACCGGATGATCTGCGATCCGTACCCTCGCCTACTGGTCGCACGGGACCAGGTCAACCAGGGCGCAGCGGCGGTCGTGATGTCGGTCGAGGCGGCCCGCCGACTCGGCGTGCCGCAGGACAAATGGGTGTACGTGCACGGCCACGCCGACATGATCGAGCAGGCGACGCTGGACCGCGCCGACCTGGGCACCAGCCCTGCGTCGCTGATGGCCGCGCGAGAAGCATTGCGGGTGGCCGGAATCGGCGTCGACGACATTGCCACCTTCGACCTGTACAGCTGCTTCCCGTTCCCGGTCTTCGTCATCTGCGAGGCTCTCGGTATCGACGGTGACGATCCGCGTGGCCTGACGCTCACCGGCGGACTGCCGTATTTCGGCGGTCCCGGCAACAGCTATTCACTGCACGGTATCGCCGAAACTGTGAGCGAAATGCGCGAGGCACCTGGGCAATTCGGCTTTGTGGGCGCCAACGGCGGCATCATGAGCAAGTACTCGGTCGGCATCTACTCCACCGCGCCCGTCGAATGGCGGACCGATCGCAGCGAGGTGCTCAAGGAGGAGATCGCCGCGTTGCCGAAGGTTCCCGTGATCCGGAACCCCGATGGCGCCGCGACGATCGAGACTTACTCGGTGCGCTACGACTGGCCGATCCGGACGGGCATCATCGTGGGACGGCTCGATTCCGATGGCTCGCGGTTCATGGCCACCACCGACGACGACGACCTGGTGGCGCTGATGTCCGAGGGCGATCCGCTCGGCGCGGCGATCAGCGTGTGGTCGACGGAGCACGGCAACCGCGTCAGCTTCGCTTAGCCCGCGGCACCCGTCCTCTGGACTCGAAACGGGCTCGATTTGCGTCGCGTTCACGCCCGCCGCGGCGATGGTTGGGGCGTGGATCGTCGAATAGATGGACGATGAGTGGGCTGATGGAAGGCATGACATTTCCTTTCAGTTCAGTCGCTGAGGTTGAGTCCTCATGCCCATGAACTGTCGTCTCCACCTCTGAATCGGTCACGCGTACTCGACTACGCGAATTTCGCGCCCACTACCTCACCATCGTGAGGTACCGGGGCTTACATGGCCTCAGCTATCGCAACGTGGCCGGTGTAACCGCACTCCGCGGCCCTGGTGCGATAGCGCGCGACAGACGATCCGTAGCCCGCCTCGTCACCACGCGCCCGCGCCAGGAGGGCACGCATCCGCAACAGCTGGATTTCATTCATCACGAACGCGGGATCGACCGGTACGGCTTCCAGCCGGTCGATCGCCGACTGCGCGGCGCGCAGGTCGGAATCGGTTCCGCGTCGCACCAATGCTTCCACCAGGATGGCGGTTGCATGGCCGAGCCAGAACATGTCGCCGGCCCGCAGCGCGCTGTCGACGGCGGTGCCGATGAGCTCGACGGTGCCGTCGAGGTCGCCCGTGTTCAGTTTGTGCATGGCGAGGTGAATGTCGGCAATGCGTACCCCGGTCATGCTCCAGAAGTGCGTGAGCCCCATCTCGCGAACCCGCAGGAGCGATTCGCAGCCGAGGTCGGCATCGGCACCGCGGCGCCGGATGAGCAATGCGCCGCGAGCAGAAAGTGCGCATGCCAGCGTGAAGTTGTCACCGGATTCGGCCATTCTGAGCGCTTCTTCGGCATCATGCATTGCCGCGTCATCGGCCTCCAGTGCACCGACTGTCATGCTGCACGTCCTGAACATCACAACGGTCGCAAAGCAGGTCGTGTCGACTGGACGTCCTATTTCAAGCGCCGTTTGCAAGTCGCCTTCAAAGCCGCGATCTCCCTGGAACATTCTCGCGAGCCCGCGAAACACCAGGCCGAGGGTCAGCGGTGATCCGATAAGTCAGATTGCCCATCGTGGCATCGCCGTTGGCGAGATCAATGAGGCGCTCTGCCAATAGCACACGTCGCGACTGTTTCACCAGGCTTGAAACTTGGCCAGCAACGCGCCAGGGGAGCAGGCCGACGGTCAAGGCTGGATCGCCGATCGACTCGATCAGTGCGACGAACTCGTCGGCGAGCCGCGCGGCTTCTGTTATGCGGTCGTTGTAGTTCAACGCCGTCATCCACCCGGTCATGCCGATGGCCAGCGACACCTTGTCGCCGGCGGCATCCGTCAGTGCGCGCAGTTCGTCGAACCCGGTGTCGGCGACGGTGCCCACGGTGCGCCATGCGTTGCCGCACAGCAGGGTTCGCGGCGCTATCCGCATTGCGAGGCGTTTGGGATCCTCGATCGGTAGTTGATCGGCTACCTGACGGGCCCTTTCCCAACTGGTCGTCGCAGCGGCGAGGTCACGAAAGCTCGACCAGCCACCGGCCCGCATGTGCCAGATGTAGGCGGCGCTCAGATCGCCGGCGGCTTCGTAGTGGTTGGCGATCAGGGCGGCGTTCTCGTCGAGGGCAGCCGGGTCGTGCAACTCGATGGCGGTCGCCAAGCGCCGGTGCAAGTCGGCGCGACTTGATTTGAGCTGCGACTCGTAGGCCACGGTGCGGATGAGCGGGTGACGGAACTCGTACTCGGCGTGGGGGGTGAACACAACCTGGTCGATGAGTTCGGCGGCGACCAACGAGGGTAGGTCGGTGTCGTCGACGAGCCTGCCGACCAGGTCGGCGCTGAATCGGGAGCCGATGGCGGCGGCGGCGTTCAGCGTTCGTTTGGCCGCGACGTCGAGGCGGTCCACGCGGGCGGCGATCGTGGCGTGCAGGGTGGACGGCACCGTGATGTCGGCTATGTCGCCCTGGGCGACATAGCCGCCGCGTCGACCGTAGATGACGCCGCGCTCGGCCAGATCACGCACGATCTCCTCGGCGAAGAACGGGTTGCCGGCGGCGCGGCCCGCGATGCTGGCCGCCAGTCCGCCGATCGACGAATCGACGCCCAGCAACTCGGCGGTCAACGATGTGGTCTGCGAGTCGTTAAGCGGCGCAAGAGCAATGGTCTGGGAGCGGTGCAGCCGCGTCAGCCTGCCGCGGTACTCGGGCCGATAGGTGGTCACCACGAGTGACGGTGTGTGGGGGACGACGGCGATGAAATCGGCGAGCATGGAGTCGCTGACGTCATCGATCCAATGCGCGTCCTCGATCACATAGACGGTGGGTGTCGTGCGGGCCAATGAGGCGGTATTGATCAGGCTGGTGAGCCGACGTCGTCTCGCGTCCGGGTCGATTTCGGGTGCAAGCGTGTCCGGGTCGCGGATGCCCAGCAGGTCGTCGAGAAGCAGCAGGTCGTCGGAGGAGGCGCCATCGAGTCTCGCGCGGACTCGTGTGCGCGCCGTCTCAGGATCAGTGCCCGTGACGCCGAAGACCGCGCGCAGCAGGCGGCCGACGGCGTGAAACGGGATGTCGCCTGCATGGGCTTCGCAGTAGGTGGTGAAGACCTCGACCCCGCGATGTGCGGCGATGTCGGACAGCTCGGAGGTGATGCGGCTCTTGCCGATTCCCGGTGGCCCGACGACGCCCACGATGGCCCCGCCACCGGATATCGCTTGCTCGAGGATCCCGGTCAATGCCGTTAGTTCCCAGGCCCGCCCGACCAGGGTGGTGTCGTGCCGACGATGGCGCCCGGGATCGCCGGTGCCGAGTAGCCGATATGCGGTGACGGGCGAATCGGAGCCTTTGATGCGCACCGACTCCGGCTCGCCGAGCACGGCGACGTGACTCACCAGATGTGCGGTGGTATCGCTGATCATCACCCCGCCAGGCGGTGCGGCAGCTTCCATGCGCTGGGCCATGCCCACCTGCACGCCGATGGCGGTGTAACCCCCCGGGCCCGAATCGATGTCGCCTGCGATGACTTGGCCAGAGTTCAGCCCGATCCGCAGTCGGAGATCGATGCCGTCACGGCCATGGGCTTCGCCGGCAAGCGCCGTGATCTCGTGTTGAATGTCCAGGGCGCACAGGCAGCCGCGAAAAGCGTGGTCCTCCAACGCGACCGGCGCGCCGAACAAGGCCATGATGCCATCTCCGGTGAACTTGTCGACGGTGCCGCCGTAGCGCTGCACCACCAATGCCGATCTGTGGAACACCGCGGACATGATGTCGCGCAACCGCTCCGGGTCCAGCGTTGCCGCGAGCTCCATCGAACGGACCACGTCGGCGAACAGCACGGTCACCTGTTTGTACTCGGCAGAGCCGACCGGTGCCGCGATCGGGCTGCCACAGCTATCGCAGAACCGAGCATTCTCGCGAGGCTTCGTCCCACACGACGGGCAAGCCGTAGCCGTTGCGCTCATCCGCCCCCCTGCCGGGCCGGGATGCCCTGGGCAAAGGATAACCTCAGCGCGACGGCATTGCCCGGCAAAATGACGCAAGCGTCAGCTGCGTTTTCTATCCCCATCGAATCACTCGACGGGCCGGGCCTCGCGGTCGAGAAGCGGTTCGAGATCAAGCAGCCCCTGCTGCCGAAGCTCGCGTGGGAAGTGACCGAGGTCGCGGGGGGCGCGGCTAGACGAGTGCCGCCAACTTGCCCGCCAGCCGCTCGACGTACGCCGCGACGTCGGCCTCGGACCTGTCGGGCAACCCGAACAACACCTCAGTCACGCCGAGGTCGGCCCACCGGGCCAGCTTCTCGGGATCCGGCTTGAAGTCCAGGGCGACGACCTGTGGTGCTGCGTGACGGCCGGCCGCGGCCCAGGTGTCCTGCAGCAGCTTGACGGCTTCGTCGATGTCGGAGTCGCGCGGCGTGGTGATCCAGCCGTCGGCACTGCGGGCGATCCACTTGAAGTTCTTCTCGCTACCCGCCGCGCCGACGAGCACCGGGATGTGCGATTGGATCGGCTTCGGCCACGCCCAGCTCGGGCCGAAGTTGACGAACTCGCCTTCGTATGACGCCTCTTCCTCGGTCCACAACGCGCGCATGGCTTCCAGGTACTCGCGCAGCATGGTGCGCCGTCGCCCGGGCGGAACATTGTGGTCGGCGAGTTCGTCTGTGTTCCAACCGAATCCGACGCCGACGGTGACCCGGCCGCCCGACAGGTGATCCAGCGTGGCGATCGACTTCGCCAACGTGATCGGGTCGTGCTCGACCGGAAGCGCCACCGCCGTCGACAGCCGCACGCGTGACGTGACCGCCGCTGCCGTACCGAGGCTGACCCACGGATCCAGGGTGCGCATGTAACGGTCGTCGGGCAGCGTCTCGTCGCCGGTGGTGGGGTGGGCGGCCTGCCGTTTGACCGGGATGTGGGTGTGTTCGGGCACGTAGAACGTGGCAAAGCCGTGGTCGTCGGCGAGCTTGGCTGCGGCTGCCGGGGTGATGCCGCGGTCGCTGGTGAAAAGTACGAGCCCGTAGTCCATGCCAAGAATTAGAACGTGTTCCAGTCTGACGGGCAAGGGCGGGGCCCCTCAGCAGTTCAGCGGGGGGCCTTGGGAGCGACTGAGTACCTGGGTAGTTCTGCTTGGGCCGAAAAACGCGTATCCGGTTACTCAAGACGCCCGACGCCGGGCGCGGGACTTTCGAATTGTGAAGACTGGGCGGACAACAGGAACGAAACTTTGGGAGTGGATACGCCGCTATCTGCCCAATGAGCTCGCGGGCTGGGTCGGTGAACTGGGCGGCGCGGCGCTCACCTATCAGGTGACGGGTTCATACGCCGCCGCGGTGGTCGCCGGCACGATCGGCGCCTCCGTCGGTTATTACGCGACGGCGTACATCAACGGTGTGCGCTGGTCGTATCACGCTCAGGTCGGCGGGAGCTGGCCGATGCGGGTCCTGCTCGCCAACGGCCTCGCCGCGCGCAGCATTGCCGTCGAGTTCGGTCCGGCCGAGGCGATCGACAGCATCGTCGTCAGACCGGCTGCCCTCTATATCGGCCCGTTCGTGTTGGGCAGCACGGCGGTTGGCTGGGTGGCAGGAAGCATCGTGGCCGACATCGCCTTCTGCGTGATGGCCATATTCAGCTATGAGCGCTTCACCGGTTTGCTGGTTCTACCCGCGCCGCGCACCGAGGACGTGACCGATGAATCCGCTGCGACGAGCGTAGCTGCGTGAGGACCTCCGTGACGACTTCACATTCATCGCCGAGCCGGGACGGAATCTGGCCGCGGACTGCCACGCCTATCGTCATGACCTGACTTTCCTTCAGCGCGAGCGTTACCCGCGACGGCACCCCACACCACTGCTGGGATGACACACCATGACGACTGAACGCATCGCAGACCACGTCAACTTCGCCTACTGGGTCCCCAATGTCAGCGGCGGCCTGGTCACCAGTGACATCGAGCAGCGCACCGACTGGAACTACGAGTACAACGCCAAGCTCGCGCAGACCGCGGAGAACAACGGGTTCTCCTACGCGCTGTCGCAGGTCCGCTACGAGGCCAGCTACGGCGCCGAGTACCAACACGAGTCGACCAGCTTCACCTTGGCCCTGCTGCTGGCCACCCAGCGGCTGAAGGTGATCGCCGCCGTCCACCCCGGCCTGTGGCAGCCGGGCGTGCTCGCCAAGCTGGGCGCCACCGCCGATCACCTCTCCAATGGCCGGTTCGCGGTGAACGTGGTGTCCGGCTGGTTCCGCGACGAGTTCACCCACCTCGGCGAGCCGTGGCTCGAACACGACGAGCGCTACCGCCGCAGCGCGGAGTTCCTGCAGGTGCTTCGCAAGATCTGGACCGAGGACGACGTCGACTTCCGCGGCGACTTCTACCGCATCCACGACTTCACCCTCAAGCCCAAGCCGCTCAACACGCCCGAGCGGCCCAACCCGGAGATGTTCCAGGGCGGCAACTCCACCGCCGCACGCCGCAACGGCGGCTACTACGCCGACTGGTACTTCTCCAACGGCAAGGATTTCGACGGGGTCACCGAACAGGTTGTCGAGGTGCGCGACCACGCCCGCGATGCCGGTCGTGAGGTCCGCTTCGGGCTCAACGGCTTCATCATCGCCCGCGACTCCGAGAAAGAGGCGAAGGAAGTCCTCAGAGAGATCATCGAGAAGGCCAATCGTCCCGCGGTCGAGGGATTCCGCTCCGCAGTGCAACAGGCTGGCAACTCCACGTCCGACAAGCGCGGCATGTGGGCCGACTCGACGTTCGAGGACTTGGTGCAGTACAACGACGGATTCCGCACCCAATTGATCGGAACACCCGAGCAGATCGCGGAACGCGTTGCGGCGTACCGCAAACGCGGTGTCGACCTGATCCTCGGTGGCTTCCTGCACTTCCAGGAAGAGATCGAGTACTTCGGCTCGCGAGTACTGCCGCTGGTGCGCGAAATCGAAGATTCTGAACAGGATTCGGTCGGTTCGCCGGTGCTGGTTTCCGCCTGAGGTGCAGATGGCCGCCGCGTTCACACGAGGGTGCGCTAGCGTGGATGACTGAATCGCTCAGGCCAGCACAGGAGAGGTCATGACCTACCCGCCCGGCAGTCCCGGATATCCGCCCGCGCAGCAACCGACCACTCAGTTCGCCGCGCCCACCCAGCAGTTCGGCAGGGCGCCCGACGCTGCACCTGCCGCGGAAGGTCCGAGCAAGCTGCCGGTGTATCTGACCGCCGCGGTGGCAGCGCTTGGCCTTGCGGTGTACCTGTCGAGCTATGGCCCTCTGTTCGAAGCGAGTGCCGACTTCTTCACGCCCACGCTGCTCGACCTCGGCGTGGTGGCATCGCTCCTCGGGGCGCTGATCGCCGGTGTCGGCCTGGTGCCCAAACAGAAGGCGTCGCCCGCACTGGTGGCGGTGCTGTCGGTGCTGGGCTTCTTGCTGGTGATCGCCATCGTGCTCACCGCGCCTCAGGGCGTCGCTATCAAGTGGGGCCTCTACCTGATCATCGGGTTCAGTGCGGTGCAGGTGATCGTCGCCATCGCGGTCCTGCTGTTCGACGCGGGTGTCATCACGCCGCCTGCGCCGCGGCCACGCTACGAGCAGCAGCAGTACGGCCAGTACGGCGGTCCCGGACCGTACTACGGACAGCCTCATCAGCCCGGCCCGCCGCACCAGCCAGGACAACAGCAGCGCCCTGGCTATCCGTCGCCGTACGGCGGTGGCTACCCGGGTGGTCCGTCGACCGGCGGATTCTCGGCGGGCTCGCACGCCGGCCCCCCGACGCCGCCCACCGGCTTCCCCACCTACAGCCAGCCGCCGTCGAGCAATGCGCCGACGACACAGGCGTCGTCGAGCAATGAGCCGACGACACACGTGCCGGTGCAGCGGCCGTCTTCCACACAGTCCGGCCCGCCGCCGTCGTAAATTGAGGTTGCGCCGCGCACACTTCGCGCGCGTGAGCTAGCGCGAGGAGCGGCCCAACCTGTGGATAACCGGCCAGTCGGCACACGCCAGGCACGTGAGCTGGTTCGGGTCGCGTTCGGGCCGTCCATCGTGGCGCTGGTCGTCATCGCGGCGGTGACGCTCCTGCAGTTGCTCATCGCCAACAGCGACATGACCGGTGCGCTGGGCGCGATCGCGAGCATGTGGCTGGGCGTGCACCAGGTCCCGATCTCGATCGGCGGCCGCGAGCTTGGCGTGATGCCGTTGCTGCCCGTATTGGCGATGGTGTGGGGCACCGCGCGCACCACCGCGGCGGCCACCTCGCCGCAGGACTCATGGTTCGTCACGCGCTGGGTGGTCGCCTCGGCGCTCGGTGGCCCCCTGCTGATCGCCGCGATCTCGCTGGCGGTCATCCACGACGCGGCTTCGGTGCTGACCGAGCTGCAGACACCGAACGCGATGCGGGCGTTCGGCGGTGTGCTGGCCGTCCACGCGATCGGCGCGGCGATCGGGGTCGGGTCGCGCATCGGCCGTCGCACGGTGGCGGCGTCGCCGTTGCCGAAGTGGTTGCCCGACGCGTTCCGTGCAGCAGCCGCCGGGCTGCTGGCACTGGTCGGACTTTCCGGCGTCGTTATGGTCGGCTCGCTGGTCGTGCACTGGTCGACGATGCACAACCTGTACGCGATCACCGACTCGATGTTCGGGCAGCTCAGCCTGACCGTGTTGTCGGTGCTGTACGCGCCGAACGTGATGGTCGGCACGGCTGCGGTAGCGGTCGGGTCGAGTGCGCATGTCGGCCTGGCCACCTTCAGTTCGTTCACGGTGTTCGGCGGCGACATCCCGGCGCTGCCGATCCTGGCGGCGGTGCCGTCACCTCCGCTCGGCCCGGTGTGGGTGGCGCTGCTGATCGTCGCGGCGGCGTCCGCGGTCGCGGTCGGGCAGCAATGCGCGCGGCGGCCGCTGCCGCTGTTGCCTGCGCTGGGCAAGCTGATTGTCGCCGCCGCCATCGCGGCGTTGACCATGGCGCTGCTCGGGTTCGCCGGCGGCGGCCGGCTGGGCAACTTCGGTGACGTCGGCGTCGACCAGGTCACGTTCGCGCCCGCCGTCTTCCTCTGGTTTGTCGGCATCGGCGCGCTGACGGTGGCGATGTCGGGCGGCATTGCGCGACGGCCCAAGCGGGCCAGGCCGGTGCCCGAACCCGAGCCCGAGCCCGAGCCCGAAATGGTCAAGGACGAGCCCGAAATGCCGGAGGACGAGCCCGAGGACGACGTCCCGATGCCCATCGACCCCGAGCCGCCGGCAGACGAGGAGTATCCGGAGGACCCAGAGGACCACTTCGTTGTTGACGACGACGCCACGCCGGGCGCGACCCGTGACGGTAAGAGTGAAACCGCCGACTAGGCCACACTATTGTCGAGGCGTGCAGCAACCGCTCCGTGTGCCCCCGAGTGCACCGGCGCGGCTGGTAGTTCTGGCCTCCGGAACCGGTTCGCTGCTCGCCTCTCTGCTGGGGGCGGCCGTCGGTGACTACCCGGCGCGGGTGGTGGCGGTCGGCGCCGACCGGGACTGCGCGGCCCTGCAGATTGCCGCCGCGGCGTCGGTGCCGACATACACCGTGCGGCTCGGCGATTACGCTGACCGCGACGCATGGGACGCGGCGATGACCGAGGCCACCGCCGTACACGAGCCACATTTGGTGGTGTCGGCCGGTTTCATGAAAATCCTTGGACCGCAGTTTCTTTCCCGGTTTCCCGGTCGCGTGGTGAATACCCACCCGGCGTTGCTGCCCGCATTCCCCGGTGCGCACGCCGTCTCGGCGGCGCTGGCTTACGGCGTCAAGGTGACCGGCTGCACCGTGCATCTCGTCGACGCGGGAACCGACACTGGGCCGATCCTCGCCCAGCGACCGGTTCCGGTCTTCGACGACGACGACGAAGCCACCCTGCACGAGCGGATCAAGGTCGTCGAACGACGGCTGTTGGTGGACGTTTTGGAAGCGCTGACCACCCGCGGCGTGACCTGGACCGGAGGAAAGGCGACCATGGGATGACTCTCGGCGGACGTGAGGAGCATGACAATCTTGTGCAAGCCGGGCGCAGGCCGATCCGGCGCGCATTGATCAGCGTCTACGACAAGACTGGGCTCGCCGAGCTGGCCCGCGGCCTGCACGACGCCGGAGTGGACATCGTGTCCACCGGTTCGACAGCCAAAACGATTGCGGGCGCCGGTGTTCCGGTCACTTCCGTCGAGGAGGTCACCGGCTTCCCCGAGGTGCTCGACGGCCGGGTCAAAACCCTGCACCCGCAGGTGCATGCCGGTCTGCTCGCGGATCAGCGCAAACCCGAACACGTTTCAGCGCTGGCCGACCTCGGCATCGCAGCATTCGAACTCGTGGTCGTCAACCTGTATCCGTTCACCGAGACCGTTTCCTCAGGCGCCAGCATCGACGAGTCCGTCGAACAGATCGACATCGGCGGGCCGTCGATGGTGCGCGCCGCCGCGAAGAACCATCCCAGCGTCGCGGTCGTCGTCGACCCGCTCGGATACGACGGCGTGCTGGCCGCGGTTCGGGCAGGCGGATTCACGCTCGATGAGCGGAAGAAGCTGGCGTCGTTGGCCTTTCGGCACACCGCCGAGTATGACGTGGCGGTGGCGTCATGGATGGGTTCGGTGCTGGCTCCCGAGGCTGACACAGCGCTTCAGCTGCCGGCGTGGCTCGGCGCGACGTGGCGGCGCGCGGAGGTGCTGCGTTACGGGGAGAACCCGCATCAGCGGGCCGCGCTGTACCGCAACGACGCCGTGTGGCCGGGCCTGGCTCAGGCCGAGCAGCTGCACGGAAAAGAGATGTCTTACAACAATTACACGGACGCCGACGCCGCCTGGCGGGCCGCGTTCGACCATGAAGAGATCTGCGTGGCGATCATCAAGCACGCCAACCCGTGCGGCATCGCGATCTCCTCGGTCTCGGTGGCCGACGCGCACCGCAAGGCCCACGAGTGCGATCCGCTGTCGGCCTTCGGCGGCGTCATCGCGGCCAATACCCAAGTATCCGTTGAGATGGCCGAAACGGTCGCCGACATCTTCACCGAGGTCATCATCGCGCCCGCATATGAACCCGGCGCGGTGGAAGTGCTTGCGCGCAAGAAGAATATCCGCTTGCTGGTCGCCTCAGAGCCGATGGAAGGCGGAAGCGAGTTCCGACAGATCAGCGGCGGCCTGCTGCTGCAGCAGCGCGACGCGATCGACGCGCCAGGCGACGACCCGGTCAACTGGACGCTGGCCACCGGTTCGCCCGCGGACCCGGAGACGCTGGCGGACCTGAAGTTCGCGTGGCGGACGTGCCGGGCGGTGAAGTCCAACGCGATCGTCATCGCCGCCGACGGCGCCACCGTCGGCGTCGGCATGGGTCAGGTCAATCGGGTGGACGCTGCCCGGCTGGCAGTGCAGCGTGGCGGGGAGCGGGTGCGCGGCGCCGTCGCGGCGTCCGATGCGTTCTTCCCGTTCCCCGACGGGCTCGAGGTGCTGACCGAGGCGGGCGTGAAGGCCGTCGTGCATCCGGGCGGGTCGATGCGCGACGACGTCGTGACTGAGGCCGCGGCCAGGGCCGGCATCACGCTCTACCTGACGGGGGCCCGCCACTTCGCACACTGAATTTCCCTCGCGCAGATTTCGTTTACTTTTCAGACACTGTTGACCGAACTCAACGACAAGGGCGAACTCTTCGGACACGACAAGCTCTTCGGACACGACAAGATAGCGGGCCTGGCCACCCCTGACGGCGGCAAGACCCTGATGATCGCCAACGACAGCGACGTCGGCCTGGCCGGCATCGATTCGGAGACACCACCGTTCAAACTGAAGCCCAAGACACTGGCCAACGGCCGGCCCGACACCGGCGAGTTTCTCGTCGACACCGCCAAACTGCGGGCCAAGACCCAGCAGCAGACGGTGTCCATCAAGGTGGGCTGACGCCCTGCGCGAGCGACCGCAAATTGCCACCATTGCGCGGCGTGTCGCGTGCAGACCCGGTCTTTCGCGCGGGAAGTCGACAGCAGTCGTAGCGTGGTGTGGTGACCCAACCTCATGATCTGCCCCGGACCGTCGGCGCTCTGAAGGCGTCCGGTCATCGCGAGCGGGGCGTCAAACAGGAAATCCGGGAAAACTTGCTGGCCGCGCTGGCCGATGGCCGCGATGCGTGGCCCGGCATCCTCGGCTTCGATGACACCGTGATCCCCCAGCTGGAGCGCGCCCTGATCGCCGGACACGACGTGGTGCTGCTCGGCGAGCGCGGACAGGGAAAGACGCGGCTGCTGCGCGCGCTGACCGGGCTGCTCGACGAGTGGACGCCGGTGATCGAGGGCGCCGAACTGGGCGAGCATCCATACACCCCGATCACGCCGGAGTCGATCCGCCGCGCCGCCGAACTCGGCGACGACCTACCCGTGGCCTGGCGGCACCGCAGCGAGCGGTACACCGAGAAACTGGCCACCCCCGACACCAGCGTGGCCGACCTGGTCGGCGACATCGATCCGATCAAGGTGGCCGAGGGCCGCAGCCTCGGCGATCCCGAGACCATCGCCTACGGCCTGATTCCGCGGGCACACCGGGGCGTCGTCGCCATCAACGAGCTGCCCGACCTGGCCGAGCGCATCCAGGTGTCGATGCTGAACGTGATGGAGGAGCGGGACATTCAGGTGCGTGGCTACACGCTGCGGCTGCCGCTCGACGTGCTTGTCGCCGCCAGCGCCAACCCCGAGGACTACACCAACCGCGGCCGCATCATCACCCCGCTCAAGGACCGCTTCGGCGCCGAGATCCGCACCCACTACCCGCTCGAACTCGAGGCGGAGGTGGGCGTCATCAAGCAGGAGTCGCATCTGGCCGCAGGGGTGCCCGAGTACCTGCTGCAGGTGCTCGCCCGGTTCGCCCGCCACCTGCGTGAGTCGCATTCGATCGATCAGCGGTCGGGCGTCTCGGCGCGGTTCGCGATTGCCGCCGCGGAGACGGTCGCCGCTGCCGCCCGGCACCGCTCCGCCGTGCTCGGCGAGCCGGATCCGGTGGCCCGGGTGTGCGACCTCGGGACCGTCATCGACGTGCTGCGGGGCAAGCTGGAGTTCGAATCCGGCGAGGAGGGGCGTGAGCAGGCGGTGCTCGAGCATCTGCTGCGGCGGGCGACCGCAGACACGGCGCAGCGGCTGCTCGGCGGCATCGACGTCGGACCGCTGGTGACCGCCATCGAGAACGGTTCGGCGGTCACCACCGGTGAGCGAGTGTCGGCGAGGGCTGTCCTGGACGCGGTGCCGGAAGTACCCGCGATCGCCCAGGTTCAGCAGCGCCTCAGCGCGCGGTCCGACGGCGAGCGCGCGGCCGCCGTCGAATTGGCGCTGGAGGCGCTGTATCTGGCCAAGCGCATCGACAAGGTGTCCGGCGAAGGCGAAACCGTCTATGGCTAAACACCGGCACGGGCGGTCGTCGCGGTATTCGGCCTACACCGGCGGGCCCGACCCGCTGGCGCCGCCCGTCGACCTGCGCGAGGCGCTGGAGCAGATCGGCCAGGACGTGATGGAGGGCAGCTCGCCGCGGCGCGCGCTCTCGGAGCTCATGCGGCGCGGCACCAGAAACATGCGCGGCGCGGACAGATTGGCCGCGGAGGCCAACCGTCGGCGCCGGGAGCTGTTGCAGCGCAACAACCTTGACGGCACTTTGCAGGAGGTCAAGAAGCTGCTCGACGAGGCCGTACTCGCCGAGCGTAAGGAGTTGGCCCGAGCGCTCGACGACGACGCCCGATTCAACGAGATGCGGATCGAATCCTTACCGCCGTCGCCTGCCAAGGCCGTTCAAGAACTGTCCGACTACGACTGGCGTAGCCAGGAGGCGCGCGAAAAGTACGAGCAGATCAAGGATCTGCTCGGCCGGGAGATGCTCGATCAGCGGTTCGCTGGGATGAAGCAGGCACTGGAGAACGCCACCGACGAGGATCGTCAGCGCGTCAACGAGATGCTTGACGACCTGAATGAGTTGCTGGACAAGCATTCTCGCGGCGAGGACACCCAGCAGGACTTCGATGACTTCATGGCCAAGCACGGTGAGTTCTTCCCGGAGAACCCGCAGAACGTCGACGAGCTGCTCGACTCGCTGGCCCAGCGGGCGGCGGCCGCCCAGC
This sequence comes from uncultured Actinomycetota bacterium, assembly GCA_963770125.1. Lineage (GTDB taxonomy): Bacteria > Actinomycetota > Actinomycetes > Mycobacteriales > Mycobacteriaceae > Mycobacterium. Next base: position 48,329 of record CAVYPI010000036.1, on the reverse strand, counting down.
GGTTCCGCAACAGCCTTTCGGCCGAGCAGCGCGCCGAGCTGGATGCCTTGGCGCAGCAGGCGTTTGGCTCGCCGTCGCTGATGAATGCGCTGAACCGGCTCGATTCGCACCTGCAGGCGGCCAGGCCGGGGGAGGACTGGACAGGCTCGTCGAGGTTCTCGGGCGACAACCCGATGGGGATGGGCGAGGGCACGCAGGCGCTCGCCGACATCGCCGAGCTCGAGCAGCTCGCCGAGGCGCTTTCGCAGAGCTATGCCGGTGCCACGATGGACGACGTCGACCTCGACATGCTGGCCCGCCAATTGGGCGAGGACGCGGCCATCGACGCCAAGACACTGGCCGAGCTCGAGCGGGCGCTGGTCAACCAGGGCTTCCTGGACCGCGGCTCCGACGGGCAATGGCGGCTGTCCCCCAAGGCGATGCGTCAGCTGGGCCAGACCGCGTTGCGTGATGTGGCGGAACAGCTTTCGGGTCGCCACGGTGAGCGCGACACCCGGCGCGCGGGTGCCGCGGGTGAGTTGACCGGTGCGACGCGACCATGGCAGTTCGGCGACACCGAGCCGTGGAACGTCACCCGAACGTTGACCAACGCGGTGCTGCGTCAGGCAGGCACTGGGGCGCCGGAGCGACCCCTTCGGATCACGGTCGAAGACGTCGAGATCTCCGAGACCGAGACCCGCACACAGGCCGCGGTGGCGCTGCTGGTCGACACGTCGTTCTCGATGGTGATGGAGAACCGCTGGCTGCCGATGAAGCGCACGGCGTTGGCCCTCAACCATTTGGTCAGCACCCGGTTCCGCTCGGATGCGTTGCAGATCATCGCCTTTGGCCGCTACGCCCGCACGGTGACCGCCGCGGAGCTGACCGGGCTGGAGGGCGTCTACGAGCAGGGCACCAACCTGCACCACGCGCTGGCGCTGGCGGGCAGGCACCTGCGTCGTCACCCCAACGCACAGCCGGTGGTCCTCGTGGTCACCGATGGTGAGCCGACAGCGCATCTCGAGGACGTCGACGGCGAAGGCACGTCGGTGTTCTTTGACTACCCGCCGCACCCGCGGACCATCGCCCACACGGTCAAGGGATTCGACGACGTTGCCCAGCTGGGCGCGCAGGTGACGATCTTCCGGCTAGGCAGCGATCCGGGTCTGGCCCGGTTCATCGATCAGGTCGCCCGCCGTGTGGAGGGAAGAGTGGTGGTGCCCGATCTGGACGGGCTGGGCGCCGCGGTCGTCGGCGACTATCTGCGCTCGCGGCGGAGACGGTAGCAGCAAAGGCGCGGTGCGTCTGCCGCGAACTTTGTACACAGACGGGTAGTGGACGCCGGGATCGTGCTCGGGCCGCAGATTCGGCGGCGGCGGTGGGCGCTAGGCCGCGGGCATGTCGCAGCCGGTGCCGTGAGAGTAGATCAGCGCGCTGCCGTCCAACGCTTTGCTGAGCGTGGCGAACGCTCCGGCGTCGCCGACCAATGAGTGATCGTATGCACAGCATCCAACGAACCTTTGGTGAGTATTTGGCTGAAGCATGTCCCCTAGCTAACGAAGGCTGCTGTGTCTCGTTCGCAGCGTGGGCTCGTCACAGACATGCCGGATACGGCGTCGCGGGATCGCGGGAGCGGGCCTTCTGTGTTTGTGGCCTTACACACCCTTATCGCGGGCTCAGCGGGTCGCTTCTTATGTTTGCGAAGGCGCGTCGCTCGGGTAACCTTTGCAGACGAGGTCACACAACGTTTTTGCTGGTCGGTTAAATTTTGCTCAACTCGTGGAAGGTTAGCTGCACATCTCAGGGATTTTTAAGGTAGGTTGCTCTCAACGGGCGGGTGTTTCTCGTCCATTAAAAGGCATAACATGGCAAGCGGTCGAGGCTCCGCATGCGAGAGGGGTAACAACCGTGTGGGCGAAGATTTCCACTTCAGCAACGGCGATCGCGTGCGCGGCGTGCCTCGCCGCGTCTGCTGCAACGCTGCCGGCCGCCGAGAAGGCAGGGTCTGATCTCGCGAGGACTGCGGAGGTGAAACTGGCCGTCGACCTCAGCCAGTTGGCTGGTTTCGACGCGATACCGGCATACATTTCCTTGCTCAGCGGCGGCGGAGTGGACGCGCTGTCCCCCTTGGCTTCGGTGAACGCCTTAACCACATTCTTCGGAACAGGTGGCGTGTTCACCGGCGGCGGACTTGACGCGCTGCTTGCGGACGGTACACCTGGCTTCGATGCGTTGAGTGCCCTCGACGTATTCTTCGGATCCGCAGGCGTGTTCGGCACCGGCGGAGTGGATGCGCTGTCCAACTATGCCGCGTTGAGCGCCATACCGGTTTTCGTCGGAACGAATGGCGTGTTCACCGGCGGCGGTATCGACGCGCTGTCCGGCTATGCCGCGTTGAGTGCCATCCCGGTTTTCGTCGGAACGATCCGCATGGTGTGCTCACCGGCGGCGGAGTGAACGCGCTGGGCGGCTATGCCGCATTGAGCGCCGTAGACACGTTCGTCGGAGACAATAACGGAGAGGGTGGCGTGTTCACCGGCGGCGGAATCGACGCGCTGGCGCCGGACGCGGACGGCAACGGCGGTTACGCAGCGTTGAGTGCCCTACCGGTCTTCTTCGGAAGGGCGACGACTGATAATGGAACAGCGACTTCGTTCGGTCCTGGCGTGTTCACCGGTGGGGGTGATTCCGGCGCTGTCCAACTACGCCGCGTTGAGCGCCATCCCCGCCTACCTCGCGCCGACTCCGCCGGTGACACCGCTGGCGGCGACGGGCGGCGGCGCCGGCGCGGCGGGCGGCGGCACGACGGGGACAACGCTGGCGGCGACGGGCCGGGCGGCGGCACGGCGGGCGACAACGCTGGCGGCGACGGCGCTGGCGGCGCCGGCGCGGCGGGCGGCGGCACGACGGGGACAACGCTGGCGGCGACGGGCGGCGGCGCCGGCGCGGCGGGCGGCGGCACGACGGGGACAACGCTGGCGGCGACGGGCGGCGGCGCCGGCGCGGCGGGCGGCGGCACGACGGGGACAACGCCCACGGCCAACAAGAACGGATCGTATTCGGCCAGCTTTGCGCCGCAGCCTCTCGTCTTCTTCGGCAGCGGCGGTGGCAAGAACGCCGCCGACAACGGCATCAGCGGGTGGGGGAACATGCTCAAGAAACTTGGCCTCAACGGAGGAGCTCCGGCGGCCGGAGCCCCGGCTGGCGGCACCGGCGGTTCCGCTGCGGGCAGCGGCGGCACTCCCTAGCGAGTTTCTCTTCGAAATCGGGCGGTCCTCGAAAGGGGCCGCCCGATTTTGCTGTTACGCCCTCAACGAGTTCGTGCCGCGCAGCGCGACTAGGACAACCGCTCAGCCTTGGCCCGGAAGAGTCCGATCCACGGCTGGGTGCTCCTCGACGGACTGCGCCCGGCGTTTCTTGCGCTTGACGCCGACCTTGCCCCACAGCGAAAAGCCGCGGATTCGCACCCACGGCGCTCCCGGAGAACCTTCGCCATCAACGCTCTCGTCGAACGCGCCCATCATGCCGACTCCGCGCAGGTCGACGTTCACCTCGGGCGGCACCAGGATGGTCTGGCCGCCCATGATCGAGTACGAGTGAATCTCCACCTCGGGTGACGTGAAGTCGGCGTACCGCAAATCCACCACGCCGCCGCCGAACACCGCGACGGTCGTCATGCGCTTCGGCACGTTCCAGCGGCCGCGGCGCTCAAAGCCGCCCATGATCGCCAACAGCAGGGTCGACGGCGCCGGCCTGCACGGACCGCCGCCGCGCGCCCTGGTGACGGTTCCGGGGAGGTCTGCGCTGATCCGGTCGAGTTCGTCGTAGGTCTGCGCGGCATACGCCCTGGTCAGGCGGTCCTCGTACTCGCTCATCGCTAGCCGGCCCTGGGCAGCGGCATCTGTGAGCAACTGCGCCACCTGAATCCGATCGGTGTCAGCAGCACGCATCGAACCGTTCCGCGACGCTGGAGTGCTCATCAATGTCGAGCCTACGACGAACGCTGGCACATGCAAGCGCGTTGGCCAAACTGTGCTCTCACCGATCTCGGCGAAGCAGCTAGATGAGCAAACTTTATTGGGTTTCGGCGAGGTACTCCGCGAAGTCGATGGTGCCGAGCGGGTTGTCAGGCGCCAGGTTCGCACCCGTTCGGTAGCCGGCGATGATGCGCCCCGGCACCGGCATTTCGACGACGGGACGACGGCCGCCGCGGGCCGCGAGGTACATGCGTGCCAGCTCAGCATGTGTGTGCACGGCTGGGCCGCCGATGTCGGCGACCCGCCCTGCCGGTTCGCAGTCGATCAGTTCGACCAGCCGCGAAGTGACGTCCCGTGTGTCGATGGGCTGGAATCGCACACCGCGCAGCGCGCACAGCAGCGGGGAGAACCGCTGGATCGAGAAGATCATCTTGATCAGGTCGTGGAACTGGGTGGCGCGCAGCACCGTATGTCCGACGCCCGATGCTTCCAGCGCGTGCTCGACGCGCAGCTTGGTCTTGTAGTAGGGCAGCGGGATTCGGTCGATGCCGACGATCGACACATAGATGATGTGTGCGACGCCGGCTCTGCGGGCAGCTGTGATGAGGTTCTCGGTCGAGGTGACGTCCTTGTCCCCCGTGCCTTGAGTGGCGCTGTGCACGACCACATCCACGCCTTCGACGGCAGCGTCGACGCCCGTGTTGGCGAGCAGATCACCCTGTGACCAGTGCACGCCCGTGTAGCCGACGTGACTGCGCCGACTCATGGCCCGCACGTGGTAACCGGCAGCCGTAGCGGCACCTACCAGCTTCCGGCCCAGCGTGCCGGTCGCGCCTGTGACGAGAACTTGGCGAGTCATCAGCCCGTCCAGCGCGGCGGCCGCTTCTGCAGAAACGCCATCATGCCTTCGCGCGCCTCCTCGGAGACGAACAGCCGCGCGGACTCCGCGGTCAGCTCGTCGGCACGGCGGTCGAACGCTTCCAGAATGGCAGCGGTGGTCAAGGCTTTGGAGGCGGCCAGCCCCTGCGGTGACGCCTTCCCGATCGCGGCGGTCAGCGACGCCACGTTGGCCGCGACGTCGTGGGCGGCGATGGTGATCAGACCCATGTCGGCGGCCTCGGCCGCGCCGAACTTCTCCCCGGTGAGGAAGTAGCGACCAACGGCGCGGGCGGTCATCTTCGGCAACAGGGTCAGCGAAATGATGGACGGGGCAACGCCGATACGCGCCTCGGTCAATGCGAACGTGCTCGATTGCCCCGCGACCGCGATGTCGCATGCGCCGACCAGACCGAGCCCGCCCGCACGCACATGCCCGTCGACCGCGGCGATCACGGGTACCGGTAGCTTGAGGATCCGGCGCAGCAGATGCATAAGTTCGCGGGCCCGATCGACGGCCACGTCGCCGGGATCACGCCCTGTGGCTTCCGCGAGATCCGCTCCCGCGCAGAATGTTCCGCCGGTGTGGTCGAGCACAACGGCCCGCACCCCGGACTCCTCGATGGCATCGGTGAGGCCTTGGTGCAGCTGATTGACCAGTGCCGAGGACAGTGCGTTGCGGTTGTCCGGCGAGTCCAGCGTAAGCCGGGCGACACTTCCCTCGATGCTGTAGCGGACGAGTGTGGTCATCAGTACGAGCGTGGCAGACCGAGCGAGGTCTGCGCCACGAAATTGAGAACCATCTCGCGGCTCACCGGGGCGATGCGGGCCAGCTTCGACGCCGTCACCGCTGCGGCGATGCCGTACTCCTTGGTCAGTCCGTTGCCACCCAGGGACTGCACCGCCTGGTCGACCGCGCGCACCGACGCCTCGGCGGCCGCGTACTTGGCCATGTTCGCCGCCTCGGCCGCGCCGAAGTCGTCACCGCTGTCGTAGAGCGTGGCCGCCTTCTGCATCATCAGCTTGGCCAGCTCGACCTCGATGTGGTTCTGCGCCAACGGATGCGACAGCCCCTGGTGTGCACCGATCGGCGTCTTCCACACCTGGCGGGTCTTGACGTAGTCGACGGCCTTGTTGATCGCGAAGCGGCCCATGCCCACCGCGCTGGCCGCCCCCATGATCCGCTCCGGGTTCAGGCCGGCGAACAGCTGGGCGATCGCGGCATCCTCCGACCCCACCAGCGCGTCCGACGGCAGCCGGACGTCGTCGATGAAGACCTGGAACTGACTCTCGGGGCTGACCAGTTCCATGTCGATCTTGGTCCAGGTGAACCCCGGAGTGTCGGTGGGCACGATGAACAACGCGGGCCTGAGTGACTCGGACTCCGCCCCTGGGCCGGAGTGGGAGGTGCGGCCCACCACGAGCACCGCCTGCGCCTGGTCGACCCCGGAGATGAACACTTTCTGGCCCGACAGGATCCAGTCGCTGCCGTCGCGGCGGGCGGTGGTGGTGATGCGATGCGAGTTGGATCCGGCGTCCGGTTCGGTGATGGCGAACGCCATGGTGATCGAGCCGTTGGCGATGCCGGGCAGCCAGCGTTTCTTTTGGTCCTCGGTGCCGAACTTGGAAATGATCGTGCCGTTGATCGCGGGGGAGACCACCATCATCAGCAGTGCCGAGCCCGCCGCGGCCATCTCCTCCATCACCAGCGACAGCTCGTACATGCCTGCTCCGCCGCCGCCGTACTCCTCGGGCAGGTTGACGCCGATGAAGCCGAGTTTGCCTGCATCGCTCCATAATTCGTCGGTATGCTGGCCGGCGCGCGCCTTCTCGAGGTAGTAGTCCTGGCCGTAATTGGCGGCCATGGCCGCGACGGCCTTGCGCAGCGCCTGCTGTTCGTCGGTCTCGACGAAGCTGGTCATTGGGGGTCTCCTTGTTCGGTGTCGACACGGGCGAGTACGGCGCCGACGTCGACCTGTTGGCCCGATTCGACGTTGAGTTCGACGAGCACGCCGTCGCCGGGCGCGGTGACGGTGTGCTCCATCTTCATCGCCTCCAGCCAGATCAACGGCTGCCCGGCTGTGACGGTGTCGCCGACAGCCGCCCCGACGCGCAGCACGGAGCCCGGCATGGGCGCCAGCAGCGAGCCTCGTGCGATCGCGGCGTCGGGATCCGGAAAGCGGGGCAGCGCAACGAGTTGCACCGGACCTATCGGGGAGTCGACAAACACGTCGCTTTCGTAGCGGGCCACGTCGAAAGGTCGGTCCACGCCGTCGACCGAGAGCACGACTCGGTCGGGTTGCGCGCTCACCAGTGCCACGTCGTCGTGGCCGGGCAACTTCACGCCGGTGCGGGTGAATCGGTAGCGAACCTCATGGGCTTCACCGGCGGCATCGCTGTAGGACTTCGACTGGTAGCCAGAGGCGAGGTTTCGCCAACCACTGGGCGCCCCCTTGAATACCGTTGCGGCTTGGCGGTTCTGCGCCGCATCGGCAAGCGCGGCGGCGAGCGCCGAAAGTTCGACTGCCCGTTGGTCGGCCAGCGGCGCGGCCAACTCGGCCAGGCCGTGGGTGTCGAAGAACGCGGTGTCGGTGGCGCCGTCGAGGAAGGCCGGATGCCGCAGCACATTCACCAGCAGGTCGCGGTTTGTGCGCACACCGTGGATGCGGGTGCGGGCCAGCGCGTCGGCGAGCACGCCTGCCGCCTGACGACGGTTCGGGGCGTACGAGATGACCTTGGCGATCATCGGGTCGTAGAACACCGACACGATCGAGCCGTCGACGATGCCGGTGTCGAGGCGTACGTTGCCGGGCACTTCGAAGCGGTGCACGGTTCCGGCCTGCGGCTGCCAGCCCTTGGCAGGGTCCTCGGCGTACAACCTGGCTTCAATCGAATATCCGCGCGACGGTGGGGGATCCGGGTCGAGGCGGCCACCATCGGCGACCTGCAGTTGCAGCTCGACGAGGTCCAGGCCCGTGGTCGCCTCGGTGACCGGGTGCTCGACCTGCAGCCGGGTGTTCATCTCGAGGAAGAAGAAGTCGCCGCGCTCGTCGGCCATGAACTCGACGGTGCCTGCACCGGTGTAACCGATGGCGGTCGCCGCCAGCCGGGCCGCGTCGAACAGCTTGGTCCGCATGCCCGGTGTGCGCTCGACCAGAGGTGATGGCGCCTCTTCGATGATCTTCTGGTGGCGCCGCTGAATGGAGCATTCGCGTTCCCCGACGGCCCACACCGTGCCCTGTTCGTCGGCGAGCACCTGGACCTCGACGTGGTGGCCGGTGGCGAGGTAGCGCTCGCAGAACACCGTCGGGTCGCCGAACGCGGACTGCGCTTCGCGGCGGGCACCTTCCACTTGTGCTGAGAGCTCGGACAATTCGCGGACCACCCGCATGCCGCGGCCACCCCCACCCGCCGAGGCCTTGATCAGCACGGGCAACTGATCCGCGGTGACGGTGTCGGGGTCGAGTTCGTCGAGCACGGGCACGCCCGCCGCCGCCATCATCTTCTTGGCCTCGATCTTCGAACCCATCGCGGCGACCGCGGCCACCGGCGGCCCGATCCACGTCAGGCCCGCATCGAGCACGGCGGCGGCGAATTCCGGGTTCTCCGAAAGGAATCCGTAGCCCGGGTGGATGGCGTCGGCGCCGGTGGCGCGGGCGGCAGCGATCAGCTGGCGGGCATCCAGATACCCGTTGCGGCCGTCGAGGCGGACCCGCGCATCCGCCTCCGCCACGTGCGGGGAGGCGACGTCCGGATCGGTGTAGACGGCGACGGTGCCGATGCCGAGCCGCCTGCAGGTGGCGAACACCCGCCGGGCGATCTCGCCGCGGTTGGCCACCAGGACTCGTGTGATCATCGTGGGCTCACATCCGGAAGACGCCGAAGTTCGACGTCCCCTTGATCGGGCCATTGGCGATGGCGGACAGGCACATTCCCAGCACGGTGCGGGTGTCGCGCGGGTCGATGACGCCGTCGTCGTAGAGCCGCCCGGACAGAAACATCGGCAGCGACTCGGCCTCGATCTGCGCTTCGACCGCCGCACGCAGCGCGGCGTCGGCGTCCTCGTCGACCTGCTGACCCCGGGCCGCAGCCGCGGCGCGGCTGACGATCGACAGCACACCGGCGAGCTGCGTGCCACCCATCACCGCGGACTTCGCGCTCGGCCAGGCGAACAGGAACCGCGGGTCGTAGGCGCGGCCGCACATGCCGTAGTAACCCGCGCCGTAGGAGGCGCCGATGAGCAGTGAGATGTGCGGGACGGTGGAGTTCGACACGGCGTTGATCATCATCGAGCCGTGCTTGATCATCCCGCCTTCCTCGTACTGCTTGCCGACCATGTAGCCGGTCGTGTTGTGCAGGAACAGCAGTGGCGTATCGGAGCGGTTGGCCAGCTGGATGAACTGCGTCGCCTTCTGAGACTCCTCGGAGAACAGCACGCCGCGGGCGTTGGCCAGGATGCCGATCGGATAGCCGGACAGCGTGGCCCAGCCGGTCACCAGCGACGAGCCGTACAGCGCCTTGAACTCGTCGAACTCCGAGCCGTCGACGATGCGGGCGATGACCTCTCGCGGGTCGAACGGGATACGCAGGTCGGACGGGACGATGCCGATCAGTTCTTCGGCGTCGAACAACGGCTCGGTGACCGGGCCCGGAGTCGGCCCTTGTTTGCGCCAGTTCAGCCGGGCGACGATGCGGCGGCCGATCCGAATGGCGTCGAGCTCGTCGAGAGCGAAGTAGTCCGCCAAACCCGAAGTGCGGGCGTGCATTTCGGCACCGCCCAACGATTCATCGTCGGACTCCTCGCCGGTGGCCATCTTCACCAGCGGCGGCCCGGCCAGGAACACCTTCGAGCGCTCCTTGATCATCACGACGTGGTCGGACATGCCGGGGATGTAGGCGCCGCCGGCCGTGGAATTGCCGAACACCAGCGCGATGGTCGGGATGCCCGCGGCGGACAGTCGGGTCAAGTCCCGGAACATCTGGCCGCCGGGGATGAAGATCTCCTTTTGCGTGGGCAGATCGGCGCCGCCCGATTCCACCAGCGAGACCACGGGCAAGCGGTTCTCCAGCGCGATCTGGTTGGCCCGCAGGATTTTTCGCAGCGTCCACGGGTTGCTCGTGCCGCCCTTGACGGTGGGGTCGTTGGCGACGAGCAAACATTCGACTCCGCTGACCGCGCCGATCCCGGCTACCACGCTGGCGCCGACCGTGAAATCGCTGCCCCACGCCGCGAGCGGGCTGAGCTCGAGGAACGGTGAATCGGGGTCGAGCAGTAGCTCGATGCGCTCACGCGGGGTGAGTTTGCCGCGGCCGTGGTGGCGCTCGACGTATTTGGGTCCGCCGCCGCCGAGCGCCTTTGCGTGTTCGGTGTCGAGTTCGGCGAGCTTGGTCGTCATCGCCGAGGCCGCCTCGGTGAAGGCGGGGGAGCGGGAGTCGAGCGTCGACCGCAATGCCGTCATGACTGGAATCCGAGTGTCTTGGCCGCGAGCGCGGTGAGGATTTCGGTGGTGCCGCCGCCGATGCCGAGGATGCGCATGTCGCGGTACTGGCGTTCGACCTCGGATTCGGTCATGTAGCCCATGCCGCCGAACAGCTGGACCGCCTGGTTGGCCACCCATTCGCCGGCCTCGACCGCGGTGTTCTTGGCGAAGCACACCTCTGCGATCAAATTCGTATCGCCCGCGAGCTGACGCTCGACGAGGTTGTGCGTGTACACGCGGGCGACGTCGATGCGCCGGGCCATCTCGGCCAACGTGTTCTGCACCTGCTGGCGCGAAATCAGAGGACTGCCGAACGTCTCGCGGTTACGGCACCACTCCACGGTGAGGTCCAGGCACCGCTGCGCGCTCGAATACGCCTGCGCGGCAAGTGCCACGCGCTCGGACACGAACGCCGCCGCGATCTGCGTGAAACCCGAGTTCTCGTCACCGACCAGGTTGGCCACGGGCACCCGCACATCGGTGTAGGACAACTCGGCGGTGTCCGAGGAACGCCAGCCCATCTTTTCCAGCTTGCGGCTGACCTCGAACCCCGGTGTGCCCTTGTCGACGACGATCAGCGAAACCCCCGCTGCGCCTCGGCCACCGGTGCGCGCCGCGGTCACGACGTAGTCGGAGCGCACGCCGGAGGTGATGTAGGTCTTGGCGCCGTTGACGATGTAGTCGTCGCCGTCGCGAACCGCGCGTGTGGTGAGGTGACCGACGTCGGAGCCTCCGCCGGGTTCGGTGATGGCCAGGCTGCCGATCTTGTCGCCTCGCAGGGTGGGCCGCACATACATGTCGATCAGCCGCTGATCGCCGGAGGCAATCATGTGTGGCACCGCGATCCCGCAGGTGAACAGCGACGCGAACACCCCGCCCGGCGAACCGGCGTAGTGCATCTCCTCGCAGATGATCACCGAGTCCGCACCGTCGCCGCCGCCACCGCCGACAACCTCGGGCAGACCCGCCCCGAGCAACCCGGCCTCGCCGGCCTTGCGGTGAAGCTCGCGCGGCAGGTCGCCGCTTCGCTCCCACTCGTCGACGTGGGGCAGCACTTCACGTTCAGCGAAGGCGCGCACGGTCTTTCGCAGCTGCTCGCGTTCGGGGGTGTGCCAGATGCTCATCGAAAACTCTCCGGGATGTCGATATGCCGGCTGCGCAGCCACTCGCCGAGTCCCTTGGCCTGTGGATCGAACCGCGCCTGGTACGCGACACCCTGTCCGAGGATGCCGTCGATGACGAAGTTGATCGCCCACAGGTTGGGCAACAAGTGGCGGGTGACCGGCAAATCGGCTGTCTCGGGCAGCAGTTCGCGTAGCTTCTCGACGGTCAGCGTGTGCGCCAGCCACCGCCAGTGGTCCTCGGTGCGGACCCACAGCCCGACGTTGGCGGCACCACCTTTGTCGCCGCTGCGTGCGCCGGCGATCAGGCCGAGCGGCACGCGACGCGTCTCGCCGAACGGCAACGGGTCGGGCAGCGCGAAGGGTGGAACGGGCGCGAGTTCCAGGGTCTGGGTCGCCGGGGCGATGTCCACACGCGTGCCGTCGGCGTGCACGGCGACGTGTGGCACATCGGTGGCGTCGACGTAGCCCGGCGTGAACACGCCGTACACCTGACCATTGCCGGGCGGCGAGGTGCTGGTGAATCCGGGATAGCTGGCCAGTGCGAGTTCCACTGCCGCCGAAGAGAATTGGCGTCCCACATTCGCAGGGTCGGGATCCCGAACGACACACCGGAGCAGGGCGCTCGCGGCTTCCTCGGTATCGGCGTCGGTGTGGTCGGTCCGGGCCAGCGTCCACTCCAGCTCGGCGGGCTTGACCGTCAGGCTGGTCTCCAGTTGCCTGCGCACCAGTTCGGCCTTGGCCTCGATGTCCAGGCCCGTCAGCACCAATGCCATCTCGTTGCGGAAGCCGCCGATGCTGTTCAGCGACACCTTCAACGTCGGCGGTGGCGGCTCGCCCTTGACGCCGCTGATCCGCACCCGGTCGGGCCCGTCGTCGGACAGCTCGATGGTGTCGACCCGCAGCGTCACATCGGGATTCGCATAGCGCGCACCGCTGATCTCGTAGAGCAGCTGGGCTGTGACTGTGCCGATGGTCACCGCGCCGCCCGTGCCCGGATGCTTGGTGATCACCGACGACCCGTCGGCATGGATCTCGGCGAGCGGGAAGCCAGGATGTGTCAGGTCCGCGACTTCGGTGAAGAAGGCATAGTTCCCGCCGGTGGCCTGGGCGCCGCACTCGATGACGTGGCCGGCGGCCACCGCACCGGCCAGCGCATCGTAGTCGGCGCGGTCCCACCCGAAGTGGGCCGCGGCCGGGCCGACGATCACCGACGCGTCAGTTACGCGACCGGTGACGACCACGTCGGCGTCGTTGTTCAGGCAGTCGGCGATGCCCCACGCCCCGAGATAGGCGTTGGCCGCCAACGGCGCGCCGAAACCCAACTCCTCGGACCGGCGCAGGAGGTCGTCGCCCTCGACATGGGCGACGTTGACGGACAGGCCGAGCCGCTCGGCCAGCGCCCGCACCGCGGTGGCGAGCCCCGCTGGGTTCAGCCCGCCCGCGTTGGCGACGATGCGCACACCGTGGTCGAGCGCGATACCCAGGCAGACCTCGAGCTGGGTCAAGAACGTCTTGGCGTAGCCGCGGTCGGGCGACTGGGCGCGCTCGCGCGCCAGGATCAGCATCGTCAGCTCTGCCAGGTAGTCGCCGGTCAGATAGTCAAGGTCGCCGCCGGTCAGCATCTCCCGCATCGCCGCCAGCCGGTCGCCGTAGAAGCCCGAGCAGTTGCCGATGCGGACCGGGTCCGTCACGGAGGGCCTCCCATCGCCAGTTGCGAGCCAACCAACCGGTAGGTTAGCGGGTACCGGCGGTAGCGCGTCAAGGTAGTCCCTTGTTTTGGAGGCTACGCAGCTCACCGGCTATCCTGAAGGGCAATTGCCGATGCCGGACCATGCGCGGCGCAGGCTGGGTTGCCAGCTCGGCAGGCGACACTTCAGTACCCCTATAGAGGAGAGCTCGATCATGGCTGTGCCCAAGCGCAGGATGTCGCGCGCGAACACCCGTAGCCGGCGCGCGCAGTGGAAGGCCAAGCGCCCCGAACTCGTGAACGTCACCGTCTCCGGTCAGCAGCACAAGGTGCCGCGGCGCCTTCTCAAGGCCGCCCGACTCGGCCTTATTGATCTCGACCGCCGCTAGAATGCGCCGCCCGCATGGCGGCGAGCCTCTCAGCCCAGTCTCAGGTGATGGATAGACACTGTGGCTGTGCGCATACTTGTCGTTGACGACGATCGCGCAGTGCGCGAATCCTTGCGCCGCTCGCTTTCCTTCAATGGATATTCGGTCGAGCTGGCGCAGGACGGCCGTGAAGCTCTCGACCTGATCGCCAACGACCGGCCGGACGCCCTGGTGCTCGACGTGATGATGCCGAGGCTGGACGGGCTCGAGGTGTGCCGTCAGCTGCGCAGCACCGGCGACGACCTTCCCATCCTGGTGCTCACCGCACGTGACTCGGTGTCCGAGCGGGTCGCCGGGCTGGACGCGGGCGCCGACGACTACCTGCCCAAGCCGTTCGCCCTCGAGGAATTGCTGGCGCGGATGCGGGCGCTGCTGCGTCGAACCACGCCAGACGACGGCGCCGAGGCGCCTGCGCTGACGTTCTCCGATCTGTCCCTGGATCCGGTGACCCGCGAGGTCACCCGCCGCCACCGGCAGATCAGCCTGACCCGCACCGAGTTCGCGCTGCTGGAGATGCTGATCGCCAATCCGCGGCGGGTGCTCACCCGCGGCCGCATCCTCGAGGAGGTCTGGGGGTTCGACTTCCCGACGTCCGGCAATGCACTCGAGGTGTACGTCGGATACCTGCGCCGTAAGACCGAAGCAGAAGGAGAGCCGCGACTGATCCACACCGTGCGCGGGGTGGGTTATGTGTTGCGTGAGACACCACCCTGATGTCAGCCCAGATGTTCGGGTTCAGGCCGCGGACCAAGTCGCGGTCGCCTCTTGCCACTGTCAGCTCACTGTCTCTGCGTTGGCGCGTGATGGTGCTCGCCATGTCGATGGTGGCCATGGTCGTGGTGCTGATGGCCGTCGCGGTCTATGCCGTGGTGTCGCGGGCGCTCTACGACGACATCGACAACCAGCTGCACAGCCGGGCCCGGCTGCTGATCGAGAGCGGGTCACTGGCCGCCGATCCCGGCAAGGCCATCGAGGGCACCGCCTATTCGGACGTCAATGCGATGCTGGTCAATCCCGGCCGGTCCATCTACACGGCCAACCAGGAGGGCCAGACGCTGCCGCTGGGCGAGCCGGAAAAGGATGTGGTGCAGGGCGACTTGCTGATGTCGCTGCGCACCGTGAACCACCAGCGGGTGCTGGCACTGCACCTGACCAACGGCAGCTCGCTGTTGATCTCCAAGAGCCTGGCGCCGACGGGCCAAGTGCTCAAACGGTTGGGAACGGTGCTGCTGATCGTCGGCGGCCTCGGCGTGGCGGTGGCCGCGATGGCCGGTGGTGCGGTGGCCCGCGCCGGGCTACGGCCGGTGGCCCGGCTCACCGAAGCGGCCGAACGGGTGGCCCGCACCGACGATCTGAGACCCATTCCGGTGTTCGGCAGCGACGAACTCGCCCGCCTCACAGAGGCTTTCAACATGATGCTGCGTGGCTTGGCGGAATCGCGCGAACGCCAGGCCCGGCTGGTCACCGACGCAGGCCACGAGCTGCGCACCCCGTTGACGTCGCTGCGCACCAACGTCGAGCTGCTGATGGCGTCGATGGCTCCCGGTGCGCCACGGCTTCCCGAGGAAGAGATGGCCGGGCTGCGCGCGGACGTGATCGCGCAGATCGAGGAATTGTCCACGCTGGTGGGCGATCTGGTGGATCTGACCCGCGACGAGGCGGGCAGCGTCATCTATGAAACTGTCGACATGTCCGAAGTGGTGGACCGTTCCCTGGAGCGGGTTCGCAGGCGCCGCAACGACATTGAGTTCGACGTCTCGGTCGTCGGATGGCAGGTGTACGGCGACGGCGCTGGATTGGCGCGCGCGGTGCTCAACCTGCTCGACAACGCCGCGAAGTGGAGCCCACCCGGAGGGCGGGTCGGCGTGCGGCTGACGCAGATCGACCCGCTGCATGCCGAACTGGTGGTGTCCGACCTCGGGCCCGGTATTCCGCCGCAGGAGCGGCGGCTGGTGTTCGAGCGTTTCTTCCGTGCGACGTCGGCGCGTGCGATGCCCGGCTCAGGGCTGGGCCTGGCGATCGTCAAACAGGTTGTGGTCAAACACGGCGGCACGCTGCGGGTTGACGACACCGTCCCCGGCAGGCAACCACCCGGAACGGCGATCCACGTGGTGCTGCCAGGCCGGCCGCTCCCGGCGACACGCCCTGCGGACATAGACGAACCGGTGGTCGGCGCCGACAATGGTTGATCGGGGGAGCACGTTCATGGGGGAGGAAAGTCTGGGGATGTCCCGAAAGTTCTCTAAGTGGATTCTCAGCCCAGATGGGCACCCTGAGCGTGCATCCGTCGTTGTTTCAAATGTCGGAACCTACTCCAGGAAGAGCACCGCAGCGACATGACGAATCACCCGAGGTACTCGCCGCCGCCACCGCAGCCGGGACCCCGGCCCGGCGGCCATGAACAGCACGCGGCGCCCGGATACCCCGGTGCGCAGCGGCCAGGTCCGTACCAGCCGCCGCAGCAGCAGCCGTACGACTGGCGCTACGCGACCCAGCAGCAGTTCGGTACGCCGTATGACCCGTACCGCGGTGCCCCGCAGCCATCCGGCATGCCGATGCCGCCGGCGCCCCAAAAGCGTTCCCGCGCAGGGGCTTTGACCGCCGGTGCCGTCGTGGTGGCGATTGTCTCGGCAGGTATCGGCGGTGGAGTCGCGCTGCTCGTGCAGCCTGACCGGCCTTCCGCCAGTTCGAGCGTCACCGGTTTAGCGCCCAGCGTGCCCGCCGCGAGCTTGCCCGCAGGCACGGTCGAACAGGTCGCGGCCAAGGTGGTGCCCAGCGTGGTCAAGTTGGAGGTCGACCTCGGGCGGCAGTCCGAAGAGGGCTCCGGCGTCATCCTGTCCTCCGACGGTCTGATCATGACGAACAACCACGTCGTATCCGCGGCCAACAACACACCCGGCGGACCGGGCGGCGCGCAGACGAAGGTGACGTTCGCCGACGGTCGCACAACGACATTCACCGTCGTCGGCACCGACCCCAGCACCGACATCGCGGTGGTCCGCGCGCAGGGCGCATCGGGCTTGACCCCGATCGCACTGGGCTCCTCGGCCAACCTGCGGGTGGGCCAGGACGTGGTGGCCATCGGCTCACCGCTGGGCCTCGAAGGCACCGTGACCACCGGCATTATCAGCGCGCTGAACCGGCCCGTGGCCGCGGGCGGCGACGCGCAGAACCAGAACACCGTGCTCGATGCCATTCAGACCGACGCCGCGATCAACCCCGGTAACTCGGGCGGTGCGCTGGTCAACATGAACGGTGAACTGGTCGGGGTGAACTCGGCCATCGCGACAGTGGGTGGCGACGCGGGTCCGCAGGCCCAGAGCGGCTCGATCGGGCTGGGCTTCGCGATCCCGGTCGACCAGGCCAAGCGGATCGCCGACGAGCTCATCCAGAACGGCACCGCATCGCACGCCTCGCTCGGCGTCCAGGTCGGCAACGACTCCGGCGTCGACGGCGCCAAGATCGTCGAGGTCACCAGCGGCGGCGCCGCGGCGGCTGCGGGACTGCCCAACGGCGTCGTGGTGACCAAGGTGGACGACCGGGTGATCGGTAGCGCCGACGCGCTGGTGGCCGCGGTGCGGTCCAAGGCACCGGGGGACAAGGTGACCCTGACGTATCTGGATCCGTCGGGTAAGCCGCAGACCGTGCAGGTCACTCTCGGCAAGGCACAGCAGTGAGCGTCACTTCGGGCCCTCCGACACTGAGAGTGGCCACGCCACTGTCCCTGTCCAGATATACGGTTGCACTCATGGAACAGCCAGGGGAGTTGGTGGGCCGGGCGCTCGTCGTCGTCGTCGATGACCGCACCGCTCATGGCGAGGAGGACCACAGCGGTCCGTTGGTCACCGAGCTGCTCGGTGAGGCGGGGTTCGTGGTGGACGGCGTGGTCGTGGTCTCCGCCGACGAGGTGGAGATCCGCAATGCGCTCAACACGGCGGTGATCGGGGGAGTGGACCTGGTGGTCTCGGTGGGCGGCACGGGTGTCACGCCGCGCGATGTCACCCCCGAAGCGACGCGCGACATCCTCGATCGTGAACTGCTGGGAATCTCCGAGGCGCTGCGCGCCTCCGGCCTTTCGGCCGGAATCGTCGAAGCAGGCGTATCCCGAGGCCTTGCCGGAATTTCCGGCAGCACGCTCGTAGTTAATATCGCCGGCTCCCGCGCCGCCGTCCGCGACGGCATGGCGACGCTGAGCCCGCTGGCGGTCCAGATCATCGGCCAGCTATCCAGCTTGGAGATCTAACCAGATTGGACTTGGTGCGCCTCCGTCGCTGCGACGCAGATCTGGCGTTGCAGTTCTCGGTGTGGCGCCAAACACTTCTATCTTCCGGGAATGTGATCTTCGTCACACCGGAAGTGAACTGTGACGGATCGTCCAAAGCGCAAACGCGATGCAGTTAACAAGATTTTCGGGGACCCGTTGCGCGAGTTACCCCTGGACGAGCAAGACAGTCTTTCGCCGGACGACGCCGCCGAGCGTGACCAGTGGTTGCGGGACAATATCCCGCCTCACCATGAATGACCTGTGATTTCGCGTTAAGCGCGGAAAAGGGCAGGTGGCTGTCCGGGATCAGAATCAGTCAGTGATGTGCGAAGCGAATGAGGCCGGGTTATCTAGTCGTTGCAACCTGATCGGCGCCGCAGTGCGTGCCCGACCCCGTCTGAGGCATGCCAGCAAACTCCCACAATAGAGTGGCGGAATCGGCGCGGATGACCCCCCAGGCGTTGCCGGAGCGATGCCTCCCCGTTATGTTCCTCGTGTCAACGATGAGCGAGACGTAAGAGCAGCATGTGAGGTCTCTCATTTGCATCACATGCCGCCCATGCGTCGTGTGTGGTTTAGCGGGTAGGCCAGACACGGACAACAACACGGTGGACCAGCAGGTTCACCGTAGACATAGCTAGGGAGAACATGAAGGCAATCGGTCGGGTGCTGATCGCGATGATCGCGGCGTTCGCGGCGTTGTTCGTGAGCACTGGCACCTCTCACGCAGGTCTGGATAACGAGCTGAGTCTGGTGGACGGTCAGGACCGGACGCTGACGATCCAGCAGTGGGACACCTTCCTCAACGGTGTGTTCCCCCTGGACCGCAACCGGCTGACCCGTGAGTGGTTCCACTCCGGCAGTGCCGTGTACAACGTGGACGGCCCGGGTGCCGATGCGTTCGAGGGCACGCTCGAGCTGGGTTATCAGATCGGTTTCCCCTGGTCGCTGGGTGTGGGCATCAACTTCAGCTACACCACGCCCAACATCCTGCTCGACGACACCAACATCAACCCGCTGAGCGCCGGCTTCAACCCGCTGGGCTCGGTCATCACGCCGAACCTGTTCCCGGGTGTGTCGATCAGCGCCGACTTGGGCAACGGCCCGGGCATTCAGGAAGTGGCGACCTTCTCGGTCGACGTGACCGGCCCGCACGGCAAGGTGGCGGTCTCCAACGCGCATGGCACCGTGACCGGTGCGGCCGGTGGTGTGCTGCTGCGTCCGTTCGCCCGGCTGATCTCCAAGGCCGGTGACAGCGTCACCACCTACGGCGACCCCTGGAACATGAACTAACTCCCGGCTCAGAGCATAAAAACAGCCCCCGGCGATCGCGCCGGGGGCTGTTTTTGTCGTAACCACCACAGTAACGAGAGAAATCAGCTACAACACCTGTAACGGTTGCATCACAGTTTGCGATCACCCGTTGTAACGCCAGGCCCGAGAGATTGGGGAGTACATGAAGGCAATCGGTCGGGTGCTGATCGCGATGATCGCGGCGTTCGCGGCGTTGTTCGTGAGCACTGGCACCTCTCACGCAGGTCTGGATAACGAGCTGAGTCTGGTGGACGGTCAGGACCGGACGCTGACGATCCAGCAGTGGGACACCTTCCTCAACGGTGTGTTCCCCCTGGACCGCAACCGGCTGACCCGTGAGTGGTTCCACTCCGGCAGTGCCGTGTACAACGTGGACGGCCCGGGTGCCGATGCGTTCGAGGGCACGCTCGAGCTGGGTTATCAGATCGGCTTCCCCTGGTCGCTGGGTGTGGGCATCAACTTCAGCTACACCACGCCCAACATCCTGCTCGACGACACCAACATCAACCCGCTGAGCGCCGGCTTCAACCCGCTGGGCTCGGTCATCACGCCGAACCTGTTCCCGGGTGTGTCGATCAGCGCTGACTTGGGCAACGGCCCGGGCATTCAGGAAGTGGCGACCTTCTCGGTCGACGTGACCGGCCCGCACGGCAAGGTGGCGGTCTCCAACGCGCATGGCACCGTGACCGGTGCGGCCGGTGGTGTGCTGCTGCGTCCGTTCGCCCGGCTGATCTCCAAGGCCGGTGACAGCGTCACCACCTACGGCGACCCCTGGAACATGAACTAGGACCTGTCGGCGCTGGTGGTCTTCGCGGTGTCGGGGCTGGGTCCCGTACCGGGGCCGGTGACGTGCTTGCCCGCCGATCCGTTGGTCTCGGCGAGGATGTTGCGGATCTCGGTGAGGATCGCGAGCTCGGTGTCCTGGGCCTGTTCCACCTCACCCTTCTTGCGCAGCCTGTTGTACGGGGCGACGACCAGGAAGTAGACCACCGCGGCGACAAGGATGAAGTTGATGGCCGCCGATAGCACGACGTTGAGGTCGATGGTCTGGCCGCCGCCGATGTTGATCCGCAGGATGCCGTAGTTGGCTTCGCCGTTTGCGCCGACGCGATTGATCAACGGCTGGATGATGCTGTCCGTGAACTTCGTGACCAATCCCGTGAACGCGGTACCGATGACCACCGCGACGGATAAGTCGACGATGTTGCCCCTGGCCAGAAACTCCTTGAAGCCCTTCAACATGCGCTCGAATCCCTCCTGCATTCGTGTGCTACCTGACAAACCCTGACGTTAGTCGTGTTGAGCATGCGGCGGATGCGGTCCGGTGCTAGCTTCGTGGGGAATCAAGCTGTGCACCAAGGGAAATTATCCCGCGCACGCGAGGAGCGCAATGACCGGCGTGGCGATGCGGTGGGTGTTGTCGGCGCTGGCGGGTGCGGTAATTGGGCTCTCGGCGTTCACGATTGGCACGGCTAGCGCTGACCCGACCCAGCCACCTGCGCCCGGACCCGCGACGACGTCCACATCCGACGAGTTGGCCGACATGGTGATGGACGTCATCCAGCACGGCGGCCCCGCGGCACCGACCACCACTCCCGTGCCTGCGCCGCCCCCCTGACCGGGTCAGTGGAAGGTGAGCGTCACGGTCTGTAGCAGCGCCGCCGCCGCCACGTCGTTGGCGGCGTGAGCCGGAACGGCAACCAGCACCACGCGGTCGCTTCCGCTGCCTGCGCCCTTCGGCTTCTCGGACACCAGAACCACCACGGCATCGGTCGCCACCAGCCGTGGTCGGGCATCCGCGTCGGTGGCCGTGCCGCCCGCGGCAAGCACGTCCACCACGTCACCGGGGCGGACCAGATCCAGTAGTGCGCTGTCCGCCAGGGGCAGCGGCACGATGCGGGCGTCCGGGCCTGCCACCGATTCGGCCAGCCGCGGGCCCAACACACGCACGTCGGTCAGCACCTCCCCGCGACGGGCGGGGCCGGCCAGAGTGGCGCCGACGACCGCACCGACGTCCGACTGTGAGCCGTCGGGAACCGTTGCTGCCGTGCGGTTTTCGAGACGCACGTCATCAGCGGTCAGTTCGACGCCTGAAGCCAGGTCGCGCGCCGCGACGACAATCTGGGTGCGATCACCCTGCGGGTCGGAGCGCAGTGCGATAACGGCGGCCAGAATGACGAGCGCGCCAGCGGCTATCCGGCGGGCGGCCAGCGTGCGCGACCAGTCTGGCCGCAGCGCGGCCTGCAGTCGGGTCACGACCGACGGATTGAGAGAGTCCCCCATGCCGCCACGCTAGGCGCGATACCACTGTGAGGGCGCGGGCCTGGGCCGGACCTGTGGATAACCCTCGGATCAGCTCGATGCGACCGCGGCGGGCGCCGAGCTGGTCGAACTCGAGCTCGAACCGTTGGAAGAGTTGGAGCTGGACTTCTCCGACGACGAAGAGCTGGCGGACTCCGAGCCGCTGGCGGAGCCGTTGGACGAGCTCTTGGACGAGCTCTTGGCCGATTCGCGGCTGTCGGTGCGGTAGAAGCCGCTGCCCTTGAACACCACTCCCACGTTGCCGAACAGCTTGCGCAGCCGACCGTCGCACTTGGAGCAGGTGGTCAGCGCGCTATCGCTGAACGCCTGCACCGCGTCAAACCGATCGCCGCACTCGGTGCACGCATAGGAATAGGTAGGCACGAAAACCTCCGAGATGGTCAAACTTCTTAGCACTCTACCGGCTCAAGTGCTAGAACCGCTATGTGGGCTCGATCATTCCCGCCCGACGGTCCGCTGTCATTCCGGTGATCGCGCTGCTTATTCTGGCCGTCGCCGTGGTCGGATGGCTGCACTGGCGGACGCTCGCCGAGCGCCCCACGCCCGAGACCTCGCCCGACTACGACGACGCGCGGGCGCAGCTGGCAGGGCTTCCCGTCAAGGGATGGGACCGGTTGACCGACTTCTCCCGGTACCGGTTCGGCGAGCCCTGGAGCGACGACGTCAACGTCGAGTACGGCCACAACGGTTGCAATACCCGCGACGACATCCTGCGCCGCGACCTCACCGAACTGATGATGAGGCCGGGCAGCTGTTATGCCCAAAGCGGTGTCCTGATCGACCCGTACACCGGTGAGTCCATCGCCTTCGTCCGTGGCCCCGAGACCTCCGAGGCGGTTCAGATCGATCACGTCGTCTCATTGTCGGATGCCTGGTACAAGGGCGCCCGCGACTGGGACGAGCAGCTCCGCCGCGACTTCGCCAACGATCCGCGCAACCTGCTGGCTGTCAGCGCAAAAGCCAACTTCGACAAGGCATTCCGCGATGCCAACGCCTGGTTGCCGCCGAACGCGGCGTTCCGCTGCGAGTTCGTCGCACGACAGGTTGCGGTGAAAACCACCTACCGGCTGTGGGTCTCGGCGAACGAGAAGCGCGCGATGGCGACGGTGTTGGACCACTGCTAGCCGAGTGCGACCAGGCCGCCGTTCGGTGTCAGCGCATGCGTCATCCGCACGTCGTGCGGTTCGGCGGGCAGCTGGTCGACGAGCTCGTCGTCGCGGACCACGGCCACCAGCCGCGCCGTCCGAGCGGCCAGTGGCAGCGAGCGGTCGTAGAACCCTGCGCCGCGCCCCAGCCGCACCCCGGCCCGATCGACCGCGAGTGCAGGCACCAGCACCATGGTGGCAGCAGCGATCGCGTCGGCGGGCAGCCAGGGCTCGGCGGGCTCGCGCAATCCGAACCGCGCCCGCACAAGGCCGCCGGGGCGGTACTCGCCCCACTGCAGCCGCACGGGCAGGCCGGCGGCGTCGTGGCGGGCAACCGGCAGCAGCACCCGTACCCCGCGCCCCAGCAACGAGTCGATCAATTCGGCGGAGCCGGGCTCAGAGCCGACGGGTACATAGGCGCAGACCGTTTCACCGGCGCCGATGAGCGCAGGCAGGTGTCCAGCCAGCGCGTGGCCCTCGGCGTCGTGCAGCTGCGGCGCCAACGTGCGGCGGGCCAACAGGATCTCGGCTCGCAGCTCGGTCTTCGTCGGGCACGCCACGGCGTCCACGATGACAGGCGCGTCGCCGCCTCCGCAAAGGCGACAGAACCGTGGCCTTGCGAGGTCTAACCGACATCATGGGGTTAGTGTGTGCAGGATGAATCGGCCTCTGGTTCCGATACCGCGCACTGCGGTCGTCCCTGCCGCGGGTCTGGGGACGCGATTTCTCCCCGCGACAAAGACAGTGCCGAAGGAATTGCTGCCCGTCGTCGACACGCCGGGCATCGAACTGGTGGCCGCTGAGGCGGCCGAAGCGGGTGCTGAACGGCTGATCATCGTCACCTCCGAGGGCAAGGACGGTGTCGTCGCGCACTTCGTCGAAGACCTCGTTCTCGAAGGGACACTGGAGGCGCGCGGCAAGCAGTTGATGCTGGAGAAGGTGCGTCGCGCACCCGCGCTGATCAAGGTGGAGTCGGTGGTTCAACTCGAACCGCTCGGCCTTGGGCACGCCGTGGGATGCGTCGAGAAGTGTCTGTCCGACGACGAAGACGCGATCTCGGTGCTGCTGCCTGACGACCTGGTACTGCCCACCGGCGTGCTGGAAACCATGTCGAAGGTGCGCGCCAAGCGAGGCGGGACGGTGCTCTGCGCCATCGAGGTGGAGCCCGATGAGATAAGTGCGTACGGCGTTTTCAACGTCGCGCCCGTTCCGGACAGCAACAATCCGAACGTTTTGCGGGTAAAGGGGATGGTGGAAAAGCCCAAGGCTGACGATGCGCCGTCGCTGTTTGCCGCGGCCGGACGCTACGTGCTCGACCGTGCGATTTTCGATGCACTGCGGCGTGTTCCGCGGGGAGCGGGCGGCGAGATCCAGTTGACCGACGCCATTGCGCTTCTGATCGACGAGGGGCACCCGGTGCATGTGGTTGTGCACCGTGGCTCTCGACACGACCTCGGAAATCCCGGCGGCTATCTCAAGGCTGCGGTTGACTTTGCGTTGAAGCGCGACGACTACGGGCCCGAACTGCGGCGGTGGTTGGTGGAGCGGTTGGGCCTGATCGACTGCTGACATGCCGCGACCGGCCCCTGATCGGGAGAAAGGCGTGTAGTGCGTTCGGTTGAGGAACAGCAAGCCCGGGTAGCGGCCGCCGCGGTGGCGCCACGACCGGTCCGGGTAGCGATCGCCGAAGCGCAAGGATTGATGTGCGCCGAGGAGGTCGTGACCGAGCGCCCGTTGCCGGGATTCGATCAGGCCGCCATTGACGGGTACGCCGTGCGCAGTGTGGATGTGCTGGGCGTGGCCCCCCAGAACGGCGGCGACGACTCGGATTCTGACGGCGACGGAAACCAGGAAGTCAGCCTGCCGGTGATGGGCTCGATCGAGGCAGGCGCCCGCACACCGAGCCGGCTGCAGCCGCGGCAGGCCGCGCGCGTGGAGACGGGCGCGCCGATGCCGACGCTCGCCGACGCGGTGCTGCCGTTGCGGTGGACCGACGGCGGTGAGGCGCGGGTGACCGTGCTGCGAGGCGTGCGCTCCGGGGCTTACGTCCGCCGCACCGGCGACGACGTCCAGCCCGGCGATGTTGCGGTTCGGGCAGGCACGATCATCGGTCCGGCGCAGGTGGGCCTGCTGGCGGCGGTCGGTCGTGAGCGCGTGCTGGTGCACCCGCGGCCTCGGTTGTCGGTGATGTGCGTCGGCGGTGAGCTCGTGGACATTTCCCGAACGCCGGGCAACGGGCAGGTCTACGACGTGAATTCGTACGCGCTGGCGGCGGCGGGCCGGGACGCCGGCGCCGAGGTGAACCGCGTCGGCATCGTCGACACCGAACCCACGGAACTGCGGGAAATCATTGAGGGCCAACTCAACCGCGCCGAGGTGGTGCTGATCGCGGGCGCGGTCGGTGGCGCCGCCGCCGAGGGCGTCCGGTCGGTGCTCGCCCAACTCGGTGACATGGAGGTCACCCGCATCGCCATGCATCCTGGCTCGGTGCAGGGCTTCGGCCAACTCGGCTCAGAAGGGGTGCCGGTGTTCCTGCTGCCGGCCAACCCGGTCAGCGCGCTGGTGGTCTTTGAGGTCATGGTGCGGCCCTTGATCCGGCTGTCGCTGGGCAAACGACAGCCGATGAGGAGGGTCGTGCAGGCGCGCACGCTGTCCCCGATCATCTCGGTCGTCGGTCGCAAGGGCTACCTGCGCGGCCAGCTGATGCGCGACCAGGACACCGGCGAGTACCTGGTGCAGGCCCTCGGCGGCGCGCCGGGAGCGTCGTCGCATCTGCTGGCGACGCTGGCCGAAGCAAACTGTTTGGTGATTGTTCCCAGCGAGGCTGAGCAGGTCCGCACCGGCGAGATCATCGACGTCGCGTTCCTGGCCCAGCGCGGGTGACAACGAAACCGCGGGCCGTCATGAACCTGTGGCGTTCGAGTTCTTTGCATCCGGGATGGCCGATGCCCGTCGGCCCGCTGCGCGTTCCCGCCGGTCTGGTGCGGCTGCGCCCGGTGCGGCTGCGCGATGCGGCGCACTGGAGCCGGATCCGGCTGGCGGATCGCGCCCACCTGGAACCGTGGGAACCGGGTACCGACGTGAATTGGGAAGTGCGACATGCAATTTCATCGTGGCCGTCGGTGTGCTCGGGGTTGCGCTCGGAAGCACGTAAGGGCCGGATGCTGCCGTACGTCATCGAGGTCGACGGGCAGTTCTCCGGTCAGCTGACCATCGGCAACGTGACACATGGCGCACTTCAGTCGGCGTGGATCGGCTACTGGGTGGCCAGCTCGGTAACCGGTGGCGGGGTAGCGACGGCCGCCTTGGCGCTGGGTCTCGACCACAGTTTCGGACCGGTCAGGCTGCACCGCGTCGAGGCGACGGTGCGCCCGGAGAACGCGGCGAGCCGGGCCGTGCTGGCAAAGGTCGGCTTCCGCGAGGAAGGGCTGTTGCGGCGCTACCTCGAGGTGGACGGCGGGTGGCGCGATCACCTACTGGTGGCCATCACGGTCGAGGAACTCAACGGCTCGGCAGCGTCCGCGCTGGTGCGTGAGGGCCACGCGACCTGGGCGTGACGGGAAGGTTTCGTTCGGCGCAGCGATGCGGCTCCCGGTGTTACTGATGTGACATTTGTGACTAGTGGTGCTTGTCAGCTGTGAATTACAGGTGTGTAATTGACTTCGGCGCGCCGCCGATGGATGCGCTGGTCACGGACCTAGCCTGAAGGGGAAAGGAGCAGGCGACATGCCAAGCATCCCCCAATCCCTCCTGTGGATCTCCCTCGTCGTGCTCTGGCTCTTCGTGCTGGTCCCGATGTTGATCAGCAAGCGTGACGCAGTCCGCCGCACCAGCGACGTGGCCCTGGCGACGCGGGTGCTCAACACCGGTCGGCGCGCGCGGCTACTGCGGCGCGGAGGTCCCGCGGCAGGACATCGCAGCGATCCGGACTGGCAACCGACGCACGACGGAGTCGACGATGACCTCGACGAGGAGTCGACGGAACGCTCGGTGGTGCGTGCAGCCGTGGTCGAGACCGAAATCGACAGCGAGCCGGACTACCTCGACGTCGACGTCGTTGACGAGGACTCGGGCGCGTTACCGGTCGGGGAGTCGGCGAACGAAGCCGTCGAGGAGCTGCAGGAACTCGATGAGCCCGAGACTCAAGCCGACGAGCTGCCGCTCGATATCGGCGAGGCGCCGGAAGCGGACGAGCCGGAGGACGCCTACGAGCCCGACGGCACCGACGGCGAGTACGAGTACGTCGCCGATTCATCGGGCCTGGAGGCGCCGTCGGATACCGACTTGCAGATGGCCGAATCGCTGACCGCCGCACGCAGGCGACGGTACGAGTCGAGGACCGCGAAGATCGACGCCCGCAAGTACAAATTCCGCAAACGGATGCTGACCGTGCTGGCATTGGCGACGATCGCCTCTGCCGCCGCAGCGTTCACCCTGGCCCCAGTCGCTTGGTGGGTGTGCGGATCCGTTGGCGCGGTGACCGTGCTGTACCTGGCGTACCTGCGTCGTCAGACACGCATCGAGGAGCGGCTGCGGCGGCGCCGTGCCCAGCGGATCGCACGGTCGAGCCTGGGTGTGGAGAACACCGACGATCAGGAGTTCGACGTGGTGCCGTCGCGGCTGCGGCGTCCGGGTTCGGTGGTGCTGGAGATCGATGACGAGGACCCGATCTTCGAGCACTTGGACTACGCCCCGTTCGCAGGCGACTTCGACCTTCCGCACGCGGCCGGCCAGTAGTCATTCGATTTTCGAGGGCTAGGCCGCGGCTGGTAGCCTGCTACCGGTATCGGGGCTATGGCGCAGTTGGTAGCGCGACTCGTTCGCATCGAGTAGGTCAGGGGTTCGAATCCCCTTAGCTCCACAGCATAATCCGCAGGCAGAGAGCTATTCGCTAGTTAGCTGACAGACAGTCGCAGACCACCCGGCCCGCAGCAGACCGCGCCGAGCCGACCGGCGGTGGCCACATAGCCGCCCATACCGCCGTCACCGGCAAACTCACTGGGTCGCATCCTCGCGGCGATGCACTACGAGCTTGGCGTGAACTACAACAACCTCGCCGCGCTGCACGCCGCCGAAGGCAACCTGCGCGAAGCCGAGAACCTCTACCAACGAGCGCTCGACATCAAACAGCAACTCCTCGAGCACAACCACCCGGATGTGGCGATGACCCTGCTGGAAATGGGTTAATTCTGGTCAGTTGTGACCAATATCGCGTCAAAGCGGCTCGATTGTTGCGAAGCCCCAGAAGCAGCCAAGCTAGATCGGTTCGCGCAGGACCACACCGGATCGCGCCCGTTCAGCCTGTCCGGGTCGAGGAGTGGGAGCCTGGTGCCCCGCCGGCGCCTATGACGGTCCGTACTGGCGGGCGCCGTGGTAGGCGCGGGTCCCGGTCAGCAAGCGGCGCGGTGAGCTGCGGCACACCCGCGACGGCGATCGATTCGACAACTTCGACATCCGCCAGGAATGGTGGACCGGCGATGAACTGCCGGAGGCCAAGGTGGTGCGCCGCGAAGTCGCCCAACCCCATCCGCACCGGCAACTCCAATTCCCGCTGCGCAGCGACCGCCGCGTCGACGGCGGACCTCGGCGACGCGAACGCCGCCACCACACCGTCACCGGTGTGGCTGAACAGAAAGCCGCCTGCGTCTCGATCGCGCGGCGCAACACCTCGTCATGTTCGACGAGGGCCGCTCGCATCGCAGCCGCGTCGGCTCTCCCACCGACGGGTCGACCCCTCAATATCGGTGAACAGAAACGTCACCACCCCCGAAGGAGCGGCCGCCGGATCAGCGGACACCCACGCAGAATCTCACAACAGACACGCGTCTACCTCGTACATCGGCTGATCCGGCCCGGTCACCGGATACACGTGGTTATTGAGACGAACTTCCGTGATTTGCAGTTGTCGTCTATTTCGGGACACCGGGAAAGCTCATCCGCCCGACCGCCGTCACGGCATCGCTTCGGCCCACTTCATGTGTCCCTCGAAGCCCAGCGATGTCGCCATGGCGCGGTAGCGATCCCGATAGTCGCGATAGCCTGCCTCGTCGCCGTGTGCCCGCGCCAGCAGTGCGCGCAGCCGCAGCAGCGTGATGTCATGGAGAACGAAGCCGGGATCGGTCGGCATCGCTGCCAGTCGGTTGATCGCGGCGCGCGCATCCTCGAAATCGCCTTGGCCGCCGCGTTGCAACAGCGCCTCCGCCAAGGCACTGGTGGCCAGCGCGATCCAAATGGATCCACCCGAGTCGAACATGCCGTCAACAACAGTCTGGGCCAATTCAATAGCGCCATCGATGTCGCCGAGCCGGGCCTTCTCCCGTGCGATGTAAATGTCGACAAACGGCAAAGCCAACAACGCGTCACTCACGCCGCGCTCGCGGGCCTTTCCCAACAACTCGAAGCCAACTGCCCGGTCCGGGCCTCCCCGATGGACGAGCGCGACACCCCGGGCGGCTCGAGCGCCGAACAGGGCCCAGTCGTCACCGGACTGCTCGGCAATTTCCAATGTTTCTGCAGTGTCGCGAAGGGCGGTCCCATCCGGCAGCAGCGCCCCGTACGGAATCGTGAGCATGTAGTTGTACAACGTCACAGCCTCGAGGGTTAATGGGTCGAATGCACGGCCCAAAGCGATGGCGTCGTGTAGGTCGTCCTTCCAGCCCACAATTCCCAGACACAGTCGGGCGACGCCCCGCATCGCTAGTGCGAAAGCCAACGGGGATCCGAGGAACAGGTCTCCCTTCCTGGCGTCACCATCGGCCACGTCGATCACCATCTGGGCCAGCCGCAGAACCTCTGCCATCTCGCCGATCTCGTGCTTGGCGAACATCGCCCCCAACGACAGCGCGGCGGTCATCGTCGGATCACCGATGGACTCGAGCAGCCGAACGAGCTCATTGGCCAGACGCGATGCCTCCCGACGGTCTGTATTCATGCACTTCGCCGTCACCAGCCCCACCATGCCGATCGCCAACGACCGCAGATCACCCGCCTCGACGCAAAGATCGCGCAGTTCGTCGAAGCCGGTCTCGGTGCCGCCACCGCCCACGCGAAACGCGGTTCCACACAACAGGGCTCGTGGCGAAATGCGCATCGACAACCGATCCGGATCATCGGCAGGTAGCTCGTCGGCCACCTGCCGCGCCCGCCGCCAGCTCGCCACCGCCGCTGCGATGTCGCGGTTGGTCGACCAGGTTCCGGCGCGCATATGCCAGCCGAAGGCGGCCTGGAGATCGTTCGCGGCCTCCAGGTGCTCGGCGATCAAAGCCGCGTTCTCGTCTACCGATTCGGGGCTCTGCAGTTCGATGGCGGCGGCCACGCGCCGGTGGAGGTCAGCACGGTCGGACTTGAGTTGCGCCTCGTAGGCGACCGCGCGAATCAGCGGGTGGTGGAACACATACTCGGGTTGGCGGGTGAACTTGACCTGATCGATGAACTGGGCTGCCGCCAGGTCGGCGACGACGGGTTCGACGCCTAGCTGTGTCAGCAGGTCCAGGTTGAACCGCGACCCGATGACCGCCGCCGCGCTCAACGTGCGTTTTCCTTCTGGCGCAAGCCGATCGATACGCGCGGCGATGGTCGCCTGCAACGTGGCAGGCACACTCACCTCCGCAACATCTGCGGTCGACAGGTATCCACCGCGCTGTCCGCGCAGCACACCACGCTCGGCCAGTTCGCGCACGATCTCCTCGGCGAAGAACGGATTACCTGCCGCCCGCTCGGCGATCCTGTCGGCCAACCCACCGACCGAGGGGTCCGGCCCGAGCAGCTCCGCGATCAGTGCTGTAGCCTCCGAATCACTCAGCGGCGCAAGGGCTATCGTTTGGGCGCCCGCCACCTGTGTCAATGCGCCGCGATATTCCGGACGGTACGTCAACAGCACCAGCGAGGGCGTTCGCGGGATCACGGTGAAGAAGTCGGCCAGCATCGACTCGCTGACCTCATCGATCCAATGGGCGTCCTCAACGACATAGACCGCCGGGGTTTCACGCGCCAACGAGGCAGCATTCACCAACGCGGTCAACCGCCGCCGACGGGCATCCGGATCTATCCGAGGAAGAGCAACATCGGGATCGGCGATCCCCAGCAGGTCATCGAACAGCACCAAGTCCAGTTCATCAACGTCAGGAAGCCGTGCCCGTATCCGGGCGCGGGCGGCCTGTGCGTCAAGACCATCGACGCCGGTGCCCGCACGCAGCAACCGCGCCACGGCATAGAACGGGACCTGGCTGGTGTGCGACTCGCAGAAAGCGGTGAACACCTCGACACCACGGGTGGCCGCCATCGCAGACACTTCGCGCACCAGACGGCTCTTGCCGATGCCAGGTGGTCCCACCACACCGACGACACCGCCTTGGCCCTCGATTGCACGGTCCAACAGGTCCTCGGCGGCGAACATCTCCCACCGCCGACCGACCAGATTCGACTCGACTCGCTCGATGAGGCGATGCCGTTCCTCGATGCCCAACAGCGGTTGGGCCGCGACGGGCTTGTCGGCACCCTTGATCTGAACCAGCTCAGGCTCACCGAGGGCGGCTGCGCCTTCAACCAGTCGCGCGGTGGACGCGCTGAGCATGACCCCACCCGGCGGCGCGATCGACTCCATCCGCTGAGCCATCCCCACCTGCTCACCGACGGCGGTGTAACCCAAAGCACCCGAGCCGATCTCGCCAGCGATCACCTGCCCCGAGTTCAGACCGGTCCGCAGCCGCAGGTCCGCGCCGTCGCGGCGTTGGACCTCTTCGGCAAGCCGCTTCGCCTCGTCTTGCACACCCAACGCCGCCAGGCAGGCGCGAACGGCGTGGTCCTCCAACGCCACCGGCGCACCGAACACCGCCATGATCCCGTCGCCGGTGAACTTGTCCACCGTGCCGCCATACCGCTGCACCACCACCGCCGCACGGTTGACCAATTCGGCCATGATCTCGCGCAGCCGCTCCGCGCCCACCGCCGCCGCGATGTCCATCGAATGCAACACGTCGGCGAACAGCACCGTGACCTGCTTGTACTCCGCCGATCGGGTGGCCGAGGTGACGGGCGTGCCGCAGTCACTACAAAACTTGGCCGTCGGGCTTGACTGCGCGCCGCAGGAACCACAGGAGAACGCCGTCGCGGTCAGTCCACCGCCACCATCCCCGCTGGGGTCCACGTCAGTATCGTTTCACCGCTGCTCGGTGATGTCCGTCATATCGCCGTGCCATCTCCGACACGAACTTTTGAGACCCTCAAATGTCGTCTATTTCGAGACGTCTCTGACCGTTCCTGCTGCCGGTTGTTCTAGTCGTCGGGTGTTTCTCCGGTGACCTCAAAGACGACCCGGCGTCCGATCTCGACAGCATGGTCGGCGAAACGCTCATAGAACCGGCCCAGCAATGTCACGTCGACGGCGGCTGCCACACCGTGCTTCCACTCCCTGTCCATCAGGACCGTGAACAGGTGCTTGTGCAAGTCGTCCATTGCGTCGTCGTCCCGGCTGATCCGAGCCGCCTGCGCGGGGTCACGCGAGAGCACAACCTCCCGGGCACTGTTGCCGAGGTCCACCGCGATCGTGCCCATCTCGGCGAAGTACCCACGCACCTCTTCGGGCAGAGCATGCTCGGGGTGTCGGCGACGAGCGATTTTGGCGACGTGTAGCGCCAGTCCGCCCATCCGTTCGGCGTCGGCGACGTTCTGCATCGAACCGACGACCAGCCGCAAGTCTCCGGCGACCGGTGCCTGCAATGCCAGCAGAACAAAGGCGGCCTCTTCCGCCTCGGTCTGCATGCGACTGAGTTCGTCGTGGTTGGTGATGACCTGCTCGGCGAGCACCAGGTCCGCCTGCAGTAGTGCCTGCGTGGCGCGTTTCATCGCCGCCCCTGCAAGGCCACACATTTGGCTGAGAGTCTCGGTCAGCGCGGCGAGTTGGTCGTGAAACCCGGTGCGCATGGCAACCACCATAGAATCCTGATGTTGCAGCGCAGCGCAGCAGTTGAACTAGTCATGAACGGATCTTTTCCGGTCGATGAAGGCGCCGTCAGGCGCGGTCAAGACCGACGATGGTATTGGTTGGGGCGGTTCGAGCGGAGGGGGATCATGGCGCTTTCGGATGTGCTGGCCAGGATTGTCGGATTCCTGCGGGCTGGCTATCCAGAGGGCGTGCCCGTCGGGGACTACATCCCGCTCGTCGCGCTACTTCGTCGCCGCCTGTCCGACGACGAGGTCGTCGCCGTCGCGACCGAGCTGATTTCGACCGGCGGCGCGCCGGTTCAGGGAACTGACGTCAGGGTGGCGATCACCAAGCTGACCGACGAGTTGCCCTCGCCGGAGGACACCGAGCGCGTCAAGCGACGCCTGGCTGCCGTCGGATGGCCCGTCAGCGATCCCTTCGGATCGCCGGAATAGCGACCCGCCTGGTCACAATGCTGGCGACCGGCCACCGCGGGCGAACGCGAACGCGCCGGTGCTTCCCATGACCCGGTCCTGCGAGCGTGCCCAGGCTCAACTGTTCGCCGACATCCTGCGCCAAGAGGTAGCCCAGATGAGTAAGAGCGTCACCAAGGCCGAGTCGCAGTGGCGACATCGTTGTGAAGTCGAAGGTGATGTCGATCCACCGGAGCGGCTAGCGCTGGTGCGTGGGCGCATGGAGGAGGCTGTCAAGATGCTCGACGCACTCAACGCCCGATTCCCCGGCACCCGGTAGAACGCGCTCGGGTACGGCCATGCACGCGCAACTGGCACTGAGCTGCGACTGACATTTGAGACCCTCATATCCCGTCGTTTTCGAGACAAGGGGATACCAGTGGAGAGTCCGGCGAGCGCCGGACCAGGGCACCGTGCGTCGGCCCCGTTGAACCACTCCTCGATTCACTGATCGGCTTGTCCAGGAGCCTCGGACACGAACTACTGGCGGTCGGTGGTCCTCATCGGCTCTGCCCCTTCGCGGTCGCGGCGACGACCACGCGGGCCGTCCACTCGCGATTGGGGAGGATGTCGGCGGCGACGGCCACGATGGCGTCTTCGCGGGTCACAAATGCGGCGTCCTCCCGGTGCTGGCGATGTAGGCCCTCACTACTGACTTGTACTCTGGGCACTGGGTCAAGATGGCATGTCTCATGCGCTGGCCGATCCACCACGGGTCGTAACCCGGACGGAGGAGGCCGTTGATGGTGTCCCGGACGCCAGAGAACGTCGGATCGGCCCATATGTCGGTACAGATGATGAGTCCCTCTATCTCGGCATCCGTGACGGCACTGGCCGTCTGCAGATCGGCGCTGGGGCGACCCCGCTGCCGGATCTCTCGCTGGAGAGCGGACCCGGCGACGTTGCCCAACTAGCGGTGCATTCTTGAGTTGCGGCGACCAGGCCGCGTCGTCAACCGTGTCGCTCATATTCGCTCTCCTCACGGCGCATGGAAGTATTTCAATGTCCGAATAGCCCCAAGTGAGCAATGGACTACTCCATTTCCATTTCCCGAATCGGCGACCCAATTCGTCAGGTGTGGTCATAGCGAGACACAAACCACAGGAGCAACCGATGGAAGCACGGCTGATCCGGAGCTCGGACCGCCGAGGTGGGTGGCCGGGTTGGGTGGGATCGTTGCGGTTGGCTGCTGGTTGAGGAGCGGTCCGAGCCTGCCCTCCGACGATCGCGGCGCCGCCGCGAGGCTGCGCCGGTCAGGACCGGCTTGGTCGACCAGGCTGGCGGTCATGGCTGCGGTGGTGACGGTAAACGATGTGCTTGACGGGCCTGCCGCGCAGCGCCAAGCGCCACATACCCTCCCGGTGTCGGCACCTGAACCGGTTGCCCAAGATGGCCGGCGCGATCCGGCGGACCGCTGCCGAGCGTGCGCCACCGCCGACCGGCAGGTTTGGCCAGAGCCCAGTGTGCGCTCAGGGCGGGTGAGGGGGCTTCCCGACTGAGCGCACGAACGGGACAGCCGTCAGTGGTGGCCGCCGTGATGGAACAGCAACCCGCCGCCGTATCCGAAGAACGGGTATTGCTGCTCGCTGGCCTGCAGCGCCGCAGCCCCAGGCTGAGTGGTGACCTGCGCGTTGCCCGGCGCCTGGACCACTGTCGCCGCGCCGGTGTTTGTGGTAGTGGACGCGGCTGCGGCGAGCGGTGCTAACCCGATCGCTGCCGCCGTGGCGACCATGGCAAGTGGTGCGATGTAGCGAATTTTCACCTAGCGTCCTCCTTGATCAGACGGCGTCCCACCCGCTTAGTCGGATCACCGCCGTAGAAACTGAACGTTCAGTTTCGCTACTAGGTCAACGCAAGACTGGACTCATTCCATTCAAGCTGCGTAGTGACGTCAGCCACTCCGTGCGAGACCGCGCATCGCCGCGTCGATGCCCGCGTCAGCCGCTCGCGATGCCCGGCCACTTCCCGAGTGTCGGCCTCGACGGGACGCTCCCAGCAGTCGCAGGATGGTGTAACCAGCGAAAATCGCACGGTTGGCCAATGGCCCACCGTTTCGTCGTGGATTGCACCAAATCGCTGACCGTGGGGCATGAATCTAGGCCTGATAACGTTGCAAACGCAAGGGGTTGGGGAAGGGAGTTTGGCAGTGTATCTGAAGAAGATTGCGGCCGGAGCTGTGATGGTCGGCGCACTGGGGTTCAGCGCCGTTGGACTCGGTGCGGGCATTGCGAGCGCGGCACCACCAGCGCCCGTCGTCACGGGGATTCTGTGGCAGCAAGATCGAGGCCATGGGGGCGATTGGGGCCATGGCGACGGTCGAGGCTGGGGCGACCGTGGAGGCTGGGGCGACGGTGGAAACTGGGGCTACGGTGGAAACTGGGGCTACGGGTCAGGGTGGGGCTGCATCACCGGTCCGTTTGGGTATGTCACCTGGTGCCCCTAGTCACGGATCTTGCGGGCCAGTTTGACTACTCATCGCACCGACCCTACCGACGCCCCCGACAGGACGAGACGACAGCATTTTCGCATTTCAAGGCATGTCTTCTACTGATGCTGTTAGCCCTCCTCGGGCCAGTCGCCGTGGGGGTCGAGGCCGCCCCTGTCGCCTCGTGGGTCGGGCCGCTCCTCGTAGACTCAAGTTGCTTCACGAGATGCCGTCGACAAGCTCCGACTGGCGGCACGCCAACCCCACGCTCGTTGGGTGGTTCGGATGACGAAGCGGCCACCACCATCCGGTGCGGGCAAGAGCGCCTCCTATACGGGGGCCAGACGAGGATGAGTAATGACCGACACTCCGGCCCGACCGAGTAAAGCGACTCTCTCCCGGCCAGCACCGTTATGGGAGGCAAGCACCTGGGGCCCCTATTTCGATGCGATGTTTCCGCCCCAGGAGGTGTCGCCGTGGATTGCCTGGAAGATCCGCTCGACCGGTGTGGGCGTTGCCAGGAGGCTGTGGGATCAGCGCGAAGAACTGCGCGCCGAGTATGAGGACGTTCACGGCACCGGCCGGGTGCTGTGGCCGGTCCGGCATCCGGGTGTCGTGCTTGACGCGGTGCCCTCTACTGCGCACGGGGCGCGCCTGGGCCGCCAGTGGCTCTATGTGCGGGCACCACGAG
Organism: uncultured Actinomycetota bacterium; assembly: GCA_963770125.1. Taxonomy (GTDB): domain Bacteria; phylum Actinomycetota; class Actinomycetes; order Mycobacteriales; family Mycobacteriaceae; genus Mycobacterium. The sequence goes on along the minus strand of CAVYPI010000036.1, from coordinate 12,222 downwards.
ACCAGACGGGGGCCGTACGGCGCACGCATCGATAACCTTCGATGTATTTGCCAGTGTGGCCCCCGCCCGCAGCGTGACCCGGGTCACTCACCGGTCCAATTGAGTGCCCCGGGCCGCGGCCGTTAGCCGGTTTCTGCCAACCAGCGATCAAATACTGCCACCGGAATTAATACTCTGACCTGCGTGTTGTACGAAGTAGATGGGCGCAAAGGAACCATCATCACCGGCCGACACAGCCTTCGCGCCACGCCTCGAACACCACAAAAGACAAAAAGAAGAAGGCACCACAATGAACAAGTTCGGATTTGCCGCCGTCGTCGCTAGCGGGCTCACAGCCGCCATCCTCGGCTTCGCCGCCCCCGCCCAAGCTGCCACCGCCGTCAACACGCCGATCAGCGTGGCCTCGGCGATCAACATCCCGACCGACTTCGGCCACCACGGGTGGGTCGTTGACATCCAGCCGCATGCGAACGCCCCGCACCGGTAACCACACACCCACACCAAGGGGCACCCCAATGCGGGTGCCTCTTTCGTTGGCAGCACCGCCCGCACCGGTGGACATCTCACGCACTGCTGTTGCGTAGGCACGGTCCAGCCCGTCGAGATTGCGATGCGCCCACGCATCGGGGTGCTCGACCTCCCAGTGGCGGTTGTCCTCGACGCCCGCCCGCACCGCAGGCGGGCGTGCCGCCGTTGGTGTCAGGGGATATGCCCGTCACGGTCCCGACGACCACGTCGTTGCCTGGAGCGGTGCGGGGCATTCCCTGATCAGGAGCGTCCGCAGGAGTTCGCCTCATGCGCGATTGGCTTCGCGGCAGAGTCGGTGCTCCGCCCCGATTGGGAGTTTCGCCGCTCCCAAACCCTCATGGGTGGCGCGAGGCACTGTGACTTCCGTTGGCAATTGCGCGACCCAACGGAACGGGCGGGCGACGCGCCGCCTCACGGAGAGTGAATCAACGACGCACTAACTGACAGACACCAGAGCGCAATCTCCGCCCCAGCAATGCCACAACCGGCGCAATGAAGGCAGCCAACGCATCGACGGCAGCACCGACGGGTCACGCTTCGGCGGGCACCGTAGCGTGGGTCTTCATCGCGCCCAGCGCGGGTCTACTGCCTGCAGAAGATGGCCACCGGCTCGCCGACATGAGCGCACACGGTTGGGCTACAGTGGCGAGGTCCTCATTCCCGGCTCGGTGGCTAGTTAAGATTCATGCCGCCCGGCGGGTTGGTTGTGTGTGTCGTTGTGTCCATGTCGGGTGTGAGAGGTGCGGCGGTGCGAGCTTCTTCGTGAGGTCTCGGGCTGTCTGCGCGATCAGGATGTTGGCCGTCGTTGCGGCGGTTTGGTTCTCACCGGCTGGTGTTTGGCTAATCGCTCTTGCTGCCGCCGTCTGGCTGGCTCTGCACGGAGCTGCCGACACCATGTGAGGAACCGACCGCACTGTGTCGGAATTGGTTGCAGCCCAGCGGCTTCACGCAGAATGTTGAGCGCACGCAGAGGATCGTCAGTGGGCAGTACGTGATACTGCAGTCCCTCGGCGTGATCACGAGTCACAGCGCTCACGATAATGCTCTGGGGCGAGGAGGAACCGCACCCGAGCAGCTCCAGGAGCTGGCGGGCGGCGATGCACTGGTCCGGCAAACGGTTTGCTGGCTGCCGCTGGTTCCGGCCCCAGCCCGCAGGGGACCCGCAGCAGAATTTCCGGCGGCTTTCGGCAACCAGCAGATCGACGTGAACCTCTCGGGCACGGCCAATGTCATACGGGTCTTCGCGCCACTGCTGGTCCGCCGGGGAGGCGGGCGCATCATCGTGACGTCCTCGACACAAGGCCAGCACGGCACCAAATTCGGCGCCGCCTACTCTGCTTCCAAGTGGGGAATCATTGGGCTGATGAAATCAGCCGCCCTCGAGCTTGCCGCACAAAACATCACAGTGAACGCGGTCATCCCAGGGTTGGTCAACACTGCGCTCACCCGGCACGAGGACCGATACGCGCAAGTGATCGCCGAGGCCGGTGGAACACTCAGCGAGGATGCGGCACAGGACGAGCGCACGGCGATCGAACTGCTGAAAAAGAAGACGCCGCTTGGTGTTCCATGGCTGGAACCCGAAGACGTCGCCCCAGTAGTCGCCTTTCTGGACTCCGATCAGGCGGGCATGGTCAGCGGCACGTCCTTCGCCGTCACCGGCGGCGACAGCGCCCACGTTACGGCCTGAGCAATGAGTACACGCAACCACGTTGCGATTGGACTGCATGATGCGTCCGGCGTGATGCGGCCTCACTAAAACGGTCGCTATCACCGACCAGTCGTTGTCACTGCCCCGTGCTGGAATGGAATCCTGGCTGTTTCAGCACATCCCGTACGGATGCTACCGATCGAATCCGCGTTGTTTGTATCCGGCACCTGGAGGTTGTCGGCCGTGGATACCCAGTTCGTCGACTCGATCAAGCCGTCACAGGGGCAAGTGTGGCTCCGAATCATCGCTCGTCGTAGAGAATTTCGTTGATCGTGTCTAGCCGCTTGTGGCGCTTGAGGTCTCCCATTGGCTCCAGCCGCTTTATCGCAGCAGGCGGGTAATTGGCCGTCATACCCACCGTCGACCCTCCGCCAGGTTACTCGAGGGTGACGAAGAAGTCCGCGTTGATTCGGACGTAGTGCTTCCACTTTCTCAGGCACGTCGTCCATGTAGTAGATGGCCTCGACTGGGCAGACCATCTCGCAGGCACTGCAATCGATGCAGTCGTCGGGCTGGATGTACACAGCGACGCCAGCGGGGTTCGCTCGATCTGGGGCAGGCATCTGTGCGTATGACGCCGCCGCGCTGGACACGCGGCCGGATGCTATGGCACGTGGGGTGTGCGACGGAAATCCGCGCGATATCGATCAACGCCGCGCCGACGCGCTCGGGCGTAGCCGCGTTCTTTGGCAATGTCGGCAACTAGGTCGCGCAGCTGTCGTCGTCCGCGGTACAGCCGTGACATCACTGTCCCGATGGGCGTGTCCATGATCGCGGCGATCTCCCTATAGGAAAAACCCTCGACGTCGGCGTAGAACACCGCCATCCGGAAATCCTCGGGCAACGCCTGCATTGCGGCCTTGATCTTGGTGTCCTGTAGGGATTCGAGCGCTTCGACCTCGGCGGAGCGCAGACCGGTCGAGGTGTGCTTGGCGTTGGCCGTCTGTTGCCGGTCGGTGATCTCGTCGGTCAGATACTCTTTCGGGCGCCGCTTTTGCGTGCGGTAGGTGTTGATGTAGGTGTTGGCGAGAATCCGGTACAGCCATGCCTTCAGGTTCGTCCCAGCCCTAAACGACTGGAACCCGGCGTAGGCCTTCAGCATCGTTTCCTGCAGCAGGTCCTCAGCGTCGGGGCGATTGCGCGTCATCCGCAGCGCGCCACCATAAAGCTGATCGAGCAGCGGAATCGCGTCGTGCTCGAAGCGCGCCCTCAGCTCGGCATCAGTCACGGGCACTGCGGCGTCCACGACATCACGCTGGACAGCGTTAACCACCGCCGATCCGGCATGACCATCGAGCGTGGCGATTGTTTCGGTCAACGTCGGCTGTTCCTGCCGGACCTGTTGTGTACCGCCGCAGACCAAGCACACCGTCCGTTCGCATGTCCAGGATTGCCCCGGATTGCGGCGGCTCGCGACGGGCTGTGGTGGATGGTGAGGTTGGTCGTGGAAGGTGGTCATCGCTGCCTCGACGGTGCCCGCGGCGGGTAGCAAGCCCTCTGGGTCGGAGATCCGCAGTACCCGGCAGACCGCCTCACCGGGCACTACTGCCCAACCTATGCCGGCGCCCCGCGCAGCAGACTGAGACCCTGTGTAGTGCCGAGAAGCCCTCGGTTCCAAAGAAATCCAGGCCGTGCAGATCAAGGATCAGCCCGCGGCAACGCATCAGATGCCCCAGCGTGTACTCGGTCAGAGTGTCAGCGTTGGATGCGTCGATGTCGCCGTGGGCGCTGATGACGTCTACCGACGAACTCAGCCGACGACTGGCTAACCGCGGTGTGACCCTTCCATCGCTGGAAAAAAAGCCGCCGTCCGGCAGCACGGATGCAGAAGTCGTCATGAGTCACCGTGTGCGGGTTGGTGGCCGGTGCATGACACATTCAACGACTCCAGCATGGGCGGCACACGGCTGTTGAACTATTGCGGCGAGGGGGGCGGATGGAGCATTCATGGTGATCCCCGACATGCGGTTGTCACCGACCTGTTCGGCGCGAGCTACTGCTCTGCGAGGACAGCGGCGGACAGCTGGCCTCATCCGGACTGGTTGTTAGTCCCAACTTGGCTGACGTTTACACCCCCGGAAGCCAGCCGCCGGGCGGTTCTCAGAGGTCCAGCGCACTCGTTGGATATCGATCCCGGGCACCGCCCCGCTGGGCGTCTGGAAGTCGCGACGCCCCGCCGGCCAATGGTCCATGGGGCGTGGCGGTGATGCAGTCGGGCTTGATGCATGTCGCCCATTGCGACGACCGGCCGCAGGGGGTCGGTGAGGACTGTCGAGTTGGACGCCAGCGATCGGCTCGCCAGGTGTGCGGGGGCCCGATTGTGACGGCGGCAAAAGAACTGAAGCACTGGTGCGCCAAGGTGATTCGCTTTATAACGGTGTGCCGCCAACCCCGAAACAACCAGTAGGACAGTGCCTTGCGATCGCGGCCTGCGTGTCGCCGACGTGGATGCGGACGCCCTGGGCGACGTTCGGGACTCCCAGGGAGTCGAGGATGGCCTCACAGATGGCGCCGAACGTGCGCCCGGTGGTGCTGCCCATCGCGTGAACGCCATTGATCTCGCGGCACGCGTCCCCGGCGATCTTCTGCCGCTCGCGCAGCTTCCGAACTCAGCGTTAACGGGGGACCAACAAAGTACTGTCACGCCCGCGGGCGCATTCTGACCGACCGGCGTGGATGTCGCCATGTCGCAGTTGATCCGGGGAAGCATTGACGCGCAACCGAACTGAGATCGAACAACGTCACCAGGCAGATCGCATGGGACTGCACGAAACATCACTCAGGCGGACAGTGGGACCTGAATCCTTCTGCCAGCCAGGCTCCTGTCTGCAGCCTCGCCTCGCCGACCTGGCGGGGGGTTCCCACCAGGTGTAATGTTCTAGTTGCTGGGTCTTTCAGCCAGTTCGGAACGAGTCCGGCCGTCCGCCGCTGAACTCGATGAGCGTCAGCTCGCGCCGTACATGCCGATGTCCAACCGTCGCGGTCGAGACAGCATGCATACCTTGCTCATTCCCCCCGTTAGCTCGGAATTCGGGCACCCGCGAACTCCGCGGTCGCCTAGCCCGCGCTCGTCGGATGTCGCCCACTTGACAGGCGATTCAGGCGACAAAGAACCGTGCCGGTGGCTCCGGGAATACGCGGCCGCCCACGGACGCACGCGCCGTCCACGCAACGGCAAACAGGCACGGGCCAAGCTGAAGGGCGCCTCAAGCACTGACCCGGCAATCCTCCTTCCAAAACATCTGCACAGAAACCAGGTAATTCATCATGATCGTTCTCGGCATCATCCTTATCGTCCTCGGACTCCTCCTCCCTAGCCTCGTCCCTACCTTCGCCTTCGCCCATATTTGCGTGGTCATCGGCGTCATCCTCCTCGTCGTCGGTCTGCTAATGATGCTGATGGGACGGATGGGACACGCCGTCGGCCGGCGCCGCCACTACTACTAACCCGCCACACACACGACACGCGGGCCGCACGGTGCGGCGGCACATGATGTGCTGCACCACCAAACACCTCACGCGACCGGACTGGACGGGCCTCAACCGCCAGAGAGACAAGGAGGTTCATTCTGCGTTTGATCGGGCTATTGGTGATCGTGGGCGCGGCCGCGGCCGGCCAGCGCGGATATTTCAAGCGCGCGACGCAAAACTGCGACGGCGCACGAACGATCGCGCTAACCGTGATCGCCGGACCACTCAACTATTTCGGTGCCAACCCTAAGGTCACGAACTGCCGTGTGCCCCAACCCAGTTGATCACCCCAGTTGCAGCGCATGGACCCACCAGCGGCCAGCCAACGGCCACTGAACAGTCGATCGAACCACTGACCATGCACAACCAGCAAGCCGCCGCTTACCGCAGCGAGGCAGCCACCTCCCGCGACCACCTCAACGAGCAGTGGGACCGAGCAGAAAAGCTGGATCCGGCCGCCTCCTGGATCCGGCCGCCTCCTGGATCCGGCCGCCTCGACGGAAGAGGCATCCGGCTCCGCCCACAAAGAGCCGCAGAGCCTTTAACCGTCTGCGCTCAAGCCCGCAGCCGGCATTCATCCGAACACGCCATCGACTTCGCGGCCTCGCCTGTTGATGACGGCAGCGGGTGACTCGTCGCGCGGGTGCGGGGTGGTTCGACGGAAAGCAAAGAGACGATGGCAATCTCAGACGTCCCGGTGTTCGCTCACTTGACCGACGCCGACATCGAAAACCTAGCCGATGAGCTGGATGCAATCCGCCAGGACATCGAAGACTCCCGCGGTGAGCGCGATGCGCGCTACATCCGCCGCACCATCGCCGCGCAGCGCACCCTCGAGGTCGCCGGCCGGGTCATCCTGGCCGCAAGCTCCAAGCGCTCGGCGTGGTGGGTCGGCGCGATCACCTTGGGTGTGGCCAAAATCGTCGAGAACATGGAGATCGGCCACAACGTCATGCACGGCCAGTGGGATTGGATGAACGATCCCGAGATTCACTCATCGACATGGGAGTGGGACATGAGCGGAGTATCCAAGCACTGGCGCTCTACCCACAACATCCAGCATCACAAGTACACCAACATCCTCGGAATGGACCACGATGTGGGCTACGGCGTGCTGCGGGTCACCCGCGACCAGCGCTGGACACCGTTCAACCTCGGCAACCTGCTGTACAACACCATCCTCGCCATCGGTTTCGAGTGGGGAATCGGCCTGCAGCCCTTGGAACTCGAAAAGTTCTTCAAGGGCCAGGCGGACCGCAAAGCCACCCTCGTGCAGGTCCGCGAGTTCTCGATCAAGGCCGGCCGGCAGGTGGTCAAGGACTACGTCGCCTTCCCGGCGCTGACGTCGTTGTCGCCGGGTGCCACGTTCAAGTCCACGTTGAAGGCCAACGCGGTGGCCAACGTGATCCGCAACGTGTGGTCCAATGCCGTCATCTTCTGCGGCCACTTTCCTGACGGGGCCGAGAAATTCACCAAGACCGACATGGTCCGCGAGACCAAGGGGCAGTGGTACCTGCGGGAGATGCTGGGCAGCGCCAACTTCGACGCCGGTCCGGTGCTGCGGTTCATGAGTGGCAACCTGTGCCACCAGATCGAGCACCACCTTTACCCGGACCTGCCCAGCAACCGGCCAAACGAGATCTCGTTCCGGGTCAAGGAAGTCTCCGATAAGTATGATCTGCCGTACACCACAGGCTCATTCCTGCTGCAGTACGGCAAGACGTGGCGGACCATCGCCAAGCTGTCGCTGCCCGACCGCTACCTGCGCGACACCGCCGACGACGCGCCCGAAACCCGCAGCGAAGCGATGTTCACACAGCTGCAGCCCGGCTTCGACGGCACCGATCCCGGGAGCGGACGGCGTCGCGGGTTGAAGACCGCGACCGCAACGGTGCGGCAATGGCGCCAAGACCAACGCGTCGAAAAGGCCGACAGCTTAGGTGTGACAGCGGTGCGTCATTGCCTTGTTGGCACACCTCACGACGTCGTACCCATGAGGCGCGTGTGCACGTAGAGGCCCCGCCGTGATGCACATGGGTAGCAGGCAGTGGGACGGATGGGGCGATGGGGATTGTTGACCAGAAGCGATAGACGAATATGTGGCGATCGGTGTCCTGGTCGGACTACGGGATGCTGCGAGCACGAGGGGGTCGACGAGATTGCCCGCGCCCCTGTTTGAGGGACGGAATTGTGTGCGGCCGCGCATAGTGTACTGAGGTCTTGGCGGTTCAGAGCGGCACCTGTCGGGACGGTCAGGGGACAGAGAGTTAGAGGTCACCGCGAGTTAGAGGTCACCGCTCGCTGCGCCACGGTCCTGGTTAGGTTTTTCGATTCGCCAGGTCGGCAAACCTCGTGTGGTGAGGATGAAGTCGTCGAGGATGTCTGCCACCGCGGTTGGGGACTCGACGTGGGGGAAGTGCCCGACGCCGCGGAGTACTTCAAGTCGACTATCTGGTAGGGCGTCGTGGGCGGCGTAGCCATGGGCGACAGGAATGATCCGGTCCTGGTCGCCCCAAATCAGCAAGGTGGGTAGCCCAGAACTCAGATGCAGCTTGTTGAGCGCGCTGACAGCCTGGCCGCGGTAGTCCACCACAGAGCGCAGTGTGCGTAGGAACGCTTGTCGTGTCTGGCCGTCTGACAGCGACGAGTAGGCGTTCCATATCTCGCCGGCGCGTGGCGAGTGGATTCCGGCCGACGTGAGCCAGGACCCCAGCTTGTTGCCGACGTTCAGCACTGGCTGGGGTGCGACCACCGGCAGCACCAGCTCGGCTCCGGGTGCCGACAGGATCCGCAATATCCAGCTCAGGTCGGGGCCCAGGCCACCGCTGCTGATAAGAGCCAGCCGTTCGCAGTAGTCGCGATGCTGGTAGGTGAACTGCATGGCCACACCGCCACCAAGCGACTGACCGACCACCGTCGCCCGGGTGATGCCGAGCTCGTCGAGCAGATCACGCAGCCATACCGCGAACGCACCCAGCGAATAATCACCGCGCGGCTTGGCCGATTCACCATGCCCAAACAGGTCCGGTGCCACCACCCGGTATTTCTTTGACAGCTGGGGAAGGACCGCTCGCCAGGTCGCCGAACTTCCCGCCATGCCATGAATCAGCAGCAGCGCCTCGCCGGCTCCCGCCTCCCGATAGGCAACGCGCTCGCCGTGCAGATCGAGATACTTCATCTCGCTCACGAGAACCGGTCTCCATCCAATGGTGTTCCGGGTTGATGGCACCTCGTCATAGCAATCACTCCCGCCGCCCCTAGTCGACGATACAGTAACCTACGGTCCCGTAGGTTACCGGCCAGTAAACCGGCCGAGTCAGTGCCCGCGGCACTTCCCGACCGAACAAGCCCCCGGGGTGTCTACCTCGTCACCGATCATTGGATCCGGCCGGGCGAGTTAGGCACGATGGGCAATGAGGTGGAAGCCAGTGCTCAACGCGTTCGTGATCACACCTTCAATTGCCGGATCACCCCGACCGGCAACTAACCAATGCCAAGGTCGGATCCACCGTTAGTCGGAAAGCCCCCAGTAGATGCCGAGATGCTGGTCATCGTCGCCGGTGTTGATCTTGGCGAGGATGTGGTAGGCGGCGGTGTGTCGGTCGGTTCCGGCGTGGGCAGCCTGGGTGTCGAGTTCCCAGTGGGCTTGCTGTGGGGTGTAGCCGCGCCCGATGAGAACCCCGATGGCTTGGTTGATCGCCGATGCCGCGCGCAGTTGTCCCTCGGGCAGCGACCCGGCGGCGACGATTAGGTGCTGATCGAGGATGAAGTCGCTCAGTGAGCGTGCAGTGAGCCACGCCAGGTCCGCGGCGAGGTCGACGAACGCTCCCGGTGATCCCGCGTACAGAATGATCGCCACCGCCGGCGAGTTCTGAGGATCACTGGGGCCCGGCAGACTCAGGTGCAGGGAGGTGCGGATGTCGCCGGCGAGGGCCCCCTCGGCCAGAGCGGTGATGGTGAATGGGGGATCGCTGTGGGACACAACCACGCTCAGACCGAGGTAGCTTGTTACGGCGGCTGCGGCGTCGAGGGTCAACCGGTGCAGGCTGTGCGCGATGTCGGTGCCGGGTTCATCCAGCGCTTCGGTCAGGATAGCCAAAGCGGCGGCCGTCGCTGCGGTGATCCTCACGAGGTGAATGCTCCGCTGGGCGCTCCCGAGCGCCGATCGAGCCTGCCAAGGCCGAACAGGGCGAGTCGCCGTGCACGGTGGAGGATCCAGGATGTAGGTCAGGACCGTTCCCTGGGACTGAGCCTCCACCCTCAACCGTACGCGGGACCCGCCTCGCACCGACACCCCGGCGTGGCGATCGGGACTCAGGTCGGGTTGTGGCGGGCGCGGGCGCGGCGGACGGCTTCATCGACGATGCGCTGCGCCACGTCAGCCAATTTGCGGTGTTCGGCTTGGCTGATCGCCCGCAGCTGGGCGAATGCGTCCTCGGCGCTGCGCCCGCTGCGTCCGCGGAGCAGGCCGATCGCTTGATCGATCACCGGTCGCGTCGACAGGGCGGTCTGCAATTGGACCGTCAGCGCCATCGCCTGGGCGAGGACGTGAGCGTTGTGCACGGCGACCGCTGCGGGCTTGGCGAACAGTTCCCCGAGTTCGGCGGCGTGCTCATCGAAGACGTCCTTGTCGTGGGAGTAGACGTTGATCGCCCCGACCACCTGATCGGGCAGCAGCAGCGGCAGTGACAGTGCACTGTGCACGCCCAACCTGCCCACCCGGGGGCCGAACCGCGGCCACATCTTCTCGCCGCCCAGCGACCCCGACCGCACCGTGCGGCGCTCCAGCGCTGCGGTGATACAGGGGCCCTCCTGCAGAGTGACGTACTGGATTTCGTCGATTTCGGCGACAAACGGTGCACTCGCCGCCAGCGCTTCAACCATGTTGTCGATCCGGTCGACCCGCAATAGGGTCACCCCGGCCCCCTCGGCGCCCGGGATCGCGTGCACTGCAAATGTCGCCACCTCGGTCAACAACTCCGGCAATCCCAGACTGCCCGAGACCAAACCCGCCAAATCGCCGATGGCGGCCTGCAAATCGGAGATGTCCGCGCGCGCCTGTTCGGCGGCCAGTGGCCCTGCTGGGGTGCGGTCGGCGCCGTTTTTGAACTCGGTCATCCGTTGCCACCTGCGCTCATGTAGTCTCGCCCGGGCCTGGCATCCCTAGCCAAAACCCGACGACATACCCTTGCAGCCCAACAGCCACGAGGTGGTTTGTCACGCCAAGAATACCGCCGCTGAAGTTCTGGGGCCCGTGCCGGTCACTGCAGTCGCGATACGCGACCTCGCACCTGCGCACATCCACCGCCCGCAACGCACGGCACGCGGTGGAATCGGGTTCGCCCCGAAGCCGCCTCGACAGGGATGAGTGCCTCGGGGTGTAACGTCGGGGGTGCTGAGAATCTCAGCTGGTTCGGGATGAGTTCGGCTGTCCGCTGCAGAACTCCAGGAGCGTCGGCTCCAAAGCCCCTACGTGCCGGTGATCGTCTGCACGTCGGGATCACCATGACTGGTCCACATAGTTTTCTGGCTCGATCCGCCCCGTTACAACACCCCAGATGTCTAGCCGTTGCCGCACGTCGAGCGGCGTAGGTTGGTGTTCGCGAAGGCATCGGGGCAGGATCACATCCGGATTGGGAATCGCTCACCTGCGCGCGAATGCCACCAGGCAAGCTGGTGGCATTGCGAACGGGGGACCGATTGCCCAGAAGGTGTATCGCGTGACTTACTGTATCGGCGTAATGCTCGACAAGGGCATGATTTTCGCCTCGGACTCTCGTACGAATGCCGGGGTGGATAACTTCGCCAAGTTCTGCAAGATGACGGTGTTCGAGCGTCGCGGCGACCGCGTTGTCGTTCTGCTGAGTTCGGGAAACCTGGCCGGAACTCAGGCCGTCATCAGCGTTTTGACGCAGCGTTGTGCTGACGGCGACGCGGCCACCAGTCTCTTGGGTGCCCGGACGATGTTCGACGTCGTAAGGCTGGTCTCCGACGCGATGCGCGATATCGAGAAACGCGACGCCGGGTATCTGGAAGAGAACAACATCCGCTTCAATGCCTCGTTCATCGTCGGTGGGCAGATCGGCGGGGAGCCGATAAGGCTGTTCCGGATCTATGCCGAAGGCAATTTCATCGAAGCGGGGACCGACACGCTCTTCTTTCAGACCGGTGAAACCAAGTACGGGAAGCCGATCCTCGACCGCGTAATTACGCAACACACGCCCCTGGCAGACGCCACGAAGTGTGTCTTGGTGTCCTTCGATTCGACCATGCGCAGCAATTTGTCGGTGGGCATGCCCATCGACTTGATTTGCTACGAACGGGACAGCCTGGAAGTGCAGTGGCGGCGACGATTCGATGAGGGGGACCCGTATTTCACCGCCCTCAGCGACGAATGGGGCGAAGGTGTGCGGCAGGTGTTTCGCCATTTGCCCGAGTTGCGCTGGTGACGGGCTGTCACGGTGGATACCTTCATCATCACCTGTGAACACGGCGGTAACCGGATACCCGCG
>CAVYPI010000035.1:0-44384 GCA_963770125.1 uncultured Actinomycetota bacterium | reverse complement strand
GGTGTCGGGGACTTTCGTCCTGATTGACAGCGCTGGCGTGGACGCGATCGCATCAGACGGGGCATCCTGCGAGGGAGCCGACGGATACTCCGACATCGGCCATGACACCGCCGTCGCCGTTAAGAACGGCAAGGGCGAGATCCTTGCCAGCACGACGCTTGGGCAGGGGAAGGGCAGCACCGCCAACTGCACATTCTCCTTCAGCTTGCCAGTCACCGAAGGCCAGGATCGCTATATCGTTTCGGTCGGACACCGCGGCGAGTTCAGCTATACCTTCGACCAACTTCGGGTCCGCGGCGTTCAGATACACCTCGGTCAGTGACGTCAACCGCGTCAGCGGTGATGTCTTTGCGGCGCAACGTACTTCGCGGTAGCGGCACCAGCGCCGCAGCCAACGGGCGACGGTGACCGTCGGCCCCTGAGAGCCTGATTGTCTGGACATGCGTGCAGCAGCTGCCCGGCCGTGATGCCATCCGCTGCCGCGACCGGGCCACACAATGAGTCGAACGATTCACCTCGCACCGGGTGATCTGGCCGGACACCAATCATCGGAGCAGTCGGCGCGGCCAGAAACCATCAGACTTCGATGTCTAGTTGCGCCACAGGTAGGAAGCCGTGGGGTTGCCGTGTGCAAAGACGATGGCATCGCCGTCGCCCTCGTCGACGTAGGCCACCCGGCTTCCGTTGACCTCGCGATAGTGCAATTGCCCGTAGGGTTTTGCTCCGACCATGGTGTGCCTCCTTATTAGGTATTTCGTTTGGGTATGACGTGGAAACGTTGAGCGCACGAGATATATTCCATGGAATATAGATTCCGGTGGACTGCCGTCAAGACGCCGGCGGTTGAGCGGCGGTGTAATGTATTCCACGGAATGTAGCGGCGCTGCGTTCCGGGTCGGTCGAGGCCGCAGAATCGGATTCGGCGGCAATGCCGCGAGGAACGGCGTCTCAGCAGGAACGAGCGGATAGTGATGACTGACTTAAAGACACTGTTCAGCGAGCTGATCCGGTTCGAGACCGAACTGTGGAACGCGATCGACGCGCGGCTTCGCACCGATTACGACCTCCCGTTGAGCCGCTTCGAGCCGATGCAGGTGATCGCCCGTCACGGGACATGTCGGGTAACCGACATCGCTGAAGAGTTGGCGATCACCGTCGGAGGCACCAGCAAGCTCGTCGATCGAATCGAAGCCTCCGGGCACTGCCGGCGCCGCCCAGACCCCGACGACGGACGCTCGTCGATCATCGAACTCACCCCTGCGGGTCGGCGCCTGCTCAAGGCCGCCACCGACGCCGTCGAGTGCGAGCTGGCGGATCGGCTCGGATCGGCTGTCTCTGCGCGCGCGCTGCAACAGTTCAATGGCACCCTGACCAAGCTGCGACTCGCCAACAACCGTGCCACGAGCACCGCGAGAATGACCTAGACCACCCCACACTGTGCACGTGGCGGTTGGGTTGCAGGGAGGTCAGTGACCAAAACCTGCGCAACCCCTTCCGGTGGTTATGTGTTACCGCTGGGGCGGACGTCGATGAGCAGCTTGCCTGCGAGCCTGCGCGATGTCAGATCCTTCTGGGCCTGCGCTGTGTCTTTCAATGGATATCGGGCGGCGATGGTGGTGGTGATGACGCCCTGGCGGGCCCATCCGAACACTTCCTCTGCGCGCCAGGCCAGTTCGCCGGGTCGGGCGGTGAAATGGGCCACCGATGGGCGCATGACCGAAAGCGATCGCGCGGCCAGCGTCGGAAACTCGATCGCGGGCGGCGGGCCGCTGGCGGCGCCGATCACGACGAGGGTGCCGCGTACCGCGAGGCTCTTCAGGCTGTCCTCGACGGTGTCTCGGCCGACGCCGTCATACACCACATCCACACCGCGACCTTCGGTGATGTCGGCGACCGCTGCACCGAAGTTGGCGTAGTCGATCGCGTGATCCGCGCCGTTGTCCACGGCGATGCATCGCTTCTCCGCGGTCGAGGCCGTGCCGATCACCGTTGCGCCGAGGTGGTGGTGACGCTGCGTCAGCAGCCGTCCGACACCTCCGGCAGCGGCGTGCACGAGCACCGTGGAGTGCTTTGTCGACGGCGAAGGCGCTCGTGACGAGGTAGTGCGCTGTAATGCCCTGCATCAGCAGTGCGACGGCGCCGTCGTTCCTGATGTCGTCGGGTATCGCGACGACTTTGGTCTCGTCGAGCGCTATGGTCTCGGCGAAACTGCCCAGTCCGCCCAGCCATCCGACGCGTTGGCTGAGCAATTCTGCGTCGACGTCCGATCCAACCTCGATGACGCGACCGACGCCCTCCACTCCGGCGACGAACGGAGCCGCGACCGCGCCCTGGCGCTGGTAGATGTCGAGGTAGTTGACGCCGGCTGTCTCAACGGCGACCTGAAGCTGGCCCAGGCCAGGATCAGGTGTGTCAACCTCGGTGAAGGTGACTTTATCCGGCCCGCCGTTTTCGTTGATGACAATGGCTTTCATGCTGGCCTTCGTATGGGTCGATCCAGCGAGTCTTCGCTTTGGTTAACGGATTTCGGTTACTGGTTGCACCGCAATGTTGACCGAGACCGAGCGGTTTGCGTGCCGCGCTCTGCGGCAATTGGAACGAAGTCGCGGTGTGTTGCAAGCGATTACGTGGCGACTAAGAATTGCTTGATCAGCGCCACAGTGGCGGTTGGATTCTCTTCCGGGAAGAAGTGCCCGCCCTTCACGGCCTGGCCTTGCGCACGCGGCGCCCATCGCCGCCAGATGCCCAGCGGACCGCCATCGTTGCCATAGAACGTGTCCAGCGAGCCACCCTCGCCCCAGAGATGCAGCATTGGACAGTGGATTTGGTTGCCGGCGTCCTTGTCGACCTTGTCGTGCTCGACATCGATCGTTGCCGCAGCCCGATACTCTTCGCAGATGCCGTGCACGCGCACCGGATCACGAAAAGTCGCCACGTACTGTTTGAGAATGTCGGGACCGAATGACCCCTGGCCAAACGGATTGCCAAAGGCGGCCTCGGGCGCGCCGAGGAGATAGCGCTCGGGCGTCGGCTCCTTCTGCGACAGCAGACTCCACGGCCAATAGGTCCGCGCGAATCGCGCGTCCGATCGGTTCCACGCTTCAAGAATCGGGATCACGTCGAATACGGCGAGCCGTTCTACCGCATTCGGATGATCCAACGTCAAGCGATATGCGACGCGCCCTCCGCGATCGTGGCCGACCAGCGTGAACGTCGGGTAGCCGAGCTTGGCCATGACGTCGACCAGCTCATTGCCCATTGCCCGCTTGGAGTACGGGAAGTGGTCATCGGTCGACTCGGGTGTCCCGCTGTGACCGTAGGCCCGCAAATCGACCGCGATCACTGTGTGATCGTTGGCGAGCTGCGGCGCCACATCCCGCCACATGAGACTCGTGCGCGGAAAGCCGTGCACCAACAGAATGGGCGGGCCGTTTCCATTTCCATAGCGGCGCCCGAAGATTGTATTGCCGGAGACGTCCACCTGAACAGTCTCAACACCGTCGAGCCGATCGATGTGGACCTCGGTTTGGTCGTCGCCGTTTTGCGGTACTGACATGAGTAACACTCGCTCCTTCAATGTATTAGGTCCTTTAGGTCCGCTACCGCGGGGTGGCGGCCTGGCTTGATATTTGGCTTGCATCTGTGGGCGCCATGCCCCGAATCGGATTTACGGGTCGCGGGTACCTGTGCCGCGAGGGCGGCACCGGGTGCCGCTGCGGTTCAGCTGTTGCCATCTCCGATCAGGAGGTGAACGATACGCACCATCGCGCTGTCTCCTTACTTCTGCGCTACCACTGGCCGTGACGGTTCAGACGTGACATCTAGCACCGACGGTGTGTCCAACCCGTACACCGCGGCTCTGGGGTGTACGGGTTGGACGGTTCATGGCACCGCTGCGATCAGATGTCGCCGACGATGAACTGCGCGCGTCCGCGGCCCAGTGACCAGTCGGCACGCGTGTTGTCGATCAACGAGATGACCACGTCTTCCGGCCCGGCGATGCCGCGCTCCTCGAAGAGTTCGGCGACCTCTGTGTAGAACGCCTGCTTCTGCGCAACCGTTCGGCCTTGAGAGACGATTTGCAGCAGCACCATCTTGTTGGTGCGCTTGAAGCCCAACCCGTAGTCGAGCGCAATCATCTGACTGCGGGGATGCTGCTGGATGATCTGAAAGCGATCGTCGGGAGGCGTCGCGAACTTCTTGACTAGGGCCTCGTGCACGGTGTCAGCGAGCTGCTGCACCTCCTTGGGACTGCGGCCCTCGTAGATTTCAATACGAACTAATGGCATTTGGTTCACTTCCTTACTGAGTACGAATCTGTTTGTGGAACAAATACATTGATTAATGCACAAGCAATTGCGCACGCAGCTGATGCTGATCTGCAGCCGTCAGGTCAGCTTGCGATTGCGTCGACGGTGCACGGGCCATCTTTCGGCTGGAGCCGCCCCGCCAGCGCCGGCAGCATTGCGGTGCAGTCGTAGTCGCCGCCACCCATGTTGACCATCTGCGAGTACAGCGCGTGCACGGTGCGAGTGATGGCAAGGTTGGTATTGGTGCTCACGCCGCTGTCCAGCGCAAGTCCCAGATCCTTCAGGATCAGCTTGGCCCTGAACCCCGCCTCGTATCCATGAGAGCTCGGTGCCCTTTCCACGACGCCGGGTGCCGGGCACCAGTCGCGAAGCGCGAAGTTATCGGCACTCGACACCACGGCGACGTCGTGGAAGAGCTTGGCGTCCAAGCCGAGACGCTCGGCGAGGAGCAGTCCCTCGGACGACACTGCCACGCAGACAGCCATGATCAAATTGTTGACGACCTTGAATGCCTGGCCCGCGCCGGGGCCGCCGGTGTGGAAAATCTTGCCTTCACCTGCGATCGGTTCAATGAATGGCGAAGCCGAGGCGAAGTTTCGCGCCGACCCGCCCACCATGAAACTCAACGTTCCATCGCTAGCTCCCGTCACGCCACCGGATACCGGAGCGTCGACGAAACGCTGGCCTTGGGTCTCGGCCACTGCATGAATTTCCTTGGCATGATCGATGCCGATCGTGGAGAAATCGATGAAGAGAGTGCCCTTCGATGCGACCGAGAACAACCCGTTGGGGCCCGCCAGCGCCTCGTGCACGTGGGGTCCCGCGGGCAGCATCGTGATGACGACATCCGCGCCAGCAGCGGCGTCCGCCGGGGACGAGTAGACGGGGATACCGGCCGCTTCGGCCTCGCGGGCGGCGACACGATCGGTGTCGAAACCGCGAACGTCGTGTCCGGCCTCCACCAGGTGGTGCGCCATTGGCACCCCCATCTTGCCGAGGCCGATCCATGTAACTACGGACATTTGATTTTCCTTCCGGTTCGTTCAGCGACTTTGTGTGCCAAGCAATCTCGTTGCCACGGATTGTGATGGCAGCTAGAAAAGCCGTTGAGTGTATTTGTCTCTTCCACCATGCGGGGCGCAAATCAACACCGTCAACGACCAAAACCGCGCCAGGCATGTGCAAATCTGCACAAGCTGCACGTCGGGAGGTGAGTAAGGTACTGGTTCATGGTCGGTCGGCATGACACGCCATCAGGCCGAGAGCGGCCGGCTGCTCCGGCGCCGGCGAAGATCAAGCCTGCCGTCGACATTCGGCAGGTTAGGGCCGACGACTTTCGCTACCTCATCGCCATCGCGCGTAGCGGAACACGGCGTTCGGCCGCCCTCGATCTGGGCGTCGACCACACAACCGTCTCACGCCGAATCCGCGCTCTCGAAAAGATCCTGGGTGTGAGGCTGATCGAGCGCGGAGCGGTCGGTTGGGAGTTGACCGATATCGGACGCCGCGTTGCCGAGCGAGCGCGCGCGATCGAGGAGTCAGTGCAAGAGGCCGTCGACGCCGCCGTCGGAGAGGCGGCCGACTCGTTACGCGGCAGGGTGCGCGTCACGGCTCCGGACGGATTCGGCACTCTGGTCGTCACTCCTGCACTGGCCCGCCTGCGCATGAAACACCCTCATCTGTCCGTGGAGCTTCTGACAGCCACCCGGCAGATGAACCTGCAGCAATCAGGCTTCGATGTTGCAATTGCGGTCGGCGCGACGCTCAACAGCCGTCTGGTCTCCGAAGTGATTACCCCTTATTCGATGGGAATCTATGCCGCAGAGGAATACATCCGCGAGCACGGTGCCCCGGAGTCGATCGACGACGTGCGAGACCATCCCATCATCTTTTTCGTTGATTCGCTGCTGCAGGTAGGCGACCTAGACATCGAGAGGCACTTGCCCGGCGCCACTGCACAGTTCATGTCCACCAACATATTTGCGCATGTCGAGGCGACCCGCGCCGCCGGCGGTATAGGGCTCCTGCCAGCCTTCATGGCCAGCCGGCACCCGGAACTCATCCGCCTGCTGCCTCGCGACGTCGACATCCACCTCAACTTCTCGCTGGCGGCACGGCGCGAGAGCCTCGACCAATCCGACCGTGAAAGCCGTCCGCGACGCCATCCATGCCGAAGTCGCTCGCCGGCGGACTGAATTGCTACCGCCGGTGAAATAGAGAACTGAAACGAATTCTCCTGATCACCGTGACCACCGCCATGAACGCCACACGGCCCGGCGTCGCTGAACACGTCTTGAATTTCATCCACAGCGACGTCATCGTCCCGGTCGGCTTCAGCGGCTAGGAGAACTCGGTGCCCATTCGAGCCGCCGTCGCCTACGGGCTCAACACCCCGTTCAAAATTAAGGTAGTCGACCTTGACGATCCGGTTCCCACGAGGTGCTGGTCCACGTGGTCGCTCCGGGATGTGGCACTTCGACATGCACCCTGTCACCGGTGATCAGATCCCAGCGCTGCCCATGATTTTCCGGCACGAGGGTGCTGGCGTGGTCACGCACGTCGGCTCCTGGTCACCAACATGCCCCTCGGCGATCACTTGTGATGTCCTCCGCGGCCCTGCCGATGCCGGAGTCGGCTCGATCAGTGCGCTCGGCTCGACAGGCGGCTACGCCGACGACGGCCAGCCGCTGGATGTGTAAGCCAGCTTGGGCAGAACAGATGCCGTCAGAGGGCGGCATCTACCGCACGCGCGCTGAGCACGTGGTCCAGAACCATTGCAGCGCAGCCGATCACACCGGACTGATCGCCGTGGGTGGACGGCAGAATTCTTAGTTCACGGGTTGCGAGTGCGGTCGCGTTTCCGTAGACGGTCTCGCGCAAGCCCGCGACGAAGATGTCGTACGCCTTTGACATGTCTCCATCGATGACCAGTGCTTCGGGGTTGAGCAGGTTGACGGCGCCGGCGAGTACCTCGCCGATGTGGCGACCACTTTCCCGGATCAGTCTGCGTGCTTCCGGATCGCCGCCGACAGCGAGGTCCACGAGATCGCGGATGTGCCCGACGCTGTGGCCGTGCTGCTGCATGGCGCGAACGAGTGCCCAGCCTCCGGCGATGGCCTCCAGGCACCCGGTGTCACCGCATCGGCAGGCCACTCCGGCCGCGGCCGGAATCTTGCTGTGCCCGAATTCGCCTGCGGCACCGACTGCTCCCCGTTGGAGCACCCCGCCGGCGACGATGCCGGCTCCCAAACCGGTCGAGGCCTTGATAAGCAGCATGTCGTCGAAGCGCTCGTGCCGCCCACGTCGCTCGGAGAGCACGATCACGTTGGCGTCGTTGTCGAGCAGGATCGGGGCGGCGGTGAGCTCGCGTAGATAAGGCGGCAACGGAATGCCGTCCCAGCCGCTCATGGTCGGCGAGTCGAGGCTGCAGCCGCGGGTGGTGTCGGCGGTCCCAGGAATGCTCAGGCCCGCCCCGAGGACTTCGTCGAGTCGGTGCCCGGTCTCGTCCAGCAGCGCTTCGAGGCGTTTGGCGATATCGGGCATCAGGTCATTGGGGCCGATGCCGATTTCCTGGTCGACATCGGCCACAGTGAGAACCATGCCGGCCAGGTTGCAGACACCCAGTTGGGTGCGGCTTCGGCCGATCGCGGCCGCGAGCACAACGCCGGCGTCGGCGTTGAAGACCAGCCGCGCGGGTGGCCGGCCGCCGGTCGATGGCGCTTCGGCCCGCTCGAGCACCAAGCCGCGTGCCTGCAGCGTCGAGACCCGAGCCGCGACTGCGGTGCGAGACAGCCCGGTCACACGGCCCACGTCGGCGCGGGTGCTAACCGCACCATCACGAATCAGGCCGAACACCTCGCCCGCGGTTGCAGGTGCCGGCGAGGTCCGTGACATGCGCATATCTGCCATTCAACCAACTAGTTACTGCACATACAACACTCAAAGTTCACCTACTTTTACCGTCAAAATGCGTAAGTCGGCTTGCGCGAATGTGCAAACCGCCCCTAAGCTCTGAATCGATAAAGCCGACATAAGTCAGGAGATTTCATGTCGACCACGAACCCCGTGGCAGCCTGTGACTTCGTTGTATTTGGCGGAACCGGCGATCTCGCCGTCCGTAAGCTTTTGCCCGCCCTCTATCTGCGCGACCGGGATGGTCAACTACCTGCGGCAACCCGCATCATCGCGGCCTCTCGGGCTGGACTGGACGTTTGCGGTTATCGCGACAAAGTGCGCGCTGAGCTGGGCCGGTTCGTCCCTGAGGACGCCATCGACCAGCAGACACTCGAGCGATTCCTCGCTCGCCTGGACTACGCGAGCATCGATTTCGCAGACGCCGACGACTGGTATCCGCTGACCGCTCTGCTGCCGGCCGATCCCGGCAAGGTCCGGGTGTTCTACCTGGCCTGCGCGCCCAGCTTGTTCGGACCGATCTCGGCACATCTGGCCACCCACAAACTGGTCGACCGCTCGTCGCGGGTCGTGCTGGAGAAGCCGATCGGCCACGATCTCGCATCGGCGTGTGCCATCAACGACGCCGTAGGAGCGGTCTTCGAGGAATCCCAGATCTTCCGCATCGACCATTACCTCGGCAAGGAGAGCGTGCAGAACCTGCTCGTGACCAGGTTCGCCAACACCTTCCTGGAACCGCTGTGGAACTCAAGCTCGATTGACCACGTGCAGATCACGGTCGCCGAATCGCTCGGCGTGGGCACCCGCGGCGGGTACTACGACAACTCCGGTGCGCTGCGGGACATGGTGCAGAACCATCTTCTGCAGGTGTTGTGTCTGGTTGCGATGGAACCGCCGACCTATGTCGACCGTGAAACCGTCCGCGACGAGAAGCTCAAGGTCCTGCAGGCGCTCAAGCCGATGACACCTCAGGACGTGGAGCGCTGCACCGTCGCCGGCCAGTACGCGCCGGGTCTGGTTGACGGGGTCGCCGTTGCCGGATACAAAGACGACGCGGAGAACCCCGACAGCCGCACCGAGACGTTTGTCGCGGTGAAGACCGAGGTGCGCAACTGGCGTTGGGCCGGCGTGCCGTTCTACCTGCGCACCGGCAAGCGGATGGAGCAACGCTGCTCGGAGATCGTCATTCAGTTCAAACCCGTTCCGCATCCGATGTTTCCGGACAGCGACGGCGTTAGCGAACCCAACAAGCTGGTCATCCAACTGCAGCCCGAAGAAGGCATGCGCCTGCACATGACCGCGAAGGAGCCCGGACCCGGCGGCATCAAGCTGAAGCCCGTGTCGTTGGACCTCAACTACACCGACACATTTCAACGGCCCTCCCCCGACGCCTACGAACGTCTGCTCATGGACGTCGTGCAAGGCAACCCGACACTCTTCATGCGCCGCGACGAAGTCGAAGCGGCATGGGCCTGGGTCGAGCCGATGCTGGTCGGCTGGCAGCAGTCCGAGCGCGTCCCACGCCGATACCCGGCGGGCACCAGCGGTCCCACTGATGCGACCACACTCATCGAACGCGACGGCCGTACCTGGCACGAAGGAGCCACACCATGACGACAACCCACCCGGCCCTGGCGGCCGTCACCGAGCGCATCATCGAACGAAGCAGCGCAGCCCGCGCCGCCTACCTGCACCAGATTCGCGAAGCGGGCGACCGTGGACCCGCGCGCGGCCGTCTCGCGTGCGCGAACCTGGCGCACGGCTTCGCGGCCTCCGGCAAAGCAGACAAGAAAGCGCTGCGGGGGATGGTCAAGCCGAACATCGCGATCGTGTCGGCGTACAACGACATGCTGTCCGCGCACAAACCCTTCGAGACCTATCCTGCCCAGCTCAAACAGTCAGTGCTCGAGGCCGGCGGCATCGCACAGTTCGCCGGCGGCGTGCCCGCCATGTGCGACGGCATCACCCAAGGTCGCGACGGCATGCAACTCTCGCTGTTCAGCCGCGACGTGATCGCAATGTCAACGGCAATTGCGTTGTCGCACGACATGTTCGACGCGACCCTGATGCTCGGCGTGTGCGACAAGATCGTTCCCGGCATGCTCATCGGGGCCCTCGCTTTCGGGCACCTGCCCACGGTGTTCGTCCCCGCCGGGCCCATGACCTCCGGTCTGCCCAACGGTGAGAAAGCCCGGGTCCGGCAGCTGTACGCCGAGAACAAGGCGGGCCGCGAAGAACTGCTCGACGCCGAGGCCGCGTCGTATCACGGCAGCGGAACGTGCACGTTTTTCGGCACCGCCAACTCCAACCAGCTGCTGATGGAGGTGATGGGCCTGCACCTGCCGGGTTCGAGCTTCGTCAGCCCCGGCACACCGCTGCGCACCGCACTCACCGCCGAAGCCGGCCGCCAGGTCACCGGACTCACGGCGTTGGGTGAGAACTACACCCCGGTCGGGGAGATGATCGACGAACGCGCGATCGTCAACGGCTGCGTTGCACTGCTCGCCACGGGCGGCTCAACCAACCACACCATGCACCTGGTCGCCATCGCGCAGGCCGCCGGAATCACCTTGACCTGGAACGACATTTCCGAACTGTCCGCGATCGTTCCGCTGTTGGCCCGGATCTATCCCAACGGCAGCGCGGACGTGAACCACTTCCACGCCGCGGGCGGGCTCGGCTTCGCGATTGCTTCACTGCTTGATGCGGGCCTGCTGCACGAGGACGTGCAGACCGTGGTCGGACCTGGCCTGCGCCACTACACGCAGGAACCCAAGCTCGACGGGGACGGCGTGATGTGGCTGGACGGCACCACGATGAGCCACGACACCTCGGTGTTGCGCGGTGTGGAGGATCCCTTCGACACCGACGGCGGGCTGAAAACCCTTGCCGGCAATCTCGGTTCGTGCGTCATCAAGACATCGGCCGTCAAACCCGAGCATCGCACGATCACCGCCCCTGCCGTCGTCTTCGACGACCAGGCCGATTTCCTCGCCTCCTTCGAGGCCGGCGAGTTGGACGGCGATCTGGTCGCGGTACTGCGCTATCAGGGTCCCCGCGCGATCGGCATGCCCGAGTTGCACAAGCTGACCCCCGCCTTGGGCGTCCTGCAGGACCGCGGCCACCGGGTGGCGCTGGTGACCGACGGCAGGATGTCGGGCGCCTCCGGAAAAGTCCCGGCGGCCATTCATCTCACGCCCGAAGCCGCAAGCGGAGGTCCCTTGGCGCGGGTTCGCAACGGTGACGCCATCACCGTCGACTCGGTGACCGGCACACTGACACTGCACGTTCCGGATGATGAGTTCGCTGCCCGTGCCCCAACCGGTCGCGCACCCACCGCTACTGAGATGGCGGGCACCGGACGTCAACTGTTCGCCAGCATGCGCGCTGCCGTGGGTCCCGCAGACCAGGGCGCCAGCGTCTTTCCCGCCTACGCCGCTTCATGATCCAGGAGAAACCGATGACCCAATCACTGCTCAACCGTGTCCCCGTCATTCCCGTCGTCGTGGTCGATGATGTCGACCACGCCGTCCCCATCGCGCGTGCGCTGGTGGCCGGTGGGCTGCCGGTGATCGAACTGACGCTGCGCACCCCGGTGGCGCTGACCGCCATCGAGCGGATCGCCGGTCAAGTTCCCGAGATCTTCCTCGGCGCGGGCACCATCGTGGAACCAAGCCAGGCCAAGCAGGCGGCGTCCGCGGGCGCACAGTTCCTCGTCTCGCCCGGCAGCACACCGACTCTGCTGCAGGCGATGACCGATTCCGGACTGCCCCACCTGCCCGGTGTGGCAACGGTTTCGGAGATCCTGACCGCGCTCGAAGCCGGATACACCGAGTTGAAGTTCTTCCCGGCCGAGGCCGCCGGCGGGGCGAACTACCTCAAGTCGGTCAGTTCACCGATCCCGGCGGCGCGCTTCTGCCCGACCGGCGGCATCTCCACCACCAACGCCCACCAGTATCTGGCGTTGCCGAACGTCGGTTGCGTCGGAGGCTCTTGGCTCACGCCGTCCGATGTTGTCGCCAGCGGCAACTGGGCACGCATCACCGAACTGGCAGCCGCCGCCGCGACGCTCTGACACCGGCGCCGACTACTAATTCAGCCGCTTCGCTGGATTGCGTGGGTCGGCTCACTGACGAGGTGTGCGCTTATGGCATCGGCGCCGCCGCGTTGGCGTCGCCGGTGAAGTAGATGGTGGCGTACTCGCGGAGTTTGTCGAGGCGTTGGTAGGCCTCGATGACGCGGACGGTGCCCGACTTGGACCGCATCACGATCGACTGGGTGTGCGCACCACCACCGCTGTAGCGCACACCGCGCAACAGGCCACCGTCGGTGACACCGGTGGCCGCGGCGTAGAACGTTGCGTCGAGGCCGCGGGCCATCACGATGGCTTCGTCGAAGTCGTCGTTCCAGCCCGGAAGCCCAAGGCAAAAACGGTTCACGCCTCGCGGTTCCAGAACGCTGCGGTGAACGTGATCGTGGGAACGAGGCTGACCGAGCGCATCGTCGTCCTGGTCGCCAATCGGATGCTTCCGGATCGCTTAGCCTAAATGAGAAGCGCTGCTAAGCAAGATTATTCGTCTGCGGTGTGAACGATTTGCACGGCCGACGTTTCCCTGATTCGATTGCGGGTCAGGATGATTCGCTTTGCCCCGAAGAAACTTTTCTTCGGCCTGGCAGACCGATGGCTGGGCTTCCCGCAAATTCGGCGACCTCACAGACCGATCGGTTCTCCAACGCACGCCGTGCCTGACGGTTCCTACATGCCTGATCGACCGTTGGCGGCGTGGGGTGGCGGCGATGCTCGATCTCGCGAAATTCGGGTTCGATTGCCGAGTGGAGATCGAAAGTCCCTCGGTGGGACACGCCCGGCTGCGGGGTCGAGTTGAACCCCGACGTCCCGCCGCTGCGCCCGAGCGCACGCCGACTTTTCAGCTGTCCCGCGCTGCCGCCGCGAGATCGGCCGCGAGGCTGACCAGCTCAGGCTGGATGCCCGGGACGGCCGCCATGGCTCCACTCGACTCCAGGATCAGCGGGTCGCCCGCGTAGTCGGTGCATATCGCTCCCGCCGCGCGAGCGATCGCATGCCCGGCGACGACGTCGTATGGGTTGTTATGGGCCAGCACCATGCCCTGGATCTGGCCGTTGACGAGCCAGGCCCACAGCACCGACGCGGCGCCGACGCAGCGAAAGCGCAGGGCGCGTCGGTGCACGCTCGCGGTCAGTTCGAGGTATGCGTCCAGTCGGGCGCCGCCGCGGTGGAAGGCGTCGCCCATCCCGATGATCCCGTCCTCGAGTGAGCCGACGTCGGCCACGGCACCCGAGTCGACCCGCACGCCGAGGAATGGCAGGTCGATCACGCCCAGTGTCGGCACGCCGTCCTCGACCAGGCCGAGCATCACTCCGCACAGCGGTGACCCGGTCGCGTAGTTGATCGTCCCGTCGAGCGGGTCCGCGACCCAGACCTTGCCCGAGTCGAGAGCCGCCCCGCCGCCCTCTTCGCCGTAGAAGCCGATCTCGGGAGTGGATACCGCGAGCGAGCGCTGCATCGCAGACTCGCTGGCCAGGTCGACTTCGGTGAGGAAGTCCTTGGCCGCCTTGGTGATCCGCTCGTGCGGCCGGGCACGCCCGTCTCGCAGGATCGTGACCGCTTCATCCACCGCGGCGTGCGCCGCCGCCAGCTCTGCCCTCACGCGGGCATCGTAGTTCCGAATTCGTCCCGGCTTGTCGACAACCGGGCGACGCGGATGTGTCCACCGACGCCCTTCCGTCGCAGACCATGACTGGTCCGCGCCAGGCCTGTGAGTTGGGGGAGCGCTCCAGGATCGACGCTCTCGCAGTCGCGGCGGCAACATCCGCCGACGCCCGTCCGCCGATCTGGTCATCCTCGCCGTGGCAGGTGGAGAGTGGCAGCTGTCTCGCGACATAGTTGGCACCTCTGCTGAGGTGGGAGGCCGCCATGTCGAAGGCGCAGCTCGTCATTACCGCCGTGGTGCTCGGGACGCAGCAAAAGCGAAGTCGCCCGCGACTACGACGTCTCCCGATACTGGGTCTAGCAACTGGTCCAACGCTACGAAACCGAGGGGCCCGCAGCGTTCGAACTACACTCGCGCCGCCCCCACCACAATCACCGCGCAGCCGATACTGCGTTGGAAGAACAGATTGTGCGGCTGCGCGAGGGCCTGGTCAAAAGTGGCTATGACGCCGGTGCCGCCACCTTCGCCGAACACCTCACCCGCGACCCTGGCGTCGCCAAACTCCCTGCCGTGGCGACCATCTGGCGCATCCTGAGCCGAAGGGCCAACCTTCATCTCCTGCACAGCACCGCATCAAGAATCTCTACCCACATCGAACTCCTCTCCACGCCCGTGGCACACGCAGGTCTCAGTTCTCATGTGCCCTGGATGTCCCATGGGCCACGAAACTGAGACAAATCGTCTGTGGCGCAGGTCAGCAAGTACGCTGGCGTAAACCGACCCCACTGAACGCCCGCGACTGGTCGAGATCCGCGACAACCTCCAGGCCCGCGTCGCGGAAGCCCGCCGCTAACCTCGATTTTTCGTGCAGCCTGGCTGGGTCGGGCGGAGGCGGTGCGGGCTGGCTTGTGGGGTTGATTGTGGTGGGCGGGTATGACAGGTCGCCCGGTGTCGCTGCGGTGGGGCGGGCTTTCCTAGGGCCGGTGGGGTCTTTCGTCTTGTCGGGTCAGGGCCGGGACCAGGTGTTAGGTGAAGGCGGTGCGGATCCGGGTCCAGGCGGTGGCGATCGCCGGCGCCCAGCGCCAGGTGGAGTCGATGCGCAGCCGAAGTTGTCGGGCGCTGCGGGTGATGCGGGCGGCAATGTGTAGGACCCGGTAGCGGAACGTTTCGATCTCGCAGCGCGCCAGGTCGGGGTTGTCGGTGAATCCGATGAGTTTGGTCCAGGCGATCAGATCGGTTGCGGCCATGATGATTTCGAGCCAGGCCGCGTTGGCGTCAAAAGAGTTGAACGGCAGGTTGGCTAGCCCGGTGGCCTTGGCTTGGCGGATCCGGTCCTCCACCCGGGCGTGTTGGCGATGGCGCAACTCCAGGCCGGCGAGCTGGCCCGCGATCACGCCGTTGGCGGTGTCGGTGAGAAACCCGGTGACCCGGTGCCCGTCGGCATCGGTGAACCGCAGCTGCGCGCCGGGATGCGGGCGCTCCTTGCGCAGGATCAGTCGGGTCCCGGCAGGCCATGTCGACAGGTCCACCAGATCGGTGGCCTCGGCCACCCAGGCGCCGTCGCGGATGCCGCCGTCGGCCTGCATCGCCGGATACCACCCATCGGCGCTGTTGAGGGTGTCGACCGCGTCGCGGATGGGCGCGTCGATCGCGCAGCCCAGCGAGAACCCCACCCTGGCGTGGCGGCACGCGGCGGCGAACCCATGGGTGGCGCCGGCGGAGTCGGAGCGGATCAGGATCTGCGGCGCGCGCGGGTTATCCGGGCCCGGGCGGTAGTGCGGTGGCAGCGAATCGAGTGCCTGGCCCAGCACGGCGATGTGATCGGCGGTGGTGTTACTGCCGGCGTTGCCCGCCCGCAGCAGCCCGGCCAGGGCCTCCCCGGCGGCGATGTCGGGGCGATCCAAAAACATCAGCAGCGAGTGAAAGCCGAAGCTGTGCTTCCAGGTCGCGGCCGCGTTCTCCTTGTTGTCGGAATGATCGACGGTGATGGTGGCATCGACATCGATGTGCAGCCAGCCATCGCGGGCCGGGGCAGCCCCTGCGGCCCAGGCCCGCTCCGGGCGTGCGCTCGCGCCGCCCGGATCCGCGGCAGCCGGGCGGCGCCGATGCGCTCATCGACGCACCGCCACAGTGTGGTCGTCGAGCCGACCGGCCCGAACGCGTGCTGGCGATCCCCCCACAACTGACCGACCCCATCGACGCAGTCCGCGCCGTCGGCCACCGCGGCGGCCAGATCGGCGAACACATCCCCGGGCGCATGCGTCCACGGCCCCCGGTACGTGTCCGCCAACGCGGCGGTGACCTGCCCAGACAACCCGCTCAGGTCGGCTACCTCGCGCAACATGCCCACCCCGGTGTGCGACACCACGCCATGGCCGTCCGCCGACACTTTCACCCGACAAACCGCTACGCTACCCTTCACCTAGAAAGTGCCTTTCCGCTCGGAATCATGGACTCTCGATAAGCCTCATCATTCCTTGCAGGACAGGCACTTTCACCAACTCAAGCCCGTGTCACGCCGAGTTTCGCGAAAAATCTAGGCTAAGGCTGGCTCGGCGAGGTCGACGGCCTGCAGATCAGCCTCATTGGCGCCCGCGACAAACTCGCCCCCACTCGACCATGCCAGTCCGCGGACACTTTCACCCGGGAAACCATTGCGCTACCCTTCACCTGCGAAGTGCTATCCGCCAGCAGGACAGGCACTTTCACTTATCTACACACCCCAATCTCGGCAATTTGCGAGGAATCCGGGCTAGTCGCGGGCTAGTCGTCCGACGGCGGCGACGAGGTGGACGGTTCGGCGCCGCAGAATTCCACGGCCACCGCCGCCGCCGCCTCGTCGATGATCGCCCGCATGGCCTTCTCAGCCGCTACCTCGTCCTGCAGCCGGATCGCGCGCGCCACCTCGTCGTGCAATGCGATCGCCTCGGTGTTCGGCCGCTCTGGCATCATGCCGTGATGAGTGCGGCCGCTAAGCACCTCGGCGACCACGTCGGTGAGCGCGCGGAACATCTCGTTGCCGCTGGCCTCGAGCAAGGTGCGGTGAAAGATCTTGTCCGCCAACAGGTAGGACTCAAGGTCTCCGGACCGGCCGTGCACCACCATGTCGGAGACCGCCGCCGCCATGATCCGGCACTGGTGTGGATCGGCACGCCGGGCGGCCAGCGCGGCGGCCACCGGCTCGAAACCCCGCCGCAGCTCAGACAGTGACACCAATTGGGCAGCCCGGTCCCCGGCGCCGAGGCGCCAGCGTATCAGCCTGGGGTCGAACATATTCCACTTCACGGCTGGCTGGATGGTGATGCCCACCCGACGGCGCGAGGCCACCATGCCCATCGACTCCAGCACCCGGATCGCCTCCCGCGCGACGCTGCGCGACACCCCATGCTCGGCGCTGACACCGTCGAGGTTGAGTACCTGGCCGGGCGCCAGGTGGCCGGACACGATCCCGGCGCCGAGGGCGTCGACAAGATTGGCGTGCAACTCTCCGACGTTTGGCTGCGCGGTCACGGATACATCCTCTCATAACCGGAAGTCAGGCACTTACAGTGACAATTTCTTCGAGATCTGCTTGCAATCGTATGCCTATTACGGCATGCTGTGTGATGCCCAGCACAACTAACAAGGTGGAGGCCATGAGCTCACTGCAGGGGTCCCCAATTGTCGTCATGGGTGTATCGGGCTCCGGAAAATCCACCGTGGGCGCCGCGCTGGCGCAGCGCCTGCGCGTGCCGTTCGCCGACGCGGACGATTTCCATCCGGAGGCCAACGTCGCCAAGATGTCGGCCGGTCACGCGCTCAACGACGAGGACCGCTACCCGTGGCTGGACGCCATCGGTGACTGGCTCGCCGAGCACTGCGGCGCCGGCGGTGTCATGAGCTGCTCGGCACTCAAACGCAAGTACCGCGATCAACTGCGCAAGCACTGCCCACAGGTCCTTTTTCTGCATCTGAGCGGGTCGCCGCAGGTCATCGGTCGCAGACAGGCCAGCAGACCCGGGCATTTCATGCCGGCCTCTTTGCTGGCATCCCAGTTCGACACCCTCGAGCCGCTCGAAGCGGATGAACACGGCGTCGTCGTCGACGTCGATCAGGACATCGACGCCGTCGTCGAGAACTATTTGACTCGGTCCACGGAACAGGAGAACTGATGACCTTCATGATGGGCGAGGCAATCACGATCCTCGCCGACGACGCCCCCAAGCTCGCCGAACCTGTCGCGTCCGGTTGGCAGCTGATCCTGGCTTTCCTTGCCGGTATCGCGGTGATCGTCGTCTTGATCACTGTGGTCAAGCTGCACCCGTTCCTCGCGCTGATCTTCGGCGCGTTGACGGTCGGCATCGTCGCGGGTGAGGACCTGCAGAAGGTGCTCAAGTCCTTCGCCGACGGGTTCGGCTCGACGGCGGCCGGCGTCGGCATCCTGATCGCGTTGGGCGCGATGTTCGCCAAATTGCTGGCCGACTCCGGTGGCGCCGATGAGATCGTCGACACCATTGTCGGGCACGCATCGCCGCGTGCCCTGCCCTGGGCGATGGCACTGGTGGGGGCGATCATCGGATTGCCGATGTTCTTCGAGATCGGCCTGGTCCTGCTGATGCCGGTGATCTACCTCGTTTCGCGCCGCTCCCAGCTGTCGCTGATCACGGTCGGAATCCCCGCTCTGGCGGGCCTGTCCGCGATGCACGGATTCGTGCCCCCGCACCCGGGCCCGCTGACCGCCATCGGCCTGCTCAACGCCGACCTGGGCATCACGCTCGCCCTGGGTGTCGCGGTGGCGATCCCGACGATCATCGTGGCAGGCCCGCTGTTCGGGAAGCTGGCCGGGAAATGGGTCGTGGTGGAAGCGCCCCACACCTTCGACCCGGACACCTTTGCCGACGAGGGCGGCAACGGTGGCACGCAGGTGCGCACCGAGGGCGGTGGCACGCAGGTCCGCACCGAGGGCGGTGGCACGCAGGTGCGCGAGGAGGCCGGTAGCACGCAGGTCCGCACCGAGCGGCGCCGTCCCTCCTTCGGCATCACCCTGTTCACCGTGCTGCTGCCGGTGGGTTTGATGCTCGGCAAGGCCCTGGTCGACATCTTGATCGACGATGACACCCAATGGTTCCGGCGGATTTTCGACATCGTGGGTACCCCGCTGCTGGCGCTGCTGATCGCGGTGATCGTCGGCATGATCACCCTCGGCCGGGGCGCCGGCATGACCCGCAAACACCTGACCATGGCCATCGAGTCGGGACTGCCGCCGGTCGCCGGAATCATCCTGATTGTGGCTGCCGGCGGCGGCTTCAAGCAGGTCCTGGTGGACAGCGGCATCGGCACGCTGCTGGCGCGGTGGGCCGAGGGCGCCCACTTCCCGGTCATCGTGCTGGCCTGGATCCTCGCGGTGCTGATCCGCCTGGCCACCGGTTCAGCGACCGTCGCCACCATTACGGCCTCGTCGCTGATAATCGGCCTGGTCGAGGGCTTGAGCACGGGCCAGGTTTCGCTGGTGGTGCTCGCCGTCGGCGCCGGCTCGCTGTTCTTCTCACACGTCAACGACGCCGGATTCTGGCTGGTCAAGGAATACTTCGGGCTCACGGTGGGGCAGACCATCAAGTCGTGGTCGGTGATGGAGACCGTGTTGTCGGTGAGCGGACTGGCCGTAGTCCTGCTGCTGGACCTGGTGATCTGACGGACTGCCGACCACCCGGGTAGCGCACACATCAGCAGGAGGCCGAGTTCGATCGGCTGTTGAGCCAGGCGGATGTCTTCTACGGAGAAGGGTCACCCCATCCACACCCATCTCCCACTTCGACGTATCAAAGGGCTTGCCAGACGGCTTCAGCCTGTCCACACAACTCCCCCCGGAACACATGCTCCCGGTTGATCGAACGAACACACCACAGGGACCCGGTCCACCTCACACGGCCCAGCAGGGCTTCACAGCTATTACAGGCCGGTCCGCCAGCACGCCCCGCGCCGGTACTCACTGCCTTGCGGTTCAGCCGCTTGGCAGGCTGCCTCTCGCCATCCACTCCCCCGGTCAGATCCCAGCGTGCGCTACTCACGCGCGAAGTATCTCTTCGGTGGTCCCCGCGGCGGGGATCAGCGCTACGGGTGCCGGCGCGGGGCTTAGTCGTCGGACAGTCGCAGCACGACTTTGCCCGAGATGGCCGGCTCGGCTGACACGTCCATCGCCGCTACGGCGTCGACGAGGTCGAAGCTGTGGGTGATAACCGGGTCCAGAGCGGTGGAACCGGCGAGCAGGGCGATGGATTCGTCGAATTCGGTATCGAACCGGAAGGCGCCGCGGTAGTCGATTTCCTTGGCCACCAGGGCGGACAGCTCAGCAGGTCGGGGTCCGGGTGGGAACATCCCCAGCTGCACCATGACTCCGCGGCGGCGGACTGCGGCCAGGGTGGCGCCGACGGCGACGGTGGCACCGGATGCCTCGATAGCCACGTCGAAGTATTGATCGGGCAGGGTGTCGGAGCCGATCCGGACGGTGCGGTCAACGCCGACGTCCAGGGCGATCTCCAAAGGGTGATCGAGGATGTCAGTGGTCCAGACTTCCGCGGCGCCGGCCGCTTTGGCTGCGCCGGCGGTGAGGATGCCGATCGGTCCGGATCCGCCGACGAGTACCTTGGCGCCGGCGACCCCGCCGGCCCGGTTCAGCGCGTGCAGGCCAACTGCCAGCGGTTCGGCCAGCACGGCTCTGGACAGCGGGAGAGTGTCTGGCAGCATCCGGATCTGGTCCTGCCGGACGATCATGTATTCGGAGAAGCCGCCCTGGGTGTGGGGGAAGCTGGCCGCGGACCCGAAGTAACGGGCGTTGCGACACACGTTGCGGACCTCGGCGAGGCATTCCGGGCAGTTTCCGCAGGGGGTGGCCGGGTGGATGGCCACAGGGGTTCCGGTGGCGAGGGCACCGGACGGGTCGTACTCGATCCGCCCGACAACCTCGTGACCGAGCACCAATGGTTCCCGCAGGCTGAACGCACCCACGGCGCCGTGCTTGTAGTAATGCAGATCCGATCCGCAGATACCGCCATGGGTGTTGCGCACGAGGACCTGCCCGGGTTCGGGTGCCTGGGCGGGCAGATCGTCGAATCTCAGATCGCCAGCCCCGTGAACCACGAGAGCCTTCATGAATGCGTCCCTTCGAGGAATGTGTTCAACGAGGCCAAGACCGATATGGCTGTGACAGCAATGGCTCGCGGTGGCGGCCGAAGTCAACCGCTCAGCATCGCGGAGTCTGAGTCCAGCGGGCGGCCGCCTCAGCATCCTTCTGGGCAGGGTGGCGTAGTTGACGAAGGCTCCGTCGGTGTGCGGGAATCACGCGGTGCTGCCGAGTTGACAGTTCGGCCGGTCGGCGGGGTACCGGGTGGCGCCGTGACCGGCCGGGTGGACCGCGACCGGCGCGCCTACGACCGGTTTGCTGCCCATCCCCGGCAGCGTGTACCACCGTCCCGACCATCTCAGGGCCCAGCATCATCGGGGCCCGCAGGATCGAGTCGCCGGCGAGCTCGCGGTCCGGCACCGGTTCGATCCGGAGGTCGTCGGCGGCGTACGCGACGATGCCGAGGGATTCGCTGGGCAGGGTCATAGTTTCCTTGTCTGGCGGTCTCAGACGACCTGGTTGGTGAGGGAGCCGATGCCGTCGAGGGTGATCTCCACCGTGTCGCCCGGAGTGACCGCAATAAACGTATTGGGTGCGCCGCTCATGATCACATCCCCTGGACCGAGAGGGATCCACGAAGCGACGTAGACGATGCTTTCCGCGACGGGTGATTGTTGTTCGTCTTGTTGTGAGCGATACCCACCAGCACCTGCGGCTCACACGGAGCCAGCAGCCGGGCGTCGTCGGCCTCAACGGTTACTCCGGTACGGATCGGTGGGTCGGCGAATCCGTCCTCGACGACCGCCCAGGCGTCACCGGTCCAGATCGCGTGGCGGGCGCCGTAGGTGGTCTCGATGCGGGCGATACGCATGCTCAGACCACTGCTGTCATGCCGCCGTCGACGAACAGGACCTGTCCGTTGACGAAGTTCGACGCCGGTGAGGCGAGGAACACCAGGGCCCCGACGAGGTCTTCGACCTTGCCCCAGCGGCCGGCGGGGGTGCGGGTGGTCACCCACTGGGTGAACTGTTCATTCTCCACCAGGGCCTGCGTGAGTTCGGTCTCGAAGTAGCCAGGGGCCAAGGCGTTGGTCTGGATCCCGTGCGGACCGAGGTCGGCGCACAGCCCTTTGGTCAGCATGACGATCCCACCCTTGGTTGCGCTGTAGGGCGCGATGCCGGGCCGGGCCAGCTGGCTCTGCACCGATCCGATGTTGATGATCTTGCCGCTACCCCGTTGGACCATGCCGCGGGCCACCCGCTGGCTGACCAGGAACGCGCTGGTCAAGTTGGTGGCAACGAGGTCATTCCAGTCCTGCAGGGTGAACTCGGTGAACGGGGCACGGCGCTGGATGCCGGCGTTGTTGACCAGGATGTCAAGCGTTCCCCACTGCTGCTCGATGTCGCCGATTCCGCGGTCGACGGCGTCCTGATCGGTGACATCGAACGTGCTGACCCCGGTCTCACCTCCGGTCTCCTCGGCCAGATCAAGTGCCGTTGTCTTGACCTGGTCGATGTTGCGGCCGTGGATGATGACCCGGCTGCCGGCTTGGAGCAGGCCCTTGGCGAGGGCTAGCCCGATACCTCGGCTGGACCCACTGACCAGTGCCGTGGTGCCGGTCAGGTCGAAGGGGTTCATCGTGCGGGCACCCCTTCCGCCTTCAGCTCATCGAGGGCATCCTCGACGCGGATCAGGTCACGACCACGGGTCTCCGGCGTGATGAAGGTCGTCGCAAAGGTGATGGCCGCCAGGACGAAGGTATAGACAGCGAGCGGCACCCACGAGCCGTCGAACCATTTGATCAGCGCGGCGCCCAGCACACCGGCCAGACCACCAGCGATCACCGCGCTGAACTCACGCGAAACTGCGACGCCGAGGTAGCGGTGCTTGTTGCCGAACATCTCGGGCAGCATGGCGCACTGCGGTCCGAGCATCGTGTTGACGCCGAAACCAATGGCCACGGCGATCACCACGATGACAAGCCAGGCCTGGCCCAACGAGATCAGGTACCAGCCGGGAAAGGCGAGTAGCAGCAGCACGGCGGCGCCGAAGCGGTAGACCGGGACCCGGCCGACCCGATCCGAGATGTGCCCGGCCAACGGCACCGAAACCATCCCGATCAGCGAGCCGACCGCCACGGCGATCGGACCGATCGACCGGTCGACCATAACCGTGCCCGTCGCGTACGCGACGGCCAGGGAGTTGAAGAGGTACGAGCCGCCGTTCTCTGCCATCCGCAGCCCGATGCCGCGCAGCACGCTGGGCAGCGAGTGCCCGAAGATCTCACGCATCGGGTGCTCGGCAATCTGCTCGTGCTTCTCCAAGACGATGAACGTCGGGCTCTCCCGCAGCCTCATCCGGATGAACAAGGCGACCAGGATCAGCAGGATCGACGCCAGGAACGGGATCCGCCACACCCAGCCCAGGAGAACGTCCTGAGGGATCGTGCCGAGATACACAAACACCATGGCGGCCAGCAGGGTACCGGCCTGGATGCCGATGAACGGCAACGCGGCGAAGAACCCGCGCCGCTCGACCGGGGCGTACTCGGCCATCAGCACCGTTGATCCGGCCTGCTCGGCGCCCGCTCCGAAGCCCTGGCACAGCCGCAGGAAGACCAGCAGGATGGGCGCCCAGATGCCGATGGTGGCGAAGGTGGGCAGCGCGCCGACCAGGGTAGAGGAGCCGCCCATCAGCAAGATCGTGACGACGAGGACCCATTTGCGACCGAGCCTGTCGCCGATCGTGCCGAAGAACAGGCCGCCGAGCGGGCGGGCCACGAACCCGACCCCGAACGTGGCAAAGCTGGCGACCAGAGCGGTGCCCGGGTCCAGGTTGCTGAAGAACAACTTCGAGAAGATCAGAGCCGAGGCCAGCCCGTAGAGCGCGAAGTCGTAGTACTCGAGGGCGCTGCCGACCGTACTGGCCAATGTCGCCCGACGAAGGTTGGCCGCGTATTCAGGATCGTCTGCCTCGCGGACCGGCGGTGTGTACGGAGCGTCAGGCATGTTGATCTCCTTTGATTCAGACGCCCGGCTCCGTCTATGCCAGCTCAGTTACTGCCGATTCAGACGGGCAACCGGGATGGCTCGACGCTATCGGCGTATCCCACGGAGAGTCACAGGTTGGCTGAAAGACTCAAGAAAGGCCGCACTTTGCCCGTCTAGGGTCGGTTTCTGAGTCCTGTTCACTCTGTTGACTTCGACCGCCGAGGGGAGTCTCGATCGGGTCGACCGCCCGCCCCGTTGCGCCCAAGGCACGCCGGGGATTGCAGGCCGGGGCTCCCGGTCGAGTCCTGCTGCCGGCGGATCCGCCCGGACCGTTGACGGGTCCGTGCTGCGATACCAGAGATCGACAACCTGTTGAACAGAGATCAACCCGCTGTACGACGCTAGTCAGTGATAGGTCGTCGGATCAACGGGTTGGACAGCAGATCGACGGCCAGCCGAAGCTCTTCGACGATGGAAGCGACGAACTGGTCGCTAGCCTGAACGGCCGTCAGAGAGGCACCCATAGCCAACGAGCGGTCGCGGCTCGCTCAGGGTCAGGATCCGCAGGGCTCTAGACACGCGGGGGCCGTGTCCGCACGACGCGTTCCGTCGTCGGACGGGCGAGACTCAGTAGAAGTCAACGGTGTCCACCGTGTTCACGAGTTCGTCTCCGTCAAGCAAGCGGGTCGCGTTGGCAGCGAACAGTTCGGCGATGAGCCGGTCTTCGGCCGAGTTGAGCGCGGCGGTGTGGGGACTGACGAGAACGTTCGGCTCGGCCCACAGTGGACTGCTTTCGGGCAACGGTTCGGTCGCGAACACGTCAAGGGCCGCGAACCCGATGCGACCGTCGCGTAGCGCCGGCAGCAGAGCGTCCTCGTCGACCACCGTGCCTCTGCCGACATTGACCAGGATCGTCCCCGGCTTGACCGCGGCGAAAACGTCGGCCCCGATCAGCTTCTCCGTCGCCGCCGTCCCCGGCAGCGTCAGCACGATGGCGTCCACCTCCGGGACCGTCGACACGATGTCGTCCACCCGGATCAGCCGGTCAACGTGATCAACCGGCGCGCCGTGACGGCTGGTGCCGATGACGGTGGCACCGAGCCCGGCCAATTTCTTAACCACCTCTTGACCAATGCCGCCGAGCCCGACGACCAGGACGGTCATCTCCGAAACCTGGCCCATCTCCCAGCGGCCTGTCCAGCGCCGGTCGTGCTGCTGGGCGCGCAGCCGCCCCAGATCCTTCGCGCCGGCCAACAGGCCGAAGACGGCGAACTCGGCCAGCGGTCCGCCATGGACGCCGGCCGAGGTCGTGAAGACGATTCGGCTCAGCTGGTCCTCGCTCAGTCCGGCGGCCTTCACCTGGCCGCCGCCGCCGGCCGCCATCGTGTGAACCCAGCGGAGTCCCGGATTCGCATCCGCCGTCCGCCTCAGGGCGGCGGGGTCGACATCGGGAATGCCGTAGAGCGCCTCGGCCGAGTCGACCATGTCCTCGAACTCCTGTTGCTGAGTCGGGGTTCGACGAAACGACGGATCCCCGGAGAAGTCAGCCGGATGGCGCATCGGCGGATACAGCGACTGGTCACGGATCAAGTCGATGCGAGGCTCCAGCCGCTCGATCAACTCGCAGTGCTGCTCGGCCAGCGGCGTGGCGACGACCACGCGTAGACGCTCGGAACGGTGTGCCATTGACATTGCCTTTCATCGGCGGTTCCTCAGTTTAGGGTCGAACATATGTCGAACATGTCAGCCGACGACAGCGTCCCCGTGGGAGTGATCGGTCTCGGCATGATGGGTCGCCCGATGGCGGTCAATATCCTCAACAGCGGCGCCGGACCCGTGCACATCACCGGGCGAAGCCGGGACCGCTATTCCGATCTCGTCGCCGCGGGCGCTGAGTGGCATGACACTCCTCGGTCGCTCGCCGGCGCGGCCAGGGTCCTCCTCCTGATGCTGCCGGACCTCCCGCAAGTCGAGGAGGTCTTGGCCGGTCCCGACGGGATCCTGGCCAGCGAGCCCGAAGACCTGCTGCTGATCATCGCGTCATCGTCGTCTCCGGTCGGGGTCAGGGAGCTGGGCATGCGGTTGGCCCGGACCACGGCCGACGCCGTGCGGGTTGTCGACGCACCGGTCTCCGGCGGCGTCGAAGGTGCCGAAGCCGGCACGCTGTCGATCATGGTCGGTGGTGAGGAACGTGATGTCGCGGACGCGTGGGCGGTGCTCTCCGCGTGCGGCAACCCGGTTCATCTCGGTCCCCTGGGTTCGGGCCAGGTGGCGAAAGCGTGCAACCAGATGATCGTCGCGTCGACCATCCTGGCGCTCGGGGAGGCCGCCGTACTCGCCGAACGGAGCGGTCTCGATCTGGCCGAACTGTTCCGCCTGCTCGGGGGTGGATACGCTGGGAGCCGCATCCTGGAAAGCCGTGGCGACCGGATCATTCAGGAGGACTACAGTCCCTCGGGCGTAGCGAAGTACATGGTCAAGGACCTCGACTTCGCTTCGGCCGTGGCGGCGGCGACCGGCACGCGTCCGGTCTTGTTGCCCGCCGTGAAGGCCGCGTTCGAGGAACTCACGGCGCTCGGGCACGGCGACAGCGACATCGCCGTCACGAGACGCTACATCGAACAGCGCTGAGGATGACCCCGCGGGGGCCAGCAGGGACTGCGTCGAGCGCGATCGAAGCGGTCGGCACCCGCCACAGGCCGAATCCGAGCAGCGGGCGATTGCCGGCGTTGGCCAACGCCACCCGGTTCCTCGACGGAGACGAACTGCTCAACAGGGTGGATACTGTCGAGTTCTACTGACCGCCAGCGGACGCTCTACGGGCGAGTGAGAAGAGAAGATCGACCATGGGGCCAGACCGAACATCGGGAAACGCGCCGGCGGTGACGCGCGCCGTACGCATCCTGGGCCTGCTTGCGGACACCCCCAGGCAAGTAAGGACACTGACGGAGATCTCCCGTGAACTCGGCCTAGCGAAGTCTTCCGTCTCCAACCTGTGTGTCGCCTTGGAGGAAGGTGGACTCATCCGCCGCGCCGGTGGCGGT
Organism: uncultured Actinomycetota bacterium; assembly: GCA_963770125.1. Lineage (GTDB taxonomy): Bacteria > Actinomycetota > Actinomycetes > Mycobacteriales > Mycobacteriaceae > Mycobacterium. The sequence goes on along the minus strand of CAVYPI010000035.1, from coordinate 17,336 downwards.
TACCTGCTCGGCCGCCGAACCGTCGAACTGGGCGGAGCCTTCCTGACCGGGTTCGACCAGATCCGGGAGTTCTACCGCGTCTGCGAGGATTCCGAGGTGTTGCGGCGTCAGCTCGTCCAGATCGCCATGCTCGACGGCGCCCGCGTGCTCTACCTCGCCGTGCATGAAGGGCGGGAGCGATTCCCGCTCTCCGCCAATGTCGGTGACCGCTATCCCGCATCCGCGACCGCGGTTGGCACCGCCCTGCTCTCCGAACTCACCCCGGCCGAAGTCGCGCAGCTCTATTGGGACCCGAGCCAGTTAGTCGGCTTCACCGAACGATCGACGACCACACTCACCACGCTGCAATCCAAACTGGAGCACACCCGCAAACGCGGATACGCCACCGATGAAGGCGAAGTGCACCCCACCGTGCTCGGACTCGCGGTCCTCGTCCCCGGCCGCGGATCCGGTGAACCATCTTTCGGCCTCGGCGTTTCCATCGTTCACCCCACCGGCACCCAACAGGAACGCGACACCGTCCTCGAAGCCCTCCGCGCCGCCGCACGAAAGCTCACCCGCCCACGACTGCTGACTGGGTAGGGAGGGTTCACCGACACCGCCGGCTCGCCGGGCGTTGCGCGGTGATTAAACACCGGCCCCGTTTCTGATATGCCACGACACCTAACCTCGATCTTTCGTGAGTGAGGTCGGGAATCGATTATTTCGGACTCACTGTCGTGTAGGGGTGTGGGCGTGCGTGGTTGCCGGCGCTGTCGCCGGTTCTCCTGCAATCGACTTTGAGAATCCGCCACGGAGTTTGAGAACCTAATGGGAATCGATCAGCGCGGCGTTGACGGGATTTGGGTCCTGGTCGAGGCAGGCTGATCAGCGAGCCGCCGGCCGGTGAGCACTCCGAGAACCTGGAGTGAGGGTCGATTCCTAACTGTAGATCGTGGCCCGGCCGGTTGGCGGGGTCGCCTGTAGCGCTGATGGGATGTCGTGCCGTTGGAGCACTGATCCATTAGGTCGCCGCCGGGTGCCCTCAGGCTCGAAACAGGTTGAGCGAGAACCGAAGAAAGGCCGTTGTCCTATTTGACCACATAGACGGCGTCTATGTCACCATGTACAAGGTATAGTTGGCGAGATGGCGAACAGGAGAAGCGGATCCGGGGCCCGCGAGCGGCTGAGTCGCGACACGATCGTGGCGGGGGCCATCGCGCTGGCAGACGCGGAGGGCCTCGACTCGGTGACCATCCGGCGGCTCGCCCAGGATCACGATGTCACCCCGATGGCGTTGTACTGGCACTTCAAGGACAAGGGCGAACTGCTGGACGGCATCGCCGAACGCCTCTTCGCCGACGTCCGGCTGCCTGCGCCATCCCCGAAGCCCTGGCCCGAGCAATTGCGGTCCGTCCTCGAAGCGCTGTTGAACGCGCTGCGCCCGCATCCCGAGGTGGCCGGCCTCGTCTCCGACCGCGTGCTGTCCTCGGAGGCCGGGCTGACGCTGGCCGAGCACACGCTCGCCCTGCTGCGGCACGCGGGGCTTTCCGCCGAGCAGGCAGCCCAGGTCGGCGGATACCTGCTCAACGCCGTGGCCATGCTGGTGACCACCGAGCCGGGGCGAGAGCATGGTCCGGACTCGGAGGCCCGTGACGACGCGATCCGCCGCAAGACCGCGTCGTTGAGCGGGCTGCCCCTGCGGCGTTATCCCAACGTCGTGTCCTCCGCCGGCGTGCTGGCCGCATGCCCGAGTCCAGACGCCTACTTCAGCCTGGGTCTGGACATGCTGATCGCCGGCGTCACCGCCATCGCGGACCAAGGTTGTCCCGAGGCGGACTCGGCCTGACCTGGTCGGACAGGCGCCTCGCATCCCATCGTTGACACCTGTACTGTGTATATGGTTTCCTATACATCGTAAATGTACGGCATACATCAACGCGGACGGCGGACGTCAGAATGAATGAGAACCGAACGGGAGACCGGCGCGATGCGCTGTCCCGGCCACTTAACCTGCACAACGGCATCACCCTGCCGAACCGGATCGCGAAGGCCGCGACCAGCGAGCATCTGGCCGACCGTCGCGGGGCACCGACCAACCAGCTCATCACCGCCTACCGGGCGCTGGCGCTCTCCGGTGCCGGGTTGTTGGTCAGCGGCAACGTCATGGTCGATGGCGCAGCGCTGGAAGCGCCACGCAACGTGGTGATCGAGGACGGCCGACACCGCGAGCAATTGCGCCGCTGGGCCGCGGTGACCGAGGGCACCGATGCCAAGTTCATCCTGCAGCTGTCTCACCCAGGCCGGCAGACCATGCGCGGCAACCGGCTACGTGGGCGCCGTCAGGACGTCGTCAGCCCGTCCGAGGTGCCCCTCGCCGTGGGTGGCAACCGGCTCTTCCGGGCGCCGCGCGCCCTGTCCGATGCGGAGATCACTGCGATCATCGCCCGCTTCGCCCGCGCCGCCCAAATCGCCGACGAGGCCGGCTTTCACGGCGTGCAGATCCACGCCGCGCACGGCTACCTGTTCAACCAGTTCCTGTCGCCGCTAGTCAACCAGCGCACCGACCGTTGGGGCGGCTCGCTGGAGAACCGTATGCGACTGCTCATCGAGACGGTGCGACAGATCCGGGCGACGACGTCTGCTCGGTTCCTGATCGCCGTCAAACTGAATTCCGCCGACTTCCAACGCGGTGGCTTCGACTCGGACGACTCCCTGACCGTCGCCCGCGCCCTGGAGAAAGAAGGCATCGATCTGCTGGAGATCTCCGGCGGCACCTACGAAAACACCGCCATGGTCACGGGCATGCCACAGCGAGAATCGACGCGAGCTCGGGAGGCGTACTTCCTCGAATTCGCCGAACGGTTCTCCCAGGAAGTGTCGGTTCCGATCATGCTGACGGGCGGATTCCGCACCCGGCAAGGCATGAACGACGCATTGGACAGCGGCGCGGTCGACGTCGTCGGACTGGCACGCCCCATCACCTACGAGCCGGACCTGCCCCAACGCCTCCTGGACGGAACCGCCGAAAAGAGCCGGGTGACGCCGAAGACCCTCGGCCACAAGAACATCGACGACCTCCTCAACAGTGCTTGGCACCAGCAGCAGATCGCCCGCCTGGGCCGTGGCAGGGCCGTGCGTCCCCGACGCAGCCCCGCGATCGCCCTCGTAATCGCTCTGCTCACCACTGTCCGGGACCTCCTAATTCCCCGGCTAGCGCCCCGCTGACCTCAGATTTCAACCGACCCGGCGCTGCGGCGACCCGCCCGCACCGTTGAACCCACCCCCAAGGAGAAAACCGTGGACCTACAACTCACCGACAAGGTCGTGGTCGTCACCGGCGCCGCCTCAGGCATCGGGCAAGTCAGCGCCCGACTGCTCACCGAAGAAGGAGCCATCGTCGTCGCAGTCGATCGCGATCCGATCGACACCGAACCCGGCGCAGGCGGCACCGCCGTCCAAGCCGACCTCACCGACCCCGCCACACCCGAGGACGTGATCGCCACCGTGCTCGAACAACACGGCCGGATCGACGCCCTCGTCAACAACGCGGGCGGGCTACAAGCCCGCATCAGCTTCCTCGACATCACCGACGAGCAATGGCTGGCCACCTTCAACCTCAACTTCCACGCCGCCCGCCGCATGAGTCGCGCCGCCGTGCCCGCCATGCTCGCGAGCGGTGGCGGCAGCCTCGTCCACCTCGGCAGCGACTCCGCGCGGCTGCCGGAAATCGGCAACCTCGACTACGCGGCGGCCAAACTTGCACTGCTGGCGCTGTCCACCTCACTGGCCACCGAGTTCAGCCCCCAAGGCATCCGGTCGAACGTCGTGATCCCCGGACCCACCCGCACCCCGCTCTACGACCGGCCGGGCGGCTTCGGCGACCAGGCCGCCGAGATGTGGGGCACCGACAAGGAAACCGCGATCACCCGCATGGTGACCGAAATCCGACCCCTGCTCACTGGCCGTATGGGCCAGCCCGACGACATCGCGCAGGTCGTCGCATACCTTGTCTCACCACTCTCGCGCCAGGTCACCGCCGCCGAATGGAGTGTCGACGGCGGCGCGCAGCGCCAAATCTGACCCCGCCATGAACAAGGAGAAGCCGATGAATACGCCCGTCACAGAACCAAACTCGCCGCGCATATCACCACTTGCCGGAACAGTCATCGCCGAGAACTTCGCCGGTTGGAGCGCCGAAATCCGGCAGGAGTTCGCCGACAACGCCCACAACCATCAGGTCGGATCGGTGCTGCTGTCCGAGACCGACGAGGTCAAGGTGTGGAGCATCCGGCTCGCACCCGGCGAACGGGTTCCCGCCCACCGGCACGGGCTGAACTACTTCTGGACCGCCCTCACCGACGGAATCAGCCTGCAGCACACCGACGACGGCACCACCCGCCGCGTCGTCTACCGAGCGGGAGACACCCGGCACTTCTCCTTCCCCGGTGACGAGTACATCCTCCACGACCTGTACAACGACGGCCCAAGCGAACTGGCCTTCCTCACCGTCGAGCACAAGAGCGAACGGAAACAGGACTGATGAATAGCGCCGAAGCCGGCGACCGTGGCGGGACCGTGCTCATGGATGTTTTGCGCAACCCTTTGAAAACCGTTGGAGTGGACAACGATTCGACGTCTGCGCCGTGCGCTAAATGGGCACGTGATACCGGCATATCGTCGGCTCTGGTGGTCGGTGAAGGGGCAGTCTGCTCTGGCGGCCACCGCCTATCACCTCTTGACGGGTTCCCAGCTCTTTTCGCATTCCAATCAAGCGGTGGTGATCAGCCGACACCTCAACGCCGCACCGCCGACACTCGCCGAAACCCGGCCCGAACTAGCGAGCCTCGATCCGGTTCTAGCCGCCGCCCTGGCGAAAGACCCTAATGACCGATTCGCGCGGTGCACTGACTTCGCCCGCGCGCTGGCTGAAGTCACGCAAACGACCGCGCGCGCAACGCCGTCGGCGCCCACCACACCCGCGCCGGTCAGCAGTCCACGACCCCGGTCGGTCAAGCCGCCAGCAGTTAAGCCGCCGGGGCGACAGTGGCGGGCACCGGCGATCGCGGCCGTCGCCGTGGCACTCGTCGCCGATCGGCACATCAGTTGCCATTATCCAACCGTGGGACACCGCGACGCCGCCAGTTGCGCGCACACCCGCCACGAGTGCGTGGCCGACGACGACCGTTGCATCAACGTCGTCTGCGCCGACGTCTACCGGTCCGCCGTCACCTGTCACGACGACGAAAACGACGACTTCGGTCGAGCCAGCGCAACCGTATGCCCTGCCGGGCTGCTACCGGGGTGGCGAGGATGTGTCGCTAACAGAACGTCCCACTGAATCCCCCTTTGCCTGCAGGCACCACTTCTTTGAAGGTTTGACGTGGATGTCGTGGGGTGTCACCGGCGCCGAGGGCACTGGAATCGAACAGAGACAGAATTGCAATCCCAACTGCGCCCAGGGCGAGATCTTCCGAAACCGAGTACAAGTCGTCTTCACGGGTTACGAACTCGCACCCCCGGACAGTGGATGCCCCACCACATTTCGGTACTACAGCCAACTGATCGTGGCCTACCCCGACCTCGCCGAAATTCCGGACGGGACTTTCCGGTCCGTACATGCCCTTTGCTGGCACAGACACCAAGTACAACGGCATGCCTGCAGTCCGCTACAACGACCTAGAGATCATCTGCAACTCCCCCCAAGCGTAAGTAGCGGCGTATGCGGTGGTGTCCCCCCATCTCGTCTTTGGTGCCCGGCGCGGCCGCAGGCGATGCGCAGCAGCCCTGGCAAGGCGTCGAGGTCCTTTGGCCGCGCCGCCGCGGTCTTTGACCTGATCTCGTCATCCACGTCCGGCCAGCTTGACCGCGATACCGCCGATCATCATCGCCCCCGCGGGCGCCCGCCCGCGTACCCGTCGGCAGCCCGTAGAGCGGGACGTCCGTCGTCATCATGGCGGATCGAACCTCCCTCCCCGCCAGCGACGTGGAGCATCGAGGAATACGCCATTGGAGACTTGGTGTCGGTGCGGCCATATCGAGGCTCGTTCGAACCAGTCGGACTGGCCCATCCCCGGTGAACTCCAGCGCGACGACATCCCCGTCCCGGAGGTACTGCGCGCCCACTGAGGGCCCTCCGGCGCGGCCGGACCGTTGGGCGAAGGCACCTCGGCGAATCAGATTGGGACTGACGTCGTTTGGCCGAAGCACGGCGGCCCCCACAGGCCCCGGCCAGCGGCCTTCGCTTCCTTTTCGGCAGCTGCAATCTCGTCGGCTCGGGCCGAGGGATGCCCGTGATAGACGTAGGAATGGGCAGCACCCGCACGGGCCGCTTCGACCGAGTAATCCCAACCGTCGACCTTATCCAAGTAGGCCAAGGTCCGGCCGAAGCGGTCATACATGCCCTGGCTCGGATCGGTGACAAAGGCGACACGTTGGCCAAGCAGTGTCGATTTCGCGAACTCGCTTGCCTCCGGACCCCAGCAGCCGACGCTGTAGCCGGGCTTCTTGATCTCAGGGGTATCGATGCCCAACAGGCGGATCCGTAAGCGCCCTCGAACGTCGTCGACGATGTCAACGGTGTCGCCGTCCACCACCTTCAACACGGTCGCCGTCGTGGCCACCGGATCGGCATGCGCTACGGAGCTGGTCGCTGTGACTACGAGGAATGTAGACGGAATTATCGCTACCCATCGCCACATGGGCCGGGACACTACTGATGTTGACCGTGCCGATGCCTGTGCGGCGCTCACAGAGTCGCCGCGAACGAGTCGATTGCCCCTACTTTGATTCCTGCTTCCACCGGAAAGGACGAGGGCGATCATCAGCGCTGCAATGGCCCCAGCGGCCACAACTCCCAAGACAGCCTGGCCGCTCGGTTTCTGGCGGCGTGACCTCGTTCGCGGACGTTTTCGTTCCGAGGGGCACCTTCTCTGGTCCCGGCGGCGGCTGCTCAGTCACCGGCCCGGCGCCGACACCGGCAGCGGCGTGACCGCGCTGGACAGCATCGAGATCGCGATCACCGCGTTGCGCACCGGGCCTGCGCTGGCGACGCCCGACCTGCTGGTGCTGCACCCGAGCACCTCGAGCAAGCTGCGGTGCGTCAAGGACGCGATGGAGCGCTTCATGGTCGCGCCGGACCCGATGACCGACGAGGCCAACTCGCTGTGGGGCATCCCAGTGGTGCAATCCGGTGAGTAAGGGCCTGTTGCTCGACACCTCGCTGTGCGGCTATGTCGGGATCAGAGAGCCGCTCTCGATGCGGGTCGGCTACGCGAACGACCACCTGGTGAAGTACGTAGTGAGGTTCGTCGGCGAGGAGCGGTTGGTCTTGTGGACCACCCGGACGTCCGCCGTCCTGGCGATCAGCGGCCTGTGATGAGCACCGTCACCGTCATCGATCCGTTCCAGGGCGCGCTCAACGGCACCGTCTACGGGCCCCGGCGAGACCGTCGAGGTACCCGATGACCTGGCGGCGTCGTGGCTGCAGCACGGCTGGGTGACGGAGGAGAAGACACCAGCCAAGAAGGCCGCGCCGAAGAAGGGCGCTAGATGACTTCCCGGCTGATGCCTCGACCGGCGAGACGTGGAGAGGCGGCGGCATGTCCTTGGGGTCACCTCTCCACCCCAAGGCTGCGGAGGGGTCGATGAACCAAGGGATCGGTGACGGCCCCTCCGCTCATACGACGACGCCGCCGGTGATAGCTGGTGACCCGGCGGCGTCGTCTCACACCATGCAGGCCTCGCCGATCACCGTGCCATCAGTCGTCCCTGAACTGCAGGCGCATCACCCCGGTGTCGCTGGGGTTCAGCTTCTCCGTCAGCCGCGTCATGCTACGGCCGGGCGCTATGTAGTGCACACCTTTAGGCATCTTGGCTCCGTGTTTGCTGAACCAATTGGCGTCCCAGCTCAGGGTGCTGCCACCCCAGTTGCCGCCGTAGAACCCGCCGGGCACCAGCTCGCCGCGTACCCAGGCTCCCGGGTGCGCCGCATCCCAGTCCGCGTAGTACCGGCCGTACCAGTGTCCGGGCTTGGCGTGTCCGGTCCAGTCGGTGTTGATCTCCAACTCCGGGCGGCCTTCTCTCACGTAGCGGTCCTTTCTGTTTGGCCTCTCGCAGCAGGTTCAGCAGCAGCGCGGGTTCGTCGCAGTTGGGGCAGGTCGGTAGGTTGCGCCATCCCTCATCCCCCACCACCCGGGCCGCATCGGCAGCCAGCCGTCCAGTGTGTAAGAGTTCGGCGGGGTGTGGATCAACGGTCAGCAGGCAGGCGGGGCACACGCCGTCGTCGTCCAGTGCTCGCTTCTCGCAGCCTGGTGGCCTGCAGTTTAGTGTCATAGCGCGGCGTTCGGTAGCTGAGAGCAGGGTGTCAGGTGTGTGATTCAACACACTGCTCAGCAAACGATCGAGTAGGTACCGTACGCAGCGCCTGTCCCCGGCGGTGCCGGTCGGCATCAGTGCATGGATTCGGCGGGCCGAGGCCTGACGGCGGCCCTCAAAGTCGGAGGCCAACCCCCCGCACTGCTGGAGTGGATTCTTGTACCCCCGCAGTGTTGGAACCGAAGCGAGGTGAAATGCCCTGCTGGAGCACCGGATGGGCCCTCAAAAAGCCCTCAAAACATAAGGACTCAGCCCCGAGTAACTGATCTGCTCACCGGCCATCCGCAGCGTGCCGTTGTCGTGCTCGGTGACCTCAACGACGAGGCGGAGGCCGCCACCACGCAAATCCTCAACGGACCACCCGGCTCGGAGATCGGTACCACCGGCTTTGACCGCCCCGACGACGGTGACGCGCAACGGCTTTGGAACCTCGCCCCACGCATTCCCGAGGCCCAACGCTTCAGCCGCATTTATCGGGGACGCAAGGAACTGATCGACCACATCTTCGTCAGCCACGCCCTAGTCGGAAAGATCGCTCAAGACCACGTCATCACCGACGCCGCCGGACCGACCCCCTCCATCGACGACGACCCCACTAAGCTAAGAGGCGCGGAGCACCGGATCTGATCACCGTCCTGTGCTCGCATCGATCGACGTGACGACGTCGCTGCGGGTGGCGTCGACACGGGCCTTTGGCGGTAACTCACGGCGGGCCGGGCGGTTTCCCGGTAGGTATCGGTGTCATCGAGGTATCGGTGTCATCGAGGTAGATCGAGACTCGAGAAGGATCCACTGTTTATGCCGGTGTCACGCCCCAGGCACGGTAACTTCGGTGTAGCGGCGAGCGGCTCCAGGCGTGGAAGGCTCGGGCGTCCGCCGGGCAGTGCCGAGACGGCGGAACAGAGGAGGCAGCCATGCCGGACAGTGTGTACCGGGTGACCGAGGTGATCGGTGTTAGCGGCGAGTCGTGGGAGGCGGCGGCTCAAAGTGCCGTCCAGACCGCGGCCAGCACCGTTCGTGACCTGCGCGTGGCCGAGGTGGTGCGGCAGGACGTCGTGATCGAGAACGGGCAGCTGTCCGGTTTCCGGGTGCGGCTAGCGATCTCGTTCAAGTACGAGTCGGGCGACTAGCAGCGGAGCACCTGCCGCGGCGGTGAAGTCGGGTCGTCGCGGATCAACTACCGCGGGGAGACACCACGGGCAGCTAGCGAGGACGGCACGCGTCCAACCAACGACGCCACCGGTCACGGGAAGTTCGTCAGTATCGAGAACGTCTCGTCCTTCTACGCCCCTTCGGCCAGTTCGGCCAGATCATCGTTGGCCAACTCCGCACATCAGGTCGTCTCGCGTTGAACCAAGGCGCTTGACCTCCCGGGTGCATGGCGTGCGTTGTAGGTGGCACGGAACTGGGACTGACTATTGAGACCCTCGTATGTCGTCTAATTTGAGACCAGCTGCGCACGCCTCTAGACACACCGCCGTCACGGCATCGCCTCGGCCCATTTCATGTGTCCCTCGAAGCCAAGCTCTGTGGCCATGGCGCGGAAGCGATCCCGATAGTCGCGGTTGGCGGTCTCGTCGCCGAGGGCTCGGGCCAGCAGCGCCCGCATCCGCAGCAGCCAGACTTCACGCGCCACCAGCCCATCGTCGTCTGGCGCGGCCGCCAACCGGTCGATCGCTTTCGGAGGCCAGCCGCGACGCCTCCCGCGCCCGGCCGTGGCGATTGTGCTCCATCATCAGCCCGGCCATGCCATTGGCCAGCGACGGCTTGTCCCCGGCCGCCGTGCAAAGCTCTCGCAGCTCCTCAAAAAGGCCGCCGGAAAGATCGGCATAGACCCGGAAGGCGTTGCCGCACAGCCAGGCGCGGGCGGCGTCGCATCGCGGGCGACCGCGTCGGCGGGCAGCGCGTCGGCGACCTGGCGTGCCACTGACCCACGCGGCGGTGATGTCGCGTGGCCCCACGCTCCGGCGCGCATATGCCAGGCATAAGCGGCACGCAGATACCCTGCGGCCTCCAGGTGCTCGGCGATCAAGGCGGCATTCTCGTCGAGCGATCCAGCGCTGCGTTGTTCGATTGCGGCGGCCGCGCGCCGGTGCATCTCGGCGCGGTCGGATTTGAGCTGCGATTCGTAGGCGACCGCGCGAATCAGCGGATGGTGAAACACATACTCCGGTTGGCGAGTGAACCTGACCTGATCGATCAACTCGGCCTTGACCAACTCGTCGACGACCGGCTCAACTCCCAGCTCAGTCAGCAAGTCCAGGCCAAACCGCGACCCGATGACCGCCGCCGCGCTCAGCGTGCGCTTGGCGTTCGGGTCGAGCCGATCGATGCGCGCCGCGATGGTGGCCTGCAACGTCGCAGGCACGCTCACCTCAGCACCCCCTGCCGTCGTCTTGTATGCGCCCGGCTGCCCTTCCAGCACGCCGCGCTCGGCCAGATCGCGCACGATCTCCTCGGCGAAGAACGGATTACCCGCAGCCCTCTCCGCAATCGTCTGGCCCAGCCCGCCGACCGACGGGTCCGGCCCCAGCAGCTCCGCGATCAATAGTGACGTTTCCGAATCACTCAGCGGCGCAAGGGGAACGAGTTGGGCACCGGCCACGCGGGCCAACGCGCCCCCATACTCCGGTCGGTAGGTGACCACCACCAGCGAGGGCGTCTGGGGATCACGGTGAAGAACTCGGCCAGCATCGACTCGCTGACCTCATCAATCCAATGGGCGTCCTCAACGACATAGACCGCTGGGGCTTCGCGGGCCAACAAGGCGGTATTCACCAGCGCGGTCAACCGCCGCCGACGAGCATCCGGATCGATACGAGGAAGAACAACATCAGGATCGGCTATGCCCAGCAGGTCATCAAACAGCAGCAAGTCCTCAGTCTCGGCATCAGGAGACCCAGCCCGGATCCGGGCGCGGGCGGCCTGCGGGTCAAGCCCCTCGACGCCGGTGGCCGCGCGCAGCAGCCGCGCCACGGCGTGGAAGGGGACCTGACTGGTGTGCGACTCGCAGAAGGCGGTGAACACCTCAACGTTGCGGGAACCCGCTATCGCCGCGACGTCGCGGACCAGACGGCTCTTGCCAATACCGGCGGCCCCACCACGCCGACCACAGCGCCGTGGCCATCGACGGCGCGCTGCAGCAGACCCTCAGCGGCCGACATCTCCCACCGCCGACCTACGAGATTCGACTCCGCGCGCCCGACGGCGCGATGCTGTTCTTCCATGCCCAACAGCCGTTGCGCCGCCACCGGCTCGTCGGCACCCTTGATGCGCACCATCTCTGGCTCACCAAGAGCTGCTGCACCATCAACCAGCCGTGCGGTGGATGCGCTGAGCATCACCGCACCCGGTGGGGCGACCGATTCCATCCGCTGAGCCATCCCGACCTGCTCACCCACAGCGGTGTAACCGAAAGACCCAGAACCGATCTCGCCGGCGATCACCCGACCGGAGTTCAGGCCCACCCGCAGCCACAGGTCGATACCGTCGCGATCGTGGACCTCGGCCGCAAGCCGCTTGGCGTCCTCCTGAACCCCTAACGCCGCGAGACAAGCGCGAACAGCATGATCCTCCAACGCCACCGGCGCGCCGAACACGGCCATGATGCCATCACCGGTGAACTGGTTCACCGTGCCGCCGTAGCGCTGCACCACCGCCGCGCAGCGGTCGGCCAGCTCGGCCATGATCTCGCGAAGCCGCTCCGGTCCCACCGCCGCTGCGATGTTCATCGAATGCACGACGTCGGCGAACAGCACCGTCACTTGCTTGTACTCCGCCGATCGGCTGACCGGTGTGACTGGTGTACCGCACTCGTTACAGAACTTGGAGTTCGGTGGCAGTTCGGTGCCGCACGACCCACAGGTGAGGCCCGCCGCCGTCAGCGCACCGCGACCGTCGTCCACGCCAATATCGTTTCACCGCTGGTCAACGATGTCCGTCATATCGCTGTGCCAGCTCCGACACGAAGTTTTGAGACCCTCATATGTCGTCTCTTACGAGACAGCGTTCAGTTCTGCTCGGGCCTGGTCGATCTGATCGTATGCGTACGTCACGATGGCGGCGGTGGTCATCGTTTCAGCCTTGCGGGCGAGCGATTCGTAGGTTTAGTCACCAAGGACATTGCGCAGGTGGAATCACGGTGTCGACTTCGGGGACCGCATTCGCGGTCATGGGACTGCCGATGGCGAAACCGGCGATGATGGCCACTGCCTCATGGCGTCCGAGCCGGTCGAAAGTGGGGCGAGGCCACCCAGGGGCGCACGGATCGTGGTGGTGCTGCCCGAGTCGTCGTAATTGCGGATTGCGACAGTAAAGTATTCGAGCGCGGCCCGAGGGTCGCCGTGTTCGGCCTCAAGTCTGGCCAGACCCATTGCCAGGTACGACTCCTGGATGCGGCACCCGCTGTCTTGAGCGATCACCAGACCCCGGCGCAGAGCGTCCAGTGCGCGGACGGGATCGGTGTCGCGGCAGGTGAGGCCGTAGGCGAGCAGCGCGAACGAGAGCGCATTTCCGTGAAGTATCCGACGACTTTCTGTGTCGTGGTGAGACCCTTCTTGGTCGCCCACTTATCGAAGAGGGAGAGCTGGAAGGTCGTATACCGTTCGAGGACCGCTTGCCCGAAGGCGTCCTTGGATCCGAAATGGTGACAGAAGGAGCCCTTGGGAACTCGCGCCGCGGCCAGCACCGCGCCGCTCGCACCTTTGATATTTGACGATTCAGTCTAGACGTTTTAGTCTACTCTCGTTATATCGGATCGGCGAGAGGCGGGAACCTAATGGCTGCGGTGGGCGTGGAGATGGTGGGAGATGTTGCGGTCGTGACCGTGGCCAATCCGCCGGCCAACTTGTTCGACGGGGCGGTGGCGACGGGCCTGTCGGCTGCCGTGCAGTCCGCTGAGTCCGCCCGGGCCCGGGCGATGGTGCTGCGCGCGGAGGGTCCGTTGTTCTCCGGCGGTGCCGACGTCAAGCTGTTCAGTGGTAAATCACCGCAGGAGGCCCGCGAATTCCTCGCCGAGGGGTTCACCGGCCTGCGGGCCATCGAGCAGGCCCCGTTCCCCGTCATCGCCGCCGTGCATGGGCTATGCCTGGCGGCCGGGCGGAGATTGCGCTCGCCTGCGATCTCATCATCGCCGCCGAGGGCACACAGTTCGCCCAGGTGGAGGCCAAGATCGGTGCCGCGACGTTCCTCGGTGGGGTGAACCGCCTGGCCCGTCGCGCGGGAACGGCCAGGGCATTCGAAATCGTCTACAGCGGAGACTTTTTCGATGCGTCAACGTTCGAGCGGTGGAACATCATCAACCGCGTTGTGCCAGCCGACGCGCTGGATCACGAGGCGTTGCAATGGGCTCGGCGGTTGGCCGCTGGACCGACCGCCGCGCATGCGGTGACCAAGAAGTTGGTGGAGCGGGCCGTCGATCGCGGCATCCGCGATGCCGATGAGTACGTGCTTGAGGCCGCCACACCGTTGTTCGTCAGCCGCGACATGCAAACGGCGGTGGATCTGTTGCTCACCCATGGTGCGCGCAAGTTCATGGGACAACACGAACAGTTGATTTCCTTTGAGGGGCGATGATGACCGATTTCTCCGAGCTGTTCTCGATCCGCGGCAAGACTGCGTTGGTGACCGGGGGGACCCGCGGCATCGGGTTGATGATCGCCGAAGGCTATCTGAGGGCGGGAGCCCGCGTCTACATTTCGTCGCGCAAGCAGCAGGCCTGCACCGAAGCCCAGGCGTGGCTGTCGCAGTACGGTGAGGTGCACGCGATCGCCTGCGATGTCAGCAGCGAACAGCAGTGCGCCGCACTGATCGACGCCATCACCGAACGCGAATCGGCACTCGACGTTTTGGTCAACAATGCCGGCGCCACGTGGGGCGCGTCCTTCGACGAGTTTCCCGACGCCGGCTGGGACAAAATTCTGGCCGTTAACCTCAAAGCGCCGTTCACACTGACGCGCCTGGCGCGGCCGCTGCTGGAAAAGGCTTCCACGGCTGAGGATCCGGCCCGCGTGATCAACATCGGCTCGATCGACGGCATGATCGTGCCCGGGTTCGGCAACTATTCGTACTCGGCATCCAAAGCGGCGATCCACCACCTGACCCGGCATATGGCCGCAGACCTCGCGCCGTCCATCCTCGTCAACGCGATCGCCCCCGGGCCGTTCCCGTCGAAGATGATGGAAAAGTCGCTGGAAGAGCTCGGTGATGAGTTACGGGCGGCAAGTCCGGTGCGAAGGATTGGCCGCACCGACGACATCGCCGCAACCTACATGACCGGAGCGGTAATCCCGCTCGACGGCGGCCTGAGCACGACCGTCGGCATCCACGTCTGACCCCTTTCTCCGAAGCGGTTGGGTCGTCGGGCATCACCAGCCCGCGGCCCCGGGTCATAGCGGCGCAGTGCGTCCAAAACCCTTGAAGGTATTCGAAAAGACCATCATGGTCGAAGCAGTCACCGTCGCTGCCGCGCGCTCGCCGATCGGCCGCGCCGGCACGACAAACAATTCGGTTTGGAAACCATGTGCGTCGGTGGCGGTCAGGGAATGGCCATGATCATCGAGCGACTGGGACATGCGTGACGTCCATGATGGCTCCTTGTCGGGTTTGGTGAGCGCCCCGGCTCCTTCATCGCTTGGTGTGAGGTCAGCGTCCGATGAATTCGGCCTGCGTGCGGGTGAGGAAGGCCTGGACGCCCAGTGCCGCGTCTTCGCTGGTGAATAACTTTTGGACGGTGGGTACCAGGTCTGCTTCGGCGGCGGCGTCGCCCTCGCGAATCGCCTTGCGGGCGTTGGCCAGTGTGGCCTGAACGCCCAGTGGGGCTTGGCGGGCGATGGTGTGTGCCAGCTCGATCGCACGTGTGAGGTGCTGATCGTCGGGGACGATCTCCTGGACGACTCCGATGCGGTGCGCTTCGGTGGCGTCGAACGTCTCGGCAGTGAGTAGCCAGCGCATCGCGTTGCTCCAGCCGGCAGCACGGGGGAAGCGGATGGTGGCTCCGCCGAAGGGGAAGATGCCACGCGAGATCTCGAGTTGGGCGAATGTGGCGGACTCGGCGGCCACGGCGATGTCGGCGGCCAAGACCAGTTCGATCCCTAGCGTCAGGACCTTGCCGTGCACGGCGGCCACCAGCGGCTTGGAGAGTTGACGTCCGTCGACCTGCCAGGGGTTGATACCGCCGGCGGGGACGTGGTTGACGCCATTCTGGATGTCGGCGGCCACCGAGGCGAGGTCCAGCCCGGCGGTGAACATGGTGCCTTCGCCGTAGAGCACCCCGGCACGCAGATCGGCATCGGTGTCGAGTTCTCCGAAGGCCGAGGCCAATTCGCGCAGCATCGTCGCGTCGAAGGCGTTGCGCTTGTCTGGGCGGTTGAGACCGATGATCAGAACGTGTCCGTCGCGATGGACGTTCAAGGTTTCATAAGTCATGGTTGCTCCTCCTGGTGGTTGCGCCGGGTTATTGATGTGCGTGCTTCTTGCGCTTAAACGCGGTGACCGCGGAAAGCACTAACGCGCTGGGGTTGCCGAACTCTGGGAAACGGGTCTGCATCCGGGCGACCATGTCGCGAGAATCGGCGCTGTTCTCAACCTCTTCGATGAACGCCTCGATGTAGTCGCGGGTGCGATCGAGGGTGGCGGCGCTGGTGTCGGCCAGTTCTGGACGCTTGTGCCCTGCGATCACGGTGGACGCATTGAGCGCGGCGATCTTGTCGATGCTGGCGATCCATTGGCGCCATTCGGCAGGCCCGGTCAATGCGAGCATGGAATGGATGCCGTTGTAGGCGACGTCGCCGGCCACGACCGCGTCCAGGTCAGGTATATGCAACGCGGTGCTGTTGTCGATGTCGCCCTGGCCCAACAGGATGGCTCGCAGTTCGTGGCCGTCGACGGTCAACGTCTCGCCGTCCATGGCTTCGGGGATCACGGTGTTGTCCAGTGCCTGACCGGAGAACCAGTCGCGCCACTGGGCGCGGGCATCCTCGTTGGTGGCGGCGATGTCATCGACGACTGCAGGCTGGGCGACCGCGCGTGCGGCCGGGAAGCGGTCGAGCAGCCATTCCAGGCCGAAATAGTGGTCGGCGTGGGCATGGGTGACGTAGACCGTGGTCAGGGTGCGTCCGGAGGTCTCGATGAGTGCGGCGATCTCGGCGATGTCGCTGAGCATGTACTGGGCGTCGACCAGGACGGCTTCGGTGGGTCCATAGACCAGCGTGGAGGTGGTGGGAGAGAACTGGCCACCAGTGCTGAGGTCGCGGAACGGGCTGGTGTACACCTCGAGGGTGAGGTCGGTCATGCGATTTCTCCGTTCTTGATGATGTCGCCGAGAGAGCCGGCTTGGCTCAAGTGATGGGTCGTGTAGAAGTCGGCTTCGCGTAACCGCTGTTCGGTGTGGCTGTCGCCCGCGTCCAGCGCGGCCGCGGCGATGCGCGCATGCATCCATCCGCCAGCGAGGAGGCCGAGCAGGGTGAGATAGGGAACGCTGGCCGCGTATTGGTCACGCGGCGCCTGATCGAGTAACGCCGCCGTGGAGACTTTGGCGATCGTGACCGCGGTGCGCATCCGGCCCGCGATGCGGTGCGCAGATGCGTTGTCGTGCTTGTCGAGGAGTTCAAGGTCATCGTCGATCAGATCGAACAGACGTCCGGCCAGCGCGCCGTTGTCGCGCACCACCTTTCGGCCGACGAGATCTTTGGCCTGGATGGCCGTAGTTCCTTCCCAAATCGAGAGGATCCGGATGTCGGGGTAGTACTGGGCGACTCCCGTCTCTTCGATGAACCCGGTGCCACCGTGGACTTGGATCGCATCGGAGGTGATCTGTACACAGTTCTCGGTCGCCCAGCCTTTGAACACGGGCAACAAGAAGTCGGCAGGGCGCCGGGTGCGCTCTGTCCGGCGGCGGCCAGGTCCAGCCAGGCGCTGATCTGTACCGACAGGGCGCGGATAGCGCTCAGTGCGCTGCTCATCGACAGCAACAGCCGGCGCAC
>CAVYPI010000034.1:0-68615 GCA_963770125.1 uncultured Actinomycetota bacterium | reverse complement strand
CGGCTTCGGGGCATCGGCATACAGAGGCAGTACGGTTGATCTCGAAGAAGAGCAGAGGAACGACATGAAGAAGGATCTCCCCGGACACGCGTCCGTGGTGGGAACCCGGCGGCGGCGTGATCGGAACCAGCATCGCGTTCCACCTCGCCGAATCCGGTACGTCTACCGTCGTCGTCGTAGAGGGATGAACTCGCGTGCGGATCCGACGCTCGAAAGCCGCAGGTGGTGTGCGGGCCTCCTTCAGCAATGCCGGCCAACATCGCCATCGGCCTGCGCGGTCGACGCGTACGCCAGTGGTCGCCCAGGGCTATGGCCAGGAAATCGACTTCACCCGCGACGGCTACCTCTACCTGCTGTCCGACCAGATCAACGTCAACGTCTTCACCGAATCCGTGGCCCTACAGAACAGCCACGGCGTGCTGAAGCCCGGACAATGATCACCCCCGAAGAGGCGAAGAAACGTTCCCCGCTGATCGGCACCGAGGGGATGCTCGCCGCGCTGGTCCCCGGACGACGGCAAGGCCACGCCCGAATCGGTCGTGATCGGCTACGCCGCCGCGGCCCGCCGTCACGGTGCCCGCATCATCCGGCACTGCGCGGTCACCGACATCGAAAGCAGCGGCGGCGCGATCACCGCCGTGGTGACCGAACACGGCCGCATCGCCACCAACACGGTGGTGTGCGCGGCCGGCGCGGTCGCGCAGCATCGGCGAGATGGTTGGGGTGGACATCCCCGTCACCCCGGTGCGGCCGGCAGATCGCCTTCACCGAGCCGATCACCGACCTCCCCAGCTTCGCCCTCGCTCACCATCGACTTCCCCTCCAACTTCTACTTCCATCCCGAGGGCAAGGGCCTGCTGCTGGGCTGGTCCGACCCCAACCAGCCCGCGGGCTTCACCTTGACGTTCAATTCTACCACTGGCTGCGGCCTGGGCGAGATCGCCGCGACCCGTGCCCCGGCCGTGCTGGACTACGGCATCAGCTCTGGCTGGGCGGGCCTGGGGCTCAACATCATCCACCGCAACCAGATCATCGACCGCTCCACCAAAGTGGAAGGACTGCTCATCGCTACCGGGTACTCGGCGACGGCTTCCTCATGGGCCCCGGCCACCGGGAGATCGTGCGCGACCTCTACCACGGCAAGCAACCCGGCTACGACATCAGCTCGTTCGCCCTCGACCGGTTCGCCCGCGCTGACATCGCCGCCGGCGTGCGCAACCAACATCGTCGACGGCACCAGACCGCGTGTCGTGTACCTCGAAAACCTCACGCCGATGGTTTTCGCCTTCGCGAGCCGATCCCTGCAGGTGATACCGGGTAGCGAAGCTTCTACCTGTTGCGTTCCTCGTCGTAGGCTTACAGCATCGCGGCTGAGCACCTCGACCACCCTGCCGATCTACTCGGCGGCGGTGACGGACAGGCCATCTGGCTGGTCAGCCGAGCAACTCGGCCGTGGTTCGAGACGATACCGACGCTCGCGGCAGCAGCCACCGCGACCGAAACGATCCGGCTGGCAAACGCGGCCACCAATCCGACCTTTCGTCACCCGGCCAACAGGCGATCCGCGACGCAGTGTTCGACCTGCACCAGCACATGAGCAAGGAGGAGGACGGGATCTTCCCCGCCTCACTCGACCACCCTCAGCGGCGACGAGGTGGACGCCTCGATCGAGGCTCTGGACGCGGCGAATCCCGGCAGCCGGATGATCCAGCAGTGGGGTCGGCCGCGGGGCTCAGAGCACAACAGCGTGCAGGTGTCTGCTGATGGCCTGCATGCGCTTCGGCCACGGTGGTGCGGTAATGCAGGGACCTCGGTCACGATACGGAAGGGCTCGCCGCCGGCGCCTGGGTACCGGCCATGCCGCCGGGAGCCTGACGAGCCGCCGCGATGCGTGCCATCGCCGCTCGGTGAAGACCGACAGCCCCAGGTCGGGGTTGTAGCCATGGATTTCTTTGACGTCGAGTTGGGCGAGAAAGTAGAGGATTTCCTTGGAAATGACCTGGCCGGGTACCAGCACCGGGAATCCCGGTGGGTAGGGCACGACGAACGTGGTCGACACCAACGTCTTGCCCTCGGCGAGGCGTCGTCCCGCGGCGCCGAGCAGGACGTGCTCACGGTCAGATTCCTCGTAGCCGGCGTAGAACGCCGACCGCATGTCGCCGAACGAGCTGGCGCCATCGGTGCGAAACGCGGGGTCGAATTCGCTGAAGTCGGGCAGCGGTGGCAGATCGGTGGTGATTTCCGCGACACGGCGCTGTTGCAGGGCGCGGTCGGCCCCGCCGGCGGTGCGCAGGTTGTGCTCGAAGTCGGAGGCCACCCGCCGCAGGGCGTCGAGCAGGTAGTGCACGCTCGACCAGGTGACTCCGATGGTAAAGATCAGCAGCACACTGTTGATCGAAGTCTTGTTGATTTGGATGCCGAACCGCTCCATGAGGATCTTCTCGCGGAAGTCGTATCCATTCATCCCGGTCTTGCCGACGAACAGGGTGACCCGTGTCGGATCGAGCACGAACTCGTCGGATCTCCACGCCTCATTCCAGCCCTCCAGCCCGCCCTGACTGACCTGACGGTAGGAGCGAACCCGGGATGCCCGGTACTGCTCGGGTACCAGGTCGGCCTCGTCGAGGATCCGGAACCATTTGCTGATCAGCGGGTCGATGCGCATCCGGTGGCGGAAGACCAGCGCCATGTTGTAGGCGTAACGGACCAGCTGGAAACCTTCGATGTCGACCTGGCGTCGAGCAAGGTCCAGCGATGCAAGGAGTTGCTGGTTGGGCGAGGTCGAGGTGTGGGTCAAGAACGCCTCGCCGAACGCCTCGCGGCTTCGGGTGTAGTCCTGGTCGCGGATGTGGATCATCGACCCCTGTCGCAGCGCGGACAGGGACTTGTGAGTGGAATGCGTCGAGTACACGCGGACCCGGGCCAGCTTGGGGTCGGGAAGCAGCCGATGCTCGGTCCACTGGGCGCGGTCCACGCCGCGCATCGACTCACGCCAGTGCCCGTACTCCTTGGCGTATCGCGGTGAGTTCAGCATTGCCTCGAGCCGATCAGCGGCGATCATCGCGGTCCGCTGCCGAGACCACGGCACCGCGGTGGCGAAGGCGTACCAGGCTTCGTCCCAGAGGAAGCAGATGTCGGGCTTGATCGCCAGGACTTCCTCCATCACCCGGCGCGGGTGGTAGACGATGCCATCGAAGGTGCAGTTGGTCAGCAGCAGCATGCGCACTCGGTGCAGCTGCCCCGCCGCTTCGAGGTCGAGCAGGGCCTGCTTGATGGTGCGCAGCGATACCGCGCCGTAAATCGCGAACGGCTCCAGCGGGTAGGCGTCGAGGTAGAGGGGGCTCGCCCCGGCCAGCACCAGACCGTAGTGGTGCGACTTGTGGCAATTGCGGTCGATCAGGACGATGTCGCCCGGGCGGACCAGTGATTGCACGACGATTTTGTTCGCGGTGGATGTCCCGTTGGTGACGAAGTATGTCTGCTCGGCGCACCAGGTGTCGGCGGCCTTGTCCATTGCTTGCCTGAGTGTGCCGTGCGGGTCCAGCAGCGAGTCGAGCCCCCCGGATGTCGACGACGTCTCGGCCATGAAGATGTTGCGGCCGTAGAACTCGCCCATGTCTTGCAGCGATTTGGAGTTGAAGATGCTGGCACCCCGCGCGACGGGCAGAGCGTGGAACTGGCCCACCGGTGCGGCCGCGTAGGCGCGCAAGGCGTCGAAAAACGGCGTGGCGTACCGGGTCCGCATGCCGGCCAGCACCGTGCTGTACAGGTCGGTAGCGTCGTTGAGCCGGTAGAAGGTGCGGTCGTAGACGTCGGGCGCGTCGTCGGTCAAGGCGGCGATTGATTCGTCGGTGAGCAGATAGAGGTCGATGTGTGGTCGCAGCTCCCTGATCCACTCGCCGCACTCGACCCAGTCGTACCCGTGGTCCCCGGCGACGGGCAGGTCCTTGGCGCCCAGCAGCGTCGTCATCAGCGGCAGTCGGTCGCGGGAACGCAGCGGCAGGTCATGGCGGATGATCGCGGCCTGGATCTCGCCGTTGAGCGCGACCGCGGTGACGGCGTCCTCGACGCTGGACACAACAAGGAGTTCGAACTGCACATCGTCGAACGGATCGCGCAGTGCCCGCATGCCTTCCGCCAGGCTTTCGGGAACGGAGGAGGGAGAGTCGTCGGCCAGCAGAACGGTGTAGAACTGTTGTCGCTTTGCGCGTGACTCGAGCTCCTGGTCGGCCAGCGGCGCAAGCATGTCGAACAATGCGGCGCGGTCGCCATACTCGGATAACAGGCGCACCGCCAGCGACACCTCGTCGGTGAGTCGCTCCGTTGCCAGATCGGCGAGATAGCCACCGAACGCCTCCAGATTCGCCGCTCCCGGGTACAGCCAGTACCGCTCGTAGGCGCCCAGACGATCCAGCAGCCGTTTCGCCCGGGCTGCCGCGTGCGTGGTGTCCAGCCCGGCCCGGTGTACGACATGGAGGTGATGGCACGCATCGTCGAGCAAGTTCCAGGTGTCGATCCGGGTGTACGACGGATTGGCCACAGCCGCCAGCGATGAAACACGAAGCCTTCTCGGTTGGCCACTATTGATATGCATGTTGCTCAATTCGGTCTTCTAATGCGGGCGGACGACCGACGACCCGCAGGGCGCGTCGGAGCCCGCTGTCCGATTCGCCAATCACTGGCCGAGTCATACGGATATTTTCGCGTCGACACCCGTAGGCGTCGACGGAGCTGTGAGGTGGTTATGAGGTCGTCCGTCAAGCAGTGATGATTTTGGCACGAATAGAAAATGCTCGGGTTCAGTTAGGTAGTGAGCAGACGCTTCAGCACGGTGGTCAAAGCAGTCGCACCGGTCTCGGCGTCGCCGGCCTCGATATGTTCGGCGGTACGAACAGTATTGCAGTGGGTATGTGGTTGCCGAGCACGATCGCCACATTCTCGACCCTCGTGCTCATGGCAACAATGCCTTCCAGGAAGCCTTCGGTATGACCGAGACCGCTCCTGGGGTTTCGATCCTCGACGCCGATCAAGGAAAAGGCGGGCTCAATCGGGCGGAAGACCCTGTCGTGCAACCGTCGCTGCGACACGTCGGCCGCGGGGACGGTTCTGATGTCCTGGAGATCACGAGCACCTCGGCGGCCACCGGTGGGTCGAGCGCAGAGGTGATCTGTCGCAGGGAAGCAGTCGAGGCTTCATCATCAGGGCCCGCGCGATCGCCTGACCGACTGAGAATGTGCTGCGACCGTTCGCCGGCAAGGGCCGCAGCAACGGAAGGGTTCCGGTGCGAGCGGGATACTGAGTCGAGCAACCACCCCCGCAATGCGTTTCAGAGGGTTACCGTGCGATTCATCTGGGTTGGATCGAGTCCGGTACCGCGGGTCCGTGCCCGACCTGCGACGAGGTGATGTCGAGTGCACGGCGGTGAGCTGGCGGGCCAGCAGACGCACACACTTGACGAGTCCCTGCTCGTCGATCCCGAGGAATCAGACCGGCCGGTCCTCGACTTCCTCGGATCCACGCCGGGCCGGATGGCATTGGTGGCCGTCCTTCTGATAGCGGCGCTGCTCGCCGTCGGCGTGGCCGCGTCAACCACGGTTACCGACCGCAGGGACCAGCTGGAGACCCTGCGATCGCACACCGAACCGTTGGCTGATGCCGCCCAACAGATCTACAACGCACTGTCGATCGCCAACACGACCGCGGCGACGACGTTCCTATCCGGCGGTGTCGAACCATCCGATGTTCGGGATCGCTACGACGCCGCAATCGGCCAGGCTACCGCCGGCCTGGTCACCGCCTCGAACGGCGTGTCGCCCAACGATGTTCGCTCACTGACGCTGCTCACGGACCTGTCCAACCAGCTCGCGGTGTACACCGGGATGATCGCCACCGCCCGCGCCAACAACCGTGCGGGGCGCCCTATCGGAGTCGCATACCTCAGCGAAGCGTCCGCGCTGATGCAGCGGGACATCCTTCCGTCCGCCGAGCAGTTGTACCGGACACAGGCCGAGGCCGTCATGTCGTCGGAACGATCCGCCGGCCCGTTCCCCGCGGTCATTGCGGGATCCCTGCTTGCACTCGGCATGTTGGTGGTCGCTCAGGTCGCTCTGACCAAGCGAAGCCATCGTCGGCTGAACCCCGGGCTGCTGTTGGCGTCGGTGTTGATTGCGGTCCTCGTGGTGTGGCTCTGGGTGGCCGGTCTGCTGTCTGCGCGTGCCGCGGCCGGCGCTCGAACCGACGGCGCCGAGCCGCTGGGCACCGCGGTGACCGCAAGGATCCTCGCCGAGCAGGCTCGTGCGGACGAAATCCTCGGACTGCTCAAGCGCGGCTCCGATACCCAGTCCGAAACCAATTTCGAAGCGCGGACCGCACAGCTGTCGCAGACACTCGACCGGGACCGGGTGGACGGCGCGGCCGACCCGCTCGGGGGCTGGGTGCGCTCGCATGACGACATCCGACGCAGACTCGCCGGTGGCGACTATCTCGGCGCCGTCGCTGTCGCGCGAGACGATGACCCGCAACACTCCACCGCCCAGTTCAGCCGGCTGGACACCGCGCTTCGCGACGACATCACTCGGCTGCGGGACCGGCAGCGCGATGGGATCGCCCATGCCTATACCGCGCTGAGCCTGCTCGGACCGGGCGCCGCGGCGATCGGCGTGCTGGCTGCGTTGGCGGTCGCAGCAGGCATCTGGCCACGACTGAACGAGTACCAGTGATGCGCGCCGCGGCTGCGTTCGCGCTCGCGGCGGCCCTGCTCGCCGGCTGTTCTGCCGTGCAACCGCTAGCTGAGGTGTCACCGTCGCGCACCACGCTGCCGCTGCCCAGCGGCGCGGCGGTGGTGTCGGAGGTCGCCGGTGCGCCTGTCGAAAGCTGTGATGCCACAGCCAGTCTCCGCCCATCCACAGCAGAGGGTCCGGCGGTCGAGGAGATTGTCCGCCGCGGCAGGTTGATCGCCGGGGTCGACCAGAACACGAACCTCTTCAGCTTCCGGGATCCCGACTCCGGCGAACTGCAGGGCTTCGACGTCGACATCACGCGCGAAATTGCCCGCGACATCCTCGGCGATCCCGACAAAGTAGAGTTCCGGTTACTGACATCGCCGGAGCGCATCTCGGCGCTGCAGGACAAGAGTGTCGACATCGTCGCAAAGACGATGACGATCACGTGCGCGCGTGCCGAGCAGATCGCGTTCTCCACAGTCTATTTCGACGCCAGCCAACGGTTGCTCGTGCCGAAGGATTCGGAGATTACCGGTCCAGCCGATCTGGCGGGCAAGCGCGTGTGTTCGGTGGTGGACACCACCTCGCTGGCCACCCTCGCCCGTATCGCGCCGACGGCAAACCTTGTCGCCGTTCCGAATTGGGACGACTGCCTGGTCATGCTTCAGCAGGGCCAAGCGGATGCGGCGAGTACCGACAACTCGATCCTCGCCGGACTGGCGGTGCAGGATCCCAACTTGCACATCGTGGGACCGAGCTTGGAGGACGAACCCTATGGTATCGGCGTGAACAAGTCACAAGAGGATCTGGTTCGCGCCGTAAACGCCAGCCTGGACCGCATGCGCCGGGACGGCACCTGGATGTCGTTGTACGACAGGTGGCTTGCCGTGCTCGGACCCACCAGTCCGCCGGAACCGAAGTATCGGGACTGACCGATGGCCGGCGACGATGGAACACGAGCTGTCCCGGTAAGCGAGACCGGACCGACCGCGGTCGAAGGAACCCGGGCCGTCCTGGTCACCGGAACCGGAGCCAACAAGGTCGAGGGCACCCGGCCGCGGCTTCGCTCCGGCCAACGGCGCATCGGCGACGGGCTCGTCGAGGTTCCGGTTCGTGAGGACATCGAGCCGACAAGTGCGATTCTCACCAATCCCGTTGTCGCCGAGTCGAAACGGTACTGTGGCACCTGCCAGCAACCGGTCGGGCGCAGCGTCGCGGGTCGACCGGGGCCCAGCGAGGGCGTATGTCCGAACTGCGGCGCAATTTTCTCGTTCTCGCCCCAGCTGGAAGCCGGCGAGATGGTCGCCGGCCAGTACGACGTTCAGGGGTGCATTGCCCACGGCGGCGTCGGCTGGATTTATCTGGCGATCGACCGCAACGTCAGCGACCGCTGGGTGGTGCTCAAAGGCCTCCTTCAGCCCGGCGGACAGCAAGCGCAGGAGGTCGCCATCGCCGAGCGCCAATTCCTCGCCATGGTGAACCATCCCGGCATCGTCAAGATCTACAACTTCGTCGAACATCCAGGCTTCGACGGACGCCCAATCGGCTACATCGTGATGGAGTACATCGGCGGCACGACACTGCAGGACATCCTGAACAAGCTGCAAGACGGAACGCCGGCGGGTGAACCGATGCCAATGATGCCGGTGGAGCAGGCCCTCGGTTACGTGCTCGAGATCATGCCGGCGCTTTCCTACCTGCATTCTTTCGGCCTGGTCTACAACGACCTCAAGCCGGAAAACGTCATGCTCAGCGAGGATCATGTCGAGCTGATCGACATGGGTGCGGTGTCCGGCATCGGCGACTTCGGATACATATACGGCACCAAAGGATTTCAGGCACCCGAGATTGTGCGTACCGGTCCTACGATCGCGTCGGACATTTACACCGTCGGCCGCACACTGGCCAAACTGACCGTCGACTTGCCGAACGACCGGTTCGCAGAGTCCTTGCCCGACCCCGACGACGTGCCGCTGTTCCACCGGTACGAGTCGTTCTACCGGCTGTTGGCGCGCGCGACGAACGCCAAGCCGGCGCAACGATTCTCATCCGCCGACGAGATGGCGACCCAATGCAAGGGCGTGCTGCGCGAGATCCTCGCCGAGCAGACCGGTGAACCGAGACCAGGCACATCTGCGCTCTTTACTCCACCACGCTCCTCGTTCGGCACCGATCTCGGGCTCCAGCGGACCGACGTGTTCGCCGACGGCCGCCGGCGCGAGGTCCGCCTGACCGCGCGAAGCGTCGCCCACGCCCTGCCCGAACCGGTGCCGGCCGACGATCCGGAAAGCGACTGGCGCTTCGACTGGGAGGACGCCGTCGTTGCGCTGGATGCCGGCAAACTCAAGGCGGCACTGGCATGTTTCGAGCGAGTGGTCGCCGCCCTACCTGGTGAAGCCGCACCGAAGCTGGCGTCGGCGGCGGTGGGCGAACTGATGCTCGACGCGAACGACGCTGCGGATGCCGAGCGATTGCGCCGGTCGACCGAGCGGTACTACCGGACGCTGTGGCGCACCGACCGCTCGATGGTGAGCGCGGCGTTCGGCCTGGCCCGCCAGCTGGCCTTCCGCGGCGACCGGTCCGGTGCGATCGAAGTGCTCGACCAGGTCCCACTGACCTCGCGGCACTACGGCGAAGCGCAGTTGACATCGGTGTTGATGCTGCTCGACTCCCGTCCGATCGCCGAGATCACCGAGGCCGACCTGCGCGACGCCGCGCGTCGTGTCGAGCACTTGGCCGAGGGCGAGCCACGGGCCCCGCAGATGCGTGCGCTTGTGCTCGGTACCGCCCTCGACTGGCTTCGATCCGGTGCCACGCCCGCCGCCGATCCGATCTTCGGCGAACCGTTCGACCAACAGAGTTTGCGCGCCGGTGTCGAGGAGGCGCTTCGGGAACTGGCACGGCACTCGCCACGGCGGCGCCATCGCTACACCCTGGTCGACCTGGCGAATTCGACCAGACCGCCGAGCTGGATGTGAGCCGACTCGTCGCCGTTGGGAGTCAGTCGGGCACGAACGGGACTTCCGCGCCGTCGGCGAGCAGCCAGGCCCGCAGGTTCATGGCTGGCGACGACGAGGAGAAATATCAGACGCTCGCCTCGGCCCAGGCGGTCTCAGGTGTGCTCATGAGGGCTCCTTCTCGGGCTCGCGGAGTTTAATCGGGCCGGACATTAGCGTTTTTCGAGATGAACTCGGCACCCCGCGACGTCGGGTCGTGGCCAGTCAAGACCACGTCGGGGATCTCGGTGGGGATGCGTGGATCGCGGAAGCGGGCCGGGATCGGCTGCATATCCTTGGGCTGGTCGTAGCCCGGCGGCGGGGGCGGAAACGGCGCCGACCGCTCGATCAGCGCGGCGTAGTACGGCAGCCACTTGCCGTGATCGAAGGTGACCGCACCCACGATGCGGCCGCGGTGCCCGTACGCGGCCGCGAAGCGGCGGTCCTCCACCGAGCCTTGGGTGAACACGATCTCATCCCCGAACGAGCACACCCCCACGCCCTTGATGTTGAGGCCGAACTGGCCCGACCAAAACGAGGGCAGCGGCAGATGCGGGCGGCGGTCCATCTCGAGGCTGACCATGTTGTGTGCGGCGACCTCGGCGCCGGACACCGCGTTGTCCCAATGCTCCAGCGACAAGAACTGGTACTCGTAGAGCACATGCGGCGCTCGCGCGATGTCCCCCGCGACGAAGATGTTGTCGGTCACCACACCGTTGATGTCGAAGGCGCGACAACCCGCGTCGCAGGCCACCCCCCAAAAACCAGTGGCCAGTTGGGCACCCTCGAGCCATTCGGTGTTGCGGATCGCCCCTAGTGACGCCACCACTGCGTCCACCTCGAGGGTGGAACCGTCGGAGAGCCGGGCTCGGCGCACGTGCCCGTCGGCGTCTCCTTCGAGCGCCTCGACCGCCACACCGGTGCGCAAATCCACCCCGGCGTCGCGTTGCATCTTGGCGGCGATCTCCCCGATCACTCCGCCCAGCGGCCCGACCAGCGGCGCGTCGCCGCGCTCGGCCACAGTCACCGGAAGGCCCAATTCGCAACATACCGAGGCCATCTCCGAGCCGATAAACCCCGAGCCCACGATCAACACCCGCCGCGGGCGCGCCTTC
Organism: uncultured Actinomycetota bacterium; assembly: GCA_963770125.1. Lineage (GTDB taxonomy): Bacteria > Actinomycetota > Actinomycetes > Mycobacteriales > Mycobacteriaceae > Mycobacterium. Next base: position 57,782 of record CAVYPI010000034.1, on the reverse strand, counting down.
AGCGCCGCCTGCAGCCGGGCGGCGTCATCGCAGGTTCGCAGCGTGAAGACCCCGTCCAGGGCGCCCTCGGCCGCATTGAACCAGGGCCGCGCGCGGGTGCCGGTGGCGATCAGCAGCCGGTCGTAGGGCACAGTGTCCCCGTTGGCCAGCAGCACCTGCCGATTGGCCCGATCCAGGCCGGTGGCGGCCACACCCAGGCGCCAATCCGCGTGAACCGCGCGCATTCGGGGAAGCTTGGTGTGATCGGCGGGCACCCAACCCGTGAGCACCTGCTTGGACAACGGAGGACGGTCATAGGGCTCATGTGGCTCGTCACCAATGATCGCCAGCGGCCCGCGAAAGCTCTCGTCGCGCAACGCTTCCGCGGCGCGCAGCCCGGCCAAAGACGCGCCAACGATCACGATCCGACCATCGGACTTAAGTGCCGTAACCAGATTGGCCACCAGCGGATGGGTCGTCATACCGATGCCCGTCGATCCGGGGTGTAGGTCTCGACCAGGATCGCCTGAACCGGGCACGACGCCGCCGCCCGCAACACCCGCTGGCGCTGCGAATCATCGGGGTTCGGGTCGTAGGCCAAGGCCTCCTCACCGACAAGCTTTAAGACATCCGGGGCCAGCGGAACACACTGCGCATATCCCAGACACCGATTGAGGTCCACCACTATTCGCATGTTGCGCTCCTCGTGAAACCGCGTTCAGGGGCTGTTCGACGCGGTCCGCTCCGACACGTCGCGGCCGCACATCGGATTCGGCGACCCCGAAATGTCAGAACATGGCGGCGAGAATACGCGGGTGCGGACAGGGACGATGGGCTTTGAAGTTTCGGTGTGACATTGTTGTCCGCCCGACACGAAATACCTTATGACAGCTCCGATCTCGTCATCGCAGACGTTGTGCTCTAGCTGTGAACCACCTGAAAGAGGATCACTGCGTGACAGCGCCGTGCACACCTACCGCAGTGGGTTCGTGTATCGAGCGACCGTCCGAACCAGTCAGCAACTCGATATCGTCGTGAATCGGCCGTCAGACCTCAGGATCCAGGTTCGACAAGTCGGACGGCAGTTCGGCACCAAGTTCGGCGCTGTAGATTCGGCCGGGCCGATCGATGCTCGTATCTGCCACCACCGGCACGCTGAAATCCGAACATCAATTTCCGTGTATGCGGCACCCGCTCTTTCTCTGCACAACTCGATCATGCGATGAGTCTTCGACCGCGTCGATGTCGTCGAGCACAATGCGGCGCACAGGTCGGTGTCTGAGCGGACACGTCGTGGCGCAACACTCGTGCTAGTTGAAGTCCGAACTCCGACAGCAGCTTTCGATTTCACGTCGCTTTGGTAGAGCGGAGTGGCGAGTCCGCACGGCGGACTTGCTAAGCAGATCGGCCGGGATCGGCGTGCCGAGGGCCGGTCAAGGCGATGCTCGCGGAGCGCTCGGGTCAGGCGGCTTTGCGCCAACAGCGACCGCGGCGCCACCGGGTATCGGTGGCCCTTAAATGACCGCAGGTCGGGCGCCAAATCATCGGCACTGCTGGCACTTTGGTGATGGTCGTGTCGATGGCCAGGTGCGCGGCGATGGTTTCGACGCCGGCGTCGAAGCCGGCTTTAGACAGGCTCTGTTTCTCTGGGGGCCGTTTTCGCATGTGATGGGAACGTGTTTGGGAACATCGGCCTTGCTCATCACCTTGCAGACACCTAGAGGGCCCGAAGTCAGTACGGGTCGCGAAACAGCACAAGTCAACACTGAGTTTGACTACGACGCATACGTGGCAGTGCGAGATGCGTTCAGCCCGAGACCGGCATTGGCCGCGGCCGCGCTGGCGGTTCAGAGCACTGCTTCAGTTTCGTGGGATGAGGTTTGACGTGCTGATGCGGTGGCGGGTTTCGATCAGCCGGACAGCGCCGGATAGTGACCGCATCGAGATCGAGTGCGTGGTGGCCCGGTCCGCGGAGTAGCGCACCCCGCGCAGTAGCTCCCCGTCCGTGACACCCGTCGCGGCCACGAAGACGTTGTCGCTGCGCACCATGTCGTCCAGGGTGAGGACCTTCTCCACGTCGTACCCGGCCTCTCGGGCCCGGCGGCGCTCGTCGTCATCTCGGGGGTAGAGCCGGCCGTAGAACGCGCCGCCGAGGCATTTCAGGGCACACGCCGCCAGCACACCCTCGGGCGTCCCGCCGATGCCCACCATGAGGTCGACGTTGGTCTCCGGGTTCGCGGCCATAATCGCTCCGGCCACGTCGCCGTCGAGCAGGAACTTGATGCGCGAGCCCACCTCCCGCACTCGCCGGACCAGGTCGGCTTCGTGCCGGGGCCGGTCGAGGATGCACACCGTCAGCTCCGGCACCGCCACCCCGCGGGCCTTGGCAATGTGTGCGAGGTTTGTCTCGATCGGGTCTGTGAGGTCGACGACGTCCGCGAGGTCCGCGGCGCACGCGATCTTCTCCATGTAGACGCACGGGCCCGGGTCGAACATCGTGTGCCGCTCGGCTACCGCGACGATCGCCAGCGCGTTCGGCAGGCTCTTGGCCGTTAGCGTGGTGCCGTCCACCGGGTCGACCGCGAAGTCGACCTCCGGGCCGGAGCCGTCGCCTACCTCCTCGCCGTTGTAGAGCATCGGCGCTTCGTCCTTCTCGCCCTCGCCGATGACGACGGTGCCGCGCATGGAGATCGTGTTCAGCACCGGGCGCATCGCGTCGACTGCCGCCTGGTCGACCAGCTCCTTGTCGCCGCGCCCCAGGTGCCGGGACGCGGCGAGTGCCGCGGCCTCAGTGGCGCGCACAAGCTCCAGCGCAAGATTGCGGTCAAGTCTCGCCGCGGTCTGGCCACTACCGGTCATGGTCGAGTGCTTTCTCATTTGACATAATTGCGGGTTGCGGACGATGGCAGTTGGCCGCCCGGCTGATTCGGCGGACTTTGTGCCGTGCCCCCAACCATCCCATTTTTCAGCCCGGAACGGGCGCCCACAAGGGGCACCCTGCCTATCAGGGCAGTCCGGGGGACGGGTATGCCGGCGGGGTCGGAATGCTGGCCCCGATCATGTTGATCACGCTGGGGATCGTGCAGGGTCTGGCGCGGGGCCGAGATCGCGGTGCGTCGATCGGGGCTAGCTATTCCAATCTCCGTCGATGTGAACTGTCATCCTTTCGAGCCTTCTGGACGGTCGAGAGGCAGCGGTGGTAATGCGCGGAAGACGGATCGGTGGTCGCGGCTGAGCGTTGAACGAATTGAATTAAACCCGGCGCAACGATCGTGTCCCCGCTACCGGTAGAAACTGCCTCCGGAGTCTCATGTTGAGCGGGGTTTGCGGTGATTGTCGAAATGGTGCGACGCGTCGGCGGCGAGCTGCCTCGGATACCTCAGTCGATGTCGATGCCGAAGGTCTTCAGTTTGCGGTACAGCGATGAACGGGCGATACCGAGGGTTGCTGCGGCCTGCACACGGTTGCCGCCGGCCTCACGCAATGCCAGGAGGATCGCATCTCGCTCGATCGATTCGAGCGCGCTGAGTGTCCTCCCCGATATCTGGCAACAATAGCCGGGAAGATCTTCGGGCTGAATTTCGCCGACCGGTCGGTGGCCGAGTGCTGTTCGGAGTGCGTCGTCGAGCTGGCGGAGATTGCCGGGCCAGGTATACCTGGCCATCGTCCGCATCGCCGCCGCGTTCAGGGATTTGCTTCGCCCGTGTGAGTTTTTGGCGAGAAGTTGGCGGGTGAGCGCGGGGAGGTCGTCGATGCGGTGCCGTAAGGGTGGTACGGCCGCCGACCGTTGGAATTGTGGCAGCAGGTCCCGTACCGGGCCGGTGTCCAGGCACGACTCCGATACTGTGGCCGCGACACACACCGGCGGTTCGCTGCGCCCTGTTTCGCTGAGGAACGCCCGGGCCTTGGTGACCCCTTCGGGCGTCAGGTCCTGCAGTCGGCGCAGGACGTAGACGGTGGGCACGGTCGTCTCAAGCGTCTCCTTCGTGATTCTGTCGTGTGTGATGTCGTTGGCGTCAAGTTCGATGGTCCTGCTGCCGGGATGGATGTGGTGGAAGGTGGTCGCGATCAGAGTGAATTTGCCTGTTCCCGGTTCACCTATGACCAACAATGACTCGTTCTTCATGAGGGCCTCGGCGACCTCACTGCATGCCCGCCGCCACAGCGGTGAGTGACTGTCCTGGCCCAAGGCCCCTGTGCGGCTGCTTGCGAGGGAAGAGCCGGCTGCTCGGCGGGTACGCCGTGTGATGTCGCGAGTACGACGAGAACGCCGCGCCGATCGTTCCTGCGCGTCAACGACTTCCACCACGATTCCTACGATCTCGGATCCCGCGCTCACTCGCGTGCCCCGCAGGTGGACCAATCTATCACCGGGAAGCTCGATTTCGTCTTCCGCGTGACTCCTGCATTCCATCAAGTATCTCGCGTGATGCACGATCATTCGCTGCTCTACAGGATCAAAAGTGCTTTGCGCCAGTGTATTTGCCATCATTACCCGGCCGCCGATCGCGAATACCGCTGACTTCGACTGCGAATCGACACGAAGAAACGCATGGAACAGCGCTTGTTGGCGCAGGCTTCGGTCATGCAGCAGACACTGTTCGATGTCGTTGGCGGCCGAGCGCACGATGCTGTGCAGCATCGGGGTGGAATGTTCGGTCAGACAGGTGAGGTCGAGAACGCCTTCGATGCGCCCGGTCATCGGATCGCGGATCGGTGCACCCGAACATGAATACGGCTGAAAGCGCTCGTGAAAATGCTCTGGCCCGACGATCTGGGCGGATCGGCCGGCCTCGAGAGCTGTCCCGACACCGTTAGTGCCGATATGGCCCTCTGCGTAGTCGAATCCAGGGGCGAGGAAGATACTGTCGAGAAGCAGCCCGATGGTCCGGGTGGTGTCAACGCGCGTGAGAACCCGCGCTTTGTTGTCAGATAGCGCGATGCTCAAGGGAACGTCCTCGGTCGCATCGATGAGCCGGTCGATGACCGGTTGGGAGCATCGAACCAGTCGCGAGGAGATGTCGATATCTCCGATGAAGGGGACTTCCCCGCCGTCCGCGGCCACTCCGGCGCCTCGGGAGCGACGCCACGAGGCGGCCACGAAATCCGACACGGCGCCCGGGTCGGCGTCGCCGGTCGACAAGTACCCGATACGGGCCTCCGCCATTGAGAGACGACGGTCTGACGACTCCATCGATCCAACCTCGCACTACGCGTGTTCGCCCAACCGCCGAGTTGTCCGCTCCCCAACCTCGCCGAACTGACTTCGGATCGGCCGCGCACGCACATCAAGCGTGTCCCAAAGTGAGACAGATCACAACCCATGCATCGAAGCGACACTGATCCCGAAGCAGGCAGCTATGGCTCGAGTCATGGATTGCCCAACCGGACGAGATGACGAGATTAGGAGCCTCGATGGAACGCCTGATCGATATCAACAACGGTGGGACGCTGGCCGACGTCTGCGGGTGGGATACCAAGCACATCCGTTACTCGACGACCCAGGGCACCAATGCCCTTGTCGAACGTAAGGGACTGCGGATCGGTCTGATCACCGATGACGTCGCCGTCTTGGACGAGTTGGCGAGCGACGAGGAGCTCGCCGCCGAGGATCGGCTGCGCAGCCACCGGGTCAAGAACCCTCTGCTGATTTACCGCAACGACGGCGCGCCCTCCCGCGTGGCGAAGTCGGTTGCAAGCACACGAGAGACAGGGCCAACGATGCTGAGTGCAGCGCTTGGAATGCTGGCGATGCTGCCGGTGGTGTTCGGTGTCGGTGGGTACGTGATGGTGTCCCGATGATCGCAACCCCTCCCGGCTCGGTCGTCGAATCGGCAAGTAGCACTATCGATCCCGACGCGCAGGCAAGACGCGCGAACGATCGCGAACGGAGCGCGGGGTCTCAATCTGACCTGACGATTGATCAGGAGGCGGTGGACGCACTAGTAACCGCCGAGGAATTTCCTGCCGAATTCGACGAGAACCTCGACGATGGCAAGTGGTACGCCAAGTATCGCCGGCTCGTCGCCGAACAGGCCGCGTTGCGCCGGCTGGCCACGCTGGTGGCGCGCGGCGTTGAACCGTTGGAGGTATTCGGCGCGGTGGCCGACGAGATGCGCCGATGCGTGCCCGCGGACACCGCCGGATTGTGGCGCTTCGAATCGGATCGCGAGATCACCATCGTGGCCGCCGCTGCCGATCCCGAGGCGCTCGCTAAATGGCCGGTCGGCACCCGAACCCCGGTGGCAGGCAACACCCTCGCAACGCTGGTGCAACGCAGCGGCCGGCCCGCACGGATCGACAACTACGACGACGTCGCCGGGCCGATCGCTGCGCGCGTGCGCGCGGTGGGCGTGCGCGCGGCGGTGGGAGTGCCGATCATCGTTGATGGACGGGTGTGGGGCCTGGCGGCGGTCGGTTCCCTGCAACACGGCCCGATGCCGGCCGACACCGAGGTCCACATCAGCCACTTCGCCGAACTGATCGCCACTGCACTGGTGGCCGGCTATCGCGACGAGCAGAAACGCCAGCTCCTGGCTGAGGCGTCACAACGTTCGAATCTGATTGACGCACTGCTTGAGGGACGAGTCGGTCAGTGGTGTCTGCGGGAGGTCGCCGACTGTCTTCGGCTGCCGATCAATGGTCCTTTTGTGGTCGTCGCCGCCCACGTTCCGACTGCGGGCGATGAGCCGCTGACCGAGATCGAATCGAAGCTGCGCAGCCTTGACATCTTTTCGGCGTGGCAGCTGCTGCCTGATTTGCAGGTCGGGATCGTGCACGTCGCGTCCGACCAGAAACTCGACATGGTTGTTGCCTTGGTGTCTCGGATGACCACGGAGCGGGTGGGGGTCAGTGCGGCCTTTAAGGATCTGCGCGATACGCCGAGGGCCCTGCATGTGGCAAGGGTGATGTTGCGGGGCCCGACCGATTCCACATCCTCGGTCGCGGTGTTCGACGGCTCCCTCCTGGCCACCGCAGCGGTCAGCGCGCCGGAGGCGATGATCAAAACGGTCGGCGCCGCATTGGCTGGTTTTGCCGACCTTCCCGACTACGACCGGGAGCTACTGTTCGAAACGTTTCGGGTGTGGCAGGACAACGATGCGTCGGTGTGCGGTGCGGCTGAAATACTCATTTGCCACCCCAACACCGTGCGCCACCGCTTGCGCCGAATCGAGAAACTCACCGGCCGATCCCTCTCGCGGCCAAAGGATGTCGCCGAACTGTGTTTGGCGTTCGAAGTCCACCGTCGTCTCATGTAGCCGAAACCCATTGACATTGTGGACGAGCGGAGAGCATCGATGCGCAACGTCGCTGCGCAGCCTCGAGGATGTGCAGCTGGCGGCGGTGGCGGACCCGGAGGTGTGGTCGGTGGGGCGCCGTAGTCCCGCCGTTGGAGTATGCCGTCAGCGCCCGACGGGCCAGTGCTCGACCGTGATGTCGTCCATGGGGAAGTCGGCGGGGTTGCCCGTCGTCAACTGAGCATTGATGCCGGCGGTGGCGGCGGCGATCAGGCAGTCGGCCTGGTGAAGGGTGATCCCTCGTCCGGCGAACTGGCGGCGCCAGCGTCCAGCGCGAATTCCTTCGGACGGGCCCAACGGAGCACACCGTAAGCCGCGCACCAGCCGTTGTGCTATGGCTTCTTCGCCGGGAAGCAGTCCGCGCCAGATCTCCTCGATCGAGATCGCACAAGTCCACGGTTCGTCACCTTGGCGGCGCAGAGCGCGTAGGCGCTCGCCCGCCGGACGGCCGCGGAGAGCGTCGATGAGGACGGTCACGCCCATACTGTGCCGTCTTATCCGTGGTTGCGGTCCTTGACCGCGTTACGGCCGTGATGCTAAGCAGTTGCTCAGCAATTAACGGATCGAGCGCCTCGCCGATGAGGAAGGGATACACGATGACGCTGCAGGCGGTATTGGACGACATTCGCAAGCGGCCGGGGACGGGTGACGTGATTCCGATCATCGACCCGGTGACGGAAGAGCAGCTCACCGAATTCGCCGACTGCGGGGAGGAAGCCGTCAACGACGCCGTCGCGCGCGCGAAGGCGTCCTACGAGGCGGGGGTGTGGGCCGACCTGCCGGGGCGTGAACGGGCCAAGATCCTGTGGCGCATCGCGGATTTGATCGAAGAGCATGCCGAGGAGCTCGCTCAGATCGATTCAGCCAACACTGGCATGCCGTTGATGCAGGCACAGCTCATCGTGCCCACCTGTGCAGAGTTCTTCCGCTACTACGCCGGTTGGTGCACCAAAGTCAACGGCACCGCATACGACGTGAAGACGAGTGGCATCGCTTCGGACACGTACGTCAACCAGCACGCGTACACGCTGAAAGAGCCCTACGGCGTGGTGGGCCTGATCTTTCCCTGGAACGGACCGATCTTCAACGCGAGCGCCAAGCTCGCGCCGGCCCTTGCCGCGGGCTGCAGCAGCGTCGTGAAACCCGCCGAAGAGACACCGCTTTCGGCGCTCGTGCTGGACCGGATCATCGCCGAAGCCGGGGTCCCGGACGGTGTCGTCAACCTGCTGACCGGTTACGGCCACACCGCGGGTGCGGCGATCACCGCGCATCCCGACGTCGAGAAGGTCGCCTTCACCGGGTCGACCGAGGTCGGCAAGGAGATCGTGCGGGCATCCGCGGGCAATCTCAAGAAGGTCATGCTGGAACTCGGCGGGAAGTCGCCGGTGCTGATCTACGACGACGCCGATTTGGACCAGGCCATCTTCATGGCGGCGATGGGCATCTTCGTGCACTCCGGCCAGGGCTGTGTGTGCGGATCGCGGGTCTTCGTCCAGCGTGGGGTCTACGACCGGGTGGTCGAGGGCATCGTCAACGTGGCGAACAGCATGAAGCTCGGCGGCCCCAAGGAAGAGGGCAGCATGAGCGGCCCGCTGATCAGCGCCAAGCAGCTCACCCGCGTCATGGGATTCATCGACGAGGGCAAGTCCGACGGCGTCGAGGTGGTGACGGGCGGGCACCGGCTGGATCGCAAGGGCTACTTCGTGCACCCGACCGTGCTCACAAACGTCGATCGCGACATGAGGCTGTACCAGCAGGAGATCTTCGGGCCCGTGGTGACGATCCTGCCGTTCGACGACGACGACGAAGCCGTCACCATGGCCAACGACACGACCTACGGGCTGGCCGCTACCGCGTGGACCAACAACCTCAGCCGCGCACATCGGCTCGGGAAGCGGCTGCAGGCCGGAACCGTGACGATCAACTGCCAGTTGGTGTTCGACCACTCAGTGCCCTTCGGCGGCTACAAGCAGTCCGGCTGGGGCCACGAGTTCGGTCTGGAGGGCGTCGAGGCCTATATGAAGACGAAGTCGGTGTGGGCTCAGCTGTAGCGTTCGAGTCCGACGACGCCGCGACCCGCCCTAGCTCCGTCGATGTGGCAAAGTGGCCGCGAATGGAGAAGGTCGTACATCGTTAAGGGGCGATCATGGTTGTCATCAACACGCTCGTTCGCCGGTGCTTGGAGATGATCTTGGCCGCGTCCCTCATGCTTGTTGCTGACCCTGTCGGCGTTGCGGTCGCCGACGAGCCAGCACCGAACAATCAGCCAGTGCCGGGAACGGTCCGTGTCTCCGGCGATGTGCATAATCCCACCGATTTCACGTTGGATGCACTACGCGATCTGCCAGCCCAAACTGAAGCGGTCACGTACGCGACCGAATCCGGTCCACAGAGTCACAGCTTTATTGGCTGTCCGCTGGACGCGATTATCTCTGCCTCCGACCCGGACGTCGATGCTGCCGCCAAACACCCGTCATTGGCCATCGCGATTCTGGCCACCGGAGCCGATGGGTACTCGGCAGCACTGGCCTGGGCGGAAGTCTCGCCAACATCGACGCCGAAGCCGGCGCTGGTGGCCTACAGCGAGGACGGCAAACCGCTCGATCAGCCCCGGCTCGTTGTTCCCGGCGATCTAGACGGCGCACGATATGTCAAGGACCTCATCGAACTGAATGTCGTGAACCTCGCACGCCGTTGACAGGTGAGCGCGAGTCCTGTGACACGATTCGACTGCCCGCGCTTCCTCGTGTCAGCACTCACCGAAGTTGCGCGTGACGAAGTCAGTGCTCGACGCGTTGTCTCCTTGCCGCATATGTCTTTTCGGTGCGGTTAGGGCCACAGTAGGTGTGTTATCCATTGGCCGTTGTAGTGGCGGTATTGAACCCGCGTGTGAAGACGACCCGGTCCGCTTGCCAGAACTCGACCGTGTGCGCGTTAAGCGCGTAGGCCTGCCAATCGGGTGCGACGAGATCGGCATCGGCTTCCAAAGACGTAGCGCGGCGGGTGCTCGAGTGGAATCGCCTTGCTGCGTAACGTTGCCGATGCTTGTCGATCGACGGCAAGCGAGACTGACATGCGCTTGTCAACCCCCAATCAACCGGCCGGCAGGATCGTGGAGGTCACCTTGGGAACTGTCATGGCAACGGTGAAAGTGCGCTTGCACGGTGGCGACCAAGTGGTGACGGCCTCCATCACGGACGATGCCGCAATGGCACAGGGGTCGATTAAGCCGCAGGTACGGTCCAAAGTCCGTTCATGTTCCGATGATGCGGATACTATGCGACCGTGGCGATGATCCGGGTCCGCAACGCCGCCGACCCACTGGGCGGCAGCGATGACACCGTGCGGCGATGGATTGATGGCGGCGCGCTGCCATCCGGCCGCGATCAATCGGGCCGCAATGTAATCCGGGGCGATGCACCGGCGCAATTCGCCGTCGCGCATTCCGGTGCCAAGGATGTCACGGACGGCGTGATGGCGCAGGTCGAGATGCAAAGCGGACCGTTCAGCGTCGTGTCGTTGAAGCGCCGACGCGGCGCGCGAGCTCAAGCTGGAGCCCGGCAGTGTGGCCGTGGCCGTCGTCCAAGCCACCACGGTAATGGTGGAAACCCCGGGAGGAACGATAGTGAAACGTGCGGCACGAATCGCGGCGGCAACCGCGCTACTGCTCGGCCTGATCAGCGGGTGCGGTTCCTCGAACAATGCCTCCTCACCCTCCTCGACGACAAAGCCTGCCGGTGGGAAGCTCATCGTCTTTGCTGCGGCATCTTTGAAGAACACCTTCACCGACATCGGTGAGCAGTTCAAAACCGACAACCCTGGCAGCGACATCGACTTCTCCTTTGCCGGGTCCTCCGATCTGGTCACCCAATTGACCCAAGGCGCGCCCGCCGATGTGTTCGCTTCGGCTGACACGAGGAATATGGACAAGGCCGCCCAGGCGGGCCTACTGGCGGGCAACCCGGTCAACTTCGCCTCCAACACGCTGACCATCGTCGTAGCGCCCGGCAACCCGAAGAAGATCGGATCCTTCCAAGATCTGACGCAACCCGGATTGGCGGTGGTCGTGTGCGCGCCCCAGGTGCCGTGCGGATCAGCCACTCAGAGGGTCGAACAGGCCACCGGGGTGAAACTGAACCCGGTCAGCGAAGAGTCCCAAGTGACCGACGTACTTAACAAGGTGACCACCGGCCAGGCAGACGCTGGACTGGTCTATGTCACCGACGCCCAGGGCGCGGGCGACAAAGTCACCGCCGTGGCCTTCCCCGAGTCCGCCGGAGCAGTGAACACATATCCGATCGCCATCTTGAAGCAATCCAAGGACCCCGACCTCGCGCGCAAATTCGTTGACCTCGTCACCGGTGAGGCCGGCCAAAAGGTGCTGAGCGCCGCAGGTTTCGCCAAGCCGTAAGCGAACCGACTACGCACACTCGGACCGAGTCGACGTCCGCGGTACTACACAACTCGCCAGGTGCACAGCCCGGCACAGACGTTGTTACGTCTGGTGCGAATCCGGAGAGTTAACGAGGGACGGCTAGAGATGATTTCCACTTGTCGGGACTGTCCGAAAGTCCTTGCGAAACAACCAGATTCAGCTCCTGCCCGACTCGGGGTCAAGTCGCAGCAGGTTCACATCGTGTCAACCAGACACTGCATCTGCCACCAAGGTCACAGCCCCAACGGCTCTGTGCCAACGAGTTCGAATCACCCGGACTTGTCACGATTTGTCACACAACTCGCGCGAAACTCTGACGCGGATTGTGCCAGCGCCTCCGGCTGAAAGTGCACGACTTGAGCATCCGCGCCCTCCGCGACGTCAGCGCGTGAGGGCCGAGCGGCTGGCCGGCCTCGTCGACGATGACGTACCAGCTCGCCTCATAGGCGGCGCCGAGCGCCGATCGATCGGCCGCCTGGATCGGGCGGGCGGCCTTCAGCGCGGCCGAGCACCTTGAATCCGGCGCCGGCGGCGAGGAAGATTCACGGCGTGCCGGCCTGGCTGCACGGCCTTTCCCTGTTCTGGTTGGCCGCGTTCGTGTTCGGGGTTGCCGCTTGTCATCACGGCGGCGATCTACGCGGTGGTGATCTCGCTCTCGACCGGTGAGCGCGGCCGGGCGTTCGCGTCAATCTCACCGGGGCTGCTCCCTCCGATGGGAATCATATTCGCGCTGATGGTGGGGTTTTTGGCCGCGCAGGTCTGGAGTTCAGGAGAGCGTGCTGCGGGCGCGGTCAGCGAGGAGGCGAGCTCGCTGCGTTCGGTCGTCCTGCTGTCCTCGGAGTTTCCGGGTCAACCGGAGGCGCGGATGCGCAGCCTCGTTTACCGTCAGATCGAGGACGCGGTCACGAAAGAGTGGCCGCAGATGGCCGAGCGCGGAGCGACGCTGTCGGTCGTGCCGCAGCCGCTTGCAGATCTCCAAGCACTCGCGCTCGGCCTGCGCCCCGACAGTCCCGGCCAGACAATCGCCCAGCAGGAGATCGTTAAATCGCTCGAGCAAGCGCTGGACGCCCGGCGCCAGCGCATCATCGTGAGCCAGTCCTCGGTCAACGGGGCCAAGTGGGGAGCCGTAATCTCGTTGGCGATCCTCACCCTGCTCGCGATCGCGTTCGTACACAGCGCCAACCGACGCACAGCGGCAATCGCGATGGCGCTCTTCGCCTCGGCGGCGGCGGCGGCGATCCTCATGATCGCGGCCCAGGAGCACCCGTTCGCGGGGCATTTCGCCGTTACTCCGACGCCACTCGAGCAGGTCGAGCCCACGCAGCTGCCGCAGTAGCGCGGATCTTTCGTCGGGCGTCGCCGACCTGCACGCCGCACAGATGTGAATACCGACGGTCGAGAGTGCGCGCAAGAGCTCGTGTTTCGGTTACCGCTTCTTCACCGCGAATGACCGGGCATCGGTCGGAATTGCCCAGTTGTCGCCGGAGCGTTGCCTTTCGTCGGGAGTGGCGAACGGATCACACCGCGAACGCACGCAGTATGGTCCACGACTTCCGCGGAGAGGGGAAGAATTAACGCCGTCTGACGGACGAGCGCAGGCACAGAAAACGGCAGGATGGTCGTGCTGATCGGTCTAGGCTCGTTCTTCGCTTACACCGGTTGGGTCGGAATGGCAAGGACGGTGGTGACATGCAGAGCCATTCCCGCAATCGCGGCGTGCATCCGCGAGGGCGGTGGGCTGCAGTCGCGGGACTCGGCCAACTCCATTGGTTCTTCGGCAACGTTTACGAGGCCGTCGTGGACGTGCCTGCGCTCCTTGCCGATGCGCACCCAAACCGAGAGCCACGACTATTGGGCGCCGGCAGCCCGCTTCGGTACTACCTCCCCGCTGCGCCCGTAACCTTGGCAGCCACTGGTGCCGCTCTGACTGAAAGCTGGCGAGCCGGTGGCGACAGACACATGATCGCCGTGGCCGCGGTAGGCACGGCATCGGCGGCAGCGCTAACCGCCTACCTCGTGCCGACCGTCAATCTACGACTGTTGACGAGCCGAACGTCCCTAACCGCAACCGAACGCCGCAGACTGATCAACACCTGGCATCGCGGCAACCTGGTGCGACTGCTGGCCCTCACAGTCGCCGCATGGGCGCTGCGCCAGAGCGCCCTGCCGGCCGCCTCGGACGTTGACCGCTGAGAGTTGCTCGTCGACCGACCGCGAGATGTTTCAGTGACACGCAAACCTGAGTTGCCGCCTGCGCACCACGGTGGTACCCGCGTACTGCGGGATCGGCCGATCGTCGAGTTGCCTTGCGCACCGGCATCCGGGTCAGCGAGGTTGCGCATTGGCGGTCGTTGCTCGCACGGTGGTATCGGACTGATGTGCGCGGGTTGGGGTCCGCCATCACCTTCATCGCCATGGTCCGCACCGACTCGGCCTCCTGCGTGGCGGCCGTTTCGGGCACGCAGGATGCGGTTATCGCCAACTGGGGCAACCAGGCGACCTCGGTCCTGCGCGTCCCTCTGTTGCGCGAGTGCCAGTGGTGGCGTGAGCTGATACAGGTACGCGACGACGAGGTCCTGGATACTGAAGCGGCCTAAGTCCATCACAATGGCCTTAGGCGTGATCTTGATGAGTGGGACCGCCCACTGTGCTTCCAAAGGCTGCAGCGCAAGAGCAAGACAGTGAGGAGTTGACGTTTTCGCCTGGTGGGGTCGAACGGTTTACCGCTTCCGATTCATCGTGATCGGAATCATGGTTGCGTTGTGCCTGGGTGGCGGCGTGTTCGGGCTGAGTCTGGGCTCACATCTCACTCAGAGCGGTTTCTACGACGGCGACAGCGAGTCAGCGCAGGCGTCGCGCCTGGGTGACGAGGTGTACGGCCGCGACACCTCGGGCCACATTGTGGCGATCTACTCTGCTCCCGACGGCAAGACCGTGGACGACCCAGCCTTCAAGAAGAAAATCCTCGACAATCTCGCCCAGGTCGAAAAGGACCACCCGAACCAGATCCTTCGGTCGGTCGGCTACTTCAAGAGCCCGGGCCTGCTGCGCAGCATGGCCGACGCGTCCAAGAAGCATGCGTTCATGTCGATTCAGCTCAAGGGCAACGACGACGACACCATCCTCAACAACTACAAGGTGGTCCAGCACGACTTCGACATTCCCGGGCGTCGACGTGAAACTGGCCGGTTTGCAGCCGTTGGCCAACGAGCTGATGGGGACCATCGCCGAAGACCAGAAGCGGGCCGAAGTGCTGGCCGTGCCGCTGGTGGCGGTGGTGCTCTTCTTCGTGTTCGGCGGTGTGGTCGCGGCATGCCTGCCGGCGATGGTCGGCGCGCTGTCCATCGCCGGCTCACTGGGCATCATGCGATTGGTCGCGATATCCGGGCCGGTGCACTATTTCGCGCAGCCGGTGGTGACGCTGATCGGTCTGGGCATCGCAATCGACTACGGGCTGTTCGTGGTCAGCCGTTTCCGTGAGGAGATCGCCGAGGGCCACGACACCGAAACCGCGGTACGCCGCGCCGTGATGACGGCCGGGCGAACCGTGATGTTCTCGTCGGTGCTCATCGTGGCATCCGCGGCCGGCTTGCTCCTGTTCCCGCAGGGCTTCCTCAAATCGCTCACCTACGCCATGATCGCCTCGGTCACGTTGTCGGCGATCCTGTCGATCACCGTGCTGCCCGCCTGCCTGGCGATCCTGGGCCGTCACGTCGACTCCTTGGGTGTGTACACATTCCTGCGGGTTCCGTTCTTCCGTAACTGGAAACCCACCAACTGGTGGCTGCACTGGCTGGGCGCGCGTGTGCAGAAGACCAAGACCCGCGAAGAGGTCGAGAACGGCTTCTGGGGCAAGCTCGTCAACCGCGTGATGAAGCGGCCGATCGTGTTTGCCGCCCCGATCGTCATCATCATGATTTGGCTGATCGTTCCGCTGGGCAATCTGTCCCTGGGTGGTATCAGCGAGAAGTACCTGCCGCCGACCAACTCGGTGCGCGAGGCGCAGCAGGAGTTCGACCGGATCTTCCCCAGGTTCCGCACCGAGCCGCTGACGCTGGTGATCCATAGCAACAACCACCGGCCGGTCACCGACAACCAGGTCGCGCAGGTCCGCAGCATGGCGATGACCATTTCGGGCTTCATCGATCCGGACAACAACCCGGCCAACATGTGGAAGGAACGCCCCTACCTCGACGGCGCATCGAAGGATCCATCGGTCCGGGTGATCGAAAACGGCCTGGTGAACCGAAATGACGCCGCCACGAAGGTCGACGAGTTGCGGTCGATCTCGCCGCCGCGCGGCCTGACCGTGTGGGTGGGCGGCACACCCGCGCTCGAACAGGACAGCATCCAGAGCATATTCGCCAAGCTGCCGCTGATGGCCGTCATTTTGATCGGCACGACAATGCTGCTGATGTTCCTGGCGTTCGGATCACTGGTGCTGCCGATCAAGGCGGCGATCATGAGTGTGTTGACGCTCGGTTCGACGCTGGGCGTGCTGACGTGGATATTCGTCGACGGCCACTTCTCCACGTGGCTGAACTTCACGCCCACCCCGCTGACCGCCCCGGTGATCGGCCTCGTCATCGCGGTGATCTACGGCCTGTCGACCGACTACGAGGTCTTCCTCGTGTCCCGGATGGTCGAGGCACGCGAGCGCTGGCACGTCCACCGCGGACGCTATCCGCATCGGCACCGCGACCACCGGCCGCCTCATCACCGCGGCCGCGCTGGTCCTCGTCGTGGTGGCGGGCGCGTTCGTCTTCTCCGACCTGGTGATGATGAAGTACCTGGCGTTCGGCCTGGTCACCGCGCTGCTGCTGGACGCGACGGTGGTCCGGATGTTCCTGGTGCCGTCGGTCATGAAGCTGCTCGGCGACGAGTGCTGGTGGGCGCCGAGGTCGTTGAAACGGCTGCATACCCGGATCGGGCTCGACGAGATCGGTCTGCCCGACGAGCGCAAGCGGTCGGCGGTGGAGGAGCCGGAGCGAGGAGGAGCCAGAACCGGAGCCGGAGGAGGAGCCGGAGCCGGAGGAGGCTACCGTCGGGGCCGGCGCGCCGGAGCCGCTGTGGCGGCCCCCGCCGCATGACCCCACCCGTCCGACCGTCGAGGGTTCCGCCCGGCCGGAGGGTGTGGCGCTGGAGAGCACACCGTCGCTGGCGACGACGACGCCGATGCCGGAGGTCCGCAGCGTTCGTGCCGGCGAGCCGCCGGCCACGCGGATCTCGATGGCCAAGAATCCGGTGAACAACGCCGCCGGCGACGTCACTTCGCCGACGCAGGGCGAAGACGGCGAGATCGGGTCGTGGCTCGGTGAGCTGCGCCCACCACGCACCAACGCTCCGTGGCCGGCGGGGTCGACCAATGGCGACGACCCGGACGCGACGCCCGCGATTCCACCTCGGCGGCAACAGGATCCGGATGCCACCTGAGAGCCGTCCCACGACCAGCTCACCCGGTCGCCTTGATTGATCCAGGCGGGTTGCTGCGGTGCCGGCGGGTGTCGGCGTGACGCTGTGGCAACGCCAAGGTCCCCATGATCGGTACTGTCGGGATCCGACCCGAACGCGCCGGAACGTCGTTCGTGGAGCTGACGACGCGATGGGCTCGATGCGCTTGTCGCACAAGGCTACTCGCGCCGGCGACCGCAATCGTCTCGTCCGGGCCTTCCCCGCAGACACCGAAGCTCAACTCAAAAGACGTGACCCGCGGGCTCGGCGACTGTGCTCCCACACGACCTACGAGTTCGACGCTACGGTGTGGGCTTACTCGGAAGGTAGTCGAGGCGCCGGCCGATGTCGGTCAGTATCGCCGGGCGCTCGGCTGGGGAGGCTGGAGCCATCTTCGCGTCAATTCTCATTGATTTGGACCAACGATTGGTAAATCAAACCGACGGACTACCGCCGATCCATAGATCTCGGCTATCCCTGCAGCATTGCGATATGCGCTAGTCGAGGGGCTCGTCCGCGTGCGATACAGCCCGCACCGACCCCGTTGTGATTTCCGCCAGTGTTGTCAGGTCGCTGCGCCGGACAGCGGGCACGCATCGCAGCACGCGTCAACGGCTTAGCGCTTGCGATGTCGGGCAGACTGACGATGTGGGTGATGCTGGCAGCGGCGCTGAGGAACCGGCGGGGTCCGCAAACACGGACCCCGATCCGGCCGGCTGGTTGCTGCTGGTGTACCGGATCCCGTCGGATCCCACCCGGCTGCGCGCGACCGTGTGGCGGCGGCTGAAATCGCTGGGCGCGGTCTACCTGCAGAATTCGGCGGCGGCGTTGCCCGCCACCGACGGCGCCGAACGCGCCCTGCGCAAACTGCGCCGAGAAATTCTGGAGATGAACGGCTCGGCCGTCCTGCTGTCCTGCTCGGCACTGGCCGGGGAGCAGGACGTGATGGCACTCTTCCAGGCCGCCAGGGACGACGAGTATGACGAGATCCTGGACAAGTGCCGCGACTTTCACGCCGGACTGGAAAAAGAATACGATGCAAACCATTTCACTTTCGGCGAGCTGGAGGAGAACGAAGTCGAGCTGGTGAAGCTGAAGAACTGGTACGCCAAGGTTGCCGCCCGCGACGTGTTCGGCGCACCGAACGGCGCGGCCACCCTCCAGGCCCTCGACGCCTGCGAGCAGGCGCTGGAGCGTTACGCGGCCCGGGTGTATGCCGAGCAGGATGAGGGCGGCTAGTCGCACACCGATCTTGGACAGCGCCGCCGCGCTCGATGCCGTGCAGACCGGCCCGGCCGAGCGTCTGATCGTCGCCATGATCGACCGCTTGTCGCGCCGGTTCCGGCGATGCCGTGGACCTGATGGAGACCGCCGCTGATGAAGGCTGGCCGCTCTACATCGCGGACATCGACGCCGACCTGACGACCTCGAACGGTCGCCTGGTCGCCCGCACCGTATGCGACTCGTTCGAGGGTGCGACCACCACCAGTGCCCCGGCCGCAGACTCACCGGTCAGGAGCGTGACGACGTCTACCGCGGCAGGCTCGACTACCGCCACGGCCGCTGGACCGCCCAACCGAGCTGTACTACCTAGCTTCAGTGCTGATTGCCAAGTCCCTGCGCTCGCCAGCCAAGCAGTGTGTTGCGTCACATCAGTATGTGATATACGGTATGCAATCACGGCATGCAATGTCGCGGCGGCAGGTTCCCCCTGCCGCAGTGACTTGCGTCCGAGTGCCTGCGCGGGTTGGGAACCCCGAATTCGCGTCAATGCGCCGTGTGGTGCCCGACAACGCGAGAGGCCTCAGTTCTATGTTCAAACCCGTCGCAGGGGTGGTGGCAATCACCACCGCCGCTGTCCTCACAGCCAGCTGCGCCACACCCACCGCTACCCCAGCCGCGCCCACCAGCCAAACGCCCGCACCGAAGGTGGACATCACC
Source organism: uncultured Actinomycetota bacterium (assembly GCA_963770125.1). Lineage (GTDB taxonomy): Bacteria > Actinomycetota > Actinomycetes > Mycobacteriales > Mycobacteriaceae > Mycobacterium. The sequence goes on along the minus strand of CAVYPI010000034.1, from coordinate 38,678 downwards.
ACCCAGAAAACCATTGCGCTCCCCGGTGTCGGAGGCCACGGCGACGAGGTTGTCGTCGACCCGGGAGCACACTCCGCTTACGTTGCCCAAAGTCCGGACAATAACCTTGTCGTCATCAACACGAGCGCCAACAGCGTCGAAGCGGTTGTACCCCAGATAGCGAGCGGGAATGGCATTGCCTTCAGCGACTCCTATGTCTTCGTCGCGGAAGCAGACGCTGGAGCCGTCGCAGTCATCGCCAAACCCAGCTGGAAGGTCATCGCCACCGTGCCCTCGGGCGGAAAAACACCCGACGCCATCTACTACGATCCGCACGAGAACAGCATTTTTGTCACCAACGACGACTCGAACAACATGGAACAGTTCTCGGCCACCGCTCCCTTTTCCATCGAAGGGACACTGAACCTTGATCCGGCACAGGCCAAAACCGGCCCTGACCTGGGAACCTATGCGAGCGCCGACGACAAAATCTATCAATCCGACGACAACAACGTAGACGTCATCGACGCGAAGACCCGGACGATCCAGAAAGTCTTCACTCCGCTGAGCGCCGATGCCACAACGAAGGATATCTACTACGACCAGGCGCATCACTTGCTCTGGGTGGGGACGTCTGACCCGAAGGTGCTCGCCATCGACCCGGACACCGGGAAGGTCGTCTACACCGTCAAGACGGCATCCGGGATGGACCAACTCGCGGCGGACACCGATGACGGCCTGCTCTTCCTCGGCGAGAGTAAAGCGGGAGTCATGGGTGTCGTCGACCTCGCCACCCACGACAACATCGCTGACGTCAAAACGGAATCGGGATTCCACACCGAGGGCTATCTGCCCGGCGCTCACCTCGCATATGCCTACCTGAACCAATCAAACAAGATCGCCATAGACAACGTCAGCAAGGCTTAACGATGGGCGGTAGCTAGACCAATTCCTTCCGCTCGGCGTGTGCCTATCTGATCTTCCACGGCCCGGATCGGGCAGGCCCCGTAGATGAGTTCGGACTTGTAGCAGCCGTTGACCGTTTCGGCAAGCGCGCTATCGAAACTTCGCCGACGGTGAGGTTGGGTTGGGTCGGGGGCTGGCGCGGTGACGCCGTAGCGTTCTGTTTCCAGTCCCCGCACGTCGAACCGTGCGTGCGGTTCTCCCGCACACGGCTCACCGACGCCCTTCACCGGCGGGTTCGATTTCTCTCGCCAGGCCCGGTGGGGCCTGGGTGCGACGACGATGCATGCTTCATCGCCTTGCGTGAGGGCCAGCCGTCTCGATACTTGCCTGGCCGCTCGGGTCCGGCTAACGGCCGCGAGTCCACCGCCGATGAAAATCTGCCCGTGCCCGGGCCGCCCCTCATAGAATCAAGTTGCTTCACGAGCTGCCGTCGCGAAGCTCCGATTGGACGGCACGCCACCACTCGCGGGTGGCTCGGATGACGAAGCGGCCGACACTGACGGGTGTGGGCAGGAGCGCTTTCAGTGAAGGGTCGGCATCTGGCGTATCGGACAGATGAGGACGCATAGTGGCTAGCAGCGAGCAGGACAAGCGGCTGCGTGCTGAACTCGCCCAGGGCTTGGGATATTTCCCAGCCAGTTTGGCCGCCGAGGACGTTGCCGGTATCGCGAACAGATTGCTGAGCGCAAGGCCCGAGAGGACGCCGGTGAGCGCGACGGCTGAGGTTCAGGCGGCTACAAGTGGCGTCAGTGGGATCACCTGAAGGAAGAACGGCGTCACGAGCGACGACCTTCCGGGTCGGTTCGCGTAAACCGCAGCGACGGGTCGTGTGGCCGAGTGGCCGAGATATCTCCCGCGACGCTGCTCGACGAGCTGGCCGCCCTGGACCCGGCGCAGCGGCGTGAGGTGGCCGCATGGCGCGATACGGCTACGTCGCCGCCGTTAACGCCAGGTCATTAGAATTACAGTGAGTATGAGGATTAGGCGCGCAACTATAGCCCATCGGTGCCTGTTTAACCCTGTCGTCTGGCTTGCCGTCGTGGCGGTGTTGACCCTGGTGGTCATCGCTCCTTGGTCACGTGGTGCGGGTATCACGACGCGCGTTGGGCTTGTCGCGGCGGCGCTGCCGACTCCCGCGCACGTCGTGGTCGTGGTGGAGGAAAACCGGTCTGCAGCTGACGTTATTGGCAACAAGTCCGCGCCTTACGTCAACTCGCTGGCCACTAACGGCGCGTTGATGATGCAGTCCTTCGCGATCACCCACCCCAGCGAACCGAATTACTTGGCTCTATTCGCCGGTGACACCTTCGGGTTGGACTCCGATGGATGTCCGGTCGACGGGGGTGCTGCGCCGAACCTCGGCTCCGAGCTGCTCGCAGGTGGACAGACGTTCATCGGTTATTCCGAGGATCTGCCTAGCGTCGGCTCAACCACCTGTGGATCAGGCAAATACGCACGCAAGCATGCCCCGTGGGTGAACTTCACGAATGTGCCGGCCGCCAACTCCGTGCCTTTCTCGTCCTTCCCGCCAAGCTCGGACTACGCCAGCCTGCCAACCGTCGCGTTTGTCATCCCAAATCTCGACAACGACATGCACGACGGTTCCGTCGCCCAGGGCGATGCCTGGCTGAACAACAACCTGTCCGCCTACGCCATTTGGGCAAAGGCCAACAACAGCCTGCTGGTGGTCACCTGGGACGAGGACGACAACGGCGAAAACAACCAGATCCCAACCATCTTCTACGGCGCGAACGTGAAAACCGGCGCATATGGCGAGCCGGTAACCCATTACAACGTGCTGTCCACGCTGGAACAGATGTACGGCCTGAATACGACCGGTAACGCGGCGAACGTCCCGGCCATTACAGATATCTGGGTCCATTAAGCGGTCTTGGGGGAACGTAGAACTCCGGCTTGACCCGGGTGGTCGTCACTTCGGCGACCTCCTGCACCCGCCTGGGCAGGACACCTCGGTGATGAGGAAGACGTCGCCGCTGAACGAGGCGCCCTCATGCCGCGACCGCACGTCGGTCACGTCCCCGACGTCAGGACTTGGCCGCGCCCGGAAACTCGCGGCTGGTAGCGACGACGTCGTCGAGCTGGAGGTTGGAGTCCGGGTAGATGGCCACGTGGAAGCCAAGGCGTCGCATGCTCGGTGGCGATGACCTGCCCGACGGCACGGCCTGTGGAAGCCCCGGTTCCATGCGCTGTTCGCACCGCGCTCCGGCGGACGGATATCCAATCTCGCTGCCCTCGATCACCTGACACCGTGCGTGACCGACGATGATCGTTTGACACGGAGCGCGCCGTGCGGCATGCGCGGGAACGTGGCGGCATACACCGGTGCGGCTGGATAGCCTGCGCGCTCCGGGCAGTGCAGCAAGCGACGACCCCAACACCGAGCGTTGCATCGATCCCCGCCCTGGCCGGCTAGGTTATGAACGCGTATCTCATACGTCAGGGTTAGCTTTACATGATGTCTGGCCGCGACGAGAGTCACTGCGCCACGCGCGTGCTTTCGGCGGTTGCATCACTGCAGCGCGGTGAATAGTGCGGTGAGAGTCTGCGTCTCGGTCGCGGGGTCGGGTTTGTTGGCCCGCAACGCCTTGAGGACGCTGTCGATCCGACCGTCGAGGACGTGCCAGGTGGTTTCGTCCAGGGGCCGCAGGGTCGCCTCGTCGTCGTCCCACGCGGTTTCGAGATCCTTGATCCGGGCCCTCGCTTCAGTGTGGTCGCCGACCTGCACCTTGGCGAGCGTGTCCTGAGCGATGGTGCGGAACTTCGCTATCTCTGCCGGCGGGAAATGCGCGCTCGCCTGCCCCGGGGTGAGTGCCGTGGTCACGGGCGCCGTGCTGGGTTCCTCCTCGTTCGCCGCGGTTGCGTGCGGCTGCCAAGCAACCCACACGAGCAGGACGCCAATGGCGACAGCGACTACGGCGTAGTACCCGAGCATGATCCGCTCGCGAGCCGGGGTGGTGGTTACGATCGGCGTGTGGGTCCGGTCGTACTCTTCGAGTACGTCACTGTGGGTGCGCGTGAGGTACACGACCGTAACGAGGATCGCGGTGAGGAAGATCGCGCTGGTTAGCGCGGTACCCAAACCGAGGCCCTGTTCGGTCGACGGGGACGCGAACCAGTCGCCGAGGTTCGCACCCAGCGGGCGGGTCAGAATGTAAGCGAGCCAGAAGGACAGCACAGAGTTCGCGCCCAGCCGCCAGCCGATCACGATCGAGACGATCAGGCCAGCCGGCAGGAGCACCGACGTACCAGGTCCCCAGCCGGTCAGCTCCAGTATCCAGTCACCAGCCGCTGTACCCAGGGCGAAGGTGACCAAAACGGCGAGCCAATAGAACAACTCTCTCGGCACCGTAACGATGCTGTGGATCGAAAGTGTCCGCTCGCGGGCGTACCACACGCCGAAGACTATGGCCAGGGCCGCCGCGAAGATGCTTGTGCTCACTGCCAGCGGAACGCCCAGACTATCCGTGAGGATGTCGGTGTAGAGCGTGCCGGTCACGCTGAGCACGACGACCGCCAACCAGTAGACGAACGGCACGTAGCGGTTGACGCGCAACTGCCACCCCAGTACCGCAACAAGTACCACCGTAAAGATGAGGGCGGTCGCGGTCAGACCGACACCCATAGTCATGTTGATCCAGTCGGCGAAGCTCTCACCCACGGTGGTGCACAGGATCTTGATGACCCAGAACCACGCCGTGACCTCGGGCACCTTGCTCAGCAGCACGCGCCCGGTCTTGACGGCCTCGGATCTCGTCGTCTCGGTCACGACGCCCGACCCTAGAGCCACGTGGCTGAGCGCACGCTGAGAGTCCGTTATGGCCAGGTGCCGAGCGATGCGACTACGAGACCGCGATCTCCCTGCCCGGCAATGCAGGGTGCGTCGACGGCGCACGGGGATTCACATGCGGCGGTGGCACACCACCGAAGGCGCCACCGACGCGATCTCATCGACAGAACCCCCGTGTGGTCGGATTGGCGCTGAGAACCGCCGCGCTGATTGGACCGCGCTCCCAGGTGAGCGTTGATTGGCCTTCAGCGGTTTCTAAGTCCGGTCGCTCTACGGTATGGGGTGCGGGGGATCCGGCTCACCGCACAGGTATCGACGAAGCGACCTCGGGAGGACCATCGATTCGCGGATTGCTGGGATTGCCGTCACAAACGTGGTGTCCTCAGCTCGACTGGACCACGCAGGTCGACCAGGGCGTGGCGCTCATGCACCGGCGGTGTGCCCGTGAAATGACAGGCCTCACATGACAATGCCGTTGCTCGGGCCGATGACGCTGTCCGGCTTCGCACACGAGTGGTTCCTGCTGTTCCTGCTCGTCGTCCTCGGGTTGGTCGGGCTCTACATCGTGGTCCAGTTGGCCCGGCAGAAGCGGATGCTGCGCTTCGCGAACATGGAGCTACTGGAAAGCGTTGCCCCCGAACGGCCCACCCGGTGGCGGCACCTGCCGGCGATCCTGCTGGTGGCCTCGCTGTTGCTGCTCACCATCGCGATGGCCGGGCCGACACACGATGTGCGAATTCCGCGTAACCGCGCGGTGGTGATGCTGGTGATCGATGTCTCGCAGTCGATGCGGGCCACCGATGTGCCGCCGAACCGGCTGGCCGCCGCGCAGGACGCCGCCAAGCAGTTCGCGGACGAGCTGACGCCGGGCATCAACCTGGGCCTGATCGCCTTTGCGGGCACCGCGACGGTGTTGGTGTCGCCGACCACCAACCGGGAGGCCACCAAGATCGCGATCGATAAGTTGCAGTTGGCCGACCGCACCGCCACCGGTGAAGGCATCTTCACCGCGTTGCAGGCGATCGCCACGGTCGGTGCGGTGATCGGCGGCGGCGACGCGCCGCCGCCGGCGCGCATCGTGCTGTTCTCCGACGGCAAGGAGACGGTGCCGTCGAACCCCGACAACCCGAAGGGCGCGTTCACCGCGGCCCGCACCGCCAAGGACCAGGGGGTGCCGATCTCGACGATCTCGTTCGGCACGCCCTACGGCTACGTCGAGATCAACGGGCAGCGCCAGCCGGTGCCGGTGGACGACGCGACCCTGAGGAAGGTCGCCGAGCTGTCGGGAGGCACGGCCTATAACGCGTCGAACGTCGCTGAACTGAAGAATGTCTACGCGAGCCTGCAGCAGCAGATCGGGTACGAGACGATCAAGGGTGACGCCAGCGTGGGCTGGCTGCGGCTGGGTGCGCTGATCCTGGCGCTCGCCGCGCTGGCGGCGCTGCTGATCAACCGCCGCCTGCCCATCTGAGCAGCATGTCACCCGCCGGCCACGACATCGACACCGGTGGCATGATCCCATCAGCCTCACCGTGACCGGGCTTGCCCGTTGGTCTGTGGTCCTTTCAGCGTATCCACAGCCGCCCGCGGCGATGCTGTACCTATGTCCGACCTCAGAGGCGCGGTGCGCGAGGCGATCTGGGACGCAATCGCCAGCATGGTCACCGTGGGGCTGGTGATCACCGTCCTCGTGGTCAGCGTCCTGTTCCTCGGTGCCTACGCACTATCCACTCACCGACTGATAGCCGCAGCCATGCGCGCTGCGGGGCTGCTTACGGTCCTGACCTGGCTGACGATTGGGGTTCTCACCGACGAACGGATGACCACCCTCGACACGGCGACCACATCCTGGTTCCTCGCACACCGATCGGGCGGGTTCGACGTGGCCGCGTCGGTGATCACCGACCTCGGCGGCCCGGTCGCGACGGCGGTCGCCGGTGTGATCTGTGGGGTGCTGCTGTCCTGGCGGGCTCGCTCTGTGATCCCGGGAGTCGCCGTGATCGGTACGGTCGCCGCCGCAACGCTCACCAGCACCGCACTCAAAGCGGTCGTGGCGCGGCCCCGGCCCCCGCTGGAGTGGCAGTTGACGATCGAGACCGATCATTCGTTTCCGTCCGGGCACGTCACCGGCACCGCCGCGCTGCTCGGCATGGTTGCCGTCTGCGTCGGGGCGCGCCGCAGCCGCACCGTACGGGCCTGGCTGGCAGTTGCGGTGGTCGCGGGCGTGATCGTCATCGCCGCCACCCGCCTGTACCTCGGTGTGCACTGGCTCACCGACGTGACCGCGGCGGCGATCCTGGCCGGAGCGTTCGTGATTATGGGCGCCGCCGTGTTCGGTGCCGTTCACCGACGGCCGGCCGGCAAGGGGCAACCCGACCGGTGGCTGAGCCTCTCGCCCAGACCTACCGATGACGGCCACGCTGGGCGCGCGGATCACGAACCCCGACGCCTTGGAATGAACCCATGAGAGACAACGCCTTGAGCTTTCTCGCCGCAGTTACCCGGCCTGACCGGATATGACGGATTCTTACCGATGGACGTTTCGTATCTGCTCACCGGGGAAACGTGGCAGACCGCCGCCAAGGGATGCTGACGGAAGGGCCCGGCCACCGCGCGGGCGTTCGGCCTTAGAAGCCGTTGGGAGGAACCGCTTTCATGACCGGGCTGGCCTTCGCCGTCGGTGGCACTGCCGGCGGCGTCGTCGTCGTCGCGGTTACGCCGATAGTCATCGGGCTTCCGTTGACGGTCCCTGTCTGTTGCTGACCGACCGCCACGGCAGCAACCGCGCCGATGGCGACCAAGCCGCTCGCAATTGCCCCCGCAATCAGCAACTTGACCCGTTGGTGCCTGATTGATTCCACTGTCACCCCTCCAATCGGCCCCTCGCCACCCCCCGAAGCGAGACGTCCCGTTTGAACGTGCTGGACCAACAGACTTAATACGCCTGCAGCGCTGAGGGGACGCTGAGAGCGAACGGAGGCCCACCCGATTGGTGCTGCGAAGGCTGCCTCCGCTCCGGAGAAGCAGAAATGGCAAGACTGCAATACCTCCTCAAGACGAGCGGAATTGTGTCGCAGGCGTTCGCCACGTCTATCCCCCTCACTCTGCGCAAGGCAATGACCACGCTGGAGACCACCGGCTACCGCGCATCGGCTATCGTTCTGAACCCCAGCGGCTTCGAATCAATGGAGCTCGCTCTGTCAACCACCAATGCTGTTGAACACCTTGGCCTTCCATACGATCCCGCGCAGCGTCGCCTCTATGGTGTTCCCATCGCGACGACGATGGCACAGACCGCTGGTGTTGGTCACGTCCTGGCCGAGGGTGGTGTGGGAGTCGACAACGACGCTCAAGGTATCCAGCTCGTGTGGTCGGAGACATCCAACGCCGACGACTTCAGCAAGAACCTGACGAGGGCAAGGCTCGAAGGCCGCTGGGAGACATCGGCGACTAGGGGGCTCAGCTCCGATGGCGTGTCGCCCGGAAGACGCTGAGGGGCAACAGAATCGCGACGGCCACGACGCCGATCCACCACACCTGAGCGTCGGTGATGCGGCTGGCCGCATAGGTGATCGCCAGCGCGAGCAACACGCCCAGCGCGACGAGCCAATCGTCGCCAACGATGAAGTTGTACCAGAAGGCGCCGAACGCGCGGAGCTTCCCGATCATGAATGTGTCGCTCCTTCGGTGATTGCCACATCGGTGTGGACGGGCGAGGCGATGGCGGACCGTCGTCGGAACAGCGCTACCAATGCCAGCGCGTACAGCGCCACCGCCGGAACCAGGACGAGCAGCGCCGCGTCATCGAGGGGCCAGTGCACACCTGCTCCCTCGGCACCCCAGAACATCCCGAACGCGATCAGCATGACTCCGACGGCGAACTTCATGCTGTTCTCAGGCACCCGAGACAGCGGCGCCCGCACCGCAATGCCGACAACGGCCACCACCAGTACAGCGGCGATCGCGGCGGCGGCGGCCAATGGAATGTTGTGCTGATTGGCGCCGAAAGTCAGGGCGATGAATGCGACTTCCACGCCCTCGAGCAGGACACCTTTGTACGACAACGTGAACGCGTACCAGTCGACCACCAGGCCGCGGCGCCGAACGCCGGGCCGCCGGGCCGCGGCCAGCGTGGACTCGAACACCATTGCTTCGTCGTGCAGCGCCTTGTGTCCACTGGCGCGCAGGATGGCCTTGCGTAGCCATTGCAGCCCGAAGACCAGCAGCAGCCCGCCGACGAATAGCCGCCAGTAATCCAGCGGAATGGCGGACAACGCCGGTCCGAGCAGGGCAACGACCGCGGCCAGGGTGAGCAGCCCGGCGAGCAGGCCGGTAGTGGCCGACCGCCAATCGCGCGCCGTGCCGGCCGCGAGGATGATCGTCAGCGCCTCGACCGCTTCAACCACGCAGGCCAGGAACACCGCGAGGAACAGGGCTGAATTGGTCAAAACGGACTCCTCGCCGCCGGTAGCGGATACCGCCAGGCTCTTCGCCAGGACACGTAAGTAGCCTCAACGCCGTTGCAAGAGAGGGTCTTTCGACCTATCGGCTGGTCCGAGTGTTCCCACAGGACGTTACCACCCTGTGTTCTTAACGTGGTGGGCGTGCGGCGGAGTGGCCGGACAACTCAGGAAATCCGTCAAACGACCGGGGTGGCTGGGCCTTAGTTTCCCACTGTCATCACTCGCTGTGAGGTGGCCCTGCGCTAGGGCTTCCCACCCGAGCACCCGGCGAGAGGACCGATCACCAATGCACGAGACCAGCACAGGGATACGAGTTGGACGGTTGGGCAATCGTGCTAGCTGACAATCATCTTCGCCCACCACTAACCGGGACTGGCAGAACCGGAGGCGAACGATGATCGAGGCCGTATTCCCTACCACGCCGTATCACTTCCAGCGCAGCACCTCTGCATGCCGGCAGGTACGGGACGATGACAGCTCATGGCGTGTTGATGGATGCTCAACGGGTTTTCAGCTGCCCTCAATGGATTCACAGCGGTGGTGGGTGACCCTAACTCTATACGGGCAACTACACATAACCCAGCACTTCAAGGAGAACCACCATGGGAATAAAACTACAGTACATCACAACACTGTTGGCGGCGGGTGCTGCCGCGGTCGTGATCGCCGCCGCACCGACGGCTTCCGCAGCAGATCAGCAGTCCTGCAACGGGAGCGGCTCGGGAACTGTGTGCCTGTCGTCCGGCAACGTTCCGATCAACACTTCCCCGCCGGGTGTTCAGCACCACCCCTCCGGGGACATGCCCGATCTGACGGTACAGGACTTCGCGCTGGCCCTCGGCCTGGTGACGTGAACGGGCGCACCTCTACGCCAACATCGCAACCATCGAGGGCACTGGGGCCAGCCGCCATGGGAACGCCGCGGTCGAGCGCGGCTGATCGCAGCCGTGTCGCCCCGATGGCCGTACCTGGGTGGAGGGCGCCGACGGACAGCACAACTGGGACGGTGGCGACGGAGCGTCGTGGCAACGCGGCGCTCACAGATCGCTGAGGATCTTGATGCGCCCACACCGCACCGGATTTCAGCTCGACAAGACCGGTTTGCGTGAAGATCGGCGAAGCACACGGCAGATACGTCTGCGCCAGTAACGACAAGCCAGCAAGGGACACTTGAGCCCTTAGCGATTGCGTTGCGCGCAAATTCACCCGTGTCCCGGCCCTGCGAAGAATCGCGCTACTCCAGACAAGCACGCGAAAGCTCGTAACGAGTACGCCAGCGCCACGTGGACGGTTGTGCCACGCCAGCTGATGGTGTGGCGTCGGCGATATCGCCATCGAGCTCATCGAAGTTAACAGCCTCATCGAGCACGACCGTGCCCAGCGACGTGCGCTTGGCACAGATCAACTCCTCTCGCGCACGCGCCGAGGAACAGCGCATTGCCGAGTTAGCCACTCTGACAAAGAAATTGACGCCGATTCGGGAATAGGGGATCAGCGGGCGGAACACCTAGATATATCGAGAGCCGCGCGCAGTCAACTGGGTTGATGCTCCACGACTCGGTTGAGAAGGTAGCAGCACAACCGGAAGTCGTATGCAACACCGCCGCATCACCCGGCTAAGACCCGATACAACGGTTTCGCATCCATGACTTGCGCGACCAACGGCGCCACGCCCTCGCCGCCGAAGTTCGATGCCAGCGACGAGGATGCGGTACCCGTGTCCCACGCACCAGCTCAGTGGTGGAAGAGCAGCAAGGCCTGGTCTCCATAGGGGTGAAACTGAACCTGGGGTGGGGGGGCGTTATCTGAAAGTTAAAGGCAGACTGGCAGACGGTTCCCGAGCCGCTCCCGTTGCAGGACTGACGATCTGCTGCGGAAGCCGTCGGTGCGGCGGCGATCGCGACCGGCAGCAGTCCCGGCCAGCAGCGGTGTGATGTACTTTTCACCTTCATGGACATGGCGGCACGTCCTCATTGTCTAATTGCCTCCTTTCGTCACGAGTTTGCGACGAAAGCCCTACGAGGACAACGTCGCCCACGACCGCTTAGAACTTGCTGAGTGCCGCTGAACACTCACTCAATAGCCAGGTGTGAGCGGGGCGAGACTTGGGGTCGCCGGAAGCCGCGCGAGGACAACAACCCGACCAGCGAAACGGGCCCACGGTGACGGGACTGCGGGGTGCACCGCGGTTTGTCGACTTCCCTGTGTTACCTGAGGATGTTCTCAGACAGGCTCAGCGACGTCACAGGGTCCGACGGGCACGGTGGAGACAACGGCCAAAACAGCTGAGGTACAGCAAAGGCGACCGACATGATGAATCGGAAGGACAAGATCGTGTCCGCCGTGGGCGCGCCGCCTCCGCCGCGTGCACCGACGGTGGTGGAGACCCCGGAACTCGAGGACAGCGCCGAATGTGCTGGGGGATTCGACACGGACAACATTTAGGAGGGTGACCACAACGGTCCGGAGGAGCCGGACGATTACGCGCCCCCTCCACTGCCCTGACCCTGAAAGTATTTCTCTGTGACACAGGAGCGCCGCCGATCGGCCTGAACCGGCGAGAACCGGGGTAACGCGCCTGTGCTGGTGTTATGCGACGCCACCAGGGCGTTCGACAACGAAACCCTTCTTTCAACGATTTCACAGCGTCGGCGGGCCACGATGATGGGCCCAACGTCGTGCTGGATGATTGGTGTTAGAGACGACGGGGCGCTGCGATGACATGGCGGCCTTGGGCGCACACCGGGAGGTTCTGATCGTCGGCCGGCTCAACCCGATGCATGCGAGCGTGCGGACTCGCTCGGCGCTGGCCGCCGCGGTGGTGATGACGCTCAGTCTTGCCATCGCCGGTGGTGTCCTGCTGCTGGTGCTCTACCGATCTTTGGAGTCCACCGCTCAGGGTGCGGCCGCGGCCCGCGCCGAGCAGATCAGCGCGCAATTGCGCACTGATACGCCCCGGGAGGTGGATCCGTCGTTGTTGGTGACCGACAGCCAGATCGGTGCGGTGCAGATCGTGGATGCCACCGGGACGGTGCTGGCCGCCTCGAATGGTGCACCCCAATCCCCGTTGGCCACCCCGTCGTTGCGCGACGGGCAGGCGCGCAGCGTGGGACGGGTCGAAGATCGCGCGGTTGGCTTCGACTACTGGGTGTCGGCCCGTGCGACCGCGGTTCCCGGCGGGTCGGTGACCATCCTGGTCGGCGCCGATCGGGAACCCGTTGAATCCGTCGTCACCAAGGTGGCTGCCCTGCTCGCGGTCGGTTCACCGGTCATCATCGCGTTAGTGGTCGTGGGCACCTACCGGCTGGTGGGGGCCGCGTTGGGACCGGTCGAAGCGATCCGTGCCCGGGTGGCCTCGATCTCGAGCACCGACCTCGCGCAACGGGTGCCGATCCCGGCCACCCGCGACGAGATCGCCCACCTTGCGGCGACGATGAACGCCATGCTGGCCCGACTGGAACGCGGCCGCGCCGCCCAACACCGGCTCGTCAGCGACGCCTCCCATGAACTGCGCAGCCCCCTGGCCACCATCACCGCCGCACTCGAGATGGCGTCTGGGCGGCCCGAACTGATGGACAACGATCTGATCGACGAATCCCTGCTGCCCGAAGCCCGCCGCATGCACCAGCTCATCGAGGATCTGCTGTTGCTGGCACGCTCGGATGAAGACGCGATGGAACTACGCCGCGACGACGTCGACGTCGACGATCTGCTCCTGGCCGAGGCGAGCCGGCTGCGCGCAATCGGATCGGTCCACACCGTGACCCACATCGAGGCCTGCCGCACCGTCGGCGATCGTGCCGCCTTGGCCCGGGTGGTCCGCAATCTTGTCGACAACGCCGTGCGGCACGCCGCGAGCACGGTCACCATGGATTGCCGCCCCGTGGCGGGTCGCGCGGTCATCACGATCGCCGACGACGGCCCCGGCATCCCGGCCCAAGACCGGGCACGCATCTTCGAACGATTCGTTCGCCTCGACCCCACCCGCACCCGGTCGTCGGGGGGATCGGGCCTCGGCTTGTCCATCGTCGAGCAGATCGTGCGGTCTCACCACGGCACCGTCGCGGTGGGCGACGCGGCCAACGGCGGCGCGGTCTTTACCCTCACACTGCCACTGGCACAGCAGGACTCGGCCGGCACAGATTTTCAGGCGGGATCGCTTCGGAGTCGGTAGCCGGCGCCGCGCACGGTTTCTATGGTGACAACCCCGAACGGGACGTCGATCTTGCGCCGCAGATAGCCGATATAGACCTCGACGACATTGTCATCGCCTTCGTAGTTCGAATCCCACACCGACCGAAGGATTTCGGACTTGGAGACCACATCTCCCTTGTTGCGCAGAAGGAATTCCAGCACCCCGTACTCACGCGGAGTCAGGGTGAGCGCGGTCTGGCCGCGGGTCACTTGTCGACGTGCCGGATCAAGCGACAGGGTCCCCGCGGTCAGCACGGTCGGGCGTTCGGGGGCGCCGCGTCGCAACAGGGCACGCAGTCGCGCCACGAGGACCACGAAGGAGAACGGTTTTGTCAGGTAGTCGTCGGCGCCGATGTCGAACGCGTCCGCCAGGTCGTATTCGCCGTCCTTGGCCGAAAGCATCAGGACCGGTGTCCACACCTGACGGGTCCGCAACTGGCGAACGATCTGATATCCGCTGAGCCCGGGCAGCATGATGTCGAGCACCACCACGTCGAAATCTCCGGTGGCGGCGGCCGCCAATCCGTCCACGCCGTCGTGTTCGACGTCGACGACGAATCCCTCGGCGACCAGGCCGCGACGCACCGTCTCGGCGAGCCGGGATTCGTCCTCGACCAGCAGAACCCGCACGACGCCCTCCATCTCCGGCCTCATCTACCCGGTGACCCCAGTAGAGCAGAATCCTGCGTGGCCATCGATGGCTTCTCAGCGTCTCCACAGCCACCGGACGCCAGGCTGTTCTCATGTCCGACGACACACCCATGAGAAACACCGCGCGCACTTTGACCGTTGCCACAGCCGCCTTGGCAACAGCGGCTGTGCTCGCCGGGTGCGCGACCAGGACCACCCCGACGGGCTCGGCCACCCGCAGCAGCACGGTCATGTCGGCGGCACCGGAGAGCAACCCTGCCGGCGACATCCCCGACAACCAGGCGTTCGTGCCGTTCACCCCGCCCGGGGGGTTGTTCACGGTGACCGTGCCGGAAGGGTGGTCGCGCACCACCGACGGCGCCGCGACCATTTTCACCGACAAATCGAACACCGTGCGCATCGAGACTCGCGCACGCGCCACCGCTCCGAATACCCAATCCGTCAGTGTCGAGGAATTACCGGCCATCGCGTCGTCGACCGCCGGTTACCGGCCCGGGGCCGTAAGCGCCGTTCAACGCAAATCCGGCCAGGTCATGCTGATCACCTATCAGGGCACCTCGCCCCCCAACCCGGTCACCGGCAAAATCGGAACTGACGCCATCGAGCGCTACGAGTTCTGGCGAGACGGCCAAGAAGTGATCTTGACCCTGTCCGGCCCGGTCGGCGCCGACAACGTCGACCCGTGGCGGACCATCACCGATTCGCTGCAATGGCAATGAAAGTCCAACCCTCGCCCGCGCTGGAGGCTCGCTCGCTCTACCGGTTCTACCGAGCCGGCGATGAGGAAACCCTTGCGCTCCAAGGCGTATCGCTCACAGTGCAGGGTGGCGAATTCGTCGCCGTTACCGGACCATCCGGGTCGGGCAAATCCACGCTCCTGGCCTGTCTGGCCGGGATGGATAACCCAGATGGCGGCAGCGTGCGGATCGCGGGCCAACGGATTAGCCATCGCCCCGAGACCGAACGAGTCCGGATCCGGGCCCGACACATCGGCATGCTCTTTCAGAACGCGAACCTGTTCGAACACCTCACTGTCGCGCAGAACCTGTCGCTGGTGCGTTACCTGCCGCAGCGCGCAGCCATTGGTCGACCCGACGTGCTGACTTTGCTCGGCCTCTCCGAACGCGCCGCGGCCTACCCCAGCCGGCTCTCCGGTGGAGAGCTGGCCCGTGCCGGACTGGCGATGGCGCTCGCCAATGCTCCCGCCGCGCTGCTTGCCGACGAACCCACCGGCGAACTGGACAGTGTCACCGAATCACAGGTGCTTGACCTCCTTGTGGACGCCGCAGGCCGCGGCACCGCGATCCTCGTCGCCAGCCACAGTCCCGCGGTCGCCGCGGCCGCGGCACGCGTGGTACGGCTCGATGACGGCCGGGTGTTGTGACCACCCGTCCCGGCGAGCAGGAAGCCGTCATCGACACGACCATCACAACGTGCGGCCGTCGCCGAATGTATCGGCGTGAGCTGCACGTTCGGCTCCGGTGCCACCGGAGTGCGCGCAGTTCGGGACGTGAACTGCCGAATACCGCCGTGGGCGCGGATCGCCGTCACCGGACCGTCGGGATCGGGAAAGTCCACCCTGCTGCATCTGATCGCCGGCCTCGACACACCAAGCACCGGATCGGTGCAATGGCCCGCATTGCACGACGGCCGGCGTGAGCACCCGACCGGAATCGGCGTGGTGTTTCAGGGCCCGAGCCTACTGCCCAGCCTCGACGTCACCGAGAACGTCGCTCTGCCGCTGCTGTTCGCCGGGCAGGCCGAGCACACCGCGATGCGCCATGCGCGCGCAGCACTCGACCTGATCGGAATCGGCGACGTGGCCGCCAAACTGCCCGATGAACTGTCGGGGGGACAGTCGCAGCGGGTCGCTATCGCGCGGGCGCTGGCCCCGGGCCCGAGAATGATCCTCGCCGATGAACCCACTGGAAAATTGGACCATCACACCGCCGACAGGGTCATCACCGTCCTGCTGGACACCGCGATCACCATCGGCGCTGCCTTGATCGTGTCCACCCACGATCCCGTCGTCGCGGGCCGGCTACCTGATCAATGGGTGATGCGCGACGGCCACCTCGACACACGTCCAACGCCGATCGAAGTATGACGTGATTGCAACCTGGACGCTGGGACTTCTGCGTCGCCGACCGGGCCGGCTGGCGGCGAGCGCCGCGGGCATCGCCGCGGCCGTCGCGCTGCTGGCCTGCTTGGGCAGTTTCCTTGCCGCCGCGCAAGGTTCGATGACCGCCCGCGCGGTCGCCGGCGTGAGCGTCGACTGGCAGGTCGAAGTCCACCCCAATGCCCAACCATCCACGGTGGTGGACACCGTGCGGTCCGCCCCCAGCGTGAAAGCAGCGCTGCCGGTCGGCTTCGCCAACTCCACCGGATTCGTGGCACAGACGAGTGGAAGCACCCAAACCACCGGCCCCGGAATCGTATTGGGCATCCCGCCGAACTACCGAGCGCAGTTTCCGGGAGCCATCCGCACCCTCGTCGGCGCCGACAGTGGGGTCCTGGTGGCCCAACAAACCGCCGCTAACCTGCATGTGGCGCCTGGGGATACGGTCCGCATCGGGCGGGCAGGCCTGGCGCCGGTCGACGTCACCGTCGACGGCGTAGTCGACCTGCCCCAGGCCGATTCGCTTTTCCAGAAGATCGGCGCATCCGTCGGCGCCCAACCCGTCGCACCGCCGGACAACGTGCTGATCCTCGGGAACACACAGTGGCACAACGTGTTCGACCCGCTGTCGGATCTCACGGCCCGACCTGATCAGCACCCAGATCCACACCGCACTCGACCACGCGCTGCCGCCCGATCCCGGTTCGGCCTACACCCAGGTCAGCGCCGCGGCGCACCACCTCGAAGCCCGCACCTCCGGCGGCGCCGTCGTCGGAAACAACCTCGGCGCCGCGCTCGGGGGCGCGCGCGGTGACGCCGCATATGCCAGGGTCCTGTTCCTGTTCCTCGGCCTGCCCGCCGCCATCCTCGCGGCACTGTTGACCGCGACCGTCGTCACCGCAGGCGCATCGCGTCGACGACAAGACCAAGCCCTGCTACGCGCCCGCGGCGCGACGCAGGGGCAACTGATTGAGCTTGCCGCGGCAGAGGCCATCGTCGTCGGGATGATCGGGAGCGCGGTCGGCCTGGCTGCCGCGACACTGATCGGACTGGCCACGTTCGGATCGCCCAGCTTTGGTGCCGACACGCCCACCACGATCGGCTGGGCCGGCGCCTCCGCCGCGGCGGGGGTGGCGATCGCGGCCGCGACGGTCTTGACCCCGGCCTGGCGAGACCTGCGCGGCGCCACCGTCGTGACCGCGCGCGCTGATGTGCGCAGAACTACGGCGCCGCGCTGGACGCGATTCGGTCTGGACATCGTGGCGCTGGCGGTGTCTGGCCTGCTGTTCTGGCTGGCCGCGCGTACCGGCTACCAGATCGTGCTCGCCCCCGAGGGCGTCCCCGCGATCTCGGTGTCCTACTGGGCTTTCGTCGCCCCGGCCCTGCTGTGGATCGGCGCCAGCCTGCTGGTGTGGCGACTTGCCGACCTGCTCCTCGGCCGCGGCTGGCCCATCGTCGCCCACGCGGTGCGACCATTGACCGGGTCCTTATCGCGCGTCGTGGCCCACTCGCTATCTCGGCAGCGCGCGCCGCTCGCGCGAGCGATCGTGCTCTTGACCCTCGCGGTCGCGTTCGCCGCGTCCACCGCGACGTTCAACGCTACCTATCAGGCTCAGGCCGAAGTCGACGCCCAACTCACCAACGGTGCGGACGTCACCGTCACCGAACCACCGGGCGTGGCCGTGCCTGCCGACGCGGCGAGACAACTGGCCGCAATCCCGGGAGTTCGGACGGTGGAACCGCTTCAGCACCGCTTCGCCTATATCGGATCCGACCTGCAGGACCTCTACGGTGTCAACCCGGCCAGTATCACCAGCGTTACCGCGTTGCAGGACAACTACTTTCAGGGCGGCACCGTCGGGCTGTTAATGCACGAGCTGGCCGCGCAGCCCGATTCCCTGCTGGTCAGCGCCGAAACCGTGAAAGACTTCCAGCTGGTTCCCGGTGACAGCATCAACCTGCGGCTGCAAGACACCCGCACCCGCCAACTCACCACCGTCGGATTCCACTACATCGGGGTCGTCACCGAATTCCCCACTGCCCCTAAGGACAGCTTCTTCGTCGCCAACGCCGGCTACCTCGCCCAACACACCGGCAGCGACGCCGTCGGGGCCTTCCTCGTCGATACCGGCGGACGTGACACCACCGTCGTCGCCGACCGAATCAAGAAAGCTGTGGGCACTTCGGCGACGGTCACCGATATCGCCACCATCCGCGGCAAGGTCGGATCGAGCCTCACCGCGGTCAACCTCGCCGGCCTCACCCGCATCGAGCTAGGGTTCGGCCTGGTCCTGGCCGCTGCGTCCGGGGCCCTGGCCCTCGCGCTGGGACTCACCGAGCGGAGGCGCAGCTTCGTCATCGCCAACGCACTGGGAGCCACCCGACGCCAATCGCGGTCGTTTGTGCTGGCCGAAGCCGGCGCACTCATCGCGTGCGGTCTCACTGCCGGGGCCCTCCTCGGCTGGGCGCTGTCGCGGATGCTGGTCAGTGTGCTCACCGGCGTCTTCGACCCGCCACCGACAGCGCTGTCGGCACCATGGATCTACCTCGCCGCGACAGCCGCCGCCACCATCGGCGCGATCGGCGTTGTGTCGGCCGCCACCGTCCGCCTCGCGCGACGGTCGCCACTGACGGTACTCGGCGAACTGTAGTTGTAGTTCGCGCGATGGCGCCTCACACGCAGTCGACGCACACCGGAACTCATCGCCCAACGGCTGGAACGGCGGGGTCATTTGACGCAACGGTGCGTTGCATGAATTGATCGCGACCGCCGAGTACTCCCGCCGACGTCTGTGGGATGCCTTCGACTAAAACCAGCGCAGACCGCCGTGACGCGATCACGCATCACACCAACCGATCCGGACCCGACCGTGCCGGACGTCAGGGGGAAGAAGAATATGTCCGATTCGATCGACTACACGTCGTTGTTCCGGCTCGACGGCCGAAAGGTTGTCGTCGTCGGTGGCGGCAGCGGGCTGGGCAGCGCCGCCAGCATCGCATTGGCGCAGTACGGCGCCACTCTGGTGGTCGCCGATGTCAACGTAGGAGGTCTGAAGGACACCGTCGCCGAGATCGAAGCGCATGGCCATAGCGCCGAGTCTGCCGAAGTCGACGTCACCGACACCGAATCCGTCGACGCACTGGCGGCTGCACATCCTGATACCGAGGTGCTGGTGGCCACACCCGGCGTCAACGTGCGCAAGCAGTTACTCAACACCACTGACGACGAATTCGACCGGGGCCATCGACGTCAGCCTGAAGGGCACGTACCGGCTTGCCGAGGCGTTCGGACCGGGGCTGGTCGCCCGTGGCAAGGGCAGCATCATCAACTTCTCCAGCACTGGTCGTCGAGCCGGGTCAGGGTCTGTACGCCGCCGCCAAAGGCGGGGTGCTGCAATTGACCAAGGTCCTGGCGGCCGAACTCGGTCCGTCTGGTGTGCGGGTGAACGCCATCGCACCGGGCCCGTTCGAGACACCGCTAACCCTGCAGATCAAGTCCGATCCCCACTGGTACAGCGCCTACGCGGACAAGACCGCGCTGAAGCGCTTGGCCACGCCCAACGAGATCGTTGGCGCGATCCTGTTCCTGGCATCGGATGCATCCACGTTCGTGACCGGCACCCTGCAGTTGGTCGAACGCGGATGGACCGCCGTCGACGGCCGCTTCATCCCGAAGGTCTGACGCACGGCGGGCAGCAAGATGCCTCCGAGGCGCAAGCGAACGGGCTGCTCTGAGCCGGCGACCTCGACCCGGCCGATCCCCACGCGGTGTCAACTGTTGATTGTTCATGAGGCGCCGAAATCGTGCGCCTCGTCGTATCCATAGTCCCCGCCCGCGTCCAGGTGCACCTTCGGGGGCGGGGGATCGACACGATGTGGCGCAGGAGTTTCGCCCGGGCGGCCCGGCCAGCACGTCGTGTGCCTCGTCGTACTCATAGTCGTTGCCCGGGAGGTCCGGGTTCTCGGCGCCGACGTCGCGAGCGGACCGGTTCTCTTCCACGTCCAGCCCTCCCGCGATCGGCGCTCGACTGGCGGCCGAGCGGTCGCCGTCGCTCATTATCCGCGCGATTGAAGACCGGCGCCATGGTTGCCGTCTTGTGAACGGATTTGTGGACGAAACGCGGCGCGACCGCGGAGACGACGTGGAACGGTTCCTGATCGCTCCGACATCTTCGTCCCTTCCCTGCAACCGATCTTGCCACCTCGTCGTGGCACGCCGATCCACAGGTCTTGATGACTATTCCTCTCACGTCGAACTTGTTCGTGACTGTGCAACAACGCAATTCGCAAGAGTTGAGATCGTGCACGTCGATAGTTCTTCGGTCAGCCGGCCCGGTGGTTGTGGTTAGCGGCGTTGAGCAAGTCGTCACGCGACCGGGCGACGCGGGAGCGGATCGTTCCCACCGGACATCCGCATACCTCGGCGGCCTCCGCGTACGACAGACCTAAGACCTGGGTCAGCTGCAGAGTGTTTTGCGGGCCACATCCAAACCGTCGAGCAGCATGCGTATCTCGACGATCTCTTCGAACCAGGCGGCGGGACTATGCAGCTCGATGACTGATCTCGTCGGAACCCTGGACACCGATCCATTCATCGGCCACACTAGACGGATCGCATACAATATGCAATCGGAGCCTCCGAATGCGCGATCGAGAGGAGCGGGCCTTGCCGAAGCAGCGACGGGACAATGTGCTGATCGTGCAGTGCCACGACCTTGGGCGATTTCTAGGCGCTTATGGCCACCGCGGTGTGCGCAGTCCCCGGCTTGATGCGATGGCCGCCGACGGGATCCTCCTTACCCGGGCGCATGCCACCGCGCCGCTGTGCTCGCCAGCGCTCGGGTCGATGTACACCGGTCGCTATCCGCACAGCCATGGTTTGATCCGGCTGGTGCACCAGGGCTGGGAGTATCGGTCCGGGGTCCGCACGTTGCCGCAGATCATGTCTGCCGCGGGTTGGTACTCGGCGCTGTTCGGTATGCAGCACGAAACAACTCTCCCGTCCCGCTTGGGTTTTCATGAGTACGACGTGTCGAACGCCTACTGCGAGTACGTCGTCG
Organism: uncultured Actinomycetota bacterium; assembly: GCA_963770125.1. Classification (GTDB taxonomy): domain Bacteria; phylum Actinomycetota; class Actinomycetes; order Mycobacteriales; family Mycobacteriaceae; genus Mycobacterium. The sequence continues at coordinate 17,438 of CAVYPI010000034.1, read as the reverse complement.
GGCAAGCCGCCGAGTGGCTGTGTAATCGCGCGGCCGATGTCGAGCCGTTCCTGCTGACTGCGGGCTTCTTCGAAACGCACCGGCCGTATCCGCGCGAACGGTACAAGCCCGCCGATCACAACGTCGTGAAGGTGCCCGACTGCTGGCCCGACACCGATGAGGTCCGTCGCGACTTCGCTGAGTTCTACGGTGCGATCGCCGCCGCCGATGCGGCGGTCGGGCAACTGCTCGACGTGCTCGCCGCTACCGGGCTGGACGCCAACACCTGGGTGGTGTTCATGACCGACCACGGGCCGGCGTTTCCCCGGGCCATGTCCACCCTCTATGACGCAGGTACTGGAATCGCACTCATCGTGCGACCGCCGCGAGACCGCGGGCGTGATGCCGCGGGTCTATGACGAATTGTTCAGCGGGGTGGATCTGCTGCCCACACTGCTCGGCCTGCTCGGAATCGACGAACCGGCAGACGTAGATGGGGTCTCCCACGCGCAGAACCTGTTCGCGTCGACCACGAGAAATTGACTCCTGTGCGAAACGAGATCTTCAGTGCGAAGGCTTATCACGATTCGTTTGATCGAGCCCGCGCAGTTCGCACCAAGGAGTACAGCTACATCGAGAACTACGAGCACCGGCCTTCACCCGCTGTGGCGTGGGATTTCCAAACCGGTTCCTCAGTGAAGGTGATCGCCCCGGAAGTCGTTGCACCGCAACCTGAGCGCGAACTCTACGATCTTCTCCAGGACCCGCACGAAACGCGCAATATTCTTGCCGCGCCTACGGATGAGGCTGCGGCCGTGGCGGACCGGCTGTCCACCGCCCTGCGCGGCTGGCGACAGAACACCGGTGACGTTGTCGTGGCGGAGAAGGCTGATTCGCAACTCTCCGAGCGCTACGCGGGACTGTATTGGCAGATGCACAATGCCGGTGGGGGAGGCGGTCGAGCGAAGGCGTTGAGGAGCAGACGAGCCGTGCAGCCGTACAGGCAGGCGCCGCAACACTACTAGCTATTCGTCTGACTGTGCGCCTGTCACGTCCTTTATCCACGTCAGCCCCTTGACAGCGTGTGGCCATCCGAGTGTCGTCCCTGCCAACAGCGAGACGTGTTCGAGTTCCGCGGCGGACAACCCTTCGGCCAGGCCACGACGAGCGTGGGAGTGAACCGCGCCACGGGAGTTGGCTCCGATCGCTAGCGCGAGGTGGACAAGCCGTTTGGTGCGCCCGTCCAGCGGGCCCGCCTGGCTGAGCGCAGCGCCCAGCTGTTGAAGGGCGGCCCACACCTCGGGGTGTTCCTGGGCGATGAGGTCCGGTACGGGCGGCAATGCGACCTCGGGATTCTCGGAGAGGTCAGTAGGCGAGGACTGTTCCATCGCAGGCTCCCTTGTGCGCGGTTGATTGCAGACCGATTCTCCGACTCAACTGTGTGCGGGGCTGGCGATTACGGCATTTGGCCGCTCTGACGACCGGCTGCGGTTGCTCCGCTGGCTCGAACCGCACGAATACCCCCTTGGATGTGGGTGTGTTGCTGATGTCGGCGACACTGTCCAGCGGAACGAGCACGTTGGTTTCCGGGTAGTACGACGCTGCTGAACCGCGCGCGGCGGGATACGCGATCACGCGAAAATCGGTTGCGCGCCGCTCGACGCCGTCCTCCCAGGTGCTCACCAAGTCGACCAACTGGCGGTCAACCAGTCCCAGCTCTTCGATGTCGGCGGGATTCACCAGCACGATCCGTCGTCCGTTCTTGATGCCTCGATACCTGTCGTTGGGCGCGTACGGCACGGTGTTCCACTGGTCATGCGACCGCATGGTCTGCAACACGAGATGTCCTGGCGGCACCCGGATCCTGTCGAAGGTGTTGTTTGTGAACAACGCCTTGCCCGACGCTGTGTTGAACCGGTAGTTGTTGACCGGATTGGGTAATCGGAACCCGCCCGGTTTGCGCACCCGAGCGTTGAAGTCCTCGAAGTCGGGCACCACGCGGGATATCGCGTCGCGGATCACGTCGTAGTCGGCCTCGAAGTCGTCCCAGGGAATCGCGGGCGTGTCGCGAAGGGTCCGGCGCGCGAGCCTGCAGACGATCGCCACCTCGCTCAGCAGATGCTCCGAGGCCGGGGTGAGCCGGCCGCGCGACTGGTGCACGATGCTCATCGAATCTTCCACCGTGACAAACTGCTCACCGGTCGCCTGGATATCGCGGTCACTGCGGCCCAGCGTGGGCAGGATCAGCGCCGTCTCGCCGCACACCGCGTGCGAGAGGTTGAGCTTTGTCGAGATGTGCGCCGTCAGTCGGCAGTTCCGCATGGCCTGCTCGGTCAGCTCGCTGTCCGGGGTGGCCCGCACGAAATTGCCTGCGAAGCCTACGAACAACTGCGCCCGTCCAGTCACGCATGGCCCGAATGGAGTCGACCGCATCCAGGCCGTGCTTCGACGGGGGAGTGAAGCCGAACTCTTGCCCAAGCGCATCGAGGAAAGACTGCGGCATCTTCTCCCAGATGCCCATCGTGCGGTCGCCCTGGACATTGCTGTGCCCGCGGACCGGGCAGACACCCGTTCCCGGTCGAGCCAGGTTCCCGCGCAGCATCAGGAAGTTCACGATCTCCCGGACCGTCGCGACGCCGTATTTTTGTTGGGTAACCCCCATCGCCCAGCACACGACGACCTTCGTGCTGGATAGCACGCGCTCGACGACCTGTTCGATCTCCTCGCGCGAGAGTCCGGTCGCATCAAGGACATCCGACCACGAGATCTGTCGCACGTGCTCGGCGAACTCCGCGAAGCCCGTTGTGTGGGTGTCGATGAACTCGAGGTCCAGCACCCGTCCTGGGGCAGCGTCATCGGCTTTCAGCAGAAGGGCATTGATGGCCTGAAACAGTGCCAGGTCGCCGCAGGGCTTGATGTGCAGGAACTGATCGGCGATCGGGGTTCCCCGGCCGAGGATTCCGCTGACCTTCTGTGGGTTCTTGAACCGAATCAGCCCCGCCTCCGGCAACGGGTTGACGGCGATCACGTGTCCTCCGTTGCGTTTGGTTTCCTCCAGCGCCGACAGCATCCGAGGCATGTTTGTGCCGGGATTGAGCCCCACTGCGAGCACCAGATCGGCCTCATGCAGGTCGTCCAGGCTCACACTGCCCTTGCCCACGCCGAGCGTCTCGCCCAGTCCGGCACCGCTGGATTCATGGCACATGTTGCTGCAGTCGGGCAGGTTGTTGGTGCCGAAGGCCCGAGCGAACAGCTGCAGCAGGAACGCCGCCTCGTTGCTGAGCCGGCCGGAGGTGTAGAACAGCGCCTCGTCGGGCGAATCGAGTCCGCGCAACTCGGCTGCCAGCAGGTCGAGGGCGTCGTCCCAGCCGATCGGCTCGTAGTAGACCGACCCGGGTCGCTTGACCATCGGTTCGGTCAGCCGGCCCTGCTCGTTGAGCCACATGTCCGACTTCGCCGCCAGCTCGGAGATGGAGTGCTCGCGGAAGAACTCTCGCGTGATCCGGCGGGTGGTTGCCTCGTCGTTGATGTGTTTGGCACCGTTCTCGCAATACTCGTTCCTGTGCCGATTACCGGGCTCAGGTTCCGGCCACGCACAGCCGGGGCAGTCAATCCCGTTGGTCTGATTGATGTTCAGCAGGTTGATCGCGGTTCGCACGAGCGACGTCTGCTCCAGCGAATATTCCAGCGCGTGCATCACGGCCGGTACCCCAGCGGCCGATTGCCTGGGCGGCTTGACCTTTGGGTTCTCGACGCCCGTATCGTCAGTTGCGGTCATGGATCGCGGCCTTTCCTGCTCGTGCGGGACGGCCGAATGTTGGCTAGCGCCTGAGTGTTTCGGCTCTCAAAGGGGTGCCACCCTTCATGGTTGCGCCTTCGCGTGGAGGCGTCCAAGACACTTCTGTTACCGACCAATAGGCGACGGTTATCAATGCCCTCCGGCCAGACGGCCGGGATGCCGCGCCGCGATCGCATCGACCCAGGCGTGGACGGTGGCTTCGCTGCCGTGCACTTGGGTTTCGACACGCATATCGGGGGTGTAGTACGTCCCAACGAATCGACCCAGCTCGACGTCGACTCGCAACAGGGAGCCGTCGCAAAGCCGGTAATGGCCAGTGTGCATGGAAATCGCCCGGTGTGGAGCACCGGACGATATCGGCCTGGGAGGCTGAATCTGTGCCATCGCGATCACCACCTGTAGAATGCAGATAGTATACAAAATGATGTATGTGATCTGCAAGACTTTGATGTGAATTCAACGATGACCAACGGCACAGGCGAAAGAGGTCCGCTGACGCCCATAGCGGGGTCGATGCGGACCGGCTTCACCCTCAGTGCCGGTGCCTGACCGGCAGGTCTCGGGTCAGAGGACCTTGAGTTCCTCGGCGACTTCGCTGACCGACTTCTTGGCGTCGCCGAAGAGCATGGTGGTGCCGTCGGCGTAGAACAGGGGGTTGTCGATGCCGGCGAAGCCGGAGTTCATCGACCGCTTGAGCACAATGACCGACTTGGACTGGTCGACGTTCAGGATCGGCATACCGTGGATCGGGCTGGATTGGGTCGTTGCGTGCCGCAGGGTTGGTGACGTCGTTGGCGCCGATGACGATCGTGACGTCGGTGCGGCCGAATTCGTCGTTGATGTCGTCCATCTCCTTCATGGCGTCGTACTCGACGTCGGCCTCGGCCAGCAGCACGTTCATGTGCCCGGGCATCCGGCCTGCAACCGGGTGGATCGCGTATCTCACCGGCACTCCGCGCTGTTCGAGCATGCCGGCCAGGTCCTTGACGGCGTGTTGGGCCTGGGCGACGGCCAGCCCGTAACCGGGCACGACGATGACCTGGTTGGCGTAGGCCATCTGGATCGCGGCGTCGGCCGCCGAGGTCGCCTTGACCACCTTGTCGCCACCGTCGTCGCTCGACGCAACCGTCCCGCCGCCACCGAATCCGCCGGCCACGATGGCGGGGATGGAGCGGTTCATCGCCTTGGCCATCAGGTTGGTCAGGATCGAACCGGACGCGCCGACGATCATGCCCGCCACGATCATCGCGGTGTTGTTCAGCGCCAAACCCGCTGCGGCCGCCGACAACCCGGTCATCGCGTTGAGCAGCGAGATGACGACGGGCATGTCGGCGCCGCCGATCGGCAGCACCACCATCAACCCGAGCACACCGGCGGCGACAAGCAGCCCGATCATCCACCACAGCGACGCCCCGCCGCTGCCGGGATGGGCATTGACGCCGATGACGACGGCGGCGGCGATCGCGGCGACCAGCAGCAGGATGTTCAACGGCTGCTGGGCCTTGCCGACGCCGATCGGGCGGCCGGGCAGGATCTCCTGCAGCTTGCCGAACGCGATGATCGAACCCCAGAACGAGATCGACCCGATGATCGCGGCGAACAGCGACGCCACCACGATGTGCACCGTCGGCGACTCGCGATGCTGGAAGTCCGAAAACCCGCTGGTATCAATAAATTCCGCCAGCGCGATCAGCGCAACGGTGCCACCGCCGACGCCGTTGAACAGCGCCACCAGCTGCGGCATCGCCGTCATCTTGGTCAGTCGCGCCGGCGGCACCCCCAGCGCCACACCGACCAGCAGACCGGCGATGATCAGACCCCAGTTCTCGGTGTGGCGAATCGAGATCAGGGTCGCGATCACCGCCACGGCCATGCCCGCCGCGGCGATCCAGTTGCCGCGCACCGCCGTCTTGGGCCCGGTCAGGCCCATCAGGCCGTAGATGAACATCGCGAACGCGATGATGTAGAGGACCGTAACGAGATAGTTCATCGTGCTTGCCCGTTCGTCGAGACCTTAACGGCGGCTGGCTTTTTGCCCTTGAACATGCCCAGCATCCGGTCGGTCACCACGAACCCGCCGACCACGTTGAGGGTGCCGAACACCACCGCGACGAACAGGATGATCTGCTCGGCCAGCGATGGATGCTCGATGCGGCCCAGCACCACCAGCGCGCCGACGAGCACGATGCCGTGAATCGCGTTGGTGCCCGACATCAACGGGGTGTGCAAGGTGTTGGGCACCTTGGAGATCACCGAGAACCCGACGAACCCGGCGAGCACCAGGATCGCCAGATTGGCCAGCAGTTGGTCGTACATGTCAGTTCGTCCCCTCGCGCGTGACGCATGAAGCAGCCACGACTTCGTCGTCGAAATCCGGTGCCACTTCGCCCTCTTTGAGCAGCAGGTCCAGCAGTGCCGCAATGTTTTTGGCGTACAGCTCGCTGGCGTGTTCCGGCATGGTGGCCGGCAGGTTCAGCGGCGAGGCGATCGTGACGTCGTGGCGGACGACGGTCTGTCCCGGTTCGGTGAGCTCGCAGTTGCCGCCGGTCTCTCCGGCCAGATCGACGACCACGCTGCCCGGCTTCATGCCCTGCACCGCCGCAGCGGTCACCAGCCGCGGCGCTGGCCGCCCGGGGACCAACGCGGTCGTGATCACCACGTCGAAACCGGTGATCGCCTCCTCGAGTTTCTTCTGCTGCTGCGCCCGCTCCTCATCGGTGAGTTCGCGGGCGTAACCGCCCTCACCGGCCGCGTCGATGCCGAGGTCGAGCCACTGCGCACCCACCGAGCGCACCTGGTCGGCGACTTCAGGGCGCACGTCATACCCGGTGGTCTTACCGCCGAGCCGCTTCGCCGTCGCCAGCGCCTGCAGACCCGCCACCCCGACGCCGAGCACCAGCACGGTGGCCGGCTTCACCGTGCCCGCCGCGGTCGTGAGCATCGGGAAGAACCGGGTGGACTCCGACGCCGCCACCAATACCGCCTTGTACCCGGCGACGTTGGCCTGCGACGACAGCGCATCCATGGCCTGCGCGCGGGAAATGCGGGGTATCGCCTCCATGGCGAAGCCGGTGACGCCCGCGAGGCGCAGGCCTTCGGCGACCTCGGGATGTGCGCGCGGTGCCAGGAACCCAACGACGGTGGATTCGGGCTTCAGCAGACCGATCTCGTCGGCGGTCGGCGGATTCACCTTCACCACGAGGTCCGCCGGCCACGGGTCACCGATGGTGGCACCGGCCTGTTCGTATTGTTCGTCCGGGATCAACGCCCCTGTGCCAGCGCCTGTTTCGACGACGACGGCGACGCCTGCGGCATGCAGTCGTTCGACGACCTTGGGGACCAGCGCGACACGTCGTTCGCCTGCAGCGGTCTCTCGCGGCACTCCGATCAGCGTCATATTCCTCTTCCTGGCTGTGGCCGGGCAGAAAGTCTGCGCGCCTCTGGCGGGTGCGCCCAGGCGGACCATTGCCACAGTAGATGAGATCGCATACTGTATGCAACCAGATCCGATGAGCGCCCGCTTGGCCTACAGGCTGGACGCGGCGGTTCATACAGTATGCATATTCGAGGAGTCGCCGTGAGAATTGCAGTCGTCGGTGCCGGAGCGATCGGCGCCTACTGGGGTGCCGCATTGCACCGAGGCGGTGCGGAAGTCTATTTGATCGCGCGCAACGAGCACCTGCGGGCAATGCGAGAGAACGGTGTGCAGGTGCTCAGTCCGCGGGGCGACTTCGTGGCCTACCCCCACGCCACGGACGACCCCACCCAGATCGGGCCCGTCGACTACGTCTTCCTCGGCCTCAAAGCGCACAGCTACCCGTCGTGCGGTCCGCTGGTGGAACCGCTGCTCGGCGAGCACACGGCGGTGCTGCCCGCGCAGAACGGGATCCCATGGTGGTACTTCCACCAACTGCCCGGTCCGTACCAGGGCCGCCGGATCGAGGCCGTGGATCCCGGTGGTGCGACAAGCGCCGTGCTGTCACCGGAGCGGGCGATCGGCTGCGTGGTGTATCCGGCGACGACAATCGAGGCGCCCGGCGTGATCCGGCACCTGGAGGGCACCCGGTTCTCCATCGGCGAGCCGTCGGGGGAGATCTCGCAACGCTGTAAAGCGTTGAGCGACGCCATGATTGCCGGCGGGTTGAAGGCCCCGGTCGAGGCCGACCTTCGCAACGACATCTGGATCAAGCTGATGGGCAACGTCGCCTTCAACCCGCTCAGCGCGCTCACCCGAGCGACAATGGTCGAGATCTGTCAGAACCCGCACACTCGCCGGATCGTGACTCAGCTGATGGAGGAGACACTCGATATCGCAGCGAGAGTCGGTAGCACTCCGGATATTTCGATCGAGAAGCGGCTGCGCGGAGCCGAGAACGTGGGGCACCACAAGACATCCATGCTGCAAGACCTCGAAGCGGGAAAGCAGCTGGAGCTCGACGCCATCGTGACCGCGGTGGTGGAGATGGCGGACCTTACCGGCGCCGCCGCTCCAACGCTTCGGACCGTCCATGCCGCCACAGACCTCCTCGCGCGGACGTCCGTGCCTGGGGCGTGGCACACCGCCGCCACCCCGGAGAGGGAAACGCAGCCCGCTCTGCGCTGAGAGAGGAACATTATGAACCGACGCGCGAAGATCGTCTGCACGCTGGGCCCTGCCACGGCCACCGCGCCGCGACTGGCCGAACTCATCGATGCCGGAATGGATGTGGCACGGCTGAACTTCAGCCACAGCACACAAGCAGAGCATTCGGCGGTCTACGACATGGTGCGTCAGATCGCCGCCGAGCGCGGTCGTGCGATCGGCGTGCTCGCGGACCTGCAGGGCCCGAAGATCCGGCTGGGCCGGTTCGCCGAGGGACCCGTCGTCTGGGCCACCGGTGAGCAGATTGTCATCACGACGGCTGCATGTGCCGGCGATCATGACAGGGTTTCGACGACCTACGACGGCCTGGCATCCGATGTGCGGGCGGGCGACCGGCTGCTCGTCGACGACGGCAAGGTCGAGCTGCGAGTGCTCGATGTCGCCGGCGATGACATCAGCTGCGAAGTCCTTCAGGGCGGCCCTGTCAGTAACCACAAGGGCATTTCTCTGCCGGGCGTGCCAGTCAGCGTTCCGCCGCTGTCCGACAAGGACATCGAGGACCTGAAGTTCGCACTCGAACTCGGCGTCGACATGGTTGCCATGTCATTCGTTCGGGCGCCCGAGGAGGTGAAGCTCGCGCAAACCATCATGGACCAGATGGGCAAGCGGGTGCCGGTCATGGCGAAACTCGAGAAACCCGAGGCGGTTTCGGACCTGGCCGCGATAGTGGATGCGTTCGACGGGTTGATGGTGGCCCGCGGTGACCTGGGTGTGGAGATGCCGCTGGAGCAGGTTCCGCTCGTGCAGAAACGGGCGATCAGCCTCTGCCGTCAGGCGGCCAAGCCGGTGATCGTGGCGACCCAGATGCTCGATTCGATGATCTCCGACCGGCGGCCCACCCGGGCCGAGGTCTCCGATGTGGCCAACGCGGTCTACGACGGAGCGGACGCGGTGATGCTGTCCGCCGAGACGAGCGTTGGTGCCTACCCGGCCCACACGGTGGCGACGATGGGGCGCATCGTCGAGGCGGCCGAAGACGCGTTGGGCCAACCAGGGGCGCCGAAGTGGATCGTCGAGGACGAGGAGGCCGACGTCAGCGATGCCGTTGCGGCGGCCGCCTGCGGACTGGGCCGACGAATCGGAGCAACGGCGTTGTGCTGCTTCACCCGTACCGGTGACACCGCCCTGCGGCTGGCGCGTCAGCGTTCGCCGCTGCCGCTGGTGGCCTTCGCGCACGACGAATCGGTTCGGGCGCGGTTGGCGTTCTCCTGGGGCATCGAGTCCGCTGTGCTGGCACCGGCAACGACGGCCGAGACGATGCCGGCGGAGGTGCGCCGAGGCCTGACTGCCATGGGCATGTGCAATCCCGGCAGCCGGGTCGTCGTGGTGTCCGGGAGTCGCAGTGGGGTGGCTGGCTGCACCGACTCGGTGCGCGTGCTGCGTCTCGAGTGACGAAGGCCGCGGGGGCCGGTCAGGCCGGCCCGCCGCGGTTCTCGAGTTCGGCGATCTTGGCGCGCAACGCCCTCTCGGTATTACGACGTTCGGTGACCTCACGCATGATCGCCGATATCCCGACGATCTGGCCGGCGTCGTCGCGCAACAGCGCCACACTGAACTCGATCGACAGTCGCTGCCCGTCGCGGTGGGTCGCGGGCACGCTCAAGAGCTTGTCGCCGTAGCGGGTGTATCCGGTGGCCATCGTCTGGAAATAGCCCTTCCAGTGCCGTTCCCGCAGCTTCTCCGGGATGATCAGGTCCAGGTTTTGGCCCATCGCCTCATCGGCCGAATAACCGAAGATGCGCGCGGCCCCGTCGTTCCACAGCCGGATGAGCCCGGCCGGGTCGGTCACCACAATGGCCTCGGCGGATTCCTTCACGACCGCCGCGGCAAGCCATTCCTCGGTCACGCCAGCGACCCTTGCGCCGGTGTCGGTCATAGTGCTGCCGCCTTCAGTCACGCCACACTCCGTTCCTCATTGATCGCTCGCTGGACATCTACCCAGCAGACAACTAGCATACGCAATATCGAATACTGAATACAATCTTCGACGACGAGGAGGAACCTGTGCTGCTTCGCCAGCTCGAGTACTTCGTGGCGGTGGCCAGGGAACGTCACTTCGCGCGTGCCGCGGAAAGCTGTTACGTGTCGCAGCCCGCGCTGTCGACGTCGATCGCCAAGCTGGAGCGCGAGCTGAGCGTCACCCTCATCAACCGAGGGCAGAACTTCGAGGGTCTGACGCCGGAGGGCGAACGGCTCGTCGTCTGGGCCAAGCGGGTGCTCGCGGAGCACGATGCGCTCAAGGCTGAGGCGGCCGCAATGCGCTCCGGCATCTCCGCGACGCTCCGGCTTGGGACCGGTCCCACAGTGTCGACGACGGCGGCACTTCCCGTGGCGGCATTCTGCGCGCTGCACCCGCTGGCCAGGGTCAAGGTCTGCTCCCGGCTGTCTTCCACGGAGTTGCTCCGCCAACTGCGTGACTTCGAATTGGACGTCGCCATCGCGCATTTCGGCCCAGACGACCAGTCGGGCCTAGAAGTTGTGCCGCTTTACGAAGAACAGTATGTGCTGCTGGTGTCGGGCGAGCAGCTCGTGCCCGCCGCGCGGACCATCACGTGGGCCGAGGCGGCTCAGCTGCCGCTGGCGCTGCTGACTCCGGATATGCGGTTCCGCCAGTTCATCGACAAGGCGTTCGCCAGCTGTGGCGCGGTTGCGGCTCCCCAAGTGGAAACGGATTCCGTCGCGTCGCTTTACGCACACGTGGCAACGGGCGCGTGGGCGAGCGTGGTGCCACATACGTGGCTGCGCGCGATGCCGGTGACGGGAGCGGCGCGAGCCATCCGCCTCGTCGAGCCGGACACCAGGGCGCAGATCTCGATGGCGATCCACGCGGGAAAGCCCGGTTCGGTCGCGGCTCGTGCGTTCCTGAACGTGGCCGTGGGAACGCCCGTGAACGACATCTTTGAACTACACGGAAAGGACCTCGTCCACGTCGCGTAATGCGGGCAGCTCATTCGTGATGTAGCGGACGCCGTTCGCTTGGCACGCAGTGATAACCGCCGTGTTATCGGCGATTGGAGACAAGTCTTGGACGCACGCAGTCACGACGCGGAAAGTTAACTCTTACAAGGGAAAAGCGCGAACAGCCAGGAAGGGCCCAAACCATGACCATTGCTTCCCTGCCGGAGACGGAGGCAGAGCGCACCGACCGAGTCCGGGCGCTCTCACCGATGGGATCCATCTGGTTGTCGACGCGCTCAAGCTCAACGACGTGCACACCATCTACGGGGTCGTCGGGATCCCGATCACCGATCTGGCTCGCCTCGCGCAGGCGTCGGGCATCCGCTACATCGGCTTCCGCCACGAAAGCGATGCCGGCCACGCGGCGGCCGCGGCCGGATTCCTCACCAAGAAGCCTGGCATCTGCCTGACGGTGTCGGCTCCGGGCTTCCTCAACGGGCTTGTGGCGCTTGCCAATGCCACCACGAACTGCTTCCCGATGGTTCAGATCTCCGGTTCCAGCGAGCGGCATCTCGTCGACCTCCAGCGCGGTGACTATGAGGAGATGGACCAGCTGGCGGCGGCGAAGATGTTCGCCAAGGCGGCGTACCGGGTATCGCGGGCCGAGGACATCGGCCGCGGCATTGCCCGTGCGATCCGCACCGCGGTGTCCGGCCGTCCCGGAGGGGTCTACCTCGACATCCCGGCCGCGGTGCTCGGCGAGGTGATCGACGCGGAGGAGGCGGCGGCGACGCTGTGGCGGGTCGTCAACCCTGCGCCGCGCCAGCTGCCCGAAACGGAGGCGGTCGACTCCGCGATCGACCTGCTGGCCAACGCGAAACGGCCCTTGATCGTGCTCGGCAAGGGCGCCGCCTACGCGCAGGCGGACGAGCAGATCACCGAATTCGTCGAGACCACCGGGGTGCCGTACCTGCCGATGTCGATGGCGAAGGGCCTGCTGCCCGACGACCACCCGCAGTCGGCGGCGACCGCCCGATCGCTGGCCCTGAAGCGGGCCGACGTCGTGATGCTCGTCGGTGCACGCCTGAACTGGCTGCTCGGACATGGCGATGCGCCGCAGTGGAATCCGGACGCCAAGTTCATTCAGGTCGACATCGCGGCCGCCGAGATGGACAGCAACCAGCCCATCGCCGCTCCGCTCGTCGGTGACATCGGCTCGGTGATGGAGGCCCTCCTGGAGCGGGCGAAGCCCGGTCAGATCACCGTGCAGAACGAGTGGCGCGAAGAGCTCTCGGCCAAGTCGGCGACGAACGTCGCCAAGATGGCGGGCCGCCTCGAGGCCGCGCTGACCGCGCACCCGATGAAGTTCCTCGGTGCGCTGCAGGCCATCCGCGACGTCCTGCACGACAACCCGCAGGTCTATGTCGTCAACGAGGGCGCGAACGCTCTCGACTTGGCGCGCAACACGATTGGCATGCAGGTACCCCGGCACCGGTTGGACAGCGGGACGTGGGGTGTGATGGGCATCGGCATGGGCTACGCGATCGCCGCCGCCGTCGAGACGGGCGACCCGGTTGTCGCGATCGAAGGCGACAGCGCATTCGGGTTCAGCGGAATGGAGCTGGAGGCGGTCTGCCGTTACAACCTGCCCATCGTCACGGTCATCCTCAACAACAGCGGCGTGTACCGCGGCGACGATGAATCCACCACAGCGGACCCGGCGCCGACCGCGCTGCGGGCTCGGCACGAGTACATGATCAAGGCCTTCGGCGGCAAGGGATATCAGGCAACCACGCCCGCGGAGGTCGGCGCAGCGCTGCGGGAGGCCCTCGCCTCAGGCAGGCCGGCGCTCATCGACTGCGTCATCGACCCCTCGGACGGCACCGAGAGCGGCAACATCGCGCACCTGAACCCCAAGGGCATCACCGCAAAGCACTGAGCTCGCCCGCACCGACACGATCAACAAACAGGAAAGGAAACGTGTCATGACCGATTTGCCGCTCTCCGGGATCAAGGTGATCGACTTCACCGGCGTCCAGGCGGGCCCGGCGTGCACTCAGATGCTCGCCTGGTTCGGAGCCGACGTCCTCAAGGTAGAGCGCACGAGCGGGGGTGACGTTACGCGAAATCAGTTGCGGGACATCCCCGATCTGGACGCGCTGTACTTCACCATGCTCAACAGCAACAAGCGCTCGCTGGCGATCGACACGAAGTCACCCGAGGGACTCGAGGTGATGGAGAAGCTCGTCCGCGGGGCCGACGTGCTGGTCGAGAACTTCGCACCCGGCGCCATGGACCGCATGGGGCTGTCGTGGGACAAGCTGCAGCAGTGGAACCCGCGGCTGATCTTCGGCTCCGTCAAGGGATTCAACGACGACTCGTCGTGGAACGACCTCAAGGTCTACGAGAACGTCGCGCAGTGCGCCGGCGGCAACGCCTCGGTCACCGGGTTCTGGGACGGTCCGCCGACCGTCGCAGGCGCGGCCCTCGGCGACAGCAATACGGGCATGCACCTGCTGATCGGGATCCTCACCGCGCTGATTCAACGTGACAAGACAGGCAAGGGACAGAAGGTGTCTGCCGCGATGCAGGATGCCGTGCTCAACCTGTGCCGGGTGAAGCTGCGCGACCAGCAGCGCCTTGATCGGGTCGGCTACCTGGAGGAGTACCCGCAGTGGCCGAACGGCGAGTTCGGCGAGGCGGTTCCGCGTGGCGGCAACGCCGGCGGCGGCGGCCAGCCCGGCTGGGTGGTCAAGTGCAAGGGATGGGAGTCCGACCCCAACGCCTACATCTACTTCACAATCCAGGAGCAGAACTGGAAGCGGACGGCCGAGGCCATCGGTCGGCCCGAGTGGGTCGATGACCCGGCCTACAACACCGCCCGTGCCCGCGCGGACAAGATCTTCGACATCTTCGCCGAGATCGAGAAGTGGCTGGCCGACAAGACCAAGTACGAGGCGGTCGACATCCTGCGCAAGTGGGAGGTGCCCTGTGCGCCAGTGATGTCCATGAAGGAGATCGCCGAGGACCCCGACCTGCGCAAGAGCGGAAGTGTGGTCGAGGTGGAGCAACCGGGCCGGGGTACCTTCCTGACCGTCGGCAGCCCGATCAAGTTCTCGGAGTTCAAGCCGGACATCAAGGGCGCACCACTGCTCGGCGAGCACACCGACGAGGTCCTTGCCGAGCTCGGCTACGACGCGGACACCATCGCCACATGGCACGAGAAGAAGATCGTCGTCTGAACCGGCCCGCCCGGGTGAGAACCGCCCCAGGTCACCTCCTGGGGCGGTTCCGCCCTTTCTCTTAGCGGTTCACCTGCCCATAGGAAGGAGCGAGCGCTATGAGCGTGGCCCTCGTCCGAGAAATCGCCGCGAGTCATCGAGGGCAGCGCGGCGCGCTGCTTCCCATCCTGCATGCGGTCCAGGAGGCCTTGGGATATGTGCCGCCGGAGGCGATTCCGGTGTTGGCCGACGAACTCAACCTCTCCCGTGCCGATGTGCATGGGGTGGTTTCGTTCTACCACGACTTCCGTTCTGCGCCTGCCGGTCGCACCACCGTCCGCATCTGTCGGGGAGAGGCATGCCAGGCCGTCGGCGCGGAGCGACTGGTGAGCCACCTGCGGGACACATGCGGCATGTCAGTAGGGGAGACCAGCCTCGACGATTCACTGACCGTTGAGCAGGTCTTCTGCCTGGGCAACTGCGCGTTGGGCCCTGCGGTGCAAGTGAATGGCCGGCTCCAGGGCCGCGTAGACGAGGCTCGCTTGTCGTCGATTGTCGACGAGGCGGTCGCGCGATGAACCCGTTGACGACGCCGGTCACGCTATACGTGCCGAGGGATTCCGCGGCAAGGTCCGTTGGCGCGGACGAGGTGGCCGATGCACTGGAGCGCGCCGCAGCGCGTCAAGGTCGCTCGATTCGGTTGGTCCGCAACGGTTCGCGAGGAATGTTGTGGCTGGAGCCACTGGTCGAGGTGGCGACGCCCGACGGGCGGATCGGCTACGGGCCGGTCGCCGCGTCCGATGTCGACGGACTGGTGGCCGCTGGCCTGTTCGACGGCGCCGAGCTTCCGCAGCGGTTGGGAGTGGTCGAGGAGTTGCCTTGGCTCGCCACGCAGAATCGGGTCACCTTCGCCAGGATGGGCATCACCGACCCGTTGTCGCCAGACGACTACCTGCGCCACGGCGGCCTCGTCGGGCTGGTTCGCGCACTGGAGAATTCGCCCGCGGACGTCGTCGCGGAGGTGACGGACTCCGGCCTGCGCGGGCGTGGCGGGGCAGGCTTCCCGGCCGGCATCAAGTGGAAGACGGTGCACGACTGCAGCGACGAGCTGAAGTTCGTCTGCTGCAACGCCGACGAGGGCGACAGCGGGACCTTCGCCGACCGGATGGTGATGGAGGGCGATCCGTTCCTGCTCATCGAGGGCATGACGATCGCTGCCTACGCGGTCGGCGCCACCGAGGGCTACATCTACATCAGGTCCGAGTACCCGGACGCGGTGGCCACCATGCGCTCCGCCATCGAGATCGCCTACGGGCGAGGGTGGCTCGGGGACAACGTGCTCGGCTCGTCGTTGAACTTCGACCTCCATGTGCGGGTGGGCGGCGGGGCCTACATCTGCGGCGAGGAAACCTCGATGCTGGAAAGCCTCGAGGGCAAGCGCGGCATGGTGCGGGCGAAGCCGCCGATCCCGGCCATCCACGGCCTGTTCGGCAAGCCGACGGTGGTGAACAACGTGCTCACGCTTGCCACCGTGCCGACGGTCCTTGCCCACGGCGCGCAGGCGTATCAGGACCTCGGCGTGGAGCGTTCACGCGGCACGCAGGTGTTCCAGCTCGGCGGGAACATCAGACAAGGCGGCATCGTGGAGACGGCGTTCGGTATCACGCTCGGCGAACTCGTTGACGGCTACGGCGGCGGAACCCGATCCGGTCGGCCGGTGCGCGCCGTCCAGGTCGGTGGCCCGCTGGGTGCGTATCTGCCGAGGGCCAAATTCGACTTGCCGATGGACTACGAGGCATTCGTTGCGGCGGGTGCGATGGTCGGCCACGGCGGCATCGTGGTGTTCGACGAAACCGTTGACATGGCGGCCCAGGCCAGGTTTGCGATGGAGTTCTGCGCGGCAGAGTCGTGCGGCAAGTGCACGCCGTGCCGAGTCGGCGCGGTGCGCGGCGTGGAAGTGATCGACCGGATCACGGCCGGCGAGCACCGCGACGAAAACCTGGCTCTGCTCGAGGACCTGTGCGACGTGATGACCGAGGGGTCGTTGTGCGCCATGGGTGGCCTCACGCCGATGCCGGTGCGCAGTGCGATCACACATTTCCCCGACGACTTCCTTGCCAGGCAACCGATTTCGCCAGACGAGCCTCTGCACATCAGCGCGACGACGGAAGGTAAGCCATGACGTTGCTCAAGGAACCCGACTTCGGCACCCCGGCCAAGGACGGTCCGGCGACCGTCTCGCTCGAGGTGGACGGGCTGACCGTCTCCGTTCCTGAGGGCACGTCGGTCATGCGCGCGGCCGCGCTCGCCGGCGTCGACATCCCCAAGCTGTGCGCCACCGACCGGCTCGACGCGTTCGGTTCGTGCCGACTCTGTCTGGTGGAGATCGACGGCCGTCGCGGTACCCCGGCCTCGTGCACGACCCCGGTGGCCGACGGCATGGTCGTGCGGACCCAGACGCCGAAAATCGCCAAACTCCGTGAGAACGTCATGGAGCTCTACATCTCCGACCATCCGCTGGACTGCCTCACCTGCTCCGCCAACGGCGACTGCGAATTGCAGGACATGGCCGGCGCGGTCGGCCTGCGTCAGGTCAGGTACGGCTACGAGGGCGAGAACCACCTCGACGCGGTCAAAGACCAGAGCAACCCGTACTTCGACTTCGATCCGTCCAAGTGCATCGCCTGCTCCCGCTGCGTGCGGGCCTGTGACGAGATCCAGGGCACGTTCGCGCTGACCATCGAGGGCCGGGGCTTCGACTCGAAGGTGTCGCCGGGTGCGGGCGAGTCCTTCATGGACTCGGAGTGCGTGTCCTGCGGCGCCTGCGTGCAGGCGTGCCCGACGGCCACATTGCAGGAACGTTCGGTGATCGAACTGGGCATGCCGTCGCGCTCGGTGA
>CAVYPI010000033.1:0-30865 GCA_963770125.1 uncultured Actinomycetota bacterium | reverse complement strand
GCTGCGTTACCGCCAATGGGTGACGCACGATCTCACCTGCCGAACCCGTTGGGAGCGCCAAGTCGCTCGCGCCGTGGTGCAGGTGGTGTCGCTGGCCGCGCGCGCCCATGCCTCCGATATACAGCGCAATTGCGGTTTCGCCCAGGCCAACCGCTCCTCGACGTCGTCACCGATGGCGAGACTCGCTGACATCATGATTTCGGGTGGACCCAATGCGGGGTCCCGCTTAGCGAACCCGGCGCGAAGAGCCTCCCCCCAGACCGCATCTGCCTTCTCGGGGTAGAAGAACCCCGGCTGCCAGCCCTCGACGATGTCAGCGGCCAACGCGACGTTCTTCGGGCCCAGCGCGGTGATGGTAATCGGAAACCGTTCCCGGACAGGGTGATTGATCAGCTGCAGCGGCTTGCCCAAACCAGAGCCGCGGTCAGCCGGCAGCGGCAGCTTGTAGTACTTGCCGTCGTATTGCACACGTTCGCGCCGCCACACCTATCGGCAAATGTCGACGACATCCCGGGTGCGGCCCAGCGGTGCGTCGAACGCAAGACCGTGGAAACCCTTGATCACCTACGGGCCCGACGTGCCGATGCCGAGCCGGAATCGTCCGTCCGACACGTAATCCAGTCCCGCGGCCGTCATTCGCCAACAGCGATGGGGTACGGGTGTAGATCGGAAACACGCCCGAGCCCAGTTCGATCGTCGACGTTCTCGCCGCCAGGTATCCGAGTTGACTCACCGCGTCAAAGGAGTACGCCTCGGCCACCAGCGCGACGTCGACACCGAGGTCAACGCCAAACCGGCGCAGGTGGCGCTGGCTTGGCTGATCGGTCTGCCGGGTGTAGTCGCCATTCCTGGCGCGTCCAGCGTCGAGCAACTCGAATTCAACGTCGCTGCCGCCGACATGCAGCTGAGCGCGGAGCCACGTAACGCACTGACCGAAGCAGCCCGCGCGTTCCGGCCGGTACCGAGCAGCCGCTTCGCCGCCGACACGATCCGCGAGAAACTCAACCGTCACTGAGCCCAAGTAGATCTTTTTGGATTCGCCGCAATGGAACACATGCGGAAGAGACACCCAGCCGGCATGAATTCTGGTCCGTGCGCTCCCCGGTGAGGTTTGTCGCCCTCTGAGCTATCGTCCCGGCGAGTTGGTTGATCTGTTGACCATCCATTGCGATCAGCTGAACGCCGGTGTGCCCGCGAAGCGATGCGCGAGGCAGCCCCACCGGCAGCCGGGGTCAGTCTTCAGCCGGAAGCGGCAACACGGCAACCTGAGACCGATGAGCGCTGCCTGAATCCTGACCGCAGTTCGCTACTTGACGGCCGGACAAGTGATGTTCAAGTACGCAAATGCTTGCTTGGCCGCGCTGACTGGTAGGGGCAGATTCCAGCACGGGTCCTTGATTGATGTCGGCGGTGACGACACCGGTTCGTTGAACGGCATTGTTGAAGAGCAATGCGGATCGGCCAGACCCGGACGTTGCTATGACGCGAAAGGCACGCCCAGAATGGCTCGAGCGCCGGCCGACCAAAGCCAGAGGAGACGGTAAGCATGGCTGAGCAAAACAATCACGACGACATACTCAACAACCTGAATTCGCAAGGCTGGGCCTTGCGGCGGAGGATCCCAGAGGTCTACCGCGGATTTGGGGAACTGAGCAGAGCTGCGCTGGCCTCGCGCCCTGGATCGGAAAGTTAAGGAGCTCATCGCGATGGTCATCGGCGTTGTGCATGGGTGCGCTGGCTGCATCGCCTCGCACGCGCGGGGGGCCGTCCGTGCCGGAGCATCAATAGAGGAGGCAGCCGAGGCAATTGGGGTCGCCATCCTTATGTACGGTGGGCCGGCGACCGTCCACGGTGCTCGTGCTTATGACGCATTCTGCGAATTTGCCGCCGCTGACGTAACCGTCTAACTCTAACTGCGGGTCATCGAACATAGGGCCGTGTCACAGAGTGGCCCCGCTGGCCACGGCGGTCACCTGAAACGCCAAGGCGCCCAGCGGAATCAAGTTTCCACGGTCGCGTCTTGCGGTGTGCAACGACGCAGGATAGCCAGCAACGCGAGCTGGTGGCCGAATTGAGCATCGGGTTTTTTGCAGTCGGCGTCACTTGCCGTCGAGTGGGATGCTGATGTGCACTGACGTTCCGCTCCCCGGGGGACTTGTGATTTCCATGTGGCCGCCTAGGGCCTCAACGCGGTCCTGTAGCCCGATGAGCCCAGACCCTTTGCGGGAATCGGCGCCGCCGATGCCGTCGTCCCGAATCAGTAGTCGTAAGGTCGCATCGTGGGTGTCGACGCACACGTTCACCAGCGAGGCCGCGGCGTGCTTGGCGGCGTTGGTCAGCGCCTCGGCCACCACGTAGTAAGCGGCGACCTCTATGGAGTCGGGTAACCCGCGGTCAAGGGTCAGGTCGAGGTCCACCGGAACGCTCGAGCGGCGCGCTAGCGTCTTCAGCGCCGGGCCAAGCCCTCCCCTGGACAGAATCGCGGGGTGAATTCCGCGGGATATCTCCTGGAGATCTGCTGAGACGCCGGTCAATTCGGCCAGCACCTGGGCAAGCTGGCGTCTGCACTTATCGAGTTCGGGGGGCACCGCCTCCTCGGCCACGCGCAGTTGCAGTCCCAGTGACACCAGCCGTTGCTGGGCCCCGTCATGCAGGTCGCGTTCCAGACGGCGGCGCGCTTCATCGCCCGCTGTGACGATGCGCGCGCGAGAGGCGACGAGTTCGGCGCGGGTGGCGGCATTGGCGATCGCGGTAGCGACCAAGTCGGCGAAATCACCTATGCGCGCCTCAGTGTCTGGTGGCAGCGGGTCGGGCGCGACCGAGCCGACGGCCGCCATCCCCCAGACCCGTTTGTCGACGATGATCGGTACTGCCACCGTGCACCGAAGGCCCATCTCACGTAGCCGTTCGGCGATGGAGCCAGGAGCGCGCTGTAACTCCGAACTGTCCAGGCGTGCGGGCCGACCGGTATGAAACACCCGCGATGCGATGCTGTCGCCCTCCAGTGTGTGGCGCTCGCCGACAACCGGCTTGTGCTCCATCCCCGGCTCAATGCGAGCCAGGGCGAGAACGGTCACCGTGCCACCATCGAAGCGGTTCACCGACGCGTTGCCGGCATGCAGGCAACGGGCCATCGCTTCTGCCACCGCCGCGAACACCTCTGATGGAGATGTTCCGCGCGCCACCAGCGTCGCGACGCGGCGCAAAGCCGCCTGCTGCTCGGCGAGCATCCTCAACTCATCTTGACTCGCCTGCAGTTCCGATCGAGTGGCGGCGTTGGTGATCGCGGTTGCGACCAGATCGGCGAAGTCGCCGATTCGCGCCTCGGTGTCCGGCGGCATGGGCTCGAGGCGCCCCGACCCGACGATTGCCGCGCCCCAAAGGCGGCCGTCGACAATAACCGGTACTCCGACGATTGAGTGGATGCCCGATTCACGTATGCGTTCGGCTTCGGGGCCGGGGGCGCGTGCGTGGTCGTCAATCCTGGCGGGGCGGCCGGTGTGTAACACGCGAGCTCCGACGTCGTCTCCCGCCAACGGAATCCGCTCGCCAGTGACGGGCATTTCTGTGATCCCCGCCTCGTACTGCACGGCCACTACGAACCCTGTGCCGTCGGGCTCGAAGCGCAGCAGGCCGGCGTTGACCACATGCAGAACACGTGCCAATTCGTTTGACACTGCGGCGAATACCTCCGACGGGCTCGCTCCACGCGCTACCAGGGTGGCCACGCGCCGCAACGCGGCTTGTTGGTCGGCGAGCTCGAGGTTGCGTTGCTGGGCCGCCCGTGACTCGGCGGCACGAATTTCGGCTGCGTCGCGCTCCCGTATCGCCCTTTCGGAGGCGAGACGCTCGGTAATGTCGGTGAAGGCCAAGACCGCCCCACGCCCGCCTGGAGTGTCGATCGGTGCCGACCACCACGCGATCGGGAACATCGAGCCATCGCGGCGGACGAACCACTCGTCGTCGCTGTGCACCGTTTCACCGGTCTGCCGGGGCCGCAACTGCGGGCATTGCGCCGCCGGGTAGGGGGTGCCGTCTTGGCGCTTGTAGTGGACCGTCTCGTGGCTGGGCTTGCCCAGCAGCTCCCCGGGATCGCGGTAGCCCAGGGCGCTGCACGCGGCCGGATTGGCGAACATAATCAAGCCCCGGTGATCGACAACCCACACCGGCTGCGGGACCTGTTCCAAGATCCGGGCCAGCAGTGCTTCCGGCGATGACAACTCACCCTCCCGGCCCTGGCGTCACACCACTTGACAGATCGCCAGGCAGGCCTAGCTTACCGATGCCAGTAGGTGCGTTTCTACTGCTCGCGCTCGTGTTCGTGCATCGGGCCGTGCGGGCAGTCTCCGGATCCTCGGCACGGTAAGGCTGAGCCAGGTGGCGCTTGAGTGCGATGAACGCGAATGAGTCAACCAGCGCCAGGAGCACGGCCAGCACCAGCGCAGCAGCGCGAAACGCTGGCGACCCCGGCAGCACCAACGCAACAGCGGCGTAGGCCGGCAGGAACACAGTAATCGAGCGGATAAGGTGCACCGGTCTCGCGGTGCTGCCCTTCAGGTCGTTTCGGACCCACTCGCCGATGGATTCCGGCAACGCTCGGTCGACCCGGCCCCCGTCGTCACGACGGGGGCCGGGTCGGATCATCGGTGCATCTCAGCGTCGAAGGCGCCCGCGGCGGCGTTGATGCCGGCCAGGCTCTTTTGCGCACTAATCGGCCACGCCGCCCTCGAACGCCGCTGGCGCCACGCTCCGAGGGCACGGTCGAAAAGGATGCCCGCTGCATCCTTACCAAACTGACCCTCCCCGAAACCGGCGACGATCGCCGCCGGGTCCTCGTGGCGATCACCGTCTTCGACGCACACTGACCGGGCCCCGTCCGGCCCGGACAGGGTAACCGTGGACGGGCTGCGGAGCGGCGTGGTGATGGCGGTAGTGGTCTGCGGATCGAGTTCGAACAGTTCCCGTAGCGCGTGGGCGTAGGGCACTGTCAACTTGAGGTCATGTGGACGTTCTGCTAACCACATAAGCCTCATAGGTCACACGCGACCTGGTGAATCACGGACGCGAACCGGCGAAAATCGCCCTCGGATTGCTCAAGTTGACAGTGCGCGGTCGACTGCGTCGGGGTGAAATACGGCGTCGAAGTCGGACCGACCGCCGGTTCCCATCGTGCGGAGGCTGCGTATCGCAACGGCGACGGGATCGGCCGACGGGCCGTCCGTTGTATTGATGTCCATAGTCAGTCCAAGCTAGGCGTTGTCATCAAGTCAGTGCGCGACAACCGCGAGCTCATTTCGAACACCAGCGTTGTTCGCCAAAAGTTCGCGTTAATCCTGCGAAGTCGCTGTGACCGCTCCTAGGCTTACCTATATGCGGTTGGGGTGGCCGCTGACCGGTCGATCGACGGAGATGCGGCTCATTGAAGCCGCCCTTTCGGATCGGGATTGCGGCGGGATCGTGGTGTGCGGGGCCGCGGGGGTGGGGAAGAGCCGGATCGCCCGCGAGGCAACGGCCTCGGCTGCATCGACTGGGTGTGAAGTCCGGTGGGTGGTTGCCACGAGCTCGGCGCGGGCTCTTCCGTTGGGCGCCTTGGGCTCGTGGGCGGGGCCGGCCGGCGGCGACAGTCTGCAACTGGTCCGCGGCGTGATCGAATCGCTGACCTGCGCGCCTAACGGCGCCGCGGTGGTGGTGGGTGTCGATGATGCGCCGCTGCTTGACGAGCTGTCGATATTTGTTGTGCATCAGATCGTCCAGCGTGGCGGGGTCAAGGTGGTGTTGACCGTTCGTGAGGGTGAACCGGTTCCCGCGGCGATGCAGGAGGTGTGGAAGGAGGGCCGGTTCGATCGGCTTGAGCTGCAGCCACTGTCGCGCGATGACACCACGACGCTGGTCTCGGCGGCTCTGGGCGGGGCCTTGGATCCGGCTGCCGCGGCCCGGCTGTGGGAGCTGACCCGCGGCAACGTGCTGTATTTGCGCAACATTGTGGAGCAGGAGGTCGCCGAGGGCCGGCTGGTGCGGCGGCACGGGTTTTGGCGGTGCCTCGGTGATCCGGTGGTGCCGCCCGGTTTGGTCGAATTGATCGAATCGCGGATCGGGGCGCTGCCGACTTCGGTCAGCGACGTGGTGGATGCGCTGGCTGTCGGCGAGCCGATCGAGCTGAGGTCGCTGACCAGGATCGCCGGCCCGGCGGCGGTCGAGGAGGCCGACATGCGGGGCCTGATCACGCTGGAAACCGTCGATGCCGGCGTGGAGGTGCGGGTGGCCCATCCGCTCTACGGCGAGGTGCGCCGCAAGCGCGCGGCGCCCACCAGGCTGCGCCGGCTGCGGGGGCTGGTTGCCACCGAACTCGCCAAATCCGATGAGTGTGACGACCTGCGTGTTGTGGTGCGCCGCGCGACCTTGAGTCTGGACTCCGACCTCGAACCCGATCCGGACCTGCTGATCAGAGCCGCCCGGGGCGCCGTGTGGTTCCCCAATCTCCTGCTGGCCGATCGACTGGCTGATGCGGCAATCCGCGCCGGCGGGGCAGCGGAGGCGAATTTCATTCGTGCCCATGCATTGTCGTGGCTCGGCCGCGGCCAGGAGGCCGATGCGGTGCTCGCCGGCACCCGCGAATTGACCGATGTCGAGCGTGCCAGACGGGCCTTTCTGCGGGCCACCAACCGGCTGTTCGTCCTCGCCGACCCGTCGGGCGCGAAGAGGCTGATCGACGACGCATCACACACCACCTCACCGCAGGCGCGCGCCTTGATCGACGCCTTTCTCACCGTGTACTGGGCGGCGATGGGCAAGCCGGACGCGGCCAGGCAATCATCGAAAACCCTCGCCCTGGACGAGCTGCCCGACCTCGTTGCCGCGCGGACCACGGCCTGGGCGATCACTGTCGCCTGCGGAGATGCCGGCCGCGTCACCGAAGCAGTGGCCGCCGCGCAGGCCGGATACGCCGTCCCGATGCGCTCTTTTGTGGTCCTGCCCGATGCCCACGTCGGCGCGCTGCTGCTGGCGGGCCGGATTGCGGAAGCCTCGCAGGTGGCCGAACGGTTTTATGAGGCGATGGTGCCTTTGATTGATGTCCGTCAGCAAGCAACCGGCATCCTTGGGGCGGTCTTGGGTCGAGCCGCCCGTGGCGCCTGCCGCCTTCCCACGGCCTGTTCGCTGCTGGGTCCGGTGGCCGATGCGTTGTCCGCCGGGGACAAGGCCAACGGGTGGTGGTATCGATGCCAGATCCCTCTGACGATTGCGCTGGCCATGCGCGGTTTGACCGTTGAGGCCGCGGCCGCGCTGGCCGCTCTCGAGGACCGCCGTCATCCGAGTTGGCGGTGCCTGGACTACGAGTATGCGATCGCCCGGGCGTGGGTGGCGGCGGCCCAGGGCGCTGTCAGCGAGGCGGTCGCGACGCTGTTGTCGGCGGCCGAAACCGCCCGGGCCAACGGGCAGTTCGCGCCGGAGGTGATGTGTTTGCAGACCGCCACCCAGTTCGGTGACCACTCGGGCGTGTCTCGTCTGGGTGAGTTGGCGGCGATCGTCGAGGGGCCGCGCGCCGCGGCGGCGGCCCGGTTCGGCGCCGCCCTGGCCGCCGGCGACGGCGCTGCGTTGGCCGCGGTGTCGGAGGACTTCGAGCGGCTGGGCGATCTTGTTGCGGCTGGTGATGCGGCCGCGCACGCGGCCATGGCGTATCGCGGTCGCGGCTTACGCGGATCGGGGTTGGGATGCTCGGCACGAGCGGAGGCGCTGGCCGAACGATGCGGCGCCCGCACCCCCGCGCTTGGTCAGGCCAGCGAGCGGCTGCCGCTGACCGATCGCGAACGGGAGATCGTGATGTTGATCGGTGCGGGCCTGTCCAACCGCGACGTCGCCGCGCGACTGACGATCTCGGTGCGCACCGTCGAAAGCCACCTCCACAACGCGATGGCCAAGACCGGCACGACCAGCCGCGAAGACCTCGCGGCGCTGCTGCCCCGGCGCCGGCCAGTCCGCGAATAATTCTCCGCTGGCGGGCGCGCTCGCTACGTGGATGGCTGATGAGCTCGCCACCCCGCGGTGACGCTGTCGTACAACGACTTTCCGTCGCGTGGTTACCGTCGGCTCAGTTGGTCGACGATCGCGGCGCTATCGAGCCAGACGTTCTCGTCGCTGATCAGGCCTTCCGCCATTCGAAGACATGCAGGATGCGGAAGCTGATGCGCCGCCCGTCCCCCGGAAGGCCCGGGAGTGAGCCGATGACGGCGCCGGTCATCAACTGTTCGAGGATCATCGCGTCGTTCGTGGTGTAACGCGGCAGGACTTCCTCCACTCAAGTGCCCCGGGCCCGACTTACCGCGCACGACGCTCGGGGTCCTGAGATCTGACCAGCGGTACGAGGGGACCTCCACACGGCTCTAAGTAGTACTGCGCCGCCACCCGGCGAGATATCAGTGGCGCACTACTGACGTCCTCGATGTAGCTCGGCGGGACGATTAACCGGTGCAGTAGACGTCCGGTTTATCCGGTCAGGAACGCACATGGCGAGGAGACCACAATGCCGACTACTCTGCTGCCTCTTTTAAACCGCGCGCTGCTTTGCCAAGAACGCTAGAGAGGCGCGTCATGGTCTCGGTCGTCGCGGGCACCGGCGTGGGTCTGCTCAACACCTCGGTGATCGAATCGCGGTTCGCGTCCGGCGGGGGCTCCGAGTCGACGGGGGAGTGGCACGAGGGCGACGGCTTCGAGGCTGGGTCCCCTGCTGCCAGCGACGCGGTCGCTTGGGTTTTGAAGTTGCAGTGACTGGCTGCACGTCGTCAAACATGAAAGCCGCCCTCATCTGCGGGCGCGCGGTGGTCGCGGCACCGCTCGGGAACGCACGGCCGACCCGCCGCGAATCGCTGGCCGACTCGTTCACGCTGGGGGCAGCCTCCGCGGGCCGAGCCCTGGACGGCCCGGCATTGACTAGCCCCACCACGTGGGAGCCGCTGTGACGGGCACAAAACACCTCGAGGGTACGGACCGCACCTGTAGGGCCCGCCGCAAGCTGGCGGAGTGGATCCGCCGCTATTTGCCATGCGAAATCACCGGAACCATTGGTGAATTGGGCGGCGCCGCCGTCACCTACGCGCTGACTGATTCCCTGGCCGCCGCGGCGATTGTGGCGACGATCGGGGCTATGGTCGGCTACTACGCGATGGCATACATCAACGCGGTCCGCTGGTCCGTCCAGTCGCAGCGACACCGACCGCGGCCGCTTCGATTTGTCGTCGCCAACCTGCTCGCGATGCGCAGTGTGGTGGTCGAGTTCGGCCCGGCCGAGGTGATCGACAGCGGGCTGATCCGGCCGCTCGCGTACTATTCGGTCCCCCTGCTGGTGGGAGACGCGACGGTAGGTTTTGTCATCGCAAAAGTGGCCGCTGACGTGACTTTTTACAGCTGCGCGATCGTCAGCTACGAGCGCCTCGGCACGTTGGTGGCGCGTCGCCGCCCAAAACCAGAAGGCTCCCGCGATGAAATTATCGCGACCGTTGCGGACTCCTGATTCCCGTCGGCACACGCCGCCGCCAGTGGTGGGCACGAGCTCATCGAAGCCGGCGTACTGCTCAACCCACGCGTGGCCCATACGCCGATCGAGAACGGACCACAAAGCACTTGCTGTTCAGCCATCGCCGAGTGCAGGAAGAGGATCGCATGATGAACACACCAGCTGAGGTAGGCAGGTACCACGAGTCTCGGGCATCAACATATTCAAAACGGTTGCCGATCACCCCGGTTGAGGCCCGGGGTTCTCATATTCGCGATGTGCAGGGCCGCTGGTACCTCGATTGCCTTGCCGGGGCCGGTGCTGTGTCGCTGGGGTGGAATCACCCGGTGGTGACCGAGGCGATCCGTAAGACCCTGGACTCAGGTGAGCCACTGCTGACATTGGACTTTCACACTCCGGTGCGCGACGCGTTCGTCGAGGACTTGTTGGCGACACTGCCGGCGGGACTGGCCAACGACTGCGTGGTCCATCTTTGTTCGCCGAGCGGAGCCAATGCCATTGAGGCTGCGTTGATGCTGGCCGAGATCGCGACGGGAGGACGCGAACACGTCGCGGTGCAGGACGGCTTTCACGGATGCAGCCGTGCGGCGAGATCTGTCAGCTCCGGAGGGGACCTACGAATGCAGCCGGTGGCGTTGTCACCAGCCGTGCATTTTCTGCCCTACCCCCAGGACTACCGGTGCCCGTTCGGAGTGGGCGGCGACCGGGGCGTTGAGCTTGCGATCAACGCGATCGACAACCTGTTCACCAACCCGCAAAGCGGGCTCTCGTCGCCGGCAGCGGTGTTGACCGAGTTCGTGTTGGGGGAAGGCGGCGTGATACCTGCCGCGCCGGCGTGGGCGCAGGCGTTGCGACACGCGGCGTCGCAAGCCGACATCCCGTTGATCGCCGATGAGGTACAGGCCGGTGTCTACCGGACGGGGCGGGCCTGGGCGTTCGATGGATGCAACGTCGAACCGGACGTGATCGCGATTTCCAAGGGGCTCGGCTCCGGTGTTCCGATCGCGGTCTTGGTGATTCGGCGGCGTTTCGACATGTGGGATCAAGGGGCGTTCACCGGAACGTTCCGCGGTAACGCGATGGCGTTCGCCGTCGCCAGCGCAGTACTGCGCTTCGCGGCGCGCTCCAATCTCAGCGATCATGTGACCGCCATGGGTCTGGTTTTCGCAGAAGGGCTGTCCGCCATCGCCGCCGACGCCGACATCATCGGGGACGTGCGCGCGATTGGGCTGATGGCGGGAGCCGAGATGGTCGACCCCACCGTCGCTGCGGGACCGCGAAACGTTCAACAGCCCAGCGCGACCTTGGCGGAGATGGTTCAGGCCGAATGCCTGGCCTCGGGTCTGATCGTGGAGCTGGGGGGCCGGTACGGAAACGTGGTGCGGTTCCTGCCGCCGCTGACGATCGACGATGCCGAAATCGCCACCGTCCTGGAAATATTCAGCGGCGCCGTGACCACAGTGCAGCGGGCACTGTACACGGAGCGGTTGACACCGACGCGGAGCGCGGGATGAACCAATCTGCCATCGACATCGAGTTTCTCACCGAGTCGGGAGCCGATCACTACATCGAATCGGTCAACGCCGCAGCCCATCTCGTGGCTGCGGCGTCGCGCACCGCATCTCGTCCGGGCCTTGTGGCCGGGTCATCCTTGCTGCGCCAACAGATCCGGAAACTGCAGCTGGCGCCGAGCGACGGCGTCGGATTGCACGCGGTTCTCAGCGAAGTGGCTGAACTGGTCCTTCCGAACTCCACGGTGGTATCCAATCCTGGGTATGCGGCTCACCTGCACTGTCCGCCCACCATCAGCAGTCTGGCGGCTGAAACCGTACTGAGCGCGCTCAACCAGTCGATGGACTCCTACGATCAAGGCCCCGCCGCTGCGCTCATCGAGCAGTACGTCATCGACTGGATGTGTGACCTACTCGGATACGACACCGGTGACGGGGTGTTCACCAGCGGCGGGACACAATCGAATCTGCAGGCTCTGCTGCTGGCCCGTGACACCTACGCGCGCGACAGCCTGGGTTGGAGCATCGCAGAAGACGGCTTGCCGAATTCATCGCGAGATTGGCGGATCTTGTGCAGCCCCCAGACGCATTTCACCGTCGAGACGGCCGCGCGGCTGCTTGGGCTGGGCACAGCCGCAATAGTCCGTGTTGAGACCGA
The DNA here is from genome assembly GCA_963770125.1 of uncultured Actinomycetota bacterium. Taxonomy (GTDB): domain Bacteria; phylum Actinomycetota; class Actinomycetes; order Mycobacteriales; family Mycobacteriaceae; genus Mycobacterium. The sequence continues at coordinate 19,188 of CAVYPI010000033.1, read as the reverse complement.
TAGCGACGGACGACTCGACCCTGCATCCCTGCGCACCGCCATCCGGAAATGCCACGATGCGCACCGCCCGGTGATCGCGGTGGTGCTAAATGCCGGAACAACCGACCGGGGCGTCATCGACCCGATTCCGAAGTCCTGCACGATCGCGCACGAGCACCGGATCTGGGTGCACGTCGACGCCGCGGCGGGTGGATGCCTGATGCTCAGCGACCGATACCGCGGCCTGCTCGCCGGCATCAGCGCCGCCGACTCCGTCGCCGTCGATTTCCACAAGTTGCTCTTCCAATCGATCAGCTGCGGAGCGCTGTTCGTCAAGCGGAGATCGGCGTTGGAAATCCTCGCCGAGCACGTGGACTACCTCAATCCGGCCGAGGACGATCCCGACGAAACGCTAAACCTGGTAGCCAAATCGCTGCAAACGACCCGGCGCTTCGATGCCCTGAAGGTGTTCGTCACCTTGCGCGCGTTGGGCATCGACACCGTCGCGCGGATGATTGAAAGCACCGTGGAGGCCGCCCACGCCGCCAGCAGTGCGGCCGCTGCGGATCACCGGTTGCATGTCATCGGCACTGCCGTAACCAACACCATCTTGATTCGATGGACGTCACCCACCATGACCTCCGCCGCCCTAGACCGCGTCAACACCATGATTCGCCAACAACTGGCGATCGACGGACACGCATTGATCGGCAGGACACGAGTCGCCGAAGGAGTCGCGCTGAAACTCACCTTCGTCAACCCCGTCTGTACACCAGAATTCGCGCGCGCTTTGATCCACCAGATCGCCACACGGGGCGAGCTCATCGCCGCAACCCAACCACGACGGGAGGCCATTGATGAACAAGCCGGTGTTCCGGGTTGACCGAGTCCGCGCCGCAAACTCCCGTCTCGGCGACGGCGGGAGAATCTTCGATTTCCCGGGCTGCACGACCGTCAAGCTGTCACGGATCAGCCGAAACCGGGAGGCCGACGCCGCCAACCTCGTACTGCGCCCGGTTAAGCAATGAAGGCCAGCCGGCGGACGTTTCTTCTCGGCGCACTGGCGGTGGCCGCGGCGCCGCTCGGATGCGCACGGACCGGCAACCACTCGCTGGCCGACCCATTTACGCTGGGGGTGGCCTCCGGGGACCCCGCCCCGGACGGCGCGGTGTTGTGGACCCGCTTGGCGCCCAACCCGTTAGCCGATGACGGCTTCGGCGGCATGCCGTCGCGCCCGGTCAACGTGGGCTGGGAAATCGCCGCCGACAACAGATTCCAGCGCATCGAGCGCCGCGGGACCAGCACGGCGGTGGCGGAGTCAGCGCACACCCTGCACGTCGAAGTGACCGGCCTGCGGCCGGGCCGCGACTACTTTTACCGCTTCCGCGCCGCGGGTTACCAGTCGCCGATCGGCCGCACCCACACCGCGCCAGAGCCTACCGCGCTTCGCCCGGCACTAACGATGTGCTTCGCGTCTTGCTCGCAATACGAGCACGGCTGGTTCACCGCATACCGCAGCCTCGCCGAGGACTGGCCGGATCTCGTCCTGCATCTCGGCAACTACCAGTACGAATTTCCCGCCGGGCAATACGTCGCCCCGGGCGGCAATGTCCGCGACCACGTCGGTCCGCTGACGGCGACATTGGCTAGCTATCGGCAGCGTTATGCGCAGTACAAAACCGACCCGGATCTGCAGGCGGCGCATGCCGCGGCTCCTTGGCTGGTGGCGTTTGATGACCACGAGCTCGCTGACCACTGGGCCGCCGAGACGCCGGCGAAGCCGCAGCCGGGCTTTCTCGATCAACGGGCTTGGGCGTTGCGGGCCTACTACGAGAACATGCCGCTGCGTCGGCGGGCCGTGCCGGATGGCATCCACATGCAGTTGTATCGCCACGTGCCGTGGGGTGCGCTGGCGACGTTCCACATGCTCGACACCCGCCAGCACCGGGGCGTGCAGCCCTGCGGGGATCGGCTCGGGTCCGACTGTCGTCGCCGAACCGATCCCATCCGATCGATCACCGGCCCGGTTCAGGAGCGTTGGCTCATCGACGGGTTCCGGCGCTCGTCGTCGCGCTGGGATCTGCTGGGCCAGCAGGTGTTCTTCTCGCAGCTGGACCTGAAATGCGGGCCGGGCCGCGGCTTCAATCCCGACGCGTGGGACGGCTACGTCGGCAACCGCGACCGCATCATTGCAGGACTGAAGGATTCGCCCGTACGCAATGCCGTGGTGCTCACCGGCAATGTTAAGTCGCACTGGGCCGCCGAGGTTCGGGAGCGCTTCGACGACGCGAAGTCGCCGACGGTGGCTACCGAACTGGTCACCACGTCGATCACCTGCGGCGGTGACGGGTGCGAAACCAGCCCCGAAACCGCCGACCTGCTGCGGGAGAACCCACATATCCGCTTCTTCAACAACCGCCGCGGCTACGTCCGTTGCGTGATTACTCCCGAGCAACTGCGCGCCGACTTCCGGGTGCTGCCTTACGTTTCGCGGCCCGACGCCCCGGTGCAGACTGCAGCATCGTTCGTCGTGGTTGACCGCGAGCCGGCGCTCCAACGGGTCGTTTGACGCCTAAGCTAAGGCCGTGTAAGTGAGGCGCGCCCTCGTCGACTCAGACACCACGGTCGACGTGAGCACCGGCATGATCGCCGCCGCTGGTCGCAGGCGCCGTTCGCCAAGTGGTTCGTCGGCGGCAAGCTCAACGTGGCCTACAACTGTGTGGACCGTCACGTCGAGGCCGGAAACGGCGACCGGGTGGCGATCCATTGGGAGGGCGAGCCGGTCGGTGATGCCCGCAGCCTGACCTACTCCGACCTGCTGGCCGAGGTGTCGCGGGCGGCGAACGCGCTGACCGATCTGGGTGTGGCCGCCGGGGATCGGGTCGCCATCTATATGCCGATGGTGCCCGAGGCCATCGTGGCGATGCTGGCGTGTGCGCGGCTCGGTGTCATGCATTCGGTGGTGTTCGCGGGCTTTTCGGCCGCGGCGCTGCGGGCCCGCATCGAGGACGCCGCAGCCACGCTGGTCATCACCACCGACGGGCAGTACCGACGCGGCAAGGCGGTGTCGCTCAAGGAAGCGGTGGACGAAGCTGTCGACGGTCAGCCGTCCGTCGAGCACGTGCTGGTGGTGCGCCGCACCGGTATTGACGTGCCGTGGACGGACGGCCGCGACCTGTGGTGGCACGACACCGTCGAGAGCGCCTCACCCGAGCACACCCCCGAAGCCTTCGACGCCGAGCATCCACTGTTCTTGCTCTACACCTCGGGCACCACCGGTAAGCCGAAGGGCATCATGCACACCACCGGTGGCTACCTCACGCAGTCGTCGTACACGCACTACAACATCTTCGACGTCAAACCGGACACCGACGTGTTCTGGTGCACCGCCGACATCGGTTGGGTGACCGGGCACACCTACATCGTCTACGGTCCGCTGTCCAACGGTGTCACCCAGGTTGTCTACGAGGGCACACCGGCCTCGCCGAACGAACACCGGCACTTTGAGGTGATCGAAAAGTACGGCGTGACAATCTATTACACCGCACCAACCCTGATCCGTGCGTTCATGAAGTGGGGCCGCGAGATTCCCGACGCCCACGATCTGTCCAGCCTGCGGCTGCTCGGTTCGGTCGGTGAGCCGATCAATCCCGAGGCGTGGCGGTGGTATCGGGATGCGTTCGGGGCCAACCGGACTCCGATCGTGGACACCTGGTGGCAGACCGAGACCGGGGCGATCATGATCGCCCCGCTGCCGGGCGTTACGGCCGCGAAACCGGGCTCGGCGATGACCCCGCTGCCCGGGATCTCGGCCAAGATCGTCGACGACGACGGCAACCAGCTCAAGCCGGGCAGCGATCACGGCGAGCAGGCCAACGGCTATCTCGTGCTCGATGCGCCGTGGCCGTCGATGCTGCGCGGCATCTGGGGCGATCCCGAACGGGTTCAAGGAGACCTACTGGTCCCGATTCGCCGCACAGGGCTGGTACTTCGCCGGCGACGGCGCCCGCTTCGACGCCGACGGCAACATCTGGGTGCTGGGTCGCGTCGACGACGTGATGAACGTGTCCGGGCACCGCATCTCCACCGCCGAAGTGGAGTCGGCACTGGTCGGCCACTCGGGCGTCGCCGAGGCCGCCGTAGTCGGCGCCACCGACGACCACACCGGCCAGGCGATCTGCGCATTCGTCATCCTGCAGGCGCACCACGCCGACACCCCCCGCGATCAGATGGTCGAGGAACTGCGGGCCGAGGTGGCCAAGGAGATCTCCCCGATCGCGCGGCCGCGGGAGATTCACGTGGTGCCGGAGCTGCCGAAGACCCGCAGCGGCAAGATCATGCGGCGGCTGCTGCGCGATGTCGCCGACGGCCACGAGCTCGGCGATACGTCGACATTGCTGGACCCCAGCGTGTTCGAGGCCATCAGGGCCAGCAAGTAGGCGCCGCTAGGCCCCGATCAGCACAAGACCCGATCAAGGCCGTTCCTGCTGGTGACATCGCCGGGTTCGGGGAAATTTGAGCAGAGCGCTATGAGCAGAAGTACGACTGGTAAACCGGCTGACCGCTGCGGGGAAGAAGCCGAGCACGGTTCGGCACCAGTTCTGGACCGTGCGCATGATCCTGGAGCAGGCCGTGGTGGACGGGCGGCTCGCGGTCAGTCCTGCCGATCATGTGAAGCTGCCGACCGAGCGCGGCGCAAACGGCGCGAAGATCAGCATCGTTGACCGGGCGCAGTTCCTGACGGCTGATCAGGTTAATGCCCTCGTTGACGCGACGCCCTGGCCGTACAACGTTCTTGTTCATCTGGCCACGTGGTCCGGCCTGCGTGCAGCGGAGCTTGGGGGTCTGCAGCTTGGCGATGTTGAGTTGCCCTCCGACCGCCATGCCACGATTCGTGTAGAGCGCACGGCCCGATTCGGTGCCGACGAGGAGCAGTACGGCCCGACCAAGACTGACGGCTCGATGCGGCGGGTGCCCTTGCCGCCCCACACGACGGCGCTTCTGGGCGAATACGTAGCGATGCATCCACGCCGCAATGAGCCGACCGCCCCGCTGTTTCCGCATCTGACCCTCGTTGCCCCGAAACCGACCGGGAAGCGGGCGCTTGATGGACACGGCAGTCCTGCTGACCCGACCAACAAGGCCAGGGCGCTTCGGCAAGCCACCGCCTTGGCGAACCTGTCGGTGTTCGAGGCGGAGAGCCGGCTCGACCTCGATTGGGATAGGCCGCTACAGCACGCCAACTTCTACAAGGCCGTGTACCGGCCCGCGATCCTCCGTGCGAACCGCATGTTTCCGACGGCTGCATTGCCTCCAGGCTTGCGTTTTCATTCGCTCCGGCATAGGTACGCGAGCCTGTGCGGCGAGGCCGGAATTCCAGTTCGCCAGGTTGCTGAGTTCATGGGGCATGCGAGCCCGACGACTACTGAGCACATCTACACGCACGTCTACAAGAAGGGCATCGTCAAGTTATTTGAGAATACTTGTGGATCAGTCGATGTGAGTGGACTGTGCGGCGGAACGTAGTGGCTGACTGTGTCTTTCATGCCGCTGCGGCGACTGTGATCTCATCCCAGACCGCGAAGCGGTTGGTCATCTCGGTTCGCCAGTGGGGTGCGCTGATCAGATGACGACGGGGACGAAAGTGCTGTCGGATGTGGCTGAACGCAAACAGGAACCGTTGGGCCTGCCCAGGTGAGGCGAAGCGTTTCATCGCCCGTTCCCGGATTCTGGTCGGCTGATCGGAGTTCTCGGCCCGATTGTTGAGGTACTTCCAGCGGCGATGGGTCACCGACGGCAAAACCTCGCGGTGAGCGACCTGATAGCTGGCCAGCTTGTCGGTCACCAGCACGCGCGGCACGTAGCGCAGGCCCTTGAGCAGCTTGCGGAAAAACCGTTTAGCCGCCACTGCGTTACCGCGCGACTGCACCAGGATGTCGAGCACGTCGCCGTGCTGGTCGACCGCGCGCCACAGATAATCAGTGGTGCCGTTGATCTTCACGAAAACCTCGTCGAGGTGCCATTTGTCGCCGGGGCGGGGTCGCCAACGACGTAACAGGGCGGCGTAGTCCGGCCCGAACTTGGCACACCAGGACCGGATCGTCTCGTAGGTGACCACCACGCCGCGGGCGAAGCATCAGTTCCTCGACATCGCGCAGGCTCAGCGTGAAACGGTGATACCGCCACACCGCGTGCCCGATGACCTCGATCGGATACCGGTAGCCCTTGGCCGCAATCGCCGCAAACGACCGATCCTCACAGCCCCTCCCCGGCCCGGCAGACTGCGCAGTGCTGTTGGAGCGGCTATAACCGGTGAGGCCGGGAAGTGGAAGCCAGCCGGGTGGGCGTCGGAGGTGGCCGTAGACCGATCGAGCCGAGCGGACAACATAACCGCCGGCGAGGGAAGGGCCCTGCGGGTGCCCGGTGAGTGCCATCTGTGCTAACCCCGCCGACAACTGTCCTAGACAGGTTCCGCTGACAAGGTGCGTACACACGCTGTACCGGACGGCCAAGGCCGATCCCGGGCGACGGTTTCACGCGCTTCAGGACAAAGTCTTGCGTAGAGACGTCCTGTGGCGTGCGTGGGTCCCTTCCGGCGCGGCGGGTGTATATCCCCAAGCCAGAAACGACCGACAAGCGACCGTTCGATTCCCGCTGTGCGTTGACCGCGTGCAAGTGCGCTGAGATCGTGCTTCGCCGATGCTTTTCGGCGATTCCGCATGACCGGCTGATACAAGCGGTCGAGGAACGGGTGTGTGATCAGTCGGTGCTCAAGCTGTTGCGCGCCATGCTGCGGGCAGGAGTGATGGAATCCGGCATTGTTCGCCACCCTGACACCGGCACCCCGCAAGGCGGGGTGATCAGTCCCTTGATGTGCAACGTGTACCTGCACCGGCTCGACCGGGATTGGGACACCCGCACATACGGGGTTCTGGTGAGATTCGCCGACGATCTGCTGGTGATGTGCAAATCCCGGCAGCAAGCCCAGGCCGCGCTGACGCGGCTGCGCGAGCTGCTGGCCGACCTCGGCCTGGCGCCGAAAGAGGCCAAAACCCGCATCGTCGAATTGGCGGTGGGCGGAGAAGGTGTCGACTTTCTCGGCTTTCACCACCGGATGGTGCGCTCGCGGGGCACCCACGGCAGACGCGGTGTTGAGTTCCTGGCCCGCTGGCCCAGTGATCGGGCGATGCGACGTGCGCGCGACCGGATCACCGAACTGACGGTTCGGTCCCGGCTGCGGCTGCCGGTCGAGGAAGTGGTCAAAGACCTCAACAGGTTCCTACGGGGCTGGGCGGGCTATTTCCGCTACGGCAACTCCGCGGCCCGCTTCCGCAAGATCGAGCAGCATGCACGTCTTCGGCTCGCATTGTTCATCGGCCAGCGGCACAAACGCGGGCGCGGCTTCGGCTGGTCCGTGCTGGCCTACAAGTCGGCGGACCTCTGCGGGTTGCTGAGCCTGGATGGAACCGTGATCGCGCCCAGGGCTGCCAAGCCCTGGCGGGGGAAGCTGAATGCCGGCGGTGAACGGCGTCGGTAAGCCGTGTGCGGGAGAACCGCATGCACGGTTTGACGGGCGGGAGCTGGAAACGGCACACAGATCGCACCAGGGCCACGGAGATGAAGGACACCAGGGGAAACCTTGCGGTCACCAGCGGCTCCGAGACCTACCGTCGATGCGCGTTACCGCGCCAGCTCTCGACCCTCCTACCTCGCCGCAATCGCCACAAACCACCAATCCTGGCAGCACCACACCAGGTCAACAACTTGACAATGCCCTTGTACGACACCTTGCCCACGATGGTCCCTCCGGTTGCGTATCGACTCCGAGATCATCCGCTTCGGCCGCGCCGCTCACCAACTTGACAGTGCCGTCGTCACTTATCTGCGCGTATCCACTTCGGAACAGGCACTTTCCGGCCTTGGACTCGAAGCCAAACGCGCGACCGTCGCCGCTTACGCCGAACGCAAGCGCCTAACGATTGTGGGGGAGTACTGCGACGAGGGCATTAGCCTCAATTTTTCGCGCGACCTGTTCGGGTGGGATGTAGTGCGTGCTGGGCGGCGTGTTGGGTTGATTGTGCCGGATGGGCATGGCAGGTCGGCCGGTGTCGCTCGGGGGCGGGCTTTCCACGGCCGGTGGGGTCCTCGGGTCGGGTGGCGGGTGCGTTGTTGTTCAGGGGAAGGCGGTCCGAAGTCGTTGCCATCCTTCGGATATCGCAGTGGCCCAGCGCCAGGTGGCGTCGATGCGTAAGCGGATTTGGCGGGCGCCGCGGGTGATGCGGGCGGCGACATGCAGGACCCGGTAGCGGAAGGTGTCGATCTCGCAGGTGGCCAGATCCGGCTGCTCGGTGAAGCCGATCAGTTTCGACCAGGCCACCAGATCGGTTGCGGCCAGGATGATTTCCAGCCAGGCGGCATTCGCCTCGGCCCGGTGACAGGGCAGGTTGCGCAGGCCGGTGGCCTTGGCCTCTCGGATGCGGTCCTCGACGCGGGCGTGTTGGCGGTGGCGCAGTTCCAGGCCTGCGAGTTGACCGGGGACGACACCGGTGGGGGTGTCGGTGATGAACGCGGTGACGCGTAGCCCGTCGGAGTCGGTGAACCGTAGTTGCGCGCCGGGATGGGGGCGTTCTTTGCGCAGGATCAGCCGGGTCCCGTTGGGCCAGTGGCTCATGTCGACCAGCGAGGTGGCTTCGGCGACCCAGGCGCCGTCGCGGATGCCGCCGCTCGATTCGATCGCCGGATACCAGCTGTCGCCCTCGTTGAGGGTTTCCGCCGCGTCGCGAACCCGGGCGTCGACGGCGTAGCCGAAGGAGAACCCCACCCCGACCGCCCGGCAGGCGTCGGCGAAGGTGTGGGTGGCACCGGCGGAATCGCAACGCACCAGAACCGGTGGCCCACCCCGATCGTCGGGGGTGGGTCGGTAGGCCGCCGGCAGCGATTCCAGCGCCCACTGCAACACCTGGACGTGGTCGGCGGCGGTGTTGGAGCCGGCGTTGCCCGGGCGCAGCAGCCCGGCCAACGCTTCGCCGCCAGCGATCTCGGAGCGGTCCAAAAACGCCAGCAGCGAGTGGTGACCCCACGTCTTCTTCCAGGTCGCGGCCGCCTGCTCGTTGTTGTCGGAGTGATCGATCGTGATGGTGGCATCGATATCCAGGTGCAGCCATTCCCCGGGCGCCGGTGCCGCCCCGGCCGCCCAGGCCTTGTCCCGGGCATGGGCGCGGGCAGCCCGGATACCGGGCAGATGCTTGGCGTCAATCCGCGCATCGACGAGGCGCCACATCGTGGTCGTCGACGCCGCAGCACCGAAGACATGTTCACGGTCACCGCAGCGCTGCCCGACCCCGTCGATGCAGTCCGCCCCGCCGGCGACCGCGGCGGCCAGATCGGCGAACACCGCACCCGGCGCATGGGTCCACGGGCCCCGATACGTGTCCGCCAGTGCGGCCGTGACCTGCGCTGAGAGCCCGGTCAGCCCCGCCACCTCCCGCAGGATCCCCACCCCGGCGTGCGACACGACACCATGGCCGTCCGCGGACACTTTCACCCGGGCAACCGCTGCGCTATTGTTCACCTGCGAAGTGCCTTCCGATAGGCGTTGTGGAATCCTCAACAAATCCCACTATGCCTTGCAGGACAGGCACTTTCGCGCATTAACACACACCACCAACGACATATGCGCGAGAAATCCAGGCTAATGCGAACCGTTGCAGGTTGTTTCGCGCGTGCCGTGATGCCAGTGGGTGGTATGGGGGTCGGTCCATGACGGCATCGCAGTTCGGAGTCGCGTGGGTAGACAACGGTTTCGACGTTTCCCTGGAATAGCTTTGTTGAGCACAGGTGCTTCAAGGAAGCACACCGGGAGTAGAACGGGCGTATGACGGGGGGAAGCTCGACCGACTTCGGTGGTGGCGTGTTCGTGTCCAGCCTGGCGACAGAGGACGTCGCACCTGACCCGACGTTCCCGGCACTGAACAACACGTCCTCTACGCCGACGGGGACTTGTCTGCGGGCATGTCACGCGTTGCGACCGAGGGTGATCCCCTCATCTGGACGTTTCCCGAACGCGAGATCCTGCTCGTAGTGGAAGGGACCGCGCGAATTGAGATCAAGGATGGTCCGACACTCGATCTGCGCGCCGGAGACATCGCGACACTTCCAGCGGGAGCCGAGACCATTTGGCACGTTGGCGTACCGTTCAAGGAGTTCTGGGTACTCGGCTGACCGGTTTTCGGGATTGAGACGAGTTGTAGGGTCTCACGAACCGTGGCGGAATCTCACAAGTGGCACACACACGAGTGATGGCTGGAATCGAATCTACGACCTCTATGAGATCAGATGTGCGAGGGCACGAGAAGCGGCCCGGTAGGCTTATTGCCCGGATCGGCGGCCGCTAGCTGGGCGCTGGCGTTCGGGGGACCCCTGGCGTGCCGACTTGCCCGGCAAGCCACGGGAATACCTGGGTAAACGTGACCTGTGCGTTCGCCCAGTCGTGGTTGCCGGGGCTTGCCACTACGACGCACGTTATCCCCGCCAAGGTTGCCGCCTGACACAGCCGCCTGGCCGCCAGCGGGCCGGTGAGCTGCTCTTGTCCCGTTCTGATTTTTGCCGTGGACGAGACACCGAACCACCCTGTGACGCCGTGATACGGGACATGCGTGCGCATCGCGGTCAGTGTGTCGAACATCTCCCATTGCTGCTCGTTACCGGCGTAAAGCCGTTGCACCGTCTGCTCTTTGGTACCGGCATTCGGGGTGAGGTCACCTGCCATGTCGACGAACGTGTGGAAGAGTTCGGGGTGCGTGACCGTCAGATCTACCGCGCAGGTCCCGCCCATCGACCAGCCGAGCACCCCCCAGTTTTCGGCACGCGAGCTGGTGCCGAACTGCGAAACGACATAGGGCATCAGTTCTTTGGTGATGTGGTCAGCGACATTCCCGCGAGGCCCATTGACACATTCGGTGTCATTGTTGAATTCACCACCCGTATCAGGGAATAGCAGCACCGGCGCGACCCCATTGTGGGAGGCCGCAAAACTATCCATCGCCGCGGCGGCATTGCCCAGCCGAACCCAGTCCGCGGGGGTCGACCACGCTCCCGAGATCATGACAACCACCGGAAGCGTAGGAGGTGACGGCGCGGAAAACCATGCCGGCGGCAGGTACACATACTCGGTACGGTGCTTGAAGCCCGAGATCGGTGAGGCAATGTCGATGGGGACCACGCGTCCAGTTTGCGTGACGCCCTTGCCCTTCAATCCCTGCACAGCAGCCATGTCGGCCTGGTCGGGCAGGGGTCCGGCAGTCAGCGCCGCCCACGCCAGCTTGACAGTGTCGTAGTAATCGACCCACTGATTGAGCACCACGGCGGCCGCAAGCAGACACAGCGGAATTGCCGCCGCCATCGCAACTTGCCGTGTCCATCGGGTCCTGACCCAGCCACCGATCAGCACGATCAGCGCGGCTGCCGCCAATCCGATCCAGACCCACAGCGCCAGCGGCGGCGGATTGTCTGCCAGCCCCTGAGACGTGACATACCAGCAAGCCAGACATCCCGCTGCAGCGCCGACGACAACTGCGCTTGGCAGCCAGATCCTGAACCAGCTGCTTGACCTGCGGCCGATGCCGGCGACCAGCACTACCGCCGCCACGATCTGAATAGTGACCGGTAGCCATCCGTTGATCAGCCAGGGCCCTGTGTACAGGGGATTGTTCTTGGCATAGTCGGGAAGATCAGCCAGTATCCAAACCTCCGACGGCGGCACGGCCCCGATCTTGAACGCGCTACCTGGCAATCATGCGTACGAATGCTGTATAACACCTGGGAATCGACACATTTGATCGCATAGCGTACGCACTTTTCCATAAATGTCGCACCCGCAGCCAATTGTGCGGCGACGTCCTGCGAGACAAGCCTTTTCGCCATGCGGAGCAGCTCACTGTCCAGCTGCAGGGGAGCCCGTAGTCAGCCGCGGCGGGGTACTGGGCTTGCCTGAGCGCACGAGCAGATCACGTGGCCGCTGCGGACCGGCCGTCAATGGTCTCTCTGATGATGTCGAGATGGCCCCAGGGCCGCCGAATCGGAACCGACCGATCACGTGTGGCCGCGCTCGGGCAGGTACTCGATGGGTTGAAATTCGGGAACCATTGCAAGGCGGACGAATTCGAGCATCAGGCTGATGCAGATGCGAGTGGCTAGGACGGGCGCGAGCGGACCTTGGTCACGTGACGAAAGCAGGTACCCAGCCCAACACAACGGAAAGGCCGTGAGCGTGTTTCCCGAGAAGGGTGTGAAAGGTGCGAAGCAGCGATCTGAAATTGGACACGACAGTGAGAACATGCTGATGGACATTAGGTGAGAATCTCGCAATGAGCGCAGCTCAGGGACCTTGTTTTCGACACCGGGTATGAGAACCTAATGGGCATCGATCAGCGCGGCGTTGACGGGGGTTTGGGTGCTTGTCGCGGCAGGCTGATCACCGAGCCGCCGGCCGGTGAGCACTTTGAGAACCTGGAGTGAGGGTCGATTCCTAACTGTAGATCGTGCCCCGGCTGGTTGGTGGGTCGCCTGTAGCGCTGGTGGGATGTCGTGCCGCTTCGAGCACTGGTCCATTAGGTCGCCGCCGGGTGTCCTCAGGCTCGAAATTGGTGAGCGAGAACCGAAGAAAGGGCGGTGATCGATGATCTTCATCGGCGACGACTGGGCCGAAGACCACCACGATGTGTATCTGATGGACGAGGCGGGGCGGCGGCTGGCGTCTCGGCGGCTGCCCGAGGGACTGACCGGCATCCGCCAGCTGCACGAGCTGGTCGCGGCGCACACTGAGGAACCAGAGCAGGCGGTGATCGGCATTGAAACCGACCGCGGCCTATGGGTGGGGGCGCTGACCGCCGCGGGTTATCAGGTGTATGGGATCAACCCGCTGGCGGTGTCCCACTACCGCGACCGTCACCACGTCTCGGGGGCCAAATCCGATGCCTCCGATGCCAAGCTGCTGGCCGATCTGGTCCGCACCGACCGGCACAACCACAGCCCGATTGCCGGCGACAGCTCGGCGGTCGAAGCGATCAAGGTCCTCGCCCGGGGACACCAGAATCTGATTTGGGCCCGCACCCGGCACACCAACGCACTGCGCTCGGCACTGCGCGAGTATTACCCGGCTGCACTCGAGGCATTCGACGACCTGCACGACCGCGATGCGCTGGCCGTTCTGGGCCGCGCTCCCACTCCCGCTGAAGCCGCGCATCTGAGCCTGTCAAAGATCCGGTCAGCGCTCAAACACGCTGGGCGACAACGCAACCTCGATGCCCGCACCCAGGAGATCGCGGCTGTCCTGCGCACCGAGCAGCTCGCCGCCCCCTCCGCAGTCACCGCCGCGTTCGCCGCGACCACCCGTGCCGCGGTGGGCATCATCATCGAGCTGAACCGCCAGATCGCCGAGCTCGAAACCAGCCTGGCCGAGCATTTTGACACACACCCGGACGCCGACATCTACCGCTCCCTGCCAGGACTTGGTGTCGTGCTCGGCGCCCGGGTGCTCGGTGAGTTCGGGGACGACCCGAACCGCTACACCGACGCCAAGTCTCGCAGAAACTACGCCGGAACCTCACCACTGACCATCGCGTCGGGCAAGAAACGCACCGTACTGGCCCGCCACGTCCGCAACCGGCGCCTCTATGACGCCGTCGACCGATGGGCCCTCGGCGCGCTCACTACCAGTCCAGGAGCACGAGCCTTCTACGACCAACACCGCGCCGCCGGCGACCTGCACCACCAAGCCCTGCGCGCCTTGGGCAACCGTCTCGTCGGCATCCTGCACGGCTGCCTACGCCACCACACCGCCTACAGCGAAGACACCGCCTGGGCACATCGCCAAATCACCCACGCTGCTTGACAACTTACGACCCTGGGATGTCTACATGTGTGTTGTAGACGATATGGGGGCTAGCTGAGGCCGAAGGCCTCGTGCTGCAAAACGATTCGTGGGTTGCCGGCGTGGGTGAACACTCGCGCTGGTAGAGCCACATTTGCAGATTAGGAGGCCTCCGGTGATTGTTCAGGGTACGAGTGTGGGGTTGGATGTGCACGCGCTTTCGGTGGTGGCGCACGCCGTCGATGAGGAGACAGGCAAGGTCGCCCGGGCACGGTTGTGCCCGGATCACGGCGAGGTGCTGGGTTGGTTGCATCAGCTGCGCGCCCCGGTGCGGGTGACCTATGAGGCGGGTCCGACCGGGTTCGGGTTGGCGCGGGCGATCACCGAGGCCGGGATGGAATGCCTGGTTGCCGCACCCTCGAAGTTGCAGCGTCCGGCCGGGGATCGGGTCAAGACCGATGCCCGTGATGCCGCGCATCTGGCCAGGTTGCTACGCCTTGGTGAGATCACCGCGGTGCGGGTGCCCGAGCGGGAGATTGAGGCGGTGCGCGATCTGGTGCGGGCCCGTGAAGATGCCCGCGCCGATCTGATGCGGGTACGGCACCGGTTATCGAAACTGCTTCTGCGGCAGGGGATCGTGTACTCCGGTGGGACACCCTGGACGTGCGTGCACGAGGAGTGGTTACGTCGCCACCGCTTCGACGACATCCATCTCAAGGCGGCCTTTGATCACAGCTTCGATGCGGTGCTGGCGGCCACTGCGGCGCGGGATCGCCTCGATGAACAGATCATGGTGGTGGCCGCCTCGCCGCGGTTCGCCGACCCGGTCAACCGGCTGGGCTGTCTGCGCGGCATCTCGGCACTGACCGGTCTGGCGTTGACGGTCGAGATCGGTGACTGGTCCCGGTTCTCCGGGTCCTCGATCGGCGCTTACGTCGGCTTGGTGCCCTGTGAGTACTCCTCGGGCAACTCCCGCGTGCAGGGGTCGATCACCAAGGCCGGCAATACCCATGTGCGTCGGCTGCTGATCGAATCGGCCTGGCATCACCGCAAGTCCTACAGCACCTCTGGACCCACCCTGCGGGCCCGCTGGGCCAAGGTCGACCCGGCGCTTCGGGCTCGCGGGCACGCCGGCAACCGGCGCCTCAACAAGCGGTGGCGCAGCTTCACCGAACGCGGCAAGAACCCATTGGTCGCCAACGTCGCCATCGCCCGCGAACTCGCCGGCTGGTGCTGGTCTCTGGCGACCATGCAATAAGCCGGCCAGCACTCAAACTTGGCTGATCCAGGTGACCAGACGTCGGCGCGGTGAGCGAACAAACCTGCAAAGAACCTATGAGCCACAACGCGATTCGCACGGTAATCGTGAGTGACGCTCGTCTGTAGACAGCAGTACCGTTCGCATCCGAATCATCGTCATGCGGTACCCAACCCGCGCATTTCAGTCTGACACCACCGTCGTGAGCAACGACCGCCGACGCCATCACCGGGTCAGCCAAACGAAAGCCGCCCCGGCTCCCACCGGGGCGGCTTTCACCTACCCACTTGACAGATCCGCCTACATATCAGATTCTCAAACTCGATGTCCAATTCTCAAATGAAATGTCCAACGCATGTCCAATTGGACATTTCCGTGAGAAAGCTTGAATAGTCAAGAATTGTGCCGCCACGGAGGTCGGCTGCGCCGGCGCCGAGTCGTGGAAATCTCTGGGGACCTCGAGTTAACTACAAGCTATTGTGTCCTGATCCGCGGCTGCCTTGACGCCAGTCGCATGCAAACTTCGGAACACCGCGCGACTCGTGTGCCCTCCGCCGGTAGGGGGCGCATCGAATCCCAAGTGTCTCTTCGCGTTCGTAGGTCACCCGCAGTGAAAGCGCATCACTACTCGTCTGTCGCTGGACTGCCAGTGTGAAAAGTGCCCATAAGGGCAGGTGACGCACGCGAGTCGAATTCGCTCTTGCGGTGACGCACCGTGCATCGCCCTAGTTGTGAAAGCATGCCCAAGGATTTGTATTGTCCTGCTCTGCTCTACGTAAAGCCTTGGTCTCGGTTGTGTTCCAATTCGCCAAAGCTCATGGTTCGGCGCGCTTCTCTGGGTTCACGCTGGTCGGGAACTCTGCTCGATGGGAATGGCCGTGTTGTCTTGAAAAGCTCAGGAATCTCAAACGGTGTCGAGGCTGACTCCGCTGCTCGTCTGTGTGTCCGCGGTGGCGACGGCGCTGCACGGGAGATTCCGATGCGCCAGGCAACCGAAGACCTGTTTCGAGATGTTCTGCCGTGGCGGACGTTTCGTTGGTACTACGGGCAGCAGCACTACTCGGGCAGCTACTGGGCATCAACAATGTCTGCCCATGTCATCTACGAGTCACGTCTCGAACTGGCGCGGTTGCTGATGGCGGACTTCGACGCGTCTGTGAATCACATTGTGGCGCAGCCGTTCATGATGCAGATGCCAATCGGTGGGAAGATGCGTCGTCACATTCCTGACTATCTACTGCTCGCCGACGACGGCCCGGTGGTCGTGGATGTCAAGCCTGCCGAGTTGCTCGACGATCCCGCGGTGGCCGAGACGTTCGACTGGGTGCGCGCCGTTGTCGACTCTCTTGGCTGGTCATTCGAAGTTGCGAGTGAGCAGCCTCGAGTGATGATGGACAACGTCCGCTTTCTTGCCGGTTATCGGCGGCGGGCGTGGGTCAACGAGCTTGCGCTGAGCCAACTGCGAACACGAAAGCTGGATGGGGCGTCGGTGGGCGAGGCGATCCACGATACGCACGGTGCAGAACCGCTGGTCCGGGCGGCACTACTGCACATGTTGTGGACCCGGGAATTGCTTACCGACCTGTCGAAAGTCTTGTCTTCGACATCGATTCTGAGGGCGCCGAGTTCGTCGTGAGCGGGGCGGGTGTGCGGATCGGCGTCGGGACGCGCGTGATGTACGACGGTGCGGTGCACGAAGTCACTGAGTGGCTTCCCACGGTCAACGGAACCGATGTTGTTCTGCGAGGTCCTAATTCGGTCTGCCGGATGTCGGTGGTGGAACTGGTCAGCGGCACTCGCGTTCGTTTGCTGATCGACAGCTCCGGTCCGGAATCCACCGATGAGATGGTTCCGGCGGCGGTGGTGTTGTCGAGCCTGCCGAAAAAGAGACTCGAAGAGGTTCGGGAGAGGGCCGCACATGTTCGCGAGGTCCTCACCGGGTACCGGTCGGGAAACAGCGAGTTCGCTGAGGCACGCGAACCTCGCGCAGAGTTCGATCACAGCCGCCCGTTATGCGACCGCTACGCCGCCAAGGCTGCAGAGCTCGGCGTCGACGAACGCACGATTCGCCGCTGGGTCAAGGCATATGAGGAGAACGGCGAAGCCGGCCTGGTCCCTGCACGATTCGCCCTACAGAACAGGATCGACCCGCGGTGGAGCGAAGCAGCACTGGCCATCATGCGTGAACACACGCAGGAGTCGAAACCCTCCGAGAAGGCGGTCATCTACCAAACCTCGAAACGCCTCGAGATCATCTGCTTCGGGCACGGTGTAGTTCCAGAACCATCCCAGGCGACGGCCTACCGAGAGCTCAAACGGCTTGAAGCCCAGCACCGCACCTTCACGGGCACCACCGCGCGTAACCGGGATATCGCCACGCGACCGAAACGGCCCTACGGGAAACTGCAGCCGACCCGACCGGGCGAGTACGTGATCCTCGATACCACGCGCCTGGATGTGTTCGGTGTCGACCCAATCACGTTGCGGTGGACACGGATCGAACTGACCGCGGCAATGGATTGGTACACCCGCTGCATCGTCGGGCTGCGGCTCACCCCGGTCTCGACCAAGGCGGTCGATGCTGCCGCGATGATGTTTCAGGTGTACCGCCCGCCGCCGGCACCGGCTAGTTGGCCCGACTACGCAGTGTGGCCACATCACGGCATCCCCCGAGCAGTGCTCATCGACCCCGATCAACTCGTCACCACCGCGGGCAAGGCGGCATCCGGTCCTTCGCTGACGCCAGAAACGATCGTGGTGGATCACGGCAAGATCTATGTGTCCGAACACCTCAACAGCGTGTGCCAGCGTTTGGGTATCTCCATTCAGCCTGCCCGCATCCGCGAAGGCCGCGACAAGGGCCCGCTGGAACGCTTCTTCCGCACCGTGCGTGAAGGGCTGCTGCAGTACTTGCCCGGCTACAAAGGCCCCGACATCAATTCACGTGGTCTCGACGTGGAGGGGCACGCATTCTTCTACATCGACCAGTTGGAAGCCATCGTCCGCGAGTGGATCGCCGCGGTGTATCACCACACTCCTCACCGCAGCCTGTTCGACATGCATCTTCCCGGGCGACGATGACTCCGGCGCAGATGTTCGCACACGGTATGGCTCGGGCCGGCTATATCGAGGCGCCACGAGACCCCTTCCTGGCCTATGAGTTCCTGCAAGTGGAGGCCCGGACAATCCAGCACTACGGCGTGCAATGCGGCACACTTCGCTACACCGGCGAGATCCTGTCGGAGCTGGGAAACAGAACAAGCCCCTACACCGGGAAGTTCCGTAACCGCTGGCCGATTCACATCGACCCCGACAACATCGCCCATGTCTTCATCAGGCACCCCGATTTGGGGGAGTGGCATACCTTGGAGTGGGAGCACGCCGCGCACGTCGATGCGCCATTCAGCGAGGAAGCTCTGCAGTACGCCCGCCGTATTGTTCTGCAGGAGCATGGGTTTGTTGATGATCAGTTGGCGCTCGATGAGCTGCTGACGCGCTGGAACCTGCATATGGGAGTCAGCGCCGCGGAGCGGCGTATGGCGCTTCGGATGTCGCGTCAGGACGAGGCGCTGAGCAATCAGATCGAGAGCACCGACGCTGCTGTGGTCGCCGGCTTGCCGGCCGTGCAGGCTGTCACCGAACCCGCGAATCGGCCTCCACCTCGCCGAGATGAGACGGCTGTCAGCGACGACGATACTGACGACGAACTGGCCGAGGACTACGACGACGACAGCATGGACTGGGCATGACCGACCTCCAAGATGTGCACATGGGTCACAAGGAGGGGTGGGCGAGGATCGTCAATGCCACACCTCGCGTGCAACCCGAACGCCTCACCGCCCACAAGCATTCGGCGCTGAGCCCTTCACGAAAGACGAAGTACGACAAACAACGACGGGACTGGCACGCCAACATGGGCGTCTTGCGGACGCCGCAACTGCGTGGACTGCACGACACGCTGTGGGACATCGTGGACAGCAACCTGCACGACAACGACCGCGCCAAAGGTGCTGTCGCCATCGAAGGCGCGGCCGGTCTCGGCAAGAGTACCGCCGTCGAGCAATTCGCGAAGGAGTTCCAT
>CAVYPI010000032.1:0-86960 GCA_963770125.1 uncultured Actinomycetota bacterium | reverse complement strand
TGATCCTCTCACTCGGCGGCTTGCGTGCTTGGTAAGGCCGTCTCCTCCTGACGGTTGGATCCGCGCTGACGAGCCCTTCAGGTTCGAACCGCTCACACAGGGCACCGTGTGTAGATTGCTGCTCGGGCCGTCCTTCGGACGAAAGGTCGGGAGAGCTGATCGTAGGCGAAGCAGAGTAGTGCCGACCGGTATCGCCCGGAAGGATCGGCTCGTCATCCGTTCCGACATCTCCTCGCGGCCAGCGTATGCGTGTTTTCAATTTCGCTTCGGGTGAGTCCGAGATCGCGGAGCATGCGATCATCCATGCTGGCGAGATCAGTGATGGCGTGACGGGCCGCCAATTCGGCCTCGATCGCTTTCTTTATTGTGTTCAGGACCGCAAGGATAAGTGCGATGCCGAGGCATGCGATCGAGCGCGATCGCGACCGGCGCCACGGGGGAGCGCCGATGCCATGGATCTCGTGGAGCGATTGTCGCGAATGCATTTCGATTGACTTTTCTCCCTGGCCTTCTTCGAGGCCGAAAAATCCTGTTAGGGCGTGACGTGCACTTCCGCGCCTCGCTTCGCCCTAGATCGCCCCGAAGCCGGGATAGTGGGGCAGCAGTTCAACGGTCTCGTCGGGCGACAAGATTCTGATCCCATTGGCGGCCGCGACCCTGGTGACGTGTGCAGGGTCGGACATGACGTGAGTGGCTTGATGGTCCGGCAATTCCATGCTCGCCGCCGGTTCGCCCATGTCGATGAAATACCGGTCCAATCCCACAGCCCGTTCATCGGTCGCTTGCACAAAAATCAGCGCCCTGACGATGGGTGATCGAATATAAAAAGCGTGGGCTTTGCCTTGCGGCAGGAAGGCGACCTCTCCCGCGCCGACGCTCAGAACTTCATCGTCACAGTAAAATTCCATCCTGCCTTCGAGCAGGTAGTACAATTCGTGCTCCCACTCGTGGACATGCGGAGGCGGCTCGTTGCCGGGCCGCGAATGAAACTCCATCAGCGCAAAGCGCCCTCCGATCTCCTCGCCCCTGGCAAAGAGGGACATGATGCTCCCCATATAGGCGAGCGTCGTCTCGAGGCTGGACGATCGCTGAAATGCGAATGGTGCTGTAGCGGGCGTCTTGCTCACGATGTCGCTCCTGGCTTGAATGGGCCTATTCGGGCACAGAACCAGCGGCCATCGTGATCGCTGGTAGTCGGTGTGGCGTCTATCTGGGATGATGGTCAGGGCCGATCTTGAAGAATTCCTGCGATCCGGCTCACGATTGCGGCATGATCTGCGTGGGTGACACGCCATGGACGCGCCGAACCCAGCGCGTCAAATGGCTTTGATCCGCGAAGCCCGTTTTGGCGGCAATCTCGGCCAGGCCGAATTTTCCATCCCGCACCATTTCGACCGCCCGCTGCAATCGCAGATGAACGACGTAGCGATGCGGGCTCACGCCGACGGAGCGGGTGAAGGCGCGGGAGAAATGGAACTGGCTGCGGTTGGTCATTTTCGCAAGCGTCGCGACGTCGAGCGGTTCGTCCAGATGTTCGAAGACGTATTCCTTCAGCCGCTTGAGAATGCCCGCGTTCAACGGACCGTTTGATTTCGTCCTGGTCCCTATCGCGTGACGCGTGGCGAGGACGTCGACAAAGCGGACGGCGGTCTCATTCCAGAACACCGTCCCGTGCGGATAACCCTCCCTGCTTTCCCGCGCCAGCACCCCGGCCAGATCGAGCAGCGTCTGGTCGTGGCCGCAGAGGCGGCTGATCAACTGGGCCTCGAGCGTTCCGTCTTCGGCGGCTGCGAGCGCAAATTTGTCCGGTCGAACCGCAACAAGCAGCGCATTGAGGTCCTGATCGGCCTCGGCACTGGTATCAAGTCCGGCAGGACAGATGGCGAGCGATCCTTCATGCGCCTTGTGAAACAGCGCGCGTCCCGCCGCGCGGCACTTGATCCGGGTCTTCGAATGGAAAGCGACCAGATGCTGCCGCAGACAGCCGCTGAAATGCGCGCTGCCCTGTAAGCGCAAGCTCGCAACCGAGACACCGCTTTCGCCGGGCGCACGGCCGCTTGCCAGTATCGTCGGCGGTGAGCCGTCTTTCTGGGCGGAAACAACTTCGCCAATATCAGCAATCATGGACGTAAAGCTCCAGATAGAGTGGGACAATGAGCGGCAAGAAATGTCGGGCGCCGGAAAGGCGGTCCCGAACCGGGCGCTCATTTCAGGAGGGGAGCGCCGAACAACATTCGCTCCGCCCCGTGCCGGTGGGGCGTTATTCATGGGAATGAGGTGCTGCGGAAGTGAAACTATTTCAGGATGAAAATGCGCGCCGTTCAGTTCGACGGGCACAAATCCGTCCCGACGGCGGCAATCCAAGCGAAAAACGCGAGCCTGAGGGGATCGCAATTCCGGTCTAGTTCTCTAATATGTCGAAGGAAATCGGCAGCAGGAACCGTTGCTGTCGTCGATAGCCGATGCCGTTAAACCCGGACGTGAGATGACCGTTTCCTTCAGTACGCTCGACCTCAACCTGCTGCGCGTGTTTGACGCAGTCATGGAGGAAAGGAGCGTCCTTCGCGCCAGCCAAAAGGTATTCCTCAGCCAGTCAGCGGTCAGTCACTCGCTGGCGCGCCTGAGGGAAATGCTGGACGACGAACTGTTCATACGGACCACGACGGGAATGCAGCCCACCGCACGGGCCCTGGCCATGGCAGGTATGGTCAGGAATGCCCTCAAATCCCTCGAAGCCGCAATCGAGTTGCCGAAATTCGAACCCGCGACCTCCACCAGGAAATTTACCATCGCGGCGAATGATTTTACCACGATGGTGCTGGCGTCGCGGCTGCTGCACGTGCTGAAATCGGAAGCGCCTCACGTCGATCTAGCGATCAAGCCCGTCACCCGGATTGACCTCGCGGAACAGATCGATCTCGGCAGAATCGACGCCGCCATCGGCACGTTCCAGGCGGCGCCTTCTCGATTCAAGTCCGATTTCCTGTTCGAGTACGACGACGTCCTCATCACGCATGCGTCGCAGCGCCTCGGCGCCGTCACATTGGAGAAACTCTCCGAGATTCCGATCATCGTCGTTTCATTCGGGGGTGAGCAAGAGGGCGCCATCGAGGGTTTCATCTCCGAACGTGGGCTGGCAAGACGATCCGAAATGTACGACCGGGCCGCGTTCGAGCGCGCAATGTCCGCGTCGAAACAGGCACCGAGAATCGCCATCTCGCTGCCCCATTTTCTGGCGCTTCCGGGCTTCCTGGACGCTCCCGGGATATCGGCGATCATTCCGCGCCCGCTCGCCGATGCCTTCGCCCGCACCGTCCCGATTGCAATCCACGAGCTTCCCTATCCCACCACCCGTGTGGAAGTCCGCTTGCTCTGGCACGAGCGCCACGAAGGCGACGTCGCGCAGGACTGGCTGCACGATGTCATGCGGCGGTCGACGGAGCACCTGCGCGCCGGTGCTACGGCTTAGGACTTCAATCCCAGCGCAAGCTATAAGCAATCGAGGCTTAGATTTGCCGCATCGACGCAGCGCCAGGGCGCGGTGGGGCCTGCTATTGCGTATTCGCAACCTAGGAGTATTCCGCGTGTTGTCAAAAATATGAAACAGGTCGCTTCACTCTCGCGTGGCGGAATATTCGGAAAGAAAATCCCCCGCACTCGGGGATCGGGCACGGGGGACCAGTCGAGAAGAGCTACGATGGTGTCACCGCATCGAAGCCTGACCGAAAGTTAGCAGCCAATTTTGATAGATTTTTCAGGCGGCCCGGCGCGCTCCCCGCCCATCACGCACCGGGCCTCACCAGTCGCCGTAGTCCGATGCGGCGGAACGCTCGAAGCGCAGCCGATCTGTCGTCTCTGCGGCTGCTGGCGGCGGGAAAGTAGCGAGGGTCATCCACACGGGACGTTGTTCTGGAATGAGACCGCGGGTCAATTCATCGACACCCTCGCCACGCGTCACGTGATGGGGACCAGGGCGAAGCCGCACCGCCCCTTGACCACGGACGTTCTCAGGCGGCTGAAGGCATACGTCTTCGAACATCTCGACGAACCGCTCGACGTCGCGACGCTTGCGAAAATGACCCATCGCAGCCAGTTCCATTTTTCCCGCGCCTTTACCCGATCCGTCGGCGTGACCCCGCACAGTTACGTCGTTCATCTACGACTGCAGCGTGCGGTCGAACTGGTTCGCGACGGAAAATTCGGCCTTGCCGAGATCGCCGCAAAGACTTTGCCGATCAGAGCCATTTGACGCGCTGGGTGCGGCGCGTCCATGGCGTGTCACCCACACAGATCATGGCCGGACCCTGAGCGGATAGCAGGAATCTTCAAGATCGACGCTGACCATCATCCCAGATCAAGGACACCGTGGCCAATGAAACATCAAGGAGATCATGCGTTATGTCCCACAATTTTCTGGTCGCCTCTTGGGGGAGCCCGGGCCACCTCGGCCCCACGCTGGCTGCGGCGCGGCAGTTGCGTAGTCGCGGCCACGGCGTTCGCTTCATCGCACGCGAGGACGCACGTGCAGCGGTGGAAGCGGCGGGATACAGCTTCGCTGCCTGGCGGCGGACGCCGAGCTTTACCCCCGTGGCACCAGATGGTGAGTTGATGCGAATAGCTTACGATCAGTTACTATTTGGTCCCGCCGCTGCCCGCGCAGCCGACACGCGAGACGAAATCGATCGTGCACCAACCGACGCTCTGCTTTCGGATATTGGCTTGATCGGCTCAGCGTTGGCCGCGGAAGCCGCGAGCATACCCTGTGCACTACTCGCGCCCACGATCAGCTTACGGCCGCTGCCGGGCGTGCCGCCGATAGGCAGCGGCTTGCAGTCGCCGCACACGCCCGAAGGCCGTGCGGAAGTCGAGGCCGCAAATAGTCGGTTCATCGCCGTGATGAATGAGTGGCTGCCAATGTTGAACGAAGCCCGCGCAAGCCAGGACCTTGCCCCGTTTGACCATGTGTTGGAACTGTTCGACAGTGCAGCGAGACTTCTGCTTGCGACAAGCCCGGCACTCGATTTTCCAGCTGACTACCTCCCTGAGAACGTGCGGTACGTTGGGCCATTGTTGGACAACTCTGACTGGTCGAAGCCGTGGACAGCCCCGTGGCCTCTTGGATCGGGCCGTCCCCGCTCATTGGTATCTTTCAGCACTACCGATCAAAACCAGACCGATGCACTGCAACGCACCGTGAACGCGATCGCCGGAATCGAGATGGACGCGGTTGCGACGCTGGGGCCGGCTTTGGACGGCGCAACTCTTCGCCGACCGAAGAACGTAACGTTGCTGCCCAGCGCGCCGCATGATGCGGTCATGAAGGAAGTATCTTTAGTCGTGACCCATGGCGGCCACGGCACGGTGAGCCGCGCGCTGTGGCATGGCCTACCGCTTCTGGTCATGCCGATGGGACGCGACCAGGACGACATTGCCGTGCGGGTGGAAGCACGCGGTGCCGGATTGAGCGTGCCGCCAACGGCCTCCGAAATGGAAATCGCCGGCGCTTTGAACCAACTCATTAAGGAGCCGCATTTCCGCATCAACGCGCGCCGGCTAGGAGACGCCATCGCCGGCGATATTGAATCGGAGCGCCTTGTTGGTGAGATGGAAGAGATTGTGAGGGCCCGGCGATAACGAGCGGCTGCTCCAAAGCTGAATTTGTGGAAACCAAAAGGACCTCACGCTCCATCGAATGCAGACCGTAAGAAACGCCAACAGATCGGTGCACGGCCGATATGGATCGAATGGCGGCAAGGATTTAACTCGCTGCGATCCGGCGATGTCTGTTAAGGGTCCAGGCCGTGTAAAAACACTGGTGCAGAGGTTGGCGCGGGCAGTTGGCCCGCGCGTCCTGGTTTAAGCCCGGATCGCCTCCATCAAACCGCCAACGCCCAGAATGCTGATTACCCTTTTCATGTCGTAGGCCAGGACGTGCAGCGCCATTTCGGTACCGACATGCTGGAGCGCTCGCGGCGAGGTTCGGGCTTGCCAATACCTGTCCCCGAGCGTCAATCTTGCCCCAAAGAGCCGCTCATCCGGCAGATGTCGGCCTATAGCTCTGGTCCAATCAGTTCAAGGCCAAAGCGTTCCGTGATTTCCGCTAGATCAAAACCACCGGATGTAGCCATTTCAACACAAAGTTGATCAAACCCACCAGGCGTAAACAGGGCGATGAAATGCAGGGGTGTATCAGACTTATTGCTCCACGCGTGCGGGATTCCACGAGGTAGGGATATAGTCTGCCTAGCGGGTACATCAAATGTCTTGTCACCAAGAACAACGTGGAGCGTGCCTTCCAACACCACGAAATGCTCATCTTCCCTGTGATGAATATGAATGGGAGAGCCAGTACCTTTCAACGCGATGGTCTCGATGCAGGCGTAGGATCCGCGCGTCTGGTTGGTAGAGGCTATAACTTTGAACTGCACTCCCGGCTCGATTTGAAGCCATTCAGCCTCCGACACTGCACCGGCATGCGGCGATTGATTTGCGCTGGTGAATTTCGTTGTCATATTTATCTACCTTCTTGCATTGTTGCCCGGCAGCTTGGGATGCTAGGGCATGTTGGTCATGGGGTGATTGGCCTCAAGAGCATCCGGTTTCGACAGGCTGAAGTGCTTCTCGACGTCCAGGGTCTCGAACTCGGAGCGCATGTGCCCGCCCAGGTGTCGGCATTGTGCGTGGCGTCAGTCATCGTATTCTCCTGTCATGCGCGCGTTTGCCGGGCCGGCGACGCCGGCGTTCGCGAACATCCGCGCATTTTCGGTGCGGCGCTGAGGCGATCTCAACCAACGAGCATGCTCGTTTGTATCGGCCACCGGCGCGCGTATCAGGCAAGGTTCACTTCGGTTTCGAACGCTGCGCCCAAGCACCGCAAGTCCCAATCTAGGGATTTCGGAAACTTCAATCTTGAAGATTCCTGCCTTTCGCACGGCCGGTGCCTGATTACGAACTTGTTACCTGCAGGAAGGCCGCAGCCTGCTCGCCGATGACAACGCAAGGCGCCATTGTATTGCCCGTCGTCACGCGCGGCAGGATGGAAGCATCCGCCATTAGTGGGGTACCTCGTTTCATCTCAATGGTCATAGGTCCACACATGGGCACTTAGACGACGTCTGACCGAATAGCCGCTCACCGCAAATCCAGTCGTTCCGATTGATCGCATTGTTCCGTTTGGTTCAGTTTGCGTCGCCGAACCTGCGGACCCGAACCAGCGACGTTTGCATGATCGAAGATCTCTGCTGATATCCCATCGTCATGCTTCAACGACGAACTGCTGGAACAGTTAGGTCTGTCCCCCGCGTGTTGCCGGGTCCGCCTCGAACGATTGCTTCCCCATTGCAGTCCATAGCTCACGCGCCCGTTCGCCACGATCGCTTTTGAGCTTGTCGGCTATCCAAAGCAGCGCGCCAAGGATGGTGGCGCGGTCGTCGCCGGTCAGGTCCACAATACCGGCTTTGACGACGAGACCGCCCAGTTCGATCAGGTGCCGCGTGCGCTTGCGGCGCTCGACCTGCCATGCGCGCATATCATGCCGCGCCCGTGCCGCCTGATACCGGTTGCGTGCCGCCCGGTTGCGCCCGAGCGCCGCCAGTATGGCGCTCAGATGCCGGTGCAGTTCGCCGCGCCCGGCTCTGAAAGAACGCGGCCCCGCGCTTGGCCCACGCCTCCCTCTTTCCAGCATCTTTGGTCTCAGTCAGCACGATCAGTGCGCCTGCCAGTTCATCGACGTTGAGACTATCTGCCCCGGTGGCGATGACCAGTTCGCCAAGCCCAAGCACCTTACGGCTCTTGAGGTCGCGCGCCTTGTCCTGAAGCGCTTTCAGTTCCCCGTCGAAATCCCGCGGCTTGCGCATCATCTTCTCCGTAATGTTGATGGAGCGATGATAGTTGAGCCCTGGGCGCAATGCTGTAAGGTCACCGGGACGGTTTGAGACGGTGTAATCCCGCCCGAGAATTTTTCGAGGGAGGGCGCGCTTATACGTCGTTCCGACGTGCGCTTCGCCGTGCCACTGATCTGATCGCGATGGCGATCTATCATCTTCACGTCAAGGTCATTGGCCGCAAGTCCGGCTCGCAGCGCGGTGGCGTCGGCCGCCTACCGCTCGGGCTCGCGGCTGCGCGACGAGCGGCTCGACCGCGATCAGGATTTTTCCGCCAAGCGCGGCGTCGTCCATTCCGAGGTGATGCTGCCGGAGAACGCGCCGGAGGCATGGAGCGACCGCGAACGGCTCTGGAACGATGTCGAGGCGTTCGAAGTCCGCAAGGATGCCCAGCTTGCCCGCGAGGTCGAATTCGCCATCCCGCGCGAGATGAGTGAGGCGCAGGGCATCGAACTCGCCCGCGACTTCGTTCGGGGCGAATTCGTCGATCGGGGCATGATCGCCGATCTCAACGTGCATTGGGACATGGCCGAAGACGGCATGCCCAAACCCCATGCCCATGTCATGCTGACCATGCGCGCGGTGGACGAGAACGGTTTTGGCCAGAAGGTGCGAGACTGGAACCGCACCGAGATGGTGGAGCGCTGGCGTGAACGCTGGGCCGAGCTCGCCAATGAGCGCCTGGCCGAACTCGACATCGACGCTCGCATCGACCATCGCAGTCTGGAAGCACAGGGCATCGCGCTGGAGCCGCAAAGCCAGATCGGCGCGCCCGCCAAACGTATCGAGGGTCGGGGCATCGAAGGCCAAGGAATCGAGGCCGACCGCGCCGAGATGCACCGCGAGATTGCGCGCGGCAATGGCGCGCGGATCATCGCCGATCCCTCCCTTGGGCTGGACGCGATCACGCAGCAGCAATCGACCTTCACGCGGCGCGACATGGCGAAGTTCGCGCATCGGCACAGCGACGGGATCGAGCAGTTCAACGAGGTCATGGGCGCGATGCGCAAGGCGCCCGATCTGGTCGAACTCGGCAAGGACGCTCGCGGCGAGGATCGCTTCACCACCCGCGCCATGATCGAGGCGGAACGGCGCCTGCACCGCGCCGCCGAACTGATGGCGGAACGGGAACGCCATGAGGTGACGTGACGCGGATCGCGAGGCGGCTCTGGCGCGTGCGGAAGCAGCGCGGTCTTGTCCTTTCCGGCGAGCAGGCCGACGCGCTGGCGCATGTCACGGATGGGCGCGATCTCGGTGTCGTGGTCGGCCATGCCGGAACGGGAAAGAGCGCGATGCTGGGCGTGGCGCGGGAGGCCTGGGAAGCGGCGGGCTACGAGGTCCGGGGCGTGGCGCTGTCCGGCATTGCGGCGGAAAATCTCGAAAGCGGATCGGGCATTGCGTCACGCACCATCGCCAGCATGGAGCATGGCTGGCAACAAGGCCGCGACCTGCTCACGACCCGCGATGTCCTGGTGATCGACGAGGCGGGCATGGTCGGCACGCGCCAGCTGGAGCGCGTGCTGTCCCACGCCGCCGAAGCCGGCGCGAAGGTCGTGCTGGTCGGCGATCCGCAGCAGTTGCAATCCATCGAGGCGGGCGCGGCCTTCCGCTCGATCCATGAGCGCCACGGCGGCGCAGAAATCGGCGAGGTGCGCCGCCAGCGGGAGGACTGGCAGCGGGACGCCACGCGTGATCTCGCCAATCGGCAAAACCGGCAATGCGCTTGAAGCCTATCGCTCCCACGGCATGGTGCATGAGGCCCAGACCCGCGAGCAGGCGCGCGGCGATCTGATCGAGCGCTGGGACCGCGACCGGCAGGCGTCGCCGGACAAGAGCCGGATCATCCTCACCCACACCAACGACGAAGTCCGCGCACTCAACGAGGCAGCGCGCGAGCGGATGCGGGCCGCCGGCGATCTGGGCGATGAGGTGCGTGTGACGGTCGAGCGCGGCGGACGCAGCTTCGCCAGCGGAGACCGCGTCATGTTCCTGCAGAACGAGCGCGGCCTTGGCGTGAAGAACGGCACGCTCGGGACCGTCGAGCAGGTCAGCGCGCAATCCATGACCGTGCGCACCGACGATGGCCGATCCGTTCGCTTCGACCTCAAGGACTACAACCGGATCGACCACGGCTATGCCGCGACCATCCACAAGGCTCAGGGCATGACGGTGGACCGCACCCATGTGCTGGCGACGCCGGGCATGGACGCCCATGGCAGCTATGTCGCCCTGTCGCGGCACCGCGACGGTATGGACCTGCATTATGGCCGCGACGATTTTGCCAATCAGGACCGGCTTGTCCGCACCCTGTCGCGCGACCGGGCCAAGGACATGGCCTCGGACTACGAGCAGCGCCGATCCGGCACAGAGCTATGCCGAGCGGCGTGGCATCACCTTCCGCGAGCGCGTCGCCGAGATCGTCGCGCAAGGTCGTGCCGGAGAAGGTGCGCGACATGTTCGACGGCCTTCGCTCTCCTGGAGATGTGCCCGGCCTGGATGGCGGACGGAGACTGGGGCGGGAAGCGCCGGAAAGGGAAGGGAGCGGTCCGGGAGCCGAGCGGCGCGAAATCGAAGCGCCGGAAAGGAAGGTGGTGGCAGATCCGGAAGCGGCAATGCGCGTCGCCTGCGCACCCAAGCGCTGGTGCGCCATGCCCGCGCCGTGGATGCGATCTTCGAGGTGCAGGAGATCGGCGGCAAGGCCAGTCCCGAGCAGGTGAAGGAATTGCAGCAGGCCCGCAAGGCTTCGAGGAGGTGCGGCCCTATGGCTCGCACGATGCCGAAGCCGCCTACAAGAAGAACCCGGACCTTGCCCGCGAAGCCGCGTCCGGCCAGGCTCGGCCGCGTCATCCGCGCGCTCCAGTTCGAGACCGAAATCCGCATCAATCCAGGCCGCCGCGCCGACCGCTTCGTGGAGCGCTGGCAGAAGCTCGACCAGACCAGCCAGCGCCAGTATCAGGCGGGCGACATGTCCAGCTACAAGGCCACGCGCTCGCGATGGGCGACATGGCGCGAAGCCTCGAACGCGATCCGCAGATGGAATCGATCCTCGCCAACCGCAAGCGAGAACTCGGCATCTCCTTCGAAACAGGCCGCAGGCTCAGCCTTGAACTCGCCTTTACCCACGGCCTCGACCTCGGCCGAGGCCGGGGCATCGAGATTTGACGCTTGCCCTCGTCGCGTTCGGCACGGGAGTCGGTGGCTTCCCGCTCGGCGAGGCGGCGCGGCTGATGGTCGACGCGGTGCGGGGACACCAGCCCCGATCTCTTGAGCGGGTGGTGTTCGCGGTGCACGGCGACGAGGCCGAACGGGCCTTCCGCGACGCGGTCGAATCGTCCGGCTGACGGCGCTAGTCACCCGGCTGTGTACCGAGTGCGCGGCGCAACAGATGCATGGCGACGGTCGTCGACCGCTCGCGAACATCGGACCGATCGCCGGGCAACCGGATGGTGCGGGTGAACGTCTCGCCGTCGGCGAGTTTCACGGTGAAGCACATCGTGCCGACCGGCTTGTCATCCGTGCCGCCCGTGGGCCCGGCGATTCCGGTGATCGCGATCGCGGTGTCGGCGCCGAAGCGGTTCAGAGCGCCGTCGGCCATCGCTTCGGCGACGGGTTCCGACACCGCCCCGTGCGCGGCCAGCAGGTCGGGCTCGACGCCGAGCAGTTCGGTCTTCGCCTCGTTCGCATAGGCAACGACACCTCCGGCGACGTATGCCGATGAACCCGGCCGGTCGGTAAGCCGGGCGGCCAGCAGCCCGCCGGTGCAGGATTCGGCCGTCGCGATGCGGCGGCCGGCCAGCAGCTGCGCGACCTGGTCGTCGACGAGCGAGCCGTCTTCGGAGAAGATCTCCCGTCCGTGGCGCTGGCGCAGCAGCTCCAGGAGTTTCGTGTAGATGCTTGCGGCGTCCGGTTCGTAGCGGGTGACCATTTCGATCTCGCCACGCCGCAGACAGGTGGTGATCTCGAGACGGTCATAGCCGTCGAGGCTCTGCTCGGCATCGCGCAACGTCTCGGCGAGACCCGACTCGGGCAGCCCGAACATTCGCACCATCGCCTGGCGGTACATGGTTCGCCCGGCGATCGCCCGCTGCACCGCCTCGGTTTCCACGGCGACCGGCCACATCGGCCGCAATTCGCGTGGCGGACCGGGCAACACCACGATCGTCGGCTTGCCCGGCACGACGACGCCCGGAGCGGTACCCACCGGGTCGATCACGTGCCCGCCGGCCGGGATCATCGCCTGCTTGCGGTTGGCTGCGCGGACCGCGTCGACGTCGACGTTGTCGAAGCGGGCCATCAATCGCTTGAGAATGTCGGTGATGCGGTCCTCGAGCGCCGGATCCAGGACCAACTCGAGGCCGGCGAACCGGGCCACGGTCGCCACGGTCATGTCGTCGGCCGTCGGCCCGAGGCCGCCGCTGGTCACGATGAGGTCCACACCCTCGTCGGCGAGGAACCGCAACTGCGCCGCGATGTCGTGCGGGCGGTCGCCGCAGATGGTGATGTGGGCCAGTTCGACGCCCAACTCAAGGAGCCGGTCGGCGATCCACGGGCCGTTGCGGTCCTGGACCCGTCCCGTCAGCACCTCGGTCCCCGTGACAACAATGCCGGCGCGTGCGCTCACGTCCAACGAGACTACGGCAGGCCGGTAATGTCATTCTCCATGACGGCGCCGAAGTCCCTCCGAGAGCTGTTCGATCAGCTCGGCCTACAGGAGGTCCCGTCGACTGACGGCACCGTGATCATGGAGATGCCCGTCGACGAACGAACGGTCAACACCGCCGGTGGCCTTCAGGGCGGCCTGATCGCGACCATGGCCGACGTGACGGCCGGCCAATTGGCCTCGCGAAGCACACCATTCGGTATGGGCATCGCCACCACTGACTTGTTCATCCGCTACCTGCGACCCATCAAGGTCGGGCCGGCACGTGCTGTCGCGCGGATCCTGCGCACAGGCAAGCGGTCGGTGGTGGTGCAGGTGGACATCTACCGCGGAAACGACGACGAGGTCGGTGCCACCGCGACGGTCAACTTCGCCGCGGTGGACTGACCGTCGAGCGTGCCGCTAGGTGGCCGAATCGAATCCGGCGCGGACTGATCGACGGCCACGACGACGGGCGGGGTGTTGTAGCCCGTCACTCTCACCCAATTGGCGGTCACACCGGTCCAGGCGTGCCCTTGAAGTTCGACCGTCTCGCCCGGGAACACGGTCACGTAGTTGTCGCTGTACTCGATTGGCAGGATCTCGTCGCCTTCGGGCGTGGAGATGAGTTCTGCGCGCTCGAAGAAAGCGACACGCTGTGAAGGATTGTGCAGGCGGATTGTCACGCGATTGTCGCTTGGGTTAGCCGTTCTGGACGCGGTCACGTCCAGCGGCACCTGTGTCATGTGGTTGAGCCCGCTCATGTCGGCCCAACTCGTCTGCTTGAGTTCGAACGGGGAATCGTTGCGCGGATCGCCGACGTCGTCGAGTTGCTGCGACTGCCAATACACGTTCTCGGAGATCACTTTTCCGGTCTTGTCGAGC
The DNA here is from genome assembly GCA_963770125.1 of uncultured Actinomycetota bacterium. Lineage (GTDB taxonomy): Bacteria > Actinomycetota > Actinomycetes > Mycobacteriales > Mycobacteriaceae > Mycobacterium. The sequence goes on along the minus strand of CAVYPI010000032.1, from coordinate 73,553 downwards.
AACTGAGCGCGCACGAACACGACGCGCGAATCCCGCGCGAGTCGCGGCAGCGCCAACGCCTGCACCGCTCCCCCGGACGTCACGTCGATATCGCCTGCGCTACGATCGTCGCGAACCCGGCCCTGTAGGTCGTAGACCCGCACCCTAACCGCTAAATCCTTTTGGTCAGTGGGTGTTTGGTTGACGACAGTTATGTTGGCGTGGTCGTGGTTGCCCGTTGCGTATGAGTCGAAGACGACCGAAAGCGGCCGCAGCCCCTTCTTCGCGCCGTAGTACGCCCCGCCGGGCCGAAGGTAGTAGTCGAATATGTGCCCGAAGAACGACGGCCAGTGATTGTTGAGCATCCAGTAGATCGTCATCTTGTGGTTGTCCCAGCCGCCGGCTGCGAACGCTTCGAACTGTGCACGGGTCGACTCGTAGTGGGCCAGCTGCGCCTTGCGCGCGAATTCCTCCGCGCTGTTGGACACCCCGTACCGGCGGTCGACTGCGCGCCGAATGCTGGTCAGCGCAGCATTTTTTGGGTTCGAGCCAGCGTGGAAGAACCAGGCATCGTTGATGGGCCAGAGTTTGTCGGGTGGGATGAACTTCTTCAGGCTGGCGAACGGTGGTATCTGTTCGTTGTCGCCTTGTTCGGCGGTCGACCCGCGGGTGGCGGCGTAGCGTCCTGCGAACCAGTAACTCGGCGGTCGCCAGCTGTACGGACCCGCCATCTGAATTCCGTCCCAGTCGCGCTCCCCCGCCTCGTCGATCGCCAACGAGGAGACAGTGTCGACGGTCGCGTTCTGCCAATGCAGATCCGACAGGATGGCGTAGTACTTGGCCAGCACGTCCGGCGGGGCCTTCCCGTCGCTGCCGTTGGCCCACACGAACGCCGACGCGTGACTACGAAGTCCCTCGATCTGCGAACGAAGGCTGTCTTGTGCGACCCGGACGTCTTCGTCGTCCCACTGGTTCCACTTCTCCCACTGATTGCAGCACATCCAGCCGTACATCAGCGGAATGCCCATCTCGTCGGCCATCTCGGCGATGTGATCCCCGGGGAACTTGCCTTCGAGACGAATCATGTTCAGCCCGAGGTCTTTCACGTAGCCCAGGATCGCGGCGTCGCGGTTCGAGTCGTTCGCATACAACAGATCGGGCGTGTACGCCGCGCCACGGACCAGGAAGTCCTTGCCGTTGACCTTCAGATAGAAATTCCCGCCCTTGCCAAGTTCGGGGAACTGCCCGTCCTGGTCGCGGTATTGCTGAACGGAGCGGATGCCGAACCGCAGATGGCCGGCGTCGATCGGCCGGTTGTACTGCCGGAACTCCAGCTGCAGGTCGTAGAGGTTGGGCCGGCCGAGGGTATACGGCCACCACAGATCTGGGTTGTGGACGGTCAGCTGCGCGAATTTCTCGGGAGTGAAGCTGACCTCACGCTGTTCCCCTGCGGCCAGCGTGACCGGCTGCTCGATCTGGACGGTCGGGCTTGCCCGGCCGAGTGATCGTGGCCTGCATAACGCCGCGCACCTGCTGCGCAGACGTGTTACGCAGAGTGCTGTAGATCGTCAGCCGCGCGGAATCCGTTCGTGGGAGCGGAAGTTCGGAGTTGACCGTAGACGGACCGAGGACCACAGCGTCCGACGTCTTGAGGTAGACCGGCTGCCAGATGCCCGCATTGCGGTCGGGGACAAACGAATTCCCGTTGGCGGGGTTCTTTCCCGGCCCCTGGTAACCGAGGTAGTTCCAGTTGATCCAGTCATACCAGCTGTCCGCCAGTTCGACGCCGTCGATATCCTGCAGCGCGCGCTCCGGCGTGATCTTGACCGCCAGCGCGTTGGTCGCTCCCTGGTTCACCCATCGGGAGACATCGAGTTCGTGGGCGGTGTGCATGCCGACGATTTGGGTGTTGCCCGCGATCAGGTGGCCGTTCAACCAGATCTCGGCGCGATAGTTGATGCCGGGGAACTCCAGGTTGTACGTTGTGTCGCCGGCCGGTGCGGTGAACGTGGTGCGGTACCACCAGTCCTGCTTGTAGAGGTCCTGCGGGACGGCGCCCAGATTGGTGCCGTAGTAGAGGTCCGGGTAGGTGCCGTCCTCTTGCAGGGTCTGCAGAACCGTCGCGGGCATTCGCGGGATCGCATGCCAGCCGGCTGCCCTGTAGTCGGTCCTGGAGAGGACGGCCCCGTCTGCCGCTACGTTGCGGGCGGAAACCAGGCTCCAGCCCTGGGCCAGCTCGATCTGTCCCGGCGGCGGCCCGGGCTTGGCGAAGTCCGGGAAGTCCGCCGCGCAGAGCAGCAGCAACAGGGCCACGGAGAACAGGATTCGTAAGACGATGTGCCGACGCCGGTTATCCGACATTTGCTCCCCGTCCACCGGATCACCGTACCTGCAGTGTGAAGCGCGGGCTCAGTCAAGCAACGCAACGGAATTCGCGCTGGTCACTCCGTGCGCGCCAACACCTCCCGCACCAGCTCCAGGGTGGTGTCGGGGTGCAGGAAGGCGAATCGGCCCACCGTTTCGCCTTCCCACTTCGTCGGCGGGATGAACGCGACCTGGTCCTGATGTAGGCGCTGGGCCCAGGCGTCGTAGTCCCCTGGTTTCCAGCCCAGCCGACGGAACAGCACCACCCCGAGGTCGGGCTCCCGGATCAGCTCCAACTGCGGGGCCGCCTTGATCAGCTCGGCGGTCTGGACGGCAAGAGCCGCCGCGACCTCGATGGCCTGGCGATACGCCTCCAGGCCGTGTACCGCCAGCGAGAACCACAGCGGCAGCCCGCGGGCCCGCCGGGTCAGGTGATAGGCGTAATCGGACGGGTTCCACTCGCCTGCCGAGGTGTGGATGACGTCGAGGTACGAGGCGTCCTGAGTGTGGGTGGCCCGCGCCAACTCGGGCTCTCGGTACAGCAACGCGCAGCAGTCGAACGGCGTGAACAACCACTTGTGCGGGTCGAGGATGAACGAGTCCGCCTGCTCGAGGCCCTTGTACTTCGGCCGCAGCGAACGGGCGAAGATGCCCGAGCCACCGTAGGCGCCGTCGACGTGGAACCACCAGCCGCGTTCCCGTGCGAGCGCGCCGACACCGGCCAGGTCGTCGATGATGCCGGCGTTCGTCGTGCCCGACGTGCACACCACGGCGGCGATGTTGGTGGCATCGGGCGGCACGACATCACGGACGGTGTCGGCGGTGAGCCGGTGGTCAGGGGTCTCGACCACCAGTGCGTCCATCTCGAGTAGCCGCAGCGTGTTGACGATCGACGAATGCGCGTCCGAGCCGACGACCACGCGCAGCCGGCCGGTGGCGCCGCGTTTCTTGGCCGTCTCGCGCGCCACCGCCAGCGCCGACAGGTTGCCCGCCGAGCCACCCGACACGAAGCACCCGCCGGATGTCGGCGGGCAGGCCCGCCTCGTTGGCGATCACCCGCAGCACGCTGTTCTCCGCTGCGATCGCGCCGGAGGCCTCCAGCCACGAGATGCCCTGGATCGAGGCGCAGGACACCAGCATGTCGAACAGCAGGCTGGCCTTGGTCGGGGCGGCCGGAATGAAGCCGAGGAACCGCGGGCTGTCTGCCGAGATCACGCTCGGCGCGATCACCGAGGTGTAGACGCCGAGCACCTCGTCGGGCGGACGCGGCTGGTCGCGGATCACGCCGTCGAGCCGTTCGTAGAGCTCGTCGGCGGGCAGCACCCCCTTGTCGAGGGGCACCGGATTCATCCGCAGTCGGTTCTCGGCGTACGCGAGCACACTGCGCACCATCTGCTCGGTGGTTTGGTCGACTTCGTGCATGGCTGAAGTCTTGCACCGCCGACAGCGACGGTGAGGCTTATCGCGCCAGAAGCTCGTCGACCTTTCGCGCTGCCGGTGTGGCCGGACTTCACGCCGTCCACGATGGCCGCCATCGAACGCGAATTCTGTACGCGTAGAGCGAGAATTCGCTGATAGTCCGCCGACTCATACCAACCCATGGCTGACAGGCGGTCGGTCGGAACCGGATGATCACGAGGGCCCCGTCCCACTCGCCTTCAACCGCCTCGATATGGCCGCCGTGGACGATGAATTCGCCTCCGAAGGGTTCGAGTGTTGCATCGATCTCTCGCATGTAGCGGATGATGTCGTCGCCGAACACCACATCGCGCAAGTAGCCCACCGCATAGGCCGGAATCTGCTCGGACATATGCCGATTATTTCGGCCCGTCGGCGGCTGGTCGATTACCTCTGAGGTCAGATCTTGTGCGGAACGTCGTTGACCAGCCCGCCGTCGATGACGAACTCCGCACCGGTGGCGTAACGCGATTCGTCGCTGGCGAGGAAGACCACGAACGTCGACACCTCCTCGGACTGTCCTGGCCGCCCCAGCGGGATGGTGAGCATGTTGTCGGGGAAGTGCTTGGTCATCGGGGTGCGGATGAAGCCCGGGTGGATGGAGTTGACCCGGATCTGGTGTGCCCCGAGTTCCAGCGCCGCCGATTTGCTCAGGCCCCGCACGGCCCACTTGGAGGCCACGTACGGGTGCACCATCACGGCGCCGCGCATGCCCTCGATCGACGAGACGTTGATGATCGATCCGCCGCCCGCCGCTTTCATCGCCTCCACCGAAGCCTGCATGCCCAGGAACGTGCCCGTCAGGTTGACGTCGATGACCTTCTGCCACTTCGCCATGTCGAATTTGCCGATCTGGCCGAGGGCGACGATGCCGGCGTTGTTCACCAGGACGTTGAGCTTGCCGAACTCGTTCACCGCGGTGGCAACCGCGGCGTCCCACTCCTCGGCCGACGTCACGTCGAGGTGCACGTAGCGCGCGGCGTCACCGATCTCGTCGGCCAGCGCCTTGCCTTCGTCGTCGAGGATGTCGCCGACTACCACCTCGGCGCCCTCGGCGACCAGTGCCCGCGCGTGCTCGGCACCCATGCCCCTGGCGCCACCGCTGATCAGTGCAACTTTTCCGTCCACGCGTCCCATGACGGGTCAGGCTACCTTGCGCGCGTGCTACAAGTAGAACCTGTTCCAGTTTCCACCGAAAGGAAACAGTATGACGATCCGCGTCGCGCTCATCGGCACCGGCAATTGTGGCAGCCTCGCGCTGAAGCAACTGGTGAACGACGTGCGCTTCGATCTGACCGGCGTCTGGGTATCGTCGGACGCCAAGGTGGGCAGAGACGCGGGCGAGCTGGCCGGGCTGGGGGTGACCACCGGTGTCGCCGCGACCAATGACCTCGACGCGATCATCGCGGCCAAACCTGACTGCATCGTGTACTGCGCCATGGGTGACACCAGGCTGCCCGAGGCGATGGCCGACATTCGGCGCATCCTCGCCGCGGGTATCGACGTCGTCGGTTCGGCGCCCGGGGTCTTGCAGTACCCGTGGCACGTGATTCCCGACAAGTACATCGAACGTGTCGAAGGCGCTGCGCGAGAAGGCAATTCGACGGTCTTCATGACGGGTGTCGATCCGGGATTCGCGACGGATCTGCTGCCCTTCGCGTTGGCCGGCACATGCCAGAGCATCGAGCAGGTGCGCACCATGGAGATCGCCGACTACGCGACGTACGACGGGGCGACGGTGATGTTCGACGTCATGGGCTTCGGCAATCAGATCGGCGACTTCCCGATGTTGTTCCAGCCCGGCGTGCTCAGCATCGCCTGGGGCACGGCCATCCGGCAGCTCGCCGCAGGCCTGGGGATCGAGGTCGACGAGATCAAGGACTCCGTCGAACAGGAGCCGGCACCGGAGGACTTCGACATCGCCGCGGGGCACATCGCGAAGGGCACCGTGGCGGCGCTGCGCTTCCAGATCGAGGGCATGGTCAAAGGCAAGCCGGTGATCGTCGTCGAGCACGTCACCCGGCTGCGGGGTGACCTGCGGCCCGACTGGGCCCAGCCCGCTCAGCCCGGCGGGTCGTACCGCGTCGAGATCATCGGCGAGCCGTCCTACACCATGGACGTCTGCCCGACGAGCCGGAACGGCGACCACAACTACGCGGCCATCCTCGCCGCGGCCGGCCGGATCGTGAACGCCATCCCGGACGTTGTCGCCGCGCCGCCCGGCATCCGGACGACGCTGGATATGCCGCTCGTCACCGGGCAGGGTCTGTACGCAGCAAAGTAGGCTGGAGCGCGATGAGCTCGCAGCCATTGACATCTGATCCGCTCGCGGAGATCGGCGCGAGCACGCCCGGCCCGCAGGTCGGGGTGTTCTTCGATCTCGATGGCACGCTGGTCGATGGTTTCACCGCGACCGCGCACGCCGGCGATCGGATTCGGCGCAGACAAGCGCGCATCGGCGAGGTGCTCGGTGTCATCGAAGCCTCGATGCGGTACCGCTTCGGCCGTATGCAGTTCGAGCGGCTGATGACCAGAGCCGCGGGTTATCTGCGGGGCGAATCCCTGGCCGAACTAGACGAACTCGGCGAGCGGCTGTTCGTCGAGCGCGTCTCCTCGCGCGTCTTTCCCTTCATGCACGAGGTCGTGCGGGCACATCAGCAGCGGGGCCACACCGTGGTGTTGAGCTCGTCGGCGTTGACTATCCACGCCGAACCCGTTGCCCGCTACCTGGAGATCAACCACGTGCTGTGCAACCATTTCGAGCTCGACGATCAGGGTCTGCTCACCGGGCGGATCGCCAAACCGGTCATCTGGGGACGAAACAAGGCCGCGGCGGTGCAACAGTTCTGCGACGCCAACGACGTTGATCTGCAACGTAGTTACTTCTACGCCGACGGCAACGAGGACGCGGCGCTGATGAAGCTGGTCGGCTGGCCCCGGCCGGTGAACCCGCGCCCCGGCTTAGCCGCGATTGCTGCCGAGAACGGTTGGCCGGTGCTACAGGTGACCGGGTCCGCCGGCCGCAGGCGTCGCTCGTTGCGCCGACTCGTCGGATACGACTGATTCGTCCCACTGGCGTCCTAGACTCACGAGAAGTGTCTCAGCGCAACAGGACTGAATGAGAGGCGACTGATGTCCGTCACGGTGAACGACATCTGTGCCGTCATCGCAGCCAGTAATTACGCGAGGGCTCGCTCCTGGTACAGCGGAATCATCGGTCGTGAGCCGGACCTGGAGCCCGTCCAGGGTGTCGCCGAGTGGCAGATCACGAGTACCGCCTGGCTGCAACTCATCGAGGACCCGGACCGGGCCGGCAAGTCCGCGGTGCGGATCGGCGTTACCGACCTCGCCGCCGCGATCAAGATGCTCAACGACGCAGGCGTCGCCACAGGTCAACCGGTCGTCATCGCCGGCATGGTCAGGGTCGTCGACATTCCCGACCCCGACGGCAACGAGGTTTCCTTCGTGGAGGAGGTCACCTCACCGGAGGCATAGTTGTCGCACGCGATGGGTCGCACCACGCATGACGGAGTGCGGTCGATCACAGCGCCAACCTGCGCAACCGGCGAGAGCCCTGTACACGATGTTCAGACCTTGGGATCCACGGGCGGGGCGCGATACGTACGAGGACGTTTTCGAGAGATTCGGGGCGATCAGGATTAGCGAATACGTGCTCGACTGGCCCGACGAGGAAGGTCTGGACAGCTTCGAAGCCGCAGCCTGCGCGGCCCTTCCCGGATGGCTGGAGGGCGCCTAAGCTAAACTAGAACACGTTTCAGTTCGACGATCGGCCCAACCGAGGAGCAGGCATGCACACCCCCATCTGCGACGAGCTCAACATCGAGTTCCCGATCTTCGCGTTCACCCACTGTCGTGACGTCGTCGTCGCAGTGAGCAAGGCGGGCGGCTTCGGGGTGCTCGGCGCGGTCGGCTTCACCCCGGAGCAACTCGAGGTCGAGCTGAACTGGATCGACGAGCACATCGGTGACCACCCCTACGGCGTCGACATCGTCATCCCGAACAAATACGAGGGCATGGATTCGAACATGTCCCCCGACGAGCTGAAGAAGACGTTGAACGCGCTTGTGCCCCAGGAGCATTTGGACTTTGCCCGCAAGATTCTCGCCGACCACGGAGTGCCCATCGACCACAGCGACGACGACGCGCTGCAGCTGCTCGGCTGGACCGAGGCGACCGCCACCCCGCAGGTCGAGGTGGCGCTGCAGCACCCGAAGGTGACGCTGATCGCCAACGCACTGGGCACCCCGCCGGCGGACATGATCAAGCACATCCACGACGAGGGCCGCAAGGTCGCGGCGCTGTGCGGATCGCCGTCGCAGGCGCGCAAGCACGCCGACGCCGGCATCGACATCGTCATCGCCCAGGGCGGCGAGGCCGGTGGCCACTGCGGTGAGGTCGGCTCGATCGTGCTGTGGCCGCAGGTCGTCAAGGAGGTCGCGCCGCTTCCCGTCCTGGCTGCCGGCGGCATCGGCAGTGGCCAACAGATCGCCGCTGCGCTGGCCCTCGGCGCACAGGGCGCATGGACCGGTTCGCAGTGGGTGATGGTGGAGGAGTCGGAGAACACCCCCATCCAGCACGCCGCCTATGCCAAGGCCACCAGCCGCGACACCGTCCGCAGCCGGTCCTTCACCGGCAAGCCGGCGCGGATGCTGCGTAACGACTGGACGGAAGCGTGGGAGAACCCGGACAACCCGCAGCCGCTCGGCATGCCGCTGCAGTACATGGTGTCCGGCATGGCCGTCGCCGCCACCCACAAGTACCCCAACGAGACCGTCGACGTTGCGTTCAACCCGATCGGTCAGGTCGTGGGCCAGTTCACCAAGGTCGAGAAGACCTCGGCGGTGATCGAGCGCTGGGTCCAGGAGTACCTGGACGCCACCAACACCCTCAACGAGCTCAACGAGGCGGCCACCGTCTGATCGCCGCCGCCCGCGCCGGCTTTCTGATAGCCGTGCTGTGGATGGACCTGATCTTCGACATTCAGGTCCTTCGGCATCGCGGCGCCGATATGCTGCCCGAGCCGATGCTCGACTCCATTTCGGGTTATTACCATCGCGCAACGACGACGTCGCGGCCGATGAGTCAACTCATCGCGATAGTCATGGTGATCCTGTTGGTGGCGTTGGGGTTTCGCTGGACCGCGACCGGTGATCCCGGCTGGCTGCTGATTGTTTCGGCCGTGTTGGCCGGCGTCCCGATCCTGCTGGCGTTGGTTCGCACCGTGCCCAACGCGGTCGCGCTCGGCAACCGCACCGGCACTCCCGCCGCGCAGTCGCGGCTGGCGCGGTCCATCGTTGGCGATCACCTGCTGTGCGTGGCGTGCATGACGGGTTTTCTCGTGCTGTGGCTAGACGGTGGCTGCGCCCGGTACTCCCTAAGTCACGTCGCACCTCAGACGCTGGGAGCCGTCTACGTCCTGGTCCTGCTGCTCGCGGGATCGGGGTATTGCACCGCGCGAGGCGTTATGTAAGGTGACATACATAGCCGCGTCGGACGAAGGGATCCAGACTCATGCCCAGCCCCCGCGAGCGGATGGTCGTCTCTGCCGCGCTTCTGATCCGGGAACGCGGCGCGCACCCGACCGCGATCGCCGACGTTCTCGAGCACAGCGGCGCACCGCGCGGCTCGGCATACCACTACTTCCCCGGTGGCCGCAACCAACTGCTCTGCGAGGCAATCGACTACGCCGCTGAGTACGTTGCGGCGCGAATTGCGAAGGCCAGCACCGGCCTCGATGCCCTCGACGATCTCATCGCCTACTACCGCAAGCAGCTGCTTCGCTCCGACTACCGCGCGGGTTGTCCCGTCGTGGCGGTGACGGTGGAGGCCGGCGACCCAGCCAAGCAGGACCAGGCGACGCCGGTGATCGACCGCGCGGCGGTGGCCTTCGCCCGCTGGACCGAATTGATCGCACACCGGCTGGTGGCCGACGACGTTGCCGCGGCGCGTGCCGAAGAACTCGCGATGCTGATCACCACCGCGATTGAGGGTGCGATCGTCGTCGCCCGCGCCTCTCGCGACCTCAAGCCTCTCGACCTTGTCCATGGCCAGCTGCGCGACCTGCTGCAGGCCGAGGTGTCGGAAAGGAAATCCCGCGCGAATGGCCGGGCGCGCTCCGGAAGACTGGCAATCCACCGCATGCATCCTCTGCGAGTGCAACTGTGGCATCGTCGTGCAACTCGACGGTCCACACCTCGCCAAGATCCGCGGCGACAAGGACCATCCTGCCTCGCAGGGCTACACCTGTAACAAAGCGCTGCGGCTGGATCACTACCAGAACAACGGCAACCGGCTGACCTCCCCCATGCGCAGGCGTACCGACGGCAGCTATGAGGAAATCGACTGGGACACAGCAATTTTCGAGATCGCCGCGGGTTTCGAGCGCGTCGCCGATACGTACGGCGGGGACAAGATCTTCTACTACGGCGGCGGCGGCCAGGGCAACCACCTCGGCGGCGCCTACAGCGGCGCCTTCCTCAAGGTCCTCGGTTCCCACTACCGCTCGAACGCGCTCGCTCAGGAGAAGACCGGCGAGGCGTGGGTCGACGCCCACCTCTACGGCGGGCACACCCGCGGCGAGTTCGAATACGCCGAAGTGTCGGTGTTCATCGGAAAGAACCCGTGGATGTCGCAGAGCTTCCCGCGCGCTCGCGTCGTTCTCAACGAGATCGCCAAGGATCCCGGCCGCTCGATGATCGTGATCGACCCGGTGCTGACGGACACCGCGAAGATGGCCGACATCCATGTTCGGGTACGGCCAGGGACCGACGCCTGGTGTCTGGCGGCGCTGGCCGCCGTACTGGTGCAGGAAAACCTGTGCAACGAGGCGTTTCTCGCCGAGCACGTCAACGGCGTCCAGCCTGTGCGTGACGCATTGCGCGACGTGCCCGTCGGGCAATACGCACAACGTTCCGGCGTCGACGAAGAGTTGATCCGCATCGCGGCACGGCGCATCGCAGGCGCCGACAGCGTCGCGGTGTTCGAGGACCTCGGCATCCAGCAAGCGCCCAATAGCACGCTGTGCTCCTATCTGAACAAGCTGTTGTGGATCCTGACCGGCAACTTCGCTAAACGTGGTGGGCAGCATCTGCATTCGTCGTTCGGGCCGCTCTTCCGCCATACGCGCGGTGTCGGCCGCACCCCCGTGACGGGAGCGCCGATCGTCGGCGGATTGATACCGAGCAATGCGGTGCCCCAGGAGATCCTGACCGACCATCCCGACCGCTTCCGTGCGATGATTGTGGAAAGCAGCAATCCCGCCCATTCCCTTGCCGATTCCGCGGCATGCCGGGCGGCCTTCGAGTCACTCGAGCTGATGGTGGTCATCGACGTCGCGATGACGGAGACTGCCCGGTTGGCCACGTACGTGTTGCCCGCGGCGAGCCAATACGAGAAGCCGGAAGCGACGTTCTTCAATTTGGAGTTCCCGCACAACACATTTCACCTACGGCATCCGTTGCTCGAGCCGCTCGAGGGCACGCTACCCGAGCCCGAGATCTGGGCCCGGCTGATGCGTGCGCTTGGCGTGATCGACGACGCCGAACTGCGGCCGCTTCGTGATGCCGCCGGGAAGGGACTGGCGGCATACGCGCAAGCGTTCCTCACAGCGGTTGGCGCCAATCCGATGTTCAACAAGGCGCTGCCGTTCGTGTTGTACGAAACCCTGGGTCCGACACTCCCCGACGGGCTTGCGGGTGCTTCGGCGCTGTGGGGCCTGGCGCAGAAGGCCGCCATGACATACCCCGAGGCGGTGGGCCGAGCGGGCCACGCCGACGGCAACGCGCTGTTCGAGGCGATCCTCGCGAGCCGGTCCGGCGTGACCTTCACCGTCCACGAGTACGAGGACGATTGGCAGCTGGTGACCCACGCCGACCACAAGATCGCCCTTCACATGCAGGAGATGCTCGACGAGATACGCGGACTGTCCGAGGCGCCGACCGGGCTGACCACGCCCGAGTTCCCCATCGTGTTGTCGGCCGGTGAACGGCGCGCATACACCGCCAACGACATCTTCCGCGACCCGTCCTGGCGCAAGCGCGACGCCGAGGGGGCGCTGCGCGTCAGCCTCGAGGACGCTGAGGCCCTGGGTCTGACCGACGGCGGCCGCGCGCGGATCACCACCGCGGCAGGCAGCGCCGAGGCGAGCGTGGAGATCAGCGAGGCGATGCTGCCAGGGCACGCATCGTTGCCGAACGGATTCGGCCTCGACTACATCGACGCCGAGGGCCGCGCGACCGTCCCTGGCGTGGCGCCCAATTCGCTCACCTCCACCGAGTGGCGCGACGCTTACGCCGGCACACCGTGGCACAAGCATGTTCCTGCCCGCATCGAGGCTGTGGCCGCGTTGAGCGGTGCGTAGTCACGGAATCGGTTGGCCGATGCCGAGCATGTTGCCTTCGCTGTCGCGAAACCACGCGGCCTTCTCGCCGGAGCCTTTGCTCGGATAATTGCCCGCCACCTCGGCGATTCCGTCGACGGTTTTCAAGCCCGGTACCTCGACTTCCTCGAAAATGACTCCACGCCTGCGTAACTCGGCAACTGTGGCAGCCAGATCGTCGACCTCCCAGGCCATCTGAGTGAATGTTCCCGGCGACGCACCCGCCGACTCGAACAACGCGAATACGCCGCTGGCGCACCGGTAGAGAAGTCCGCCCGGCCGCTCCTCGCTCGGCTCCAACCCTAGCTTCTCGGCGTAGAACGCCCGTGCCCGCTGCAGATCCCGGGCGGGCAGTCGGGTGGCGACACGACCGTCTTTGAGCATCGTCAGTCCTTTCGTCCGCGTGGCACCCTCCGGCGCTCGAAACTGCGCACAGGTCGCGAATCACGAATTTCCCGATCTGCCCGCAGTTTCGACCTCGATCGAGCCGATCCAGGTGTCGTCGATGGGCCGATCGTAGCGCCGCAGGCTAGGCGAGAAGCCGGTGTGTGGCCTGTTCCAATACCTGCCGCCGACTGCGCCCGTCGTGGTCGGCGGCGATGAAGTGGCTGCCGATGGCCAGTGAGAAGGCGAGCATGCCGCGTGCCTCGACGTCGTCAGGGTCGTCGCTGAATGTGCCTATCAAGGCGCGTAGGTACTCCATGCGGCGGTTGTCGACGCGTCGCAGGCGCCGGGCCACCGACCGATCGCGCCGGGCCCAATCGCGCACGGCTAGATCGATCGGAAGTAGTTGCCTCGAGAAGGTGAGCGTGCCAGCCATGCGGACCTTGTCCCTGGCGTCGCTGCCCTCCTCCTCCACACGCTCCAGAACCTCGTCGGTGCTGCGGTGCTCCCACGAGTCCAGCAGGGAGTCGAGGAAGACTTGTCGGCTGGCAAAGTGCCAGTAGAAGCCACCCCGGGTGACGCCAAGAGCCTTCGCGAGCAGGTCCACCCGCACCGCATCGGGCCCGCCCGCCGCGAGCGCCTGCAGCCCGGCTTCGATCCATGTGCTCCGCGGTGTGCGGGTCTGCGCGACCATCACGTGTCCCTCTCGATAGGGGCTTGACGGCAGTTCTTCGTCAAGAATACAGTACTGTATGTTTGGTTCAGCATCGCTCGGCACGGCCGAACACACCGCCCGGCCGTGGCGAATTCACGAGATCGCCAAAGACTTTCGTGTTCTCGACGTATGGGCGCTCCCGACACCCGGCGGGCCGGACGACTTCCCGCATCTCGTTCGGTTGATGGCCACGTTCGACCCCGCTGAGACCTCTCCCGTAGTGCGCGCTCTGTTCGCGATTCGATGGACGCTCGGACGGGTGTTCGGCCTCGACGGCCAGGAAGCCGGTCTTGGCACGCGGGTGCGGAGCCTCCGTGATCGGCTCCCCGCCGACTTGGCAGACACCCCAACCGATTTCGACGCGAATTTGTTCACGCCGCTGTACGTCGGCGACGACGAGTTCGCTCTGGAGATCGCCAACCAGACCGTGCACGGCGTCATGCACGTCGGCTGGGTGCCGACCGGAACGGGCGGCTATGGCGGCCAGATGGCCGTCCTGGTGAGGCCGAACGGAGCGCTCGGGGTCGCCTACCTGGCGGCGATCGCCCCGTTGCGCCACCTCGTGGTGTACCCGCTGATGATGCGAGACATCGGGCGCGGATGGCGGCAGTCGGTTGTGGGAGCACGCCGGTGACCGCGGTGGTGCGCCAGGTGGACCTTCCGTCGTCGGCGCGAGCATTGAGCACTCTGCCCCGCATCGACTACTGCGATGCGTTTCTGTTTGGCGTCGGTTCGACCCACGACGAGAGCGCCGAAGACTTGATTCGTGAAGTCCTGGAAGGCGCTCCGCTCACCGTCCGAGCCCAGCTCCTATCGGGATGGTCGGCGATCGGGCTGAACGTGGGCAACGGGTCGGAACGATGCGTGCTGGGCTGGAAAGTCCGCCGAACGGTGCCCGATCATGTGCTCCTCGGTGCCGACTCGCGCATCGGGATGCCCGGCGAGCTGCTCCTCAAGAAAGAAGGTGACGCACTGCTTTTCGCAACGTTCGTAGCGCAGCGGAACCTCGCGGCGCGGGCGCTTTGGGCGGTCGTCGAGCCGGTGCACGTGCGGGTCGTGCGCGAGATTTTGGGACAGGCGAGCCAGCGGCTCCGAGCCTGAGTCAGGGCGCCGGCGCGGGCTCGGGTGACAGCGGCGGCGCGGGCTCCGGTGGCAACGGCGGTGCGGGCTCGGGTGACAGCGGCGGCGTCGGGTTCGCGGGCATTCCCGGTGGCGGCGCCGCATTGGGGTTCATCGGGCGCTGTGTCAGGAGCAGCAGCGCGTCGCGTCCGCTCACGTCCTGTGTCTGCACTGCGTGCCACAGATCGCGTAGATATCCCAGGGTGCGGGGCTGACCACCGTCGGGCGGGACGTCGGTGGTGCCCGGGGGCAGGTTCTCGGGACTCGACAAGTGGGGCACGCCATCGGGCGGCGTGGCCGGATCCGCGGCAGTGGCCTGGATGGTGCCCTCGGGCGCAGGCCCTGGCATCGGCGCGGGCGCGGGGATCGCCGGGTCGGTCGGTGCCGCGGCGGGTGAGCCGCAGGCGCCACGGCGGGTGGAGGGACAGGTGCTACGGCCGGCGCGGCCGCAGGCATTCCGGCGGGTGCAGCCGCCGGCGCGACGGTTGGTTCGGGCGCAGGTCCAGGAAGGGGAGGCACCGGGTCTCCGGGCACCGCGGGTGCTGCGACCGGCATCGCGGGTTCGGACTGCACCGGGTCCGCGAGCGCCGTCGGCGCACTCAAGGTCAACGCCGCTACGATTCCCAGCGCCCCCGATACCACCCTCAGCGCCGTCGCCTCGCTATCGATCCTCACCGATGCCGCCTTCCCACTACCGCCTTGAGGCGGTGCTACTGGTGCTTCAGCCTGGCTGGCAAAATTGTTACATGTGGGGTTGCCGTGACGAAAGCAGTTAATTAATATTTTAGAGTTCCTCGGAACACGTTTCACTTCGAGTTTGACGTAACCCGCCTCACCACTCCCCAACTGTGGTGTAGCAATGCGATAGGGCACTAGACAACGTCGTTCGAGGAGTGCATCTATGCCGTCTCCGGACCTCCCACCCGGTTTCGATTTCACAGACCCCGACATCTACGCCGAACGACTGCCTGTCGACGAACTGGCGCACATGCGCAAGGTGGCGCCGATCTGGTGGAACGAGCAGCCGAAGGGCGTGGGTGCCTTCGGCGACAGCGGCTACTGGGTGGTGACCAAGCACAAGGACGTCAAGGAGGTGTCGCGGCGCAGCGACGTGTTCTCCAGTAACGCAAAAACCGCTCTGCCGCGGTACCGCGAGGACGCCGATCCCGAGTCGCTGGAGCGGGGCAAGGTCGTCCTGCTCAACCAGGACGCCCCGCACCACACCCATTTGCGCAAGATCATCTCGCGCGCGTTCACACCGCGCGCGGTCGAGTGCCTGCGTGATGAGCTCGACCAGCGGGCGAAGGACATCGTAAAGACCGCTGCGGCAGCGGGCTCCGGCGATTTCGTCGAGCAGGTGTCGTGCGAACTTCCGCTGCAGGCCATCGCCGGCCTGATGGGCGTGCCGCAGGAAGACCGCAAGAAGCTGTTCGACTGGTCGAATCAGATGGTCGGCGACCAGGACCCGGAGTTCGCCACCAACGATCCGATGGCCGCCTCGATTGAGCTGATCATGTACGGGATGCAGATGGCCGCGGAGCGCAGCGCGAACCCCGGTGACGACCTCGTCACCAAATTGGTCCAGGCCGACGTCGAGGGTCACAAGCTCTCCGAAGACGAGTTCGGCTTCTTCGTCATCCTGCTGGCGGTGGCGGGCAATGAGACGACTCGCAACTCGATCACCCAGGGCATGATGGCCTTCACCGATTTCCCCGACCAGTGGGAGTTGTTCAAGAAAGAACGCCCCGTCACCGCCGCTGACGAGATCGTCCGTTGGGCCACTCCGGTCACGTCGTTCCAGCGCACCGCGCTCGAAGACACCGAGCTGTCGGACGTGAAGATCAAGAAAGGCCAGCGAGTCGTCATGTTCTACCGGTCGGCCAACTTCGACGAAGAGGTGTTCGAGGACCCGTACAGGTTCGACATCCTGCGAGATCCTAACCCGCACGTGGGTTTTGGCGGCACCGGCGCCCATTACTGCATCGGCGCGAACCTGGCGAGGATGACGATCGATCTGATATTCGACGCCATCGCCGACCAGATGCCGGATCTCACGCCGATCTCGCCGCCAGAGCGGCTACGGTCGGGCTGGCTCAACGGCATCAAGCACTGGCAGGTCGACTATCAAGGCGCGTCGAAACGGGCGGTTGCGCAGTAGACGGATAGTCGATGATCGAGCGCCAGTAGTCCTCCGGTATCTCGGCACCCGCGCGCAGCACCATCGCAAGGCCGGCGGCCATCGCGATGCCGAGCAGCCCGAGCCACAGCCCGGCCAGGCCGATGATCACCCAGCACACCGCGGTCAGCATCGGCCACGGCGACAGCACCGCGAGCACGGGTGCGAAGAAGAACCCTGCCCCGATGTAGGCCGCCGACCCGGCGCGGTCCGAGATCAGCACGAAACGCAGCCACCGCGGAATCGGCCCGTTGGCACGCGGTGCGCGTCGCATCATCGCCCCTTCTCGATTCGCTTTGACACCTGCCAGCGTGCCGCCGCTCAGGTAAGTGGCGCAATTACCTGAGAGGTAGTGGCTGCGGTCCCGCGCCGTGCGCAACACTTGGCGCGTGACCAGCGCCGCCCAAGTCCAGAGCCCGCCGTTCGGCTCGCTGATGCGTGAGTGGCGGCAACGCCGCCGGCTGTCCCAACTCGATCTCGCGATCGAGGCCGACGTGTCGGCCCGTCACGTCAGTTTCATCGAGACGGGCCGGTCGGCCCCCAGCCGCGCGATGGTGCTGCGGCTCGCCGGGGTGCTCGATGTGCCGCTACGCGAACAGAACCAACTGCTGATGGCCGCCGGTCTCGCACCGGTCTACCGGGAACGCTCACTGGACGACCCCGACATGGCCGCCGTGCGGAAGGGCGTTGAGCGAGTTCTGAACGCCTACGACCCATTTCCGTGCATCGTGGTCGACCGCGGCTGGCAGATCGTGCATGCCAACGCCGGTGCCGGGGTGCTGCTCGAAGGCGTGGCACCGCACCTGCTGGAGCGGCCGAACGCGCTACGCATCGCCGTGCACCCTGAAGGCCTGGCACCACGCGTCCGCAATCTCGGGCAATGGCGTCATCACCTCATCGAGCGGCTGCGGCGGGAGGCCGCGGTCAGCGGCTCGACCGAGCTGTCGGCGTTGCTTTCCGAGATCGAGTCGTACCCGGGCGGTTTCGACGAGACGCGCGATCTCGGTGGCGTCGCGGTGCCACTCGAGCTGTACACCTCCGACGGGCAGCTGCTGACATTCCTGAGCACCGTCACGACGTTCGGCACCGCGTTGGACCTGACCGCCGCGGAGCTGAGCATCGAGGCGTTCCTTCCCGCCGACGACACGACCGCGGCGGCACTGCGCGGGTAAAACGCTCGTGGGCTCGCGTAAACATCAATAGAGTCGTGCGGCATGGAGACCCGACACATTGCGGTGACCGCGGCCGTGCTCGTCGTGGGACTGGCCGGCTGTTCGTCGCCGCCACCGGCACTCGGCGGCACCACGGCGAGGGTGACCATCGACGGCAAGGACACCGGCAACCCGCACGCGGTGAGATGCTCCCAAACGGGGTGGGCGTGGACCATCGAAACCCCGGACAAGGCGCAGGGTTTCACCGCAGTAATCGACACCGGGGACACAGTTACTGCCAAGTCGGTCGACTTCCATGACTTCGCGGGCTTCACGGGGACCTACTGGGGCGACATCGGCAAGGCCGAGGTGACCGGCGTCGGCGGCAAGTACACGATCACCGGGTCCGCCGACGGAAACTTCACCGACAACCCGAGCAAGGAAGTCACCGCGACGTTTTGGATCGAAGCCCACTGCTGAGCAGCCCGAGTGCCGCGGTGCACCAGCGGATGTTCGTCTGCTCGTACATCCGCCCGCCCATCAACGTCAAGTAGGGCCCGATCCGCTCGGAGTCGCGTTCGAAGGCCTCTTCGTCACGGCCGTCGAGCATATCGGCGAGCAGGCGGTCGTAGGTGGCCAGCTTCGCGCGCGCCCGGTCCAGTCGCGCCATCAGTTCCTTGGTGACCGCGTGCGCATCGCCGACGTCGACGGCTTGCAGCTTGACCAACAGATCGTCGCGTATCGCAACCGGCTTGGCCGGCGCGCCGGTGAACCGGTGCAGGTCCGCGCGACCGGCGTCGGTCAGGGTGAACACCCGCTTGTCAGGCCGCCGCTGCTGGCGCACGAGGCGCGCACGGACAAGCCCCTCGGCTTCGAGCCGGTCGAGTTCGCGGTACAGCTGCTGCGGGGTCGCCGACCAGAAGTTGGCGACCGAAACGTCGAAGCGTTTCGCGAGCTGATATCCCGACGCCTCGCCCTCCAGCAGCGCGGCGAGCACTGCGTGACGCAACGCCATCTAGACGGCCTCCCTACCGCGGCTTCGTATCATTGGCACCTATTCAACTAATTGACTATGAGGTGGTCAAGTGGTGCACCCATTCCGTCGCGCGATCGAAGCACGTGACCTCGACGCCGCCGTCGCCCTGATGCGCGAGGACGTGGTCTTCCGCAGCCCCGCCGTCTTCAAGCCGTATCACGGCCGCGAAGCGGTGCGTGGGCTGCTGGAGCCGTCATGGCGGTGTTCGAAGACTTCCGCTATGTACGCGAGATCGGCGCCGACGGCGCACGCGATCACGCGCTTGTATTCGAGACCCGGGTCGGCGACAGGCAGATCGAGGGATGCGACTTCATCCAGCTCGACGAGGACGGCGCGATCAGTGCGTTCACGGTCATGGTGCGCCCGATGTCGGGCATGCTCGCGCTCGCCGACGCCATGAAGGTGCAGCTCTCCACCGCATAGCTGCAACTGGTCAGACCACTTGACCTCTGGCCTGTGGGGGTTGGCATCCTGGCCGCACGGCCCTGCAACCGGTGAATCGCCGATCCGTGCCCGAGGAAGTCTTCGAGCAGATCGTCGCCGAGATGCTCAGCGGCTCACCGCGGCGGGTCTGGTGGAGGTCCGTCAGGGCGACGCCACCACCGTGCGCGACTTCCGGCGCCACGCAGGACTCGACCTGCTCCCCCGGTTGCTCATCCGCGCAGGCGAACTCGACCTGTCGGTCGTGCGCAGCATCCTGCAAACCCGGCTCCACAACGGGCCCAAGGTCGTCGAGCTGGCGGCGCGGCGACGGCGCCCGGAACTGGCGGCACTGCTCGACGACGCGCTGCAGAAGTTGGCCGACGCGGATAACCCCGTCGAGCAGCAGCGCCTCGCGCTGACGTTCTGGGATCACGTGGTCGACGGCGCCGATTCGATCGCGTTCCGGTTGACGTACAACACGCCTCGCGCCACCTATGAGCCCGCGCTGGCCGCGCTGGCCACGGTGGTGGAAACACCCGTCCCCGTGGATGATTGGCGCGATGTTCGTCGCTGCGCTGACCGCGCGCATCATCGTCGGCGACTGGCAGATCACCGATGCGCTGGTGCCGCTGGTGATGATCGCGCTCTTTCCGTTCTTCGAGTGGATCATCGATGTGTTCATCCTGCACCGGCGCCCAAAGCATCTCAGTCGGCTGACCATCGATCCGCTGCTCGCCCGAGAACACCGCGCACACTACGTAGACCCGCGCAACATTCCGCTGATCTTCATACCCGCCAAAGCGCTGCTCGGCACCTACCCCGATCCGGCGGGCCGTTGCCACGTCACCGACCGCGAAGAACCTGCACGCTACTACTGGACGATGATCGGGTCGCCGATGTTCACGGTGTTGTAATACCAGGCCGCGTTGTCGGGGCTCAGATTGATGCAGCCGTGGCTGACGTTCGCATTGCCTTGGGACGCAACCGACCACGGGGCCGAGTGGACGTAAACCCCGCCCCAGGTGACGCGGACGGCGTCTGCAACGGTGAGCCGGTAACCCTCTGGGTCGCTGAGTGGAATGCCGATCGTCCGTGAATCCATGATCACGCTTTTCTGCTTCTCCAGCGCGGTGAACGATCCGATCGGCGTGGGGTGCTTTGGCTTGCCCATCGACGCGGGCATCTGGCGAACCACCTGGTCGTCGATGCTGACGGTGAACGTATGTGCGTCAATGTCCGCGACGCCCACTGTCGCCGCTCCCGTCTCAAACGTCGTCTTCGCGCCGCCAGCCGTCACGATGATGTTCGAGTGAGCGGGCCAGAATCCCATCGGATTCCATTGCACGACACGGTCATTGAGCCAGGTAAACGAACCCGCGGGGGTGGCGGGCGAGGTGATCGCGATGGTGCGCTCGGCGGCGGCGCGGTCGATGATCGACTGCGCGAACGTCACTGTCACCGGCATCGCGACACCAACCTTCTGGCCGGGCGCTGGTTGGATGCTCGCAACGTCGGTGGGCGCGGTGACACCCGCCGAACTGGTGGCGACAGTTCCCGCGGTCGTGATCACTGAAATGCCCACCACGACGAGCACATTACGAACGGCTCTACGCACAGTCTGCATTCCTCGGGGATGGGCGGTCAGCACACCTTCATCGTAATTCGTCAGCTCCGAAACCCCGGGGAACCGCAGTTCAGCAGGCGCGTGCGCATGTCGTGCTACCTCACGGTCGTTACGGCGCGGTTGATGACCAGCAGCGCGTAGCCCAGCGCGAGCGCACCGCCCGCGAGCACACAGATGTTCACAACGACAGAGGCCGTTCCGACGGTGCCGGGATCGAGGAAGTAGTACGGCGCACGCCGGCCCACGTTGTTGAGCACAACCAGGGCCAGCGCGAGGTATGCCGCCGGATAAACCAGCCAGGCCACCGGCTGCCACCAGCGGACCTGCGTCTGGTCTCGCTCGACGAGCAGCCAATCGGTCAGGGCCAGTACGGGCACGACGAGGTGCAGCAGCACGTTGGCGGGCGTGTAGCCCATGCTGTATCCCCTCAGGAACAGATTCCAGACGACGCCGGCGATCAGCACATACAGCACGACCGCGCCCCGGACACCGACCCGGGCATCCGCGCGGGGCCAGGCAACGGTCCACAGGTAATACGCGGCGGCGAGCACGTTCGCCTGATAGGTGAAGGTGCTCAGCCGCCACAGCACACCCGACCGAGTCGATGTCTCGACCGTGACCAGTGCGAGCACCACGGCCAACACGATCGCGACCCGAAGGCTCACCCGAAGCACCCGCACGTCAGCGAGCGTATTCGGCGCGGCGGATCAGGGGGGCGGCAACAGCGGCGGGGCGTCGGGCGGCGGCGCGAGTTCAGCAGGCGCCGGTGCAGGCGGCGCAGGTGCGGCGGCCGCGTCGGTAGGGATGCCCTCGACGGGCGGCGTGTCGGAGACGGCCATCGGCGCCTCGGGGGTGTCGACCGGCGTCTCGCTGTAGACCGGCGGCGGCGCAACCTCGACGGTCGGGGTTTCGGGGGGAGGCGACGGCAGCGCCTCGACGACCGGTGCTGGTGGGATCGCGACTGGCGACGGAAGGTGAGTGAGCGCGGCGGGCGTCTCCGGGGAGGTCTTGGCGGCAGGCCGCGGCTCGGACGTGGCCGCGTCCTTGTTTGGTGCCAACTGCAGGCTGACCGCGACGGACGCGGACACCGTGAACGTCAGCACCCCCGCGACCAGCAGCGCCAACGGACCGGTCTGCCTACGGCGGTGCGCGACTGGATGGCGCTGGTGAACGTCCTGCGCGTCGTCAGCGAACGCCGAGTCGACGTTCTGTGCGCACGCGAGCGCCGCGCCGCGCGCGAGGGCGAGCTGGGCTTCTGCAGGAGCGAACACCGGCACAGACAGTGCGTCTTCGAGGATCGGCATGAGCTCGTCGTCGCCGCCCGAACCGACCATGACCAGGGCCTCGGGTTGCCAGTCGGCGCGGGTGAACACGGTGCTCAGCCACCGGATCAGGTCTTCCTCGGTCACGATCCGGTGGTTGAGCGAGGTCTGCACCGTGCCGTCGCGGAGATGCACGATCAGCGCGATCACCGTGTCGGGCTCGAGCACGCACACCGCGGTGGTGCCGTACCCGATGACCTCCGCGATCCCCCGCGCCAATGCCTCGGTAGCCTCCGGCAGCCGCACGGGCACGACGTTGTCGAAACCAGAGTCGGTCAGGGACTTCAGCAGCAGCGAGGCCTCGGTGTTGGCGTCGTCGCTCCAGGTAACCCCGATGGAATGCAGACGGTGGCCCCGGGTCGCGGCGATCGCTTCACTGCGCAGCACCGCGGCGGCCGCCTGTTCGGAGGTGCGCACCGCGCTGGACCGGCCCCGGGAGCCGACCTCGAATGCGTCGCGGTCCACGGTGGCGCCGTCGGCGTCCTGTCCCTCGACAAGGACAAGACCGACGGCGGACGGCGTTACCGATAAGCCGAGTACGGCGTCCACTCACATCCCTTCGGACGTCCACGTGTCCGGGTGACACTACCTGCCCACCGCGGTCCGGGCTCACCCGGCGCTGGACACCGCCGGAGGGTCGACGCGTCGAAATGTGCTGTGCGGCATGAAACTCCTGCCCATACGTCTGCAGTCATCTTTGCCGGCGAATCGTTCGGCGCTATCGGCGGACGGAGGGGCGGTGTGGCGAACGCACGCCTTTGGCCATCCGGTCGGTTTGGCCCGCTACTACGATCCGGCTCAAGAATTTGCCTACTTCGGGATCATCGGAGCCGTCGCGATTCGCGCCGGCGTGGTGGTGTTCGCGATCGCGCCGTGGATGAGCAGGCTGATGGAGGGCGTGCATTAGGTCGGCGTGGCCCGACCGAGACCGAAATCGGGCACAACCAGGGTCAGCATGGGAATCGGATCGGCAGGACAACGAAGTCGGGTCGACGCGGGAGGTTGACCGATGTCGGTAGCGGCACCTGTAGACGTGGTGGACATCGGCGATTTGCCACGGCCCGATGTCGTCGAGCAGGGCACAGCGGCCGTGTACAACTACAGATTCGGGCATTCGATGGCCGCCTGCTCGTGCGGGTGGAGTGGTCGGTGCCGCTACCTGAAGGCCGCGGCGCTGCAAGACGCGCGGATGCGCGCAATACACGACAAGTGCGCCATCGCGGTCCCCCTGGTGACTCCGTTCTCCAAAGCCTGAGTCAGCCGGCCAGAATCTCTTGCAGCATCGGCGGTTCGATGTTGCCGCCAGACAGGATCACCACGGTACGGCCCGGCGGCGATGAACCCTTTCGGTAACCCGCCAACGCCACCGCACCGCTCGGTTCGGCGACCAGATGAGCCTGATAGGCGAGTTCGCGAACGGCCGCGCGAATCTCGTTCTCCGACACCGTGATCACATCGTCCGACACCTTTTGTAGATGTGCGAACGTCAAGTCGGACGGTTGTGAGCGCAGCCCGTCGGCGATCGTCCGGTTCCTGTCTTCGATCGTCCAGTCCACCCGATGCCCGAGGCGAAGACCCTCCGCCGTATCGGCCGCCAGCTCCGGTTCGACACCGAAGACGCGGGCGTCGGGGCACAGCGCCTTGATCGCGGTGCCGATCCCCGACGCCAGCCCGCCACCACTGACCGGGACGAGCACGTTTTGCGACCGTGGGCAGATCCTCGGCGATCTCCAGGCCGATGGTGCCCTGCCCCGCGATGATGTCGGGGTGGTCAAACGGCGGCACGAGCACACCGCCTGTGGCAGCAACCACCTCGGCGGCGACCTTCTCGCGCTGGCCCGGACCGCACAGCACCACCTCCGCGCCGTGGCTTCGCGTCGCGGCCACCTTGATGTTCGGCGTCTCCTCCGGCATGACGATGTGCGCGGGCACGCCGTACACCGCCGCCGCATAGGCGACGGCCTGGGCGTGATTGCCGCTCGAATAGGCGACGACGCCATGGGTGCGGACGGATTCGTCGAGGTGTCCGATGGCGTTGAAGGCGCCTCGCACCTTGAACGCGCCGATCGACTGCAGGTTCTCCGGCTTGATCCACAGCGGCCGCTCGTGGTCGGCCCAGCCCGCCGGGACCAAGGGGGTGCGCAGAACGTAGCGGGCGGATCAGCTCGGCGGCGGCGCGGATGTCGTCGATGGTTACCAGCTGCACGAGTCCAGTCTGCCCGAGAGTGGTATGCGTACGGCGAGTGTCAGTTTGTGTCACGCCCGGGCGAAAGCGTGACTAAGGGCGACACTTGGCCCGATCGATCGTCGGTGTCTGGCGGTTGTCTGACGCTGTGTGGCGAAGCTGCTATCGGGTGCCGGGCTCTTGATGGTGCGACCCGGGCCCGGCGAATGAATTCGGCCGACCTTGCTGGGCAGCCGCACGCCGTATTCGCGGGAGAAGACGCGGTCCTGCGGGTTAGGCAACAGCGGTTCGGCGCCGTCGCCCTTGCGCACGAGTACGGATCCGTCGGTTGGACCTGGAACTCGCTGCCCCGCTTGAAGAATGGTACGAGGTTGAACCGCCGAACGGCTTGGCCAGACGCGATCGACCGCAAGTGCCGCTGCCGCGTCGGGTCGGATGCGCGCCG
Organism: uncultured Actinomycetota bacterium; assembly: GCA_963770125.1. Classification (GTDB taxonomy): domain Bacteria; phylum Actinomycetota; class Actinomycetes; order Mycobacteriales; family Mycobacteriaceae; genus Mycobacterium. The sequence continues at coordinate 48,774 of CAVYPI010000032.1, read as the reverse complement.
GACATTACTGTGAGGGGGTGGGTGGGTTTTCGTTGCCGGTGGTGCCGCGCTATGCGGAGGTCGACCAGCAGGGCGTGGTGTTCAACGGCCACTACCTCACCTGGTTCGACGAGGCGTGCACCGGATTCCTCGACCACCTCGGTGTCACCTACCCCGGTTTGATCGCCACCGGCCACGACATCCAGGTCGTGCACAGCGAGATCGATTATCTGACATCGGTTCGATGGCGTGATTCGGTGCGGGTCGCGGTGCAATGCGAGCGGATCGGGTCAACCAGCTTCACGTTGGGGTTCACCGTGCTGCGGCGTGACTTCGACGCCGATGAGCAGGCCGCGGTGCGTGGCCAGAACGTCTACGTCGTTGTGTCCACCGACGACTGGGCCAAGCGGTCGATTCCCGACCCGCTGCGTGAGGCGCTCGCCGCACACGCATGACAAGACCGACTTGGTCGCCAACGGATTTCGCGTCCGAGCGGTACGGTCATCGCATGGGCCACGACCATGATCACCAGCGCGACCTCCCGCCCGGCATGGCCGAGCAACTCGAATTGGCCCACGCCGGAATGGTGTCGTTCGGGCACCGCCCGTTCCTGACCGAAGTCGGACAGCTGGAGTCGTGGCGGCCCGACGTCGCGATCGTCGGCGCGCCGTTCGACATCTCCACGACCAACCGGCCGGGCGCCCGGTTCGGTCCCCGGGCGATCCGCGCCACCGCCTACGAGCCCGGCACCTATCACCTCGACCTGGGGCTGGAGATCTTCGACTGGCTGGAGGTCGTCGACTTCGGCGACGCGTACTGCCCACATGGCCAGACCGAGGTGTCGCACAACAACATTCGCGAGCGTGTGCACGCGCTGGCGTCGCGCGGCATCGTTCCCGTCATCCTCGGCGGTGACCACTCGATCACCTGGCCCGCCGCGACGGCGGTCGCGGACGTCCACGGGTACGGCAACGTCGGGATCGTCCACTTCGACGCGCACGCCGACACCGCCGACGAAATCGAGGGCAATCTGGCCAGCCACGGCACCCCGATGCGCCGACTCATCGAGTCCGGCGCGGTGCCGGGCACCCATTTCGTCCAGGTCGGCCTGCGCGGCTACTGGCCGCCGCAGGACACGTTCGAGTGGATGCTCGAACAGGGCATGACGTGGCACACCATGCAGGAGATCTGGGACCGGGGGTTCAAGGACGTGATGCGCGACGCGGTCAGCGAGGCGCTGGCCAAGGCGGACAAGCTCTACGTCTCGGTCGACATCGACGTGCTCGATCCCGCACACGCACCGGGCACGGGCACGCCGGAGCCCGGTGGGATCACCAGCGCCGACCTGCTGCGGTTGGTGCGTCAACTCTGCTACGAGCACGATGTCGCCGGCGTCGACGTGGTCGAGGTGGCGCCCGCCTACGACCACGCCGAATTGACTGTCAACGCCGCGCACCGTGTCGTTTTCGAGGCACTCGCCGGTATGGCTGCGCGTCGCCGCGACGCCGCACAGGCAAAACCGGGCCCACCCGCGCGCTAATGCACCGTGCGTCATTGCTTTCGGCATGGACCGGGCTCTGCTGCGATGGCTCTCCGACCATGGTGTGTTGACACTCGTCATGGTCGGCACCGACGAGCAGGCACGCCGGTCTTGAAAATGCAGACGCCAGGCCTGCCGATGTTCTCCCCGATTGCGCCAACGATCGGTGATGCCCGACTCGGCTGTGGACCGTGCAGCGCTGTATGCGGGTGAGACAGTGCTGAGGATGACATCCGTCATACCGGCGCGCACGGCAGTGACTTGTCTGACGCCACGGTGAACAATGAAGGTGTGACCGGTGTTCTGTTCTTCGACGGGACCTGCGGGGTGTGCACTCGCGCGCGGGATTTCCTGATCAGACACGACCGGACGGGCAATGTCGAGACCGAACCATTGCAAAGCGCGGGTGTGGCGGAGCGCCTTGGGATTCCCCATGACCAACTGCTGGAAGCCATACGGTGGCTGGACTCCTCCGGTGCCGTCTACACCGGCGCCGAGGCGTGGGCCGCTGCGTGGTCGGTTGCCCTTGGCACCCGCCTGCCGCTGCTGATCTACCGCGTCCCCGGCATCCGCTTCATTCAGAATGCCGTGTACCGGTGGGTCGCCGACCATCGCTACCGTCTCCCTGGAAAGACGCCTTACTGCGAGTCGCACCCCGTTGCCTGCTGACGGCGCGGAATGTGTTGTGCGCCAGACCGATATCGCGATCCGGCCCACCATTCCAGACGACCTCGATGACATCGCTAGGATCTACGCTCACCACGTGCAAACCGGCGTCGCGACGTTTGAGCTCACTACGCCCGATGGGGCGGAATGGCAGCGCCGCCTGCACGCCGTCACGGGAGACGGACTGCCGTTCCTGACCGCAACGCTGAGCGGCCGAATCGCGGGATACGCCTATTGCGCGCCGTGGAAAACGCGACCCGCCTACCGCCACACCGTGGAGGACTCGATCTACGTCGCACCCGATGCGGTCGGCTGCGGAATCGGCGGCCGGCTTCTCGATGCGCTGCTCACCGACTGCACCCGCGCCGGTGTCCGCGAGGTCATCGCCGTCATCGTCGACGCAGACGGCGCGGGTTCCCTGGCTCTGCACCGCAACCGCGGATTCGTCGACGTCGGACGGCTCACCGCGGTCGGCTTCAAGCACGGCAGGTGGCTGGACACCGTGCTCTTACAGCGAAGCCTGTCCTGACCACGCATCAGCCGAGTTGGTCGGTGACTTCGGTCCAGGCAGGATTGTCGTTGCGGTGGTCGGCGGTGTTGCGGCACTCACCGTAGAGCCGCATGGTGGCGAAGTCCGCGTAGTTGCCGCTGCGATAGAAAATGGCCGTCACACCGTCCTTGGTCAGCTTTTGGCCGAAGTGCTCGCCCATCGCAGGGGCGGGTGTCCAGCCGTGCGCGACCATCGAAGCCGCGATGTCGCGTAGATCCTTGAGCGAATTGCTCTGCGGCAAGCGGAAATTCATGTAGACAGCGACCTGATACGGTGGCTCGTTCGCACTGTTGCATGACACGAAGGCGTAGCTGCCCGTCGCATCCTGCAGCTGGGCCATGCTGACGATCTGCTTGGCCGACGTCAGCACCTGCCCCGCGGCCTGCGCATCGGTCATGGGCGCGCCCTGAAGGCGCACGTCGTCGGCGTCCCGATTGCTGAGCCACAACAGAACGACCCCACGGCAAGCATCGTTGCGAGTGCTGCCAGGACCAGCGCCACAGATCGCGGCGAACGGAGCCAACCGTCTCTGCTGTTCATTGGGGCATCGAGCTAAATCTACACTCGTACCGATACTTGATACTATGGCGTCCAGTATCTAGTGTCATAGTCATGGACAGCGTAATCGTGCACGCCGCGATGGAGGAGGCCGAGGCGACGGGCACCCCCGTCGCCGAGTTGTCGTTGGATCGGATCGCTCGCCGCGCAGGTGTGTCCCGCTCGACCGTCTACCGGCGGGTGCGCACCCGCCGCGCGCTCGACGACGCCGTGCGCGAGGCCGGCGGGGACCCCGGCAACCGAATCGGGGTTCGCGAACGCGCGATCGCCGCGGCGACCGGACTGATCGTCGCCGACGGTGTCGCCGCGTTCACGGTGGAGGCGGTGACCCGGCGCGTCGGCTGCGCGGCCACCTCGGTCTACGCCGCGTTCGGTGATCGCGAGGGGCTTCTCGCCGCTGTGTTCGACCGCCACGCTCCCCTGCCTGTTGTCGAGGACCTGCTCGCCGCCGATCCGCGACCGTTCGGCGACTTCGAGTCCGGCGTGCGGGCGATCTACACCGCGGTGTTCGATAGCGTCGCCGACGACACCGCGGTGCTGCAAGCGCTGTTCGCCGAGATCCTCGCCAAGCCGAATGGCATTGGAACGCAGTTCTTCCGCGAACGGATTCTGCCGCGCATCACGTCGACGGTCGGCGGCTGGCTGAATGAGCAGATACGCGCCGGTCGCTGCGCCGATCTGCCCAACACCCTGTTGATTCCGCTGCTGATCGCCCCGATCAGCGTCCATCTGTTGGCCCGCCCTCGGCTGATCGCGGCGGGTCAGGCCGTGCCGGACCGGCACACCGTCATCGAGGCCATGACGTCCGCGTTCTGCGGCGCGGTGGCCACCACATCCCAACCACCAGCGAGCACATCATGAAATCTGTCGTCATCACCGGATCGTCCACCGGCATCGGCCGCGCCTGCGCACTGATGTTGGACCGCAACGGATTCCGAGTTTTCGCCGGCGTCCGCAAAGTAGCCGACGACCACGCACTGCGCTCGGCGGCGTCGGATTCGCTCACCCCGGTGCACGTCGACGTGACCGACGCCGCATCGATCCAGGCCATGGCGGACGAAGTGAGGGCCGAAGTGGGCGACGCCGGGCTCGACGGTCTGGTCAACAACGCAGGCACCACCCTGCCATGTCCCATCGAGTACCTCCCGCTCGACGGGTTCCGGCGCCAGCTCGAGGTGAATCTTGTTGGCCCGCTTGCCGTGACGCAGGCGCTGTTGCCACCGTTGCTGCGCGGCCGCGGCCGGATTGTCAACGTCACATCGGCGGCCGGTAAGGCAGGGGTTCCGCTCATGGCGCCCTACGTCGCCGCCAAGTACGGTCTGGAGGGATTGAGCGACGTCCTACGACTCGAGCTGGGCCCGCTAGGCATACAGGTCGCGGTGATCGAACCCGGATTCGTCTCCACCGCGATGAGGGGAAAGCTGGAACACGACACCGCGGAGACGATCCGCGCACTGCCGGACCAGGGTCGGCGGCGATATGGCGGCCAGCTCACCGCCGTGGCCGAGTCGATCAGCAAGCACGCAGCGCAGGGCTCAGATCCTGATGTCGTCGCCGCGGATGTGCTTCATGCGCTAACCAGTGCCGAGCCCCGGACCCGGTATCCATCCGGAGCGGGCGCCAAGCGGATGCTGTTCATGCGCCGCATACTGCCCGATCGCCGGTTCGACCGGATCATTCTGCGTGCGTGCGGGTTGGACGGGCAGCAATGACTACTGACCTGCCGATTCGGCACACTCGAATTCTGGCGAATGGCGAAGCTCATGCCGAGGATTCGCCGCAACATGACCTTCACCTTCGCACACGAAATACGGAAGTATCCGGGCTATCAGCCTGACACTTCTGCACTGCAACAGGTTTCGGCGAAACTCGTACTGACTGGCGGCCTGGACTCACGCGAGTTCTTTCCGTATCGGGCCACCGTCGCGCTGGCGGGTCTGCTCGGCGAGAAGGTCATCGACTTTCCCGGCGGCCATATTGGGTACCGACACCACCCCTGCGAATTCGCCGGCCAGCTACGCGGACTTCTGGCGGCGCAGGGCTTTCGGTAGGTAGACCGCGCCGGGTCCCGCTGCAGCCGCGCTGTCGGCCGGATTCGAGATCGCACAGCGCTTCAGCGACAGGCAGCCGCATCCGATGCAGGAGTCCAGCTTGTCACGCAACGCCATCAGCCCCGCGATCTGATCATCGAGGCGTTGCCGCCAATCCTTCGACAGCCGGGTCCAGTCCGCGCGGGTGGGTGTGCGACTGTCCGGCAGCATCTCCAGCGCAGCAGCGGTCTCGTCGAGGCTCAAGCCGACGTTACGGGCGGCGCGGATGAATGCCAATCGCCGTAACATGTTTCGCTCGAACCGCCGCTGTCCGCCACTCGTCCGGCTGGCGCTGATCAGCCCTTCCTTGTTGTAGAACCGGATCGCTGACGGCGCGAAGCCGCTGCGCTCCGCCACCTCACCGACCGTCAGTAGGTCTCGGCTCTCCATCTCGCGCACCCCATTCGCTCTAGGCTCTTGACTTAAAGTTAACTTTAACTACCAGTATGCATGGTATGACTGCTTCCCAACACATCTCTCCCGTCGCGATCGTCACCGGCGGTTCCCGCGGCTTCGGCCGCGCAGTGGCCGCGGCCCTGCTGGACCGGGGGTGGACGGTCGTTGCCGACGCCAGGCGCGGGGACGACCTCGAGGCAACGGCCGCGGAGCTCGGCTCCCCGCGACTGATCACCATTCCCGGCGACGTCACCGAACCCGGCCACCGGGCCGCACTGCTCGTCGCCGCGATCGACGCCGGACCGCTGCGGCTGCTCGTGAACAACGCCAGCCGGCTCGGTCCAAGCCCGCAACCCCGGCTCGCCGACTACCTGGCCGCCGACCTGCGCGCCGTGTACACCACCAACGTGTTCGCTCCCCTTGCGCTTATCCAGGCCGCATTGCCCGCATTGACCGACAACCGCGGTGTCATCGTCAACATCACCTCGGATGCGGCCGTCGAGCCGTACGAGGGCTGGGGCGGCTACGGGTCGTCGAAGGCGGCGCTCGACCACCTGTCGGCGATCCTGGCCGCCGAGAATCCGGGCATCGGCGTCTACTCCTTCGATCCCGGCGACATGCGCACCGAGATGCACCAGGCCGCGTTCCCTGGCGAGGACATCTCCGACCGCGCCGAACCGGAGTCCGTCGTGCCCGCGCTGCTGCGGCTGCTCGACACCCGGCCCGCGCCCGGCCGTTACCGTGCCAACGACCTGTTCACGGTCGGAGTGGGCGTATGACCTCCCCCTGCCCTTCGGGCGGGTGGTGCCCCCACGCGACGCCGCAGACGCACTTCGAGCGGCCACCCGCATCGGATGCCGTCGAGCCGCCCGAGGCGCACGGGGTAGCCCGCGACGGCGTCAAACTGATGATCGCCACGCCCGGTGGCGTCGTGCACACCCGGTTCGCTGACCTCGGCCAGCACCTCGCCCCTGGCGATCTACTCATCGTGAACAACTCGGCGACGCTGCCCGCCGCGGTCACCGGACTGCGGGCAGAGCGAGGCCCCATCGCCGTGCATTTCTCCTCCGCGCTCGACGACCACGTGTGGATCGTCGAACTGCGGCCGGCCACCAATGCGACCGGCCATCTGCGGGACGTCGAGCCCGGCGAGCGGATCGGGCTGCCCGATGGTGCCGCGCTCGTGGTGATCGCTTCCTATCCCGGACCGGGTGTGGCGGGCAGTCGACTGTGGACCTCGCGGTTGGCGATCGAAGGCGACGTCACGTCCTACCTCGGCAGGCACGGGCGGCCCATCCGGTACAGCTACGTCCCGCGGTCCTGGCCGCTGAGCAGCTATCAGACCGTGTTCGCCCGGCGGCCTGGCAGCGCCGAGATGGCCAGTGCGGCAAGGCCATTCACTGCCGAGTTGGTGACGTCGTTGGTCTCGGCGGGAGTCGTGATCGCACCGATCACACTGCACGCCGGGGTCTCGTCGGCGGAGCCGGGCGAGCCGCCGGTCGCCGAGCCGTTCGAGGTGCTGCCCGCGACCGCACGGCTGGTCAACCTGACCCGTGCGTCGGGCGGACGGGTGATCGCCGTCGGTACCACGGCGACCCGCGCGGTGGAGTCCGCCGCCGATCCCGACGGCACGGTGCACCCAGCGACGGGCTGGACGGATCTGGTCCTCGGGCCGGGTCGCCCGCCACGCGTAGTCGACGGCCTGATCACCGGCTGGCACGACGCAGGCGCCTCGCACCTGCTGCTGCTCGAGGCGGTCGCCGGTCCCGCGCTCGTGGCCGCGGCATATCGCGAAGCGCTCGACCACGGATACCTATGGCACGAGTTCGGCGACAGCGCGCTGCTGCTCGCTAACCCCCCGCGATCCCGCTGATCAGCCGATCGCACACGGCGTCCATCTCGCGGCGCGCCTGATCGGGTTTCGTCGCGCGCGAGACGAACAGCGCCGCCTCGTCGAGCGCCCCGAGCAGCACGTGGGCGGTGGGCCGCAACGGCTGATCGGGTATGGCCCCCTCGGCGATCGCGTGGGCGAGCATTCCCTCGATCACCCCGAGGCCGTATTTCACCCCGACCGCGCGCCACCGATCCCAGCCCAGCACCGCAGGCGCATCGATGAGGACGATCCGCTGAACGTCGGGCGCGGAACAACGATCGAGGAAAAGACGCGCCCCCAATCGCATCGCTTCCAGCGGGTCCGGCGGTTGATCATCCATGATCTGGCGCGCAATGTCGTCGACCAGATCACGCTCGACCTCCTCGTATACCGCCGCGAACAGCGCGGCCTTGTCGTCGAACTGGTGATACAGCGCACCCCGTGTCACCCCGGCCGCGGCGACGATCGCCTGGGTGGAAACGTCGGCAAACCCCTTGTCGGCGAACAGCTTCCGTGCGGCACCGATCAACAGCGCCCGCGTCGCGGCGGTGCGCTCGGCCTGTGTCCGCCGGGTCGGAGACTCCGCGGCCACATCGTCATTGACTTTCATACAGGCTGCACGTAACTTCCATACTAAGTGTTTGTAAGTCTGATCGAAAGGATAGCGAACATGCCGCAGGTGGCGTTGGACCAGGCGACGATCGACTACCGCGTGTTTGGCCCCGAAGACTCCCCGCACCCGCCGGTGCTGTTCGTGCACGGCATCCTCGTCGACAGCCGTCTGTGGGACCGCGTGGCCGAGGGCTTGGCGCGGCAGGGTTTCCGCTGTTACCTGCCGAACTGGCCGCTCGGATCGCACACCATTCCCGTGAACGATCAGGGCGCCCTCTCGCCGGACGGTGTGGCGACGATGATCCGCGACTTCATCGTCGAACTCGGGCTGGCCGACGTGACGCTCGTCGGCAACGACACCGGCGGCGGACTTTGCCAACTGGTCGTCGATGCGTACCCCGACCAGATCGGCCGGCTGGTGCTGACCAACTGCGATGCGTTCGACAAGTTCCCGCCGTTCCCGTTCACTCTCGTCTTCGCGCTGCTGCGCGGGCCGATCTCCATCAAGCTGCTGTTCGAGCAGATGCGGATCAAGGCCCTGCGGCACTCTCCGCTCGGGTTCGGCCTGCTGGTCCAGCCGGACCCGCAGCTCACCGCCTCGTGGCTGGAACCCGGTCGCACGGACGCCAGCATCCGCCGCGATATCGCGACGCTGCTGCGGAACGTGGCCAAGACCGATCTGACCGATGTGGCGACACGCCTCGGCCGGTTCACCAAGCCCGTGACGATCGTTTGGGGTCAACGCGACCGCGCGTTCACGCCCGCGCTGGGCAGGCGGCTGGCCGCGCTGTTCCCGAATGCCGCGCTGATCGAGGTGCCGGGGGCGCGAACGTTTGTGGCGCTGGATGCGCCGGCGGCGGTGATCGACGCGATCGCGACGGTGGGGGCGACCACCTAGAGTCCCCACCGCTCTATCGCGGGTGATTCGTGGCACTGGCGGGTGCTCCCAAGTCAACCGGCGGTACGCCGGCGTGACGGCAGGAGGCGCGCGATGGCTGTTCAGACCGGCACGATCACCACGCAGATTCCCGCGCAGCTGGACCGCCTGCCATGGTCGCGGTTTCACTGGCGGGTCGTTTTTGGACTGGGCGGCGTCTGGATCCTCGACGGCCTCGAAGTCACGATGGTCGGCAATGTCGCGTCGCGCCTGACCGAGGATGACAGCGGCATCAAGCTCACCGCCGCCGAGATCGGTGTGGCCGCGGCCGTTTACATCACCGGCGCATGTCTCGGCGCCTTGTTCTTCGGCCAGCTCACCGATCGATTCGGGCGCAAGATGCTTTTCATGCGACCCTCGTGGTCTACCTAACGGCCACGGTGGCAACAGCGTTCGCCTTCGCGCCGTGGTACTTCTTCATCGCGCGCTTCTTCACCGGGGCCGGTATTGGCGGCGAGTACGCCGCAATCAATTCCGCGATCGACGAACTCATTCCGGCGCGGGTCCGGGGTCGGGTCGACCTGATCATCAACGGTTCGTACTGGCTCGGCGCCGCGGGCGGTGCCGCGGGTGCCCTGCTTCTGCTGGACACATCGATCTTCCCTGCCGACATCGGATGGCGGCTTGCGTTCGGCATCGGCGCGGTCTTCGGCCTGGTCGTGTTGGTCGTCCGCCGAAACGTCCCCGAAAGTCCGAGATGGCTTTTCATCCACGGACAGGAGGACGAAGCCGAGCGGATCGTTCGCGAAATCGAGGAAGAGGTGGAAAGCGAAACCCACCAGCCTCTTCCGCACCCGCAAGGAAGGCCGCTGCGCGTTCGCCAGCGAAAGACCATCTCGTTCCGAGAAATCGCCAAGGTCGCGTTCACCCTCTACCCGCGGCGGGCGATCCTGGGCCTCGCGCTGTTTATCGGGCAGGCCTTCATATACAACGCGTTCACGTTCAACCTCGGCGGCGGGGTCAAAGGAATACGAAAGCACCGCGGACGCCCACCGATATGCGGCCGCGTTGAACAAGCGCGACGCGGCCGACCTCGGCAAGCGGGCTCCCCTGATCGGGCTACTGCCCCTTCGGGTGTGGCGCCGCCTGCGTCGTGACTAAACCTTGACCAGGGTGAACTGGCAGATGTCGGTGTACCCGTCGCGGAACAGTTCGGCGCAACCGGTCAGATACTTCATGTACCGGTCGTAGACCTCTTGGGACTGGATCGCGATGGCTTCGTCCTTGCGGGCCTCGAGCGCTGTGGCCCAGATGTCCAAGGTCTTCGCGTAATGCAGCCGAAGCGGCTGAACCCGGGTTACCTCGAAACCGACCTTGGTCGCGTGCTCCTCCACCAGTGCCACCTTCGGCAGCTCCCCGCCCGGGAAGATCTCGTCCATGATGAATTTGACGAAGCGGAGAAGCCGCATCGTCAGCGTCAACCCGCGCCCGGTGAATTCCTCATCACTCGGCTTCACGATGGTGTGCAGCATCATTTTGCCGTCGACGGGAAGCGCCTGATAGGCCTTCTTGAAGAAGTCGTCGTAGCGGTCGCGGCCGAAGTGCTCGAACGCACCGATCGACACGATCCGGTCGACCGGCTCATGGAACTGCTCCCAGCCCTCCAGCAGTACCCGCTTGGTGCGTGGGCTGTCGGACTGAGCGAACAGCTGCTCGACGTAGACCTGCTGATTCTTGCTCAGGGTGAGGCCGATGACATTGACGTCGTAGCGCTCCAGGGCGCGCTTTAACGTCGCGCCCCAGCCGCAACCGATGTCCAGCAACGTCATGCCGGGTTGCAGGTCCAGCTTGCCGAGGGACAGATCGATCTTGGCGATCTGCGCCTCCTCCAGCGTCATGTCGTCGCGTTCGAAGTAGGCGCAGCTGTAGGTCTGCGTCGGATCGAGGAAGAGCCGGAAGAAGTCGTCGGACAGGTCGTAGTGCGCCTGGACATCCTCGAAGTGCGGCTTCAGGTTCTGGGTGTCGCTCGTGGTTTCTCGCAAGGTGGGGCCTTTGGCGTCTGGATTTGATCTGGTCTGGGACTCCGCGCGTTTCGAGAGCCTCCCCCGTCGTCAGGGCAGTGTACGCATAGTCGATATGAACAGCTCCCAGAGACCTGCTCAACGCAGATAGTTGACAAGATCAGGCAATTACTTGACTATGTCAACTATGTCGAGCGTGGTCGACGACGTCCGCGGATTCAATCGCTTCTATACCCGGGTGCTTGGGCTGCTGCGGCCCGACCTGGCTGGATCGGCGTTCGGTCTCACCGAGGCCAGGGTGCTTTTCGAGCTGGCTCATCGCGACGACGTCGCGGTGTCCGACCTTCGCCGCGACCTCGACCTCGACGCCGGCTACCTCAGCCGCATCCTGTCCGGTTTCACCGCGTCCGGGTTGGTGGCCAGGGAGAAGTCGGCGGCCGACGGGCGTCGCCAGGTCGTTCGGCTCACGGACGAGGGCAGGCGGGCGTTTGCTGAACTAGACCAGTTGCAGGCAGGCGCAATCAACACCCTGCTGGCGCCGCTCGATGACGGTCAACGAACCCGGCTCGTCGGCGCGATGGGCCAGATCCGCAGGATGCTGGGCAGCGATGTGCGCCCGACCGGCCTCGTACTTCGCCCGCCCCGGCCTGGCGAACTGGGTTGGGTCGTCGAACGGCACGGCGCCCGGTACGCGGCCGAATACGGCTGGGACGTGACGTTCGAGGCGCTGGTCGCGCGCATCGTGGCCGACTTCGCCGAACGTCGAGACAGCGAACGCGAGGCGGCGTGGATCGCGGAGCTGGACGGGGAACGGGTCGGCTGCGTGTTCTGCACCGCCGCCGACCCGAAGGACACCGCACAACTGCGGCTGCTGCTCGTCGAGCCGTCGGCGCGCGGAGCGAGTGTCGGGACTCGGCTGGTGGACGAGTGTCTGCGATTCGCCGGGCGATCCGGCTATCGGCGAATCACCTTGTGGACCAACGATGTACTGCTTGCCGCCCGCCGGATCTACCAGCGGGCCGGTTTCCGCTGCGACCGTCGCGAGCCCCACCACAGCTTCGGGCGCGATCTCGTCGGCGAGTACTGGTCGCGAGACCTCTAGCGCGACCTGTTAGGCCCAACCGGCCGGACCAGATTGTGCCTGCCGGTGCGCGTATACCGAATTAATCGCGGGCCACGAACGGTCGGTTACACCTCGACGATGGGCGTGAAGAGAGGACAATTGCCCTCACACAACGCGTGAAACGGCCAACCCATCCCTACTAACCAATTAGGAGCGGACGATGAAGGCCAAGGTGGGCGACTTTCTGGTGGTCAAGGGAACCACCGTCGAGCAGCACGATCAGCGGGCACTGATCACCGAGGTCCGCTCGGCAGACGGCTCGCCGCCGTATGTGGTGCGGTGGCTGAGCACCGACCACATCTCGACGGTCTATCCCGGCCCGGACGCACTCGTCGTCACGGCTGCCGAACAGGAAGCGGCGGACGCGCGGCACCGGCAGCCCTAGGCATTGCGGCAGAGTTCGGCCCCGGTGATCGAACTCGGGGTCGCTGAATCGTCTCCTCAGTGCGATGTGGCGGCCGAGTGTCTGGGTGCAGTCTCGAACCACAACCGCGATCAGTTGTGAGGAGCGAAAATGACTCTGCCCGTACGCCGTTACTCCGCCCAGGGCGTCCGCCCATTCGACGACATCTACTCAGAGTTCGACCGGCCGCTGAAGTCGGTGATCGAGGGCTCCGCGCAGGCCGGGCTTGTTGTGCACGCGGAGCGCGAAGACCTGCTGCGTGCGCCGAGATGGTCGTCGGCCAGCGGCACCGAAGCCATCGCCTCGGTGAGATTGGCATAGCTCTCCGGCGGTATCGCCGGCAGCGCGCTTGGCGTCCTCATCGCAGCCGTTGCGGTCCACACTCCTTTGCGTGCCGATGTGGTGCTGCACGCGGAGTGCACACGATCCTGTGGGACAACGCGCAACCGCACTATCGTGGAGTTACACACTCGTCAATCCGAGACGGGACGGAGACCGATCATGACCAAGCCTGGCAGTGCGTTCGGCGACGACGTCCCCGAAGCCGACGTGGTCGAACAACTCATCTCGATCGATGTCGGCGACGAGGACACGTGGCGGGATGCGGCGCGCGTCACGAGTGCACGGGACTGGGAAGCCAGCGAAGCCGATCTCATCGAACAGGCCATCGCCGTTCCGGACGACGATTCGGATTTCGATCGCTAGGAACTCAGTCGTGTACGGCTGACGACTCCTTGAGAAGCAGCCCATACCCGTTGCAGCACATGCTGACTCGAAGAGGTTGGTTCGCCGTATGCGTCGCAAGCCAGGCGCGCAGCGCCGGCAGTTGCTTTTCGACCGAAACCTGCTTCACCCCGAGTTCCTTCAGCAGCGTCAGCAGGCTGGTGGGTTCCGTTGTGACGGTCATGGCGGTCCCCCTTGGTGCCAGTATCCGATTTTAGGACGGGCGGACCCACCGCGGAGCGGTTTGCTCAAGTGTCGTAATAGATGTGCCGGCAATCCTGGGACGTTAGCCGCCCAGGCCTCGGCCACAAATTGCACTGGTAGGCGAATATGGATCCATGACGGTCTCTGGGCGCATCCGCCGCTGCGCCGTCTTGTTCTGTGCGTTGACGGTGCTCGCGGTGATGTCGACGACCGCCCCGGCGCGAAGCGACGACGTCAACCCGCTTCTCGAGTTGGTTGATGCGGCCACCCAGCGGCTGCAAACGGCTGAGCCCGTCGCGGCGAGCAAGTGGCTGACCGGCGGCTCGATCGAGGATCCTCCACGAGTTGAGCAGGTGTTGGCAGCGGTGAGTGCCGATGCGACGGGGCGGGGCGTCGACCCCGACTACGTCAGGCACATCTTCACCGATCAGATCAATGCCACCGAAGCCATCGAATACACCCGGCTCGCGCAATGGAAGCTCGATCCGGGATCCGCGCCGGGCGTTGCGCCCGACTTGGCGGCGTCACGCGCAACCATCGACAGGTTGAACACCGAGATGGTCGCGGACGTCGCGTTGCACTGGTCGGTGCTGCGCTCCCCCGACTGCACCGGCATGCTCGATGACGCCAAGACCGCCGTCACCAATGCACGGATGCTCGATCCCCTCTATCAGCAGGCGCTTGCGGTCTCCACGCATTCGTACTGTGCCCGCTGACGTTTGATGGGTGCCGCAACCACACTGTGCCCATCGTGGCCGACATCAGTTCCCCGACACCGGTTGCGCGCTGATCTCGATGCCAAGTGTCGGTGACGCGTTTCTCGTGTCGCAAGTCAAAACAGTTGCCGCGGAGGGTGTTTGGCGATGGCATCAGGTATCCGCTCGAGGTCTGCCGCGGCGAACTGAAGTCCACCCGCTGACCGGGTCTCACATGAGGCATCTCGCGTCGCCGACGTCGTACTCGGCGACCGAGGCGGCAAGGATCGCGGCACCCTGCCCGTCGCTGGGACCGCTGCCACGGAATGCCTCGACCGCGGCCACCGATTCCCACCGTTCCAAGATGTTGATCCGGCCCGGATCCAGCAGGTCGGCCGACACCGAGAAGTCCAGACAGCCCCGGGTGCGGCGCGCCTCTCGCACCACCTCGAGGCATCCCGACAGGTAGTCGTCGCGTTGTTCAGGGTCGACCACGACGTGTCCAGCGACAATCACCACCACGGGCCTCCTCGTCTGTTCGACCGAACTATCACCTGATATGACTGCATCTCGGGTCAGAAATCACCGCAGATCGCCCGGCGGTAGTAATGGGGAAGCCATGAATCCTCGAGAGGCGCGACAATCCATCGGCTCGCTCGAGACCGATCCCGACGCCGCGCGCGTGTTCGGAGAGGTGTACGAGACCGCCGACGGAGCAACGGTCATCCCGGTCACCAATGTGCGCGGCTTTTCCAAGCCCGGCGTCAACGACAGTCGATTTGGGTTGGGCGCCAAGCCGGCCGGCGTGTTCGTGATCAAAGACGGTAAGGCGACATGGGTGGCCGCGGTCGACGGAGGGCGCCTCGCGACGATGGGAATCCTCGTCGGGCTGGTGTCGGCGGCGCTTGCCGGCGTGGCTATCGTTCGTCGCCCGCCCTGGCCCGATCTGCACCGCGATATCGCGCCTTCGGACTAGCGCGCCACGCCGCTGCGAACGCGGCGATGATCAGCACCGCCAGTGCGACCAGCCACGGCCAGGCCCCGTGCTGGTGGACCCAGCCGGCGATCGTACCCTGCACGCGACCGGCGGCCGCGATCACCGCGTCTTCGGGGTTGCCGTTGCCCGTGAACAGCCGGATTTCGTAGAGGCCGTAGTAGCCGACATAAAGGCCGACAACCAGAAGCAGCCCGCCGCTGATCCGGTTGACATACGGCACAATTCGTCGCAACCGGTCGACGGCCGCCGAACTGGCCAATGCGGCGGCGACCGCGAGCACCCCGACGACGAGCGTGAAACCAGCGGCATAGGCGGCGTAGACGGCCATAGCGCCCAGGACCGAGCCGCCGCGAAGTCCGGCGGCGGTGACCGCGAGGAACGGCCCCACCGTGCACGACAACGACGCGACCGCGTAGCTGATCCCGTAGCCGAACATCGAGCCCAGCCGCGCCGTCGGCGCCCACCGCGCGCCCCGAGCCAACCCGCCCAGCACCGTGATCTCACGCCCGGCGAGTAGCCAAATACCAAGGGCGACAAGGACGATCCCGATCAACACGGTGACATACGGCAGGTACCGCTGCACCGTGGAGGCCGCCGACACGGTGAGTACGCCGAATCCACCGAACACCGTGAGGAATCCGGCCGCCATCGCGGCGGTAGCTGTCAGCGCTCGGCCCACGGCAGCGCGCCGACCCACATCCTCGCCCCGCACCACCAGAGCCAGATATGCAGGCAGCATGGCGAAGCCGCAGGGGTTCAGCGCCGCCACCAATCCAGCGCCGAAGGCCAAGCCCACCAGGTCTTGGTCCACGGTGCGCAGCGACCTACGACAGCGCCGCTACCCGGTCGGACAGCTCCTGCAGGGGCATTGCCGCGGTCGGGTTGTTCACGAACGTCGACGAGCCGTCGGCGCGGTAGAAGACGTAGGCCGGCTGCCACGGGACGTTGTAGCGGGCCCAGATCGACCCGTCGGCGTCGTTGAGGTTGGTGAAGTTGAGGTTGTACTTCGACACGAAGCCCTGCATGTCCGCGACGTCGGAGCGCGCCGCGACGCCGACGAAGGTGACCTTGGGATTTGCCGCCGCGACCTGGCTGACGCTGGGCGCCTCGGCGTTGCAGAACGGGCACCACGGCGTCCAGAACCACAGCACCGCAGGCTTGCCGACGAGGCTCGCCCCGCTGAACGGCGCCCCCGACAGCGTCGTCCCGGTGAACTGCAGCCGATCGTCCGCGACCGCCGCAGGCGGGCTGACAAGCCCGAACGCCAGCGCGGCGGACACCGCGCCGAGTACGAGCGATCTGCTCAATCGCGAAAATCGAGTGCTCATCCCCCATCTCCTTCGCTCACGCGGCACCGCGTGGATGGCCTGCGTCGCACAACTCTAGACACGATGGCACGAACATCGAGGTTCACATCCGGAACGGGCGAGATGTCGCCGGAAAGTGGGGTGGCGAAGGCGTTTGGGCTGAATAGCGAGGTCGCGTGGCCCCGCCACGCCAACCCTCGTGGAGCAGTCGTTCAGATGATCGGCAAGCTCTGGTTCCTCGACCGCATGGCGCTGCTCTACGGCGATGTCAGTTCTGCCGTGGTACCAGCTCCGCCACGAACCGATCGATGAAGTCGTCGATGTTCGCCTGCTGGGCGGCCCGGATCACGAACTTGGTCAAACCCGCCGCCAGATACGCGTCGAGCTGGCGGTGCAGTTGCGGCCAGTCGCCCGCGATGAGGTCGGCGGGATCGACGTCGGGCCTACGCCGTTTGACCGCGGCAACCAGTCCGTCCGGTATGTCGCCGTCGCTGACTGCGAGGTTGATTCCGAAATGATCGGGTTCGATTTCGCGGCCCGCTTCGGCGGCGGCCCGCTGGATCTGCTCGCGGCCACTGCGCGCTTCTTCGGGGGTGAGGAAGCTACCGAGCCACCCGTCGCCGAGCTGGCCGATGCGGCGAAACGCCGCCGGTGCGGATCCACCGAGCCAGATGTCGAGCGGTTTGAGCGGTCGCGGTTCGACGCCGACCGAGCTGACCGCGAAATAGTCGCCCGTGAACGCGACATCTTGTTGTTCGAGAACCGATCTCAGCAGTTGCAGCGATTCATCGAAGACGGCGGCGCGCTCCCCGTCGGGCACCACGAAGATCTCGCGTTCCGCGGGAATGGCCGACCGCAGGCCGAACACCGGGAGCACACGTTTGGGTGCCAGACCGGCCAGCGACGCCAACTGTTTGGCCACCAGCACCGGATGGCGGCCGGGAAGAACCGCGACCGACGTGCCGACCTTGAGATTTGTCGTCCTGGCCAGTGCATAAGCCATCCCGACGAACGGGTCGACCGCCTTGGAGTACACCAACTCGGAGAACCAGAGCGAATCGACACCCGTCGCCTCCAGATGGTCGACGATGCTCGCCAGTTGCTCCGGACCGGTATCTGCACCCAGCCCGATGCCGAACCTAATCTTCACGTCCACCTCCAGGCCCCTTCGCCGATGCTACGGAAACTGTGGCCAGAGGCCTTGTGCGCAGTTCCGCGACGGGCCAGAGTGAAAAAATGACCGAACCGTGGATTGGTGGATGCGTCGTCCAGCGCATCAGGTTCCGCGGCGGTCTGGTGCTCAACCTCGACGACAACGAACTCGTGATCTCGGTGCCCTTTTATCTCACTCTGCCCAAGACCGCCCGAGACGACGAAGAGGCGGTGGTCATCGATCCGAAGGCAGCGCGGGCCGAGCATCGTGCCTTGTTCGACTTCGCGGGATCGACGTGTACCCACGCAAGTTGGGACGAGGACGGCAGCCTGCATTTACGGTTCTCGGACGGCCATGAGATCCACGCGCACAGCGACAAGCGCCGCACGGCGTGGGAGCTCTACGGCAAGCATCACGGCTATGCGGCCTGCCTGGCGCACGGCGAGGTGCGCGTCGTCAGGCACGACCTGCCGGAGGACGAATCCGCTGAGCGCTAGCGGTGCAGCAGCGCCCGCATCTGGGTGAATGCAAACGCGGTGCAGACAGTGGGAGCACAGGCAACCGCGATCACCAAAGAGCTGACGCCGGGCCACATCTATTAGCTCGGTCCGCTGATGCCGCGCTGACCGTGATACCCAAGGGAACGAGGATACGCGAAAGTGGTTGGTAGCAAAGGATTTATCTGGCTCGTCACTGTCGGTGTGGGCGCGGTGTGCGGCCTTGGTCCGGTGCCACGTCCTCGGCGGACCATCCCAAGCTGCTCGGCAGTCGGACAGGCCACCGGGAGCGCATCGCCGACACCGAGGGTTACCGCAACGGCACCGCCTCGTCGGTGCGTTGACGGCTGACGGCACCCTGCTCCGACGGTCCGACGCCGAGGGCACGTATTCTTCAAGCTCGTCGACCCGGTGACCCTGGATTACTGCCACGCCGAGCACGGCCAGGGCTACCGCACCACGTGCGCCCGACAGCAGAAAGAGGTGTAGCCATGCAGGGTTCCGCGACCGTGTCCATGTCGGCGCCGGCCGACAGGATCTGGAATCTGATCGCCGATGTTCGCAACACCGGCAAGTTCTCGCCGGAGGTGTTCGAGGCCGAATGGCTCGACGGGGCCACCGGGCCCGCGCTCGGCGCGCGGTTCCGCGGACATGTGCGGCGCAACGAGATGGGCCCGGTGTACTGGACCACCTGCCGGGTCACCGCCTGCGAGCCCGGGCGCGAATTCGGCTTCGACGTGCTGGTCGGTGACCGGCCCGCGAACACCTGGCACTACCGGCTGACCCCGGGCGACGGTGGCACCGAGGTGACCGAGTCGTTCCGGATGCCCGACAGCGTCTTCACCAAGCTGTTCTCGATGTTGGGCGGCCAGTTACGACAACGGCGCAACATCCGTGACATGCGCACGACCCTCGAGCGCATCAAAGCCGTTGTCGAGGCGCCCGAGGGTACGTGAACAGGTCGGCTACTGGACGCCGATGCCGAAGATCGGGATCCACAGGCCGAACAGCCAGATCCCCCACTGGCGGAAGCCGTCATCCCACACGGGATTGACGTCATACCCCCAGTAGTTGAACGGGTGCGGCGGACCCCCGGTCCACTGATACGCCGGTGGCGGGCCCCAGCCCCACGGCGGCCGGCCATTGCGGTCATCCCACCAGTCGTGCCGGTTGTTGGCCCACCACGGACCCTTGTCTCCATCCCAGTGCTTCCCGTCCGGGCCGTTGCCGTGGCCCCGGCCGTTCCCGTCGCCGCACCAGGGTGGGCAGAAATCGTTGTGTGGCTTCAGCGGTGCGGGCGCAACCGGGTCGGCGGACGCGACGGGCCCGCCAGGCCCGAAAGCCCCGAAGCCGAGCGCACCGACCATCATGGCTGCGGGCACAAACTTCGACAGCCTCATCGTTTATTAACTCCTACCTTGCGGCCCCGACGCCCACTCCGACGCTGGGCCGCCGCTATTCATTCCCTAGATCATTCCCGAGTCGGAGACAACGCATACGCCTGCTCCTAGCTGGATATCGGACATGGCGGTGGTGTCGTTACCAAGCGAATGCCGTTGGCCTGTCAGGGTTTTGCGGTGACTAGAGGGTGCGCAGGCGACGCACGCGATCGCCGATTGCTCGTCGCGACACGTCTGCCCCGCGCGCCAGCGCCTCGAACGCGTGCGGGCACCCCGGATGCAGGTGCAGCTCGGTCTGCACCCCGGCATCCGACAGGCGACGCGCATAGGCGATGTCCTCGTCGCGGAAGATGTCGAGGTCGCCGACGTCGATGTAGGTGTCGGGTAGACCGGTCAAATCCGTGGCGCGGGCGGGCGCGGCATACGGCGGTACCGTGTCGGTGCCTGCGCTGTCGCCGAGCAGCGCCGCCCAGCCGGTGATGTTGTCGTCGTAGGTCCACGTCAAGAATGGCAGCAGCTGCGGGTCGGGCGTGTGGATGCGGTCGTCGAGCATCGGGTAGATCAACAGCTGCTGGGCGACGGGCGGGCCGCCGCGATCGCGGGCCAGCAGGCACACACCCGCCGCCAAACCGCCCCCTGCGCTGTCGCCCATCACACCGATACGGGCGGGATCTACGCCCAGCGCCGCGGCGTTGTCGGCGAGCCACAGAAGTGCCGCGTAACAGTCCTCCACCGGGGTGGGATGCCGATGTTCGGGGGCGATCCGGTAGTCCACCAACAGCATCGGCACGCCAGACGTGGCGACGTAGTCGCGCAGCGCCAGGTCGTACAGCTGGCCGAGCTGTGCGAGCCCGAAGATCATGCCACCGCCGTGCAGGTACAGCACCGCGCTGCCGGCTGTCCCAACGCATCCGGCGGGGGGCCCAGCGCCTCGGTGTGGTACCAGGCGAGGTCCAACGCGGCCCCGTCCGCGGTCGTCAGCGTGTGCCTGTCGACCTCTACACCGGCAACCGGTTCCCACGTGCTTGCGACATAGTCGAACATTCGGTGGCCGCTGACCCGCCGGGTCTCGACGTCGCCGATCGGTGGCGACTCGGTTTGACCGACGGCCTCCAACAATGGACCGAGCTCCGCCAGCACCTGCGCGTCGATACCGAGTGCCATGGTCCCGACAGTAACGTGGACGCGCGGGACCAGAGCGCAAACCGACACCTCTGCCGGTCAGCGCATATCACCGTTCCCCGCGACGGCAGCGTCCACGGGACACCGGTCATCACGATCCTCCAGTACGCCGGCGACGGGAAGTGGAGCTACGAGGAAGACGCCTACAACCCGATGAACTTCCTCGTGATGGTCCGGGGGTACCTCAAGCGCTGCCACGAACTGGGCACCATTTCCGATGACGCACGGGCCTTCGCCAAGAACATGAACTGGGAACTGTCCTAACGGATTACGAAGTCATCGGGATTCGGCTCGCGGGTCCACGCCCAGTAGTCGACGAGCCGCCACGGGCTCAGGATGTGCACCTCGCCGAAGCTGTTCTTGTAAAAAGAGTGCTTGACCGAGGGCTGTGACCAGACCAGCTTGCGCATCTCGGCCTGACTGCGTTCGTGCCAGTCCGTCGCCTTGTCCTCGCGCGGTTCGAGCGAGGCATGCCCGCCGCTGATCAGCAGCTCTAAACACTCTGTGATGTAGCGCATTTGGCACTCGGAGTGAAAGATCAGGCTGCCGCCGTGAGCGAGGTTGGTGCCGGGCCCGTACATGCAGAAGAAGTTCGGATAGCCCGGTACGGTGATGCCCAGATAGGCCGACGGCCGCTCCCCCCAACGCTCGCTGAGGATTTCGCCGTCGCGCCCGACAATGGTCATCGGCCACAGCATCTTGTTTGCCTGAAATCCGGTGGCGTACACGATGACGTCGGCCGGGTAGCGGGTGCCATCGGCGGTGACCACCGCGTCGGATTCGATGCGGTCGATAGCGGTCCTGACCAACTCGACATTGTCGCGGGTAAGCGTGCGCAGCCAGCTGCCGTTGTCCTGCAGAGTGCGCTTGCCCGTCGCAGGGTAATCGGGCACCACCTTGGCCAACAGCTCCGCATCGTCGCCGACCTGGCTGCTGATCCACTCGGTGAACACGATCCGGGTGATGTCGTTGATCTCGCTGACCGCCTTCTGCTGGTCCGGGTAGTCCGCGTCGACCCGGGCGGCCGCGAGGCCCTTGTCGCAGCCGGGCCAGAACAGCAGGAACCGGTACCACCGGCCGTAGAACGGCAGATGCCGAAGTGCCCACTGCACGCCGGGGCCCACCTCGGAGTGATAGTTCGGGTTTGGGAACATCCATTGCGCGGTCCGCTGGAACACGGTCAGCCGGTCGACATCGCCCGCAATGGTGGGCGCGATCTGGAATCCGCTGGCGCCCGCGCCGATCATCGCAACCCGCTTGCCGTGCAAATTCACCGTGTGATTCCACTCCGAGGAGTGGAATGCGGGCCCGGCGAAATGCTGCTGCCCGTCGATGTCAGGAAGGTGCGGCCGGTTCAGCTGGCCGACCGCGCTGATCACCGCTCGCGCCGAAAGTGTCGTCGTCGCGCCGTTGCGGTCACGCGCCAGCACGGACCAGGTTGCGGTGTCGTCATCCCAGGACGCCTCGGTCACCTCGGTTTCCCACAGCACATGCCTGCCGATGTCGTATTTGTCCATCACGGATTGGAAGTAGGCCTGCAGTTCGGGCTGCTCGGCAAAGAAGTGCGTCCATTGATCCGTCGGCTCGAAGCTGTAGCAATAGAAGTGGTTTCCGACGTCGACCCGGGCACCGGGATAGGTGTTCTGCCACCAGGTCCCGCCGACGCCTGCGTTCTTCTCGACGATGGTGAACGGGATGCCCGCCTCTTTCAGCCGAATGCCCGCCAGCAGACCGGACTCCCCGCAGCCGATGACGACCACAGGGAAGTCGTCGGCAGGGGTGGCCCGGACCGCTCGACTGTCTTTGCCGTCGAGTTCCATCTCCTCGAGCAACATCGGCACGTATTCGCTCGGAACCGGCTCGCAGACCAGCCATTGCATCATCTCCCGCAACAGCTCAGGGCCGATGGGCTCGGGCTCTGGACAGCCGCGGTCGCGGTAGTCGGCGATCACCTCCAGCGCGATCTTGCGCACCGCGGCCTTGTCCTCCTCGGACATGTAGCCCTGCACTTCGTTGAGGAAAAGGCCCGCGGGTTTGAGCTCGCCGCGAATCAGGCTGGGGTCGCCCGACATGTGTACCAGCGACAACATCAACGTCGGGATGCTGACGTCCAGCAACGCCTTCGCAATCTGGACGTCGGGCGTCGTAAACGGTTGCCCTGCATGTGGGTTGCGCACCGTTGAAGTGCTATCACGCCGGATCGCTACATTGGAACATGTTTCAGAAATCCGTGACGGCGGCTGGGCCGCAACCTACGCTCGGGGCGTGGGTATCGCGGCTCGGGTGAACGGAACAGCTCCCCCGGAGGTGCCACTGTCCGACATCGACCTGGGCTCCTGGAAGTTCTGGGTCCAGGACGACGACCAGCGCGACGGTGCATTCGCGACGCTGCGGCGCGAGGCGCCGGTCTCGTATCACCCTCCGCTGGAGACGCCCGGCGTGCAGGAGGGACCCGGCCACTGGGCGGTGACGAGGTACGACGACGTCTGGCACGCAAGCCGTCATCCGCACATCTTCAGCTCGAGCCCGAGCATCACCATCAACGACGCGAACCCGGATCTGTCCGAGTACTTCGGGTCGATGATCGTGACGGACGACCCGAAGCACCTGCGGCTACGCAACATCGTCAGCAGGGCGTTCACCCCGAAGGTCGTCGCCCGCACCGAGGCTTCGGTACGCGACCGGGCGCGCCGTCTCGTCGAGACGATGATCGAGGCCCATCCCGACGGTTCGGGCGAGATGGTGGCGGAACTAGCCGGCCCGCTGCCCTTGCAGGTGATCTGCGACATGATGGGCATCCCCGAGGAAGACCACCAGCGGATGTTCCACTGGACCAATGTGATTCTCGGGTTCGGGGACAAGGACATCGCCACTGACTACGAGGAGTTCGTCAAGGTCTCGATGGACATCGGCGCGTACGCCACCGCGCTTGCCGAGGACCGTCGGGTCAACCCGCGAGATGACCTGACGACGGCGCTGGTGCAGGCCGAAGTCAACGGCGAGCGGCTGACGTCGGCCGAGGTCGCGTCGTTCTTCATCCTGCTGGTGGTGGCGGGCAACGAGACAACGCGCAATGCGATCAGCCACGGCGTGCTCGCGCTCACGCGCTTCCCTAGTGAGCGCGCGAAGTGGTGGGACGACTACGAAGCCGTGGCGCCCACGGCGGTCGAGGAGATCGTGCGGTGGGCGTCGCCGGTGATCTACATGCGGCGCACGCTGACCGAAGACTTTGAGCTGAGCGGCGTGAAGATGGCGGCCGGCGACAAGGCGACGTTGTGGTACTGCTCGGCCAACCGCGATGAGGACAAGTTCGCTGACCCGTGGGTCTTCGACGTCGGCCGCACCCCGAATCCGCATGCCGGCTTCGGCGGTGGCGGTGCGCACTTCTGCCTCGGCGCCAACCTGGCCCGCCGCGAGATCAGCGTTGTGTTCGAGGAACTCCATCGCCGGATGCCCGACATCCAGGCGACGGAAGAGCCCTCGCGGCTGCTGTCGCCGTTCATTCACGGCATCAAGCGGCTGCCGGTGTCCTGGACACCAGCTCACTGAGTTCCGCGCGCGTCGGACCGTCCGGGTCCGGTGGCCGCCAGCCGCGCGCGTAGATTTCCCTGGCGCGGGCCTGGGCCGGTGCCAGGCTGGTGGGCAACGCGTCCATGATGGTGTAGGGGCCGACGAGGTCCTTCAGC
Organism: uncultured Actinomycetota bacterium; assembly: GCA_963770125.1. Classification (GTDB taxonomy): domain Bacteria; phylum Actinomycetota; class Actinomycetes; order Mycobacteriales; family Mycobacteriaceae; genus Mycobacterium. The sequence continues at coordinate 24,242 of CAVYPI010000032.1, read as the reverse complement.
GCAGCATCGGCTCCTGCCGCCGCCACGATGAGATCGGACGGCAGTCTGCGGCCGAGGTCGACATCACCACCGGACCATCGGCGCATCCGATCGGCGTCGGTATAGCGGTGGTCGTCGAACCACGGTCGAATGTGCCGTAGACACCAGCGATCGAATTGCGTTGTCGCCGTGGTGATATCACGTTCGTGCAGGTCAAGGATGCGGACCAGTTCCCGTGCCTGCATCAGCGCCAACGTCACCCCACGTCCGGCCAAAGGGGTCGTCGTGCACACCGCGTCACCGACCGAGATCAAGCCGGGCAGCACCGGCCGGCCCGCGGCGTCGAGCTGTCCGCGGTAGGTGTTGTACAGGCGGCCGCCGGGCAACGCTCGTGAAGTGGGTTGTGCGCGTGATGAATCGATCCATTCCGCCAGCAACGGAATGGCGCGCACGGCGTCGTCGAACACCTCGTCACGGCGCAGCAGCCTCAGTCGCTTGTCGGCCCCGTCATGGGTGAACGTGACCGAAAACGCGCCGTTGTCATGCAGGAACGCGATGGCCCAGTAGCCCGACAAGCCCAGCGACAATCCGATCGGTGAGTTCATCGGCCCGGTGTCGCGGCTGTCGAGCAGCCGGTACTGCCGAGTGACGTAAACCGCCCCGCAATCCCCGCCCTCGGCGGTCGGGCGGATCGCGTCGGTGAACCGACTCGACCGGCCCGACGCGTCGACTACCAAGTTCGCGCGAAGCGTGTGGCCGTCGACCGTGACACCGACGGCCCGGCCGCGGTGGTGCTCGATCCGGTCAACATGACCGCACAGGAGCGTGATGCCCGGCTGTGCGGCCGCAAGGTTCCACAGCGTGCGCTCGAACGTCGTCCGCCGGCACAACATCGCGATCGGTCGGTTCTCGGCCGTGGTCGCGATCGTTGCACCGGCAGTGACGAGGTCATCGAGTACGTCCGGCATCTCTGCCCGGAGCGCTTCGACGACCTGACCGCGGAATGTATGCCCGTGCTGGAACTGCATGACGCCCTTGCGCTGCCAGACGGCGTCGAGGCCCGACGGCGGAGGACCAGGGTCGCGGTCGACCACGATCACCTCGCAACCGCGGCGAGCGAGCGCGATCGCGGTGAACAGGCCGGTCGGACCCGCCCCGACGACGACGGTTCGCACATCTGCTCCAAAATTGAGGTAGTGTTAAGTGTAATGAATACACTCAGAGTCACCTAGATGTCTGACGCTGTCAAGCGCGACTACCGCTCCAAACTGCGGGCGGCCCAGGCGCAGGAGACGCGGCGGTCCATCGTGGCCGCCGCGACCCGACTCTTTGTCGAGGACGGCTATGGGGCGACGACCATCGATGCGGTCGCCGATGGCGCCGGCGTCAGCCGCAAGACGGTGTTCACCGCGGTCGGAGGCAAGCTCGACCTGCTCAAGCTCGCGCTGGATTGGGCGGTCGCCGGCGACGACCAGTCGGTCGCGCTGTCCGACCGCGCCGCCATACGACGCTGGATGGACCAACCCGATCCACGCGGAGTGCTCGGCGGACTCGCGGGCACGCTCGTTGAGATTGGCACGCGCGTCGGGCCGGTGTACGGCGCGCTTGAGGTTGCTGCCGGCATCGACCCCGCGGCGCGTGAACTCGTCGCGGACTCGCAGCGACGCCGTCTAGACGATGCACGCAAGGCGGTCCGGCGGCTTCGCGATCTGAATGCCCTTACCACCCGCATCACGCACCAGGAGGCCGTCGACATGGTCTGGCTGGCCATGGATCCCGCGCTCTTCGACCGGCTCGTCAGGGTGAGGGGCTGGACGACCAGCCGATTCGAGGAGTGGCTGTCCGAAACGCTGTGCCGCCAACTGCTGGGCTGATCAGGCCGTCTGGACCGCCTTGGCCAGCGTCCCGATCGCCGTGCTGTCAAGGTGATCGCATAAATCACGTGGATTGTCGAAAACTGCTTGCGCACCGGCTGTTTCGAGCTCACCGCGTGACACCCCGCCGCTGAGCACGGCGATCGTCGCAACGCCCGCTCGCTCGCAGGCCTCGACGTCCCACACCGCGTCGCCGACGAAAACGGCGTGGGCGGCGTCGACATCCGCGCGCTCGAGCGCGACTTGCACGATGTCGGGTTGCGGCTTGGCCGTGTCGACGTCTTTCGATGACGTCACCGCCGACACCAGGTCGTCGCTCGCCAGCACCTCGCGCAGAATGGACAGCTCGTCATCCGGCGCCGACGTCGCCAAGACGATTTGGAGGCCAAGCTTGTCGACGGCTTCCAGCAATTCGCGCACACCGGGCAACCGGCGCAACAGCGGCGCCGTCTCCCGGTAGTACCGCGAATGCAGATCCTTGAGCCGCGAGCGGGCGTCGTCATCGGCGCCCTCGGCCAGCGACGCCAACAGCATCGAACCGTCCATCCCGATCGAGCGGTGGATGCGCCATGACTCGACGTCGAGCCCGACGTCGTTGAACGCGCGGTACCAGGCATGGACATGGAGATAGTTCGAGTCCACCAGCGTGCCGTCGACGTCGAACAGCACGGCCGGCCGGGCGCCGGCGGGTGTCACAACCGGTGTCGCTGCCGGGTGGTCGGCGTTTCGGTCTGCCTCTGCTGGGCTTCGGTTCCGTCGAGCGCACCGACATCGTCTTTGCGGTCATGCTCGTCGCTACGCTTGGGGTCGAGGGCGTCAGCGCGCTCGCGCCGTGCGTCGAGCTCCTCACGGGAGGTGTTCACCGCGTCCCGATGGGAGGCGGCTGTTCCTTCGAGCCTGGCTGCTTCCGCCGCCTTCGCCTCGGCTTCGGCCCGGGCTGCGCGTGCCTTCGCCTGGGTCTCGTCGGCGAATGCTTCGCGCTTCTCGACTCGCTGTGTTTCGCGTCCGACTTCCTCGCGAATCTGTTCGGCCTGCGCATGCCGCCGCCTGTTGCGCGCCAGGAACGCCAGCGCGGCGACGACGCCGATCACGACGATGATGGCGACGATGACCCAGATCATGGTGTTGGTAGCCACGTTGGCTCCTTCGCTCGGTCGGGCCCGGTCAATGGATTGACGAACCCGCTAATTCGGCGGATGCCCTTCTGCGGCCGCGTCTAAACCGAAATGCGCCGCCATCACGGTTGTCAGGGGTAGCCTGACAGCGGTGCGTCAGGAGATGCCTGACGCAGGAGGAGGTGGGTGATGTCGACGAAAACAGTCCGAAATGCGCTGCTCGTTCTGTGGCCGCCTGCACACCGACGTCGCCAAGCTCATCGCGGGGCCGGGCGTCTACATCTGCGACGGCTGCGTCAACCTGTGCGTTGACGTCCTCGCCGAGGCGACGCAGCGTGCAACCGCCGTCGCTGCCCGAGTGGGATGTAATGTCGGATGACGAACTGCTGCAACGAATTCCGCTCATCGCAGCGTCGGCGGCGAACATCGAAGCCAGCCTTCGCGATCGGGTTAACGAACTGCGCGACCGGGGCGTGTCATGGGCGCGCATCGGCGCGGCGTTAGGCATGACGCGTCAGTCGGCGTGGGAGCGGTTCTCGCTCGGCGACTACTTGACGATCAGCGTTCCGTGCATGGACGGGTGATATTTGCAGTGGAACGCGCTATTCGCCCGGTTCGGTCGGCACGGTCAGCGTGCCCTGCTCGTTGCCGTCGACGTCGACGCTGAACTTGTCCGCCGTGTCTGACGTCACCGAATGCTCGACTGGGTCGTCGTTCTTGATGGTGATCTGGGATCCCGGCGGCACCGTAATGGGTGCCCCGAAATTCATGCTCGCGATCGTCATGGTTGCGGCCGCCGGAGCGCCCGTGGTCGGGCTGGCGGTCGCCGTCGCCGTCCCGGTCTCCTTCTCGGTGGGAGTTGCTTGATCCGCCGCACGCCGTCGTCATCGCCGCGACGAGACACATGGCTGCACAGAACGAACCGAATCTCTTCATCGTGACCCTCTCGATTGGATCCTCGGAAGAGACACGATTATCGATCCGATTGGTTCAACGAAGACCAAATTCGTTGTTGTATGGCCCTGTGCGGGGACTTCAGAAGTAGCCGTTGGCTGGCGGCCGTACGCCATTGACGGCAAAGTTGTCTGCCGTATAAGCCTTGTAGGCCAACGGATTATGACTTGCCAATCTTAGGGCGTCGGGAGCCTGACCTCTACAGGGTCGCCGTCAGCGGGCCCATCGGCGACCGGACCATGCCTGGATGGTAGGTCACCTCAGGTGCCGCTCGTCGATGATGAACAGGCACAGTGTGACCGCAAGGAATCCTGCAGGCAGCCAGATCGCGTGCACTCCCCACGCCAGGCTCGCGATCGCGCCGATGAGCGCGCCGGTGGCGAACGCGAGGATCAGTGCGCCGTAGACCCCGAATGCCCGGCGTGACTCCGCCCGCTTCTCGACGAATCCGTCGTATCCGGCTTCGACGAATCGCATCAGGTTGCCGGTGGTGGCGACCGGCAGGTAGACGAGGTCGCCGATGTTGCGGAACAGGCCGATCTGCATGGCCGCCAGAAAGGAGATCGGCACTGTGACGTAGCTGTACGGGACCGACGCCGGGACGAAGCCGATGATTGCGAGCGCGACGGCCTGAATCGCCATCGTCCAGATCAGCGGTCGCGGCACGGCCCGCTCGACGCGGCCGGACTTGATGTGCGACGCCAGCGCGACGCCGGCGATGAACGCGAGCAGCGGCCACACATGGGCCAGCGCCAACGTCCACTCCCGTTTCGAGGTGTCGATCGCGCCGAAGATCACGTTGGCGGTCTGGACGTTGGCGAACACTCCGCCGCGCGAGATGTAGGTGTGGGCATCGAGGAAACCGTTGGCCAGGGTGAGCAGCAGGGCGAACCAGAGGCTTCTCGTGCGTTCGGTGTCCTTGGGTCCGGTGTCGGTGCCGCCCACCCGGACAACCTAGCCCGGCGCTGCGCGTCGCGCCTAGCCTGCGCCCAGTGCGCTGAGCATGCCGGCGGCCGACCGGGGCCAGGTGAACTGTTCGGCTCGCCTGCGTGCGCTGTTGCGGCGCAGGCGTTCCGGGCGGCTGATGATCGACGTGACCGCGCGGGCGATCGCGTCCGGGTCGTTGTCGGCGGTGGCACCGCTGTCGGTGGTCAGGATCTCGGCGAGCGCCGACGTTCGGGACACCACGGCGGGTGTGCCGGAGGCCAGCGCCTCCAGGGCCGCCAGCCCGAACGTTTCGTGCGGCCCGGGTGCGAGCGCGACATCGGCCGTGGCGAGGATGGTCGCGACGGTATCGCGGCAGCCGATGAAGCCGGTGAAGTCGACGGGCAGGCGGGCGGCTTGGCGCTCGAGCCGAGCGCGCATCGGTCCCTCCCCTACCACGACCAGCCTGGCGTCGACGCCCGAATCACGCAGCGCGGCAATGGTATCGATACTGCGATGAGCGTGCTTTTCGACGGACAGACGCCCGCAGTGCACGAGAAGGGTCTGCTCGGGCCGCGCCCAGCGCTGCCGCACCGTCGCTGAGTGCCGGCGGGGATGGAACTGGTCGAGGTCGACACCCAGGGGCACCGTCACGACGTTCGGCGCGTGGATGCGGTCGAACTCTTCGCGGGCGAACGCGGTCGTGCAGACCACTGCGTCGTAGCTGGCGGCGGTCCGGCGATTGGCCACGTTGGCGATCGACCGCGCCATGCGGGCCGGAAGTATTTGTCCGACAAGGCGATCAAGGCGTTCGTGGGAGATCATGACAGTCGCCACGTCGTGTCGTCGACCCCACCCGCCCAGCGATCGCAGGGTCAGCCGGTCCGACACCTCCAGCGCGTGGGGCGAGAGCTGTCCGAGCAATGACGTGACCGGGCCCGGCAGCACCGCGCGATAGCCGCCGGTACACGGGATCAGCCTGGCGGGTAAGGAAATACGCACGACGCCCGAGGGAAGCTCGCGCCAGTCGGAGTATCGACCCGGCACCACGAGGAAGACCTCGTGTCCGGCGGCGCAGTATTCCGCGCCGAGGCGATCCACCGCCGTCCGAAGACCCCCCGAACGCGGGCCGTAGAAGTTCGCAACCTGCACAACCCGCATGAGGTGATCAGAACCGCCGCGCGTGTGCGGTCAACAACGCGACACCAACCGGTAGGAAAACAGGTCATGAACACGCGCCGAGCTTGGGGGACCTCGCCGCGAGCGACCGTGTTTGCGCGGCAACACACCGGACACTTGCGTACAAACGCGGTCGCTCGCGGGATTATTAGCCGACGTATTTGGTGAGCCAGTCCTGAACCCGGCGCCAGGCGTCGTCGGCAGCGGTGGCGTTGTAGCGGTCGCCGGTGTCGTTGAAGAACGCATGATTGGCGTTGGGTTCGGTGACGAGTTGGTGAACCATTCCGGCCTTCTCCAGTGCAGCCCTGACGACGGGTTCCGTGGACGTGACGCGCTGGTCTTGTTCACCGTAAAAGGCAAGCACCGCAACATCTTTAGACCCTGAGAAGTCCGGGTTGTCCGGAGCGGGTCCGTAGAACGGCATCGCGGCGGCCAGTCGTGGTTCGCCAGAGGCGAGCAGCTGCCACGTCAGGCCGCCGCCCATGCAGAATCCGATGACGGCGATCTTCTTGTCGGGCACGCGCCGCTGCAGCTCGCCGACACCGGACTTCAGGTTGGCGACGAACACGTCGGGTGGGATCTTGCCCAGCTCGGCGGTGGCCTGCGCCGGGTCCGTGAACTTCGCCGTCCCGCCCTGTGCGGATAGCAGATCGATCGCCAGCCCCGAGTAGCCGATGCCGGCGAACCGGCCCGCGACCGATCGAACCCAGTCGTTGAGGCCCTTGTTCTCGTGGATGACCAGCACGCCGCCGCGCGCATTGGGCGCTTCTGCCCACGCGGCCTGCAGCTCGCCCTGCGGCCCGGCCCAAGTGATCGGCGTCGTCGCCAGGGCCTTGTCCGTTCCCGGTGGTGCCGTGCTGGCTGTCGCGGGCTCGCTGGAAGTGACCGGGGCGTTCGCAGTGGGCTTACTGTCCTTGCTGCACGCGGCGATCAGTGCCGTGGCCGCCGCGGTACTCACCCCCAGCAGTGCCAGTCGGCGCAGGGCTTCGCGTCGGGACAACAAACCATCGACATGATCAGTGGCAATCTCTTCGGCGATGTAGCGCTGTAACGGTGTCACCTTGGCGAGTATGCCGCGACAACCTGAATCGGCGTTGGCGATTTGTCCTCGCGCGCGATACTCATCCCATGGAATGGACGCCGGACGCGGATGCGCTGCGCGGCCGCGTAGCGCTCGTCGCAGGTGCCACCCGCGGAGCCGGGCGCGGTATCGCCGCCGCGCTCGGCGAAGCCGGCGCGACGGTGATCTGTACCGGCCGGAGCAGCGTGTCCGGCAACGCGCAGTCGGATTACGACCGTCCGGAAACCATCGAAGAGACAGCGGAACTGGTCACGTCACTCGGTGGCGTCGGCGTCCCGATCCAGGTCGACCACCTCGACGTCGCACAGGTGCAGGCCCTCGCCGATCGCATTCGGGACGACCACGGCGCCATCGACATCCTCGTCAACGACATCTGGGGCGCCGAGGTGCTCAAGGGCCACCCGCCGACATGGAACCGGCCGATCTGGGAACACGACCTCGACGACGGTCTACGCATACTCCGGCTCGGCATCGACACCCACCTCATCACCGCCCACAGTCTGCTGCCGCTACTCGTCACGCGGCCCGGCGGACTGCACGTCGAAGTGACCGACGGGACAAAGGAATACAACGATTGCACCTACCGGATCTCGGTCTTCTACGACTTGTCGAAGGTCGCGGTGAACAGGCTCGGCTACAGCCTCGGTCACGAACTCGAGCCGTTCGGGGCCACCGCTGTCGCCGTCACGCCGGGCTGGCTGCGCTCGGAGATGATGCTCGACAATTGGGGCGTCACGGAGGAGAACTGGCACATCGCGCTGGACCCGAACCGCTCCAACGGCCCCACCGCTCCCCCGGGATTCGCTGTATCGGAGTCGCCGCGATACGTCGGGCGTGGCATCGCCGCGATGGCCGCAGACGAGAATCGGTCGCGCTGGAACCAGCGCTCGGTCACCTCCGCCGACCTCGCCCGCGAGTACGGCTTCACCGACATCGATGGCCACCAACCGGACGGCTGGGCGGAGGTATAACCCCAGGACACCATCCAGAGTAGACATTTCTTCGAATCTGTTCACGGATTTCGTTGACACCCGCAAGCACGGGCTGTTCGATGACTTGGTGACCTACGACACGATCATTGGCAACGGCCGCTGGTTCGACGGCACCGGTGCTCCCTCGGCGGTGCGCAACATCGGCATCCGCGATGGCCATATCGTGGCGATCTCGCCGCATGATCTCGACGCCAAGGACTGCCCCCGGGTTATCGATGCGACCGGCAAGTGGGTGCTGCCGGGCATGCTCGACATTCACACCCACTACGACGTCGAAGTCCTCAACGGCCCGTCGCTGTCGGAGTCATTACGCCACGGCGTGACGACCGTGATGCTGGGATCGTGTTCGCTGTCGACCGTCCACGTCGACGGCGTGGACGCCGGCGACATCTTCGGCCGAGTCGAGGCGATCCCCCGCGAACACGTCATCACCGCCGTCGACGACCACAAGACCTGGACGAACGCCGAGGAGTACATCCAGGCGCTGGAAGCGCGACCGCTCGGCCCCAACCTGGCGGCCTTCATCGGCCACTCCGACATGCGCGCCGCCACCATGGGCCTGGATCGGGCCACGCAGAAGAACCAACGCCCGACCAAGAGCGAACAGGCCCAGATGGAGCGAATGCTCTCGGAGGCCCTGCGGGCCGGTTTCGTCGGAATGTCTTCGCAACAACTGCTTTTCGACAAGCTCGACGGTGAGGTCTGCCGCTCGCGTACCCTGCCGTCGACGTACGCTAAGCCTCGCGAACTGCGCCGCTTGAAGTCCCTGCTGCGGCGTACCGGCCGGATCCTGCAGTCGGGCCCCGACATTGCCAACCCGCTCAACCTCGGCTCGCAGATCGTCCAATCGCTGGGCGTCTTCCGCAACCCGCTCAAGACCAGCCTCCTGTCGGCGGCTGACGTCAAGGCCAACCCGTATGCCATCTGGGCCATGGGACCGGCCGCACGGCTGATCAACCGTCTCGGCGGCAACTTCCGTTGGCAGCATCTGCCGGTGCCGTTCGAGGTGTACGCCGACGGCATCGACCTCGTGGTCTTCGAGGAGTTCGGCGCGGGCGCGGCGGCACTGCACCTGCGTGATGAGCTGGAGCGCAACAAGCTGTTGCGCGATGAAGAGTACCGCCGCGAATTCCGTAAGCAGTACGAGAGCAAGTTCGGTGTGCGGGTCTGGCATCGCGACTTCTTCGACGCCGAAATCGTTGACTGCCCAGACGCGTCCGTGATCGGCAAGTCGTTCGGCGAGGTCGGCCGGGACCGCGGCGGCCTGCACCCCGTCGACGCGTTCTTGGATCTGGTGCTCGAGCACGGCAGAGCATTGCGTTGGCGCACCACGATTTCCAACCACCGGCCTGAGGTGCTGAAGAAACTCGCACGCGAGCCCGGCATCCAGATGGGCTTTTCGGACGCGGGAGCTCACCTTCGCAACATGGCGTTCTACAACATGGGCCTGCGGTTTCTGCGGCATGTGGAGGATGCCGAGAAGGCAGGCAAGCCGTTCATGACCATCGAGCGGGCGGTGCATCGGCTGACCGGTGAACTGGCCGACTGGTATCGCATCGACGCCGGCCATCTGCGCATCGGCGACCGCGCCGACCTGCTGGTCATCGACCCCGAACGGCTCGACGCGACACTGGATGACTACGCCGAGGATCGGGTCGATCAGTACGGCGGGCTGGCTCGCATGGTCAACCGCAACGACGACACCGTCAACGCGGTGTTCGTCGGCGGCCGAGCGCTGTTCCTCGACGGCAAGGCAACCGACCTCGTCGGCAAGCAACGCACCGGGCGCTTCCTGCGTGCCGCACACAAGTCTCCCGCACCGGCCCTGGAAGGTGAATTGGCAAATGTCAGTTGAAGAAACGGTTCGCGGGATGTGGAAGGCACTGTCGGTCCGGGACTGGGACTCGCTCAAGACGTTCCTCTCCGACGACTGCATCTATCTCGACATGCCAGTGGGCCCCACGGCGGCGGCGCGGGGTCCCGAGGACATCGTCAAACGACTCAAGATCGGTCTCCAACCGCTGGCATCCTACGAGAACTTCGACGGGCTCATGCTCGACAACGGTGCCGACGTCATGTACGAGCACCACGACGAATGGCACTGGCCCACAGGGGAATCGGCGGTATCGAAGTTCGTGAGTGTGCACCGCGTGGAGAACGGCAAGATCACGTTGTGGAAGGACTACTGGGACATGGGCGCGCTGGCCAACTTTGCGCCGCCGTCCTGGATGGAGGACTTTGCCAACGCCGACATGTCGTGGGTGTTCGACGCGACCGGCCTGGTATGAGGAGGACCGATGTACGACCTGAAGATCACCGGCGGGACCGTCGTGGACGGAACGGGGGCCGACCGATTCCGCGCTGACATCGGCGTCAAGGACGGACGGATCGTCGAGGTGCGTCGGCGAGACGGCGACGACGCGGGCCTAGAGGGTGACGCCGCGGAGACCCTCGACGCCACAGGTCGCATCGTGGCACCGGGGTTTGTCGACATCCACACCCACTACGACGGGCAGGTCAGCTGGGATCCACTGTTGGAACCGTCGAGCCTGCACGGCGTCACCACCGTGGTCGGCGGGAACTGCGGCGTGGGATTCGCGCCCGTGACTCCCGGCCGCGAACAGTGGCTGATCGAACTGATGGAAGGCGTCGAGGACATTCCGGGCAGCGCCTTGGCGGAGGGCATCACCTGGCAGTGGGAAAGCTTCCCCGAATATCTCGACGCCATCGAGAAGCGTCCGCTCGCGGTAGATTTCGGCACCCAGATCGCGCACGGCGCGGTGCGCGGCTACGCGATGGGCGACCGCGGCGCCCGCAATGAGGAGGCCACCGAGGTCGATATTGCGAGGATGGCCCGAATCGTCCAGGAGGCCATCGAAGCAGGGGCACTTGGATTCTCGACGTCACGCACCGAGGGGCACCGTGCCGTTGACGGCGAGGCGGTACCCGGAACGTACGCCGTCGAACAGGAACTGTTCGGCCTGGGCCGGGCGATGGCCACAGGCGGCCGTGCGGTCTTCGAGGTGGCTCCGCAGGGCGTGGCCGGCGAGAGTCCCGCCGAGGCGTCGATGCGCGAACTCGACTGGATGACCAAGCTGGCGGCCGAGATCGAACGACCGGTGTCGTTCGCCATGATCCAATCGTCGGGAAACCCGGACCTGTGGCGGGACCAGCTGGAACGCGCCGGTAAGGCCCTCGAGAACGGCATCGAGGTCTACGCGCAGATCGCAGCGCGACCATTTGGAATGTTGTTCGGCTTCCCCGGCTACCACGCGTTCACTCACCGCCCCACCTTCAGGAAGCTGAAGGAGGAACTGGGTCGCGAGGAGCTGGCGCAGCGTCTGTCCGACCCTGCGGTGCGCGCAGCGATCCTGTCCGAGGACGACCTTCCGCCGCAGCCGCTTCCGCTGTTCGACGGCATGTTCGCGCTCATCCAGCACAGCGCCGACCGCATCTACGCCATCGGCAACCCGCCCGACTACGAACCGACACCCGATCAAACGGTGGCGGCCATCGCCCAGCGCCGCGGCGAGGACCCGCTGGCCACGATGTACGACCTGATGCTCGAATCCGACGCCTCGGCGCTGTTGATGCTGCCGTTCTACAACTACGCCGCCGGCAACCACGACGCCATCTACGAGATGTTGACGCACCCCGCGGCCGTTTCGGGCCTGTCCGACGGCGGCGCCCACTGCGGGCTGATCTGCGATGCCTCGTACCCGACATTCCTGCTGACCCACTGGGCGCGTGACCGCCGTCGCGGCCCGAAGTTCTCACTCGAGTACGTGATGCGCAAGCAAACCCTCGACACCGCAACGCTTTACGGGCTCTCCGATCGTGGGGTCATCGATGTCGGCAAGAAGGCCGACCTCAACGTGATCGACATGGATGCCCTCACGCTCGAGTTGCCAAAGATGATGTACGACCTGCCCGCAGGCGGCCGCAGGTTGATGCAGGGCGCCAAAGGCTACGACGCGACCGTGGTCAGCGGAGCGGTGACCCGCCGCCACGGGGTCGACACCGGTGCCAGGCCGGGCCGGTTGATCCGGGGTGTGCGTTAGTCAGTCCAGCCCGTACACGCGACGCGCGTTGTCGTGCGCGATGAGATCGACCACCCGGATCGCATCGCGGTCGCTCCAGTCGCCGGCGTCGACGAAGCCCCGTAGCGTGTCCCGGATTCCGTTGCGCCACAGCCGTGCCCCGAGATAGTGCAGCTCGGCAGGGCCGAACCCGTCCGACGAGGACAGAATCTTGCGGAACGGCGCCAATCTCGAGCAAGCGGCCGACGAATGCGTTCGAACGCGCGCCGAGATAGTTGATCGCCAACCCGCCGTCGAGGTAGACGTTGTTGAACGCCTGCGCCAGATATCCGACTTCGCGTTCGTAGGGATAGCAGTGCAGCAGCATTACGGGGGTGTCACCGCACACCCGCAGAAAATCGAGCAGATACAGCGGGTTCGACTTGGGTCGCTATCGCGGTCTTCGCCCGCTCGTCCAGGACGCGCGCGAACACGTCGCGTAGTCATCGGGCTCCTTGATCGCCTCTTCGGCGACCGACTCCAGTCGGACGATCTCGTGGACACGCCCGATCGACAGCGCGGCCAGCGCATCGAGATCCGTCACCCGATTGGCGAATCCGGTGTCCACCAGCCAGTCCGACACCTTGGCATCGGAGAGGAACAGCTTGGCGAGCGCATCCTCGGCGTGCTGGGTGCGACGGTTCCAGTACGCATCAGCGTCGGCGTGCCGCGGCAAGCCCAGCAGCGGTGCGCAATGCGCGCGGACCGCGAACCCGAGCTGTGTGTCGAACGCAGAGTCGAAATCCGAGAGCGGTTCGGTGTTCGCCTCATTCAGCCCGTTCTCGAACCGGGGGCGGTCAGGGGCATCGAGCCAGCAGCCGTGCACATGATGGTCCACCAGCGGCACGTTCTCGATGTGCTCGGCCAGCGCGGACAATCTCATACACTCCAGGCCAGCCGGAACTTCTCGGCGAGCTCGTCGGGGGTCAGCTCGCCGAAATTCTCATGCTCGTAGCGTCGCACTGCAACCACAGCGTCGACGGGCTCGTCGCCGAGTATGCCGCGCATCAAGGCGGATTGGTCGAGTGCCTCGAGGGCGTCGGCCTGGCTCGACGTCAGAAGCTTGACGCCCGCCTGCTTGCGTTGGTCGTCGGTGAGCGTGGCGGGGTCGACGGTCGTCTCATGTGGCAGCGGCAGCTTGCGTTCGATGCCGTCGAGCGTGAGTCCGAGTATCGCCGCAGTGGCGTAATACGGATTGGCCGACGGGTCGATGACCTTCACCTCGACGTTCGCGCCGAGTGGATTGCTCGGTCCGCCGATCATGAATCGCACCGCGGCTTCCCGGTTCTCGGTCCCCCAGCAGACGTATGCCCCCGACCAATGACCCGGCTGCATCCGCAGTCCCGACACGACGGAGCCGCACAGTACGCCCTGCGCTTCGGGAAGTCCGGCCAGCAATCCCGCGATCGCCGATTCACCCTCGGGCGTCATGCCGCCGACTCCGGTTCCGTCCGAGAACAGCGGAGTTTCGCCGCGTTTCATCGAAAAGTGCTGATGCGAACCCGATCCGACGCTGCCGGCGAACGGTACTGGAGACAGGCTGACTCGCAACCCGTATTGCCGGGCCACCCTTCCGATGATGATGCGCATCAGCACCAGTTGGTCGGCCGCCGCAACGGGTGACTGTGGCGACAGCGAGATCTCGAATTGGTTCACTCCGTACTCGGGGTGGAACTGTTCGATGGCGACACCGGAACCGGTTGCCGCGTTCGTGACGTCACGCACGAAGCCTTCGAATTCCAGCACCCCGGCCAGCCCGTACTGTGCCCACAGATGTGACGGCAGCCGACCGCCGTCCGGCCCGACGAGCAGGAACTCCATCTCGTGGCCGACCACCGTGTCGATGCCTGCGTCGGACAATCGCTCCTCGACCCGCCGCAACACGCCGCGGCCGCAATACGGGTCAGGCGAACCGTCTTGATTGAAGAAAGCGCCAGGGGCCCAAGCCAATCCGTCGCCCAGTATCCGCAGCGCACTCAGGTCGATGCGGATCCGCTGGTCCCCCACCACGCCGGTCTTCTCACCGAAGACGATGCCCGCCTGGTCGATGGCGAAGACGTGCCAGACCGGGCTCGCACCCAGTCCGGGGTCGGCGAACGCGCCCATCCGGCGGAGCGGAACCGTCTTGGCATGTGTGAGCCCGGCGGGATTGACGACCGTGCCGATCAGCGTGGCGACCCCGTCGGCCTCCAGTTGGGCGATGGCCGCTGCGGCGAGGGGTTTGGCTGCCATACCAGCCATTCTGCAGCGCTCAGCCGCGAATCACAGGGTGATCTTGCAGGCTTGGCCGATGTCGAGTGTGCGCAGCATCCGGCCCATGCCCAACCACATGGCACACGACAGCGCCAGGTCCGTCAGCAGTTTGTCGTCGAACTGCTCGCTGCAGCGCGCCCAGAAGTCCTCGTCGTCCCTTAGGCCGGTGTGATTACTGGCGAAGCGTTCCGCGAACTCAGCGGCGATGCGCTCTTGCGGGCTGTAGCCGGGCCACGTCCGCCATTCGGCGGCGTGGTCGTAGAGGTCCTCGTCGACGCCCGCCGTGATGCCTTCCGAGTCGCGGGTGTTCTGGCACACCATGCATTCGTTTTCGAGCGCGATGACCATCCGCGCCAACTCGCGGACCCGCATCGGCAGTCGGTTCTTGGTGTAGACCGCGTTCGTGAAACCGGCCATGGCCACCCCGATGTTCGGGGACTTCACCACCCAGGCAGCCGCGTCGTCGTCAGCGAAAGGTCCAATTCGGCTCATGGCCGAATCGTACGCGCGCACCGCCAAAAGTGGAACACGTTCTAGTTTTGCGCCTCAGCTGGCGGCTACCAGTTCCGTGCGGCCATCCGTCCAGTCCCGTTGCACCAGCATTCGGTGTGCGATCCGTTCCAGTGCGGCCTCCACCTGCAGCCGGTCCGCGCGTCCCTCGAACGACGACGACGTGGCCAGCTTGTCGACGATGCGGCCGACGATGGCGGCGGATATGGCGTCGACCTGCTTCATGCCGGCCTGAGTGAGCCACAGCCGTCCGCCGGTCCGCAGCGCAAGCCCGTCACGGACCAGCTCGTCGAAGGTGGGCTCGATGACCTCGTAGGGCACCCGAAGGCGTTCGGCGAGGTCGGGGAGTGTGGCCGTACCGAACACCTGGTTCTGCCGGTAGATCTGCAGCAGCGCCCACAGTTGGGCAACGGTGAGCTCGCATCCGGGCTCTTGGGCAAGACTGCGCAGGCGGATCTCCGGTGAGTCCCGGAACAGGCGCCCCACGGCCACTTCGAGGATCTTCTCGGGCGACTCGGTGCTCGGCATACCGAAGCCCTCGCCGAGGTCGGTTGCCGACGCCGTTTCGGCCTCGCGCAGACGCACCTCTTTGAGGAAGAGCGACACAACGAAGCCGATGACCGCGACGGGAACCGCGGACAGGAAGACCTTTCCGAGCGAGTCGGCATACGCGTCGATGATCGGTGCTGCCATCTGTGGTGACAGCGCGTGCAGCGCCTGAGGCGACTGCGCCGCGCGCGCCGGTGCTCCGCTCGCAGCCAGCGCGGGCCCTATCCGGTCGGCGAGGAAGTTGGCGAACAGCGAGCCGAAGATTGCTGCGCCGAAAGAACTTCCGATGGTCCGGAAGAAGGTCACCCCCGATGTCGCGACCCCGAGGTCGGCGAAGCTCGAGGTGTTCTGGACGACCAGTATGAGGACGCAGTGGCCGTTGCTTTCGTACTTGTCACGCTGGCCATATCGTTAGACGGGCTAGAAAAGTTACGATCGACGAGCGGGTGGCCCTATAGCGACGTCGGTGGCCGGGACACACACTGCGCAAGGTAGAGCTGCTCGCCGAGCTTGTCCATGAGCTGCAGTTGGGTCTCGAGGTAGTCGATGTGATCCTCTTCGTCGGCGAGGATCTTCTCGAACAGGTTCGCGGTGGTGGCGTCTTCCTTCTCGCGGCACATGATGATTCCCGGCTTCAGCCGCGCCATCACTTCGTATTCGATGGCCAGGTCGGCCTCGAACTGTTCGCGCAGAGTCTGGCCGACGCGCAGCGAGAAAAGACGCTGATAATTTGGCAGCCCGTCCAAAATGAGGATGCGGTCGGTGATTTCCTCCGCGTGCTGCATTTCCTCGAACGATTCTTTGCGGGTGTGCTCGGCGACCTCGGTGAGCCCCCAATTCGCCTGCATCTTGGAATGTAGGAAATATTGGTTGATCGCCGTGAGTTCGCTTGTCAACTGCTCGTTGAGCAGTTTCAAAACGTCCGGATCGCCTTGCATGGTCGCTCCTAAGCACCTTGAGGGCTGGTCAAGTATCGCTTGTGCCGTGCCGGTCTCAATCTAGTGCAGGAGTCAGACGGCGGCGCGCGTTTGGGGTTGCACCACGCGTGTTTTCGTCAGTTGTGGCCACGATCGGGGGCGTCAGCCCGCAGATCAGCCCCCCAAGTCTGGACTGCCTACCTAAGTAAGGTTAGACTGCGCTAACAGTTATGACGACGTCAATCAGGCAGGAAAAGTCATGGGTGGGTACGACTTACACTCACTCATCCTTGCCTGTGATTTTCGCGTCGACGATGTCGACCGGATGTGGGGATGGCTCAAGAAGCACCGCGACCCACTGGCTTCGATCGGTGCCCATCACGTTGTGCTCTACACGTCTATTTGGGAGCCCGGACGGGTATTGGTGACAATCGGTATTCGCCAGGCCGGATCAATTCGTGAGGTATTGCGATCCCCCGCGATATTTGAATGGTTCGATATTTCCGGCGCCGACGATATTCCGCCGATATTCGGCGGTGAGGTCGTCGAGAAGATCGACCTCTACGGGCCGTCGCCCGAAGACCACGTCGGCCGGGTCGTGGTCGGCGTGATGGCTTCGGTCGACGGCGTGTCGTCCCTGATGGACAAGGTGCACGACGGGATCGAGCGATTCAAGCGCGGCGGCGTTCGGAAGATCTGGGTATATCAGGCCCTCGATGACGGACGGGAAGTGATGATCCTGCAGGAGATCGAGGACGAGCTCAGCGCCCGGCAGTGGATCGATCACCCGGACGCCGCCGCGGAGTGGATGTCCAAGGCCGGCTTGGGCGCCTACCCCACTCAATTCGTGGGCAGGTTCGCCCACCTCATGAGCGTCGGCGAGGACTGACCACGATGTTCGTCTGCCTGTGCAACGGAGTCACCAGCCACATCGTCAACGAGGTGGTGGCGAAGGGCGCGAAGACCTCGAAGCAGATCGCCGAGGCCTGCGGCGCCGGCGGCGACTGCGGACGGTGCCGCCGCACACTGCGGGCGATGATCGAGGCCCATTACGCGGTCAACGGCTCCGCGTCGGAAACCGTCAGCCGCTAGCCCAGCAGCCGGTGGATTCGTTCGACGCAGAAGCCGGCAACGTCGAAATCACCGGTGATTAGTCACCGTTGCGCAGCCTGGTCTCTAGCCGCGAGACCGGAATGCCGAGCTCGACCGCCGCGACAGGCTAACGTCTGGAGGCCGTCGAAACACCAATTGTTTCAACGTCATTGACCCGTCGTCCCCATCGTCCGCTAGTTCATGCTCTTCTGGGTGAACTCGGCAAGCGCATCGGCGTTGGCCGCCGCGCCGAGCAGCTCGGCGAAGTGCGCGATCTCTCTGGCGGTCGCCGCGGCGATTTCCGCGCGGGCCGGTTCGACGATCGTCTGCTTGACCGCCATCAGGCTCGAAATCGGCCGGGAGGCAAGGATTTCAGCGTGGCGACGGGCTTCTGGCAGCAGATCGTCCGGTTCGCATACCTTCCAGGCCAGCCCCATCCGCTGCGCCTCGACGGCGTCCACCCACTCCGACGACATCAACAGCCATGCCGCATTCTGCCGACCCATCAACTGCGGCAACAGGTACGACGACGCGGCCTCCGGCGCGACGCCCAGGCTGGTGAATGGTGTCTTCAGCCGTGCCGTCGACGACATGAACACCAGGTCCGCGTAGCCGAGAATGGTTGCGCCGATGCCCACTCCAACACCGTTGACCGCGCAGATCAGCGGCTTGGGCAGGTCGGTCAGGGCGTCGATCATCGCGGAGAAGTGGCTGCCCTGCTCATTGAACGTCGGATCGGTGATGCGCCTCTGCATCTCGTTGAGATCGTTGCCCGCGGAGAACGCCCGGCCGGCCCCGGTCAGCAGCACGACCGCCACCTCCGGATCCGTCGCCGCGTCACGAAGCGCGACCGCGGTCGCGTGGTACAGCTCCTCGTTGAACGCGTTGAGGACGTCGGGCCGGTTCAGGGTGAGCGTGCGCACCCGGTTGTCGTCGGTGATCTGCAGTGCCATTTTTCGCTCCTCGCGTGCGCGGGTCACCGCAGCAGCGTAAGCGTCAGCCGTTGCTGTACACCCGGGTGGGTGCGACCAGCACGACGGTGCGGCGCTGTTCGGCCATCACCCGGTCGTATTCGTCCCAGTCGTCGTGTGTGCCGCCCGCGGCGGTGAACACCTCGCGCAGCAGCAGCCGTAGCTGCTCGGCGTCGGAGAGCCAGAGCTGCGGATCGTCGGGGCCTGCAAGTTCGGCACGGCCTTCGACCGTCGCCCACTGCCAGCCCTTGCGGAACGTCACGGCGAGCTGGGGACGCGCCCGCAGATTCGCCAGTTTCACTTTGCCGTAGGTGACGAACGCGAGGGCCTGCGCTCCGGTGGCGGGATGCGGCAACTTCCCGGCGTTGACGAGCGAGGCCTGGATGGTGCCGTCGGCGCGCAGCGTCGACACCACCGCGAGCCCGCTCTCGTCGGAGGCAAGCGCAACAGCGTCGTCAAGCGTGGTCATCGGATCCCTTTCCGCCAGGGTTGAAAGCGAACGGCGTCCGGAACACATAGCGACTCGTCGGCACCGTGTCGACGTCGCGATTCGCGCCGAAGGCGGCGGTGCTGGCCACCATGCGCTCCATCCGGTCGCGCAAATCGTCGTCGTCGGCGGCACCGAAGAACGCGTGCAGATCGGATATCGCCTCGAGCGGAAACAGTTCCTCGACGATCGCGTTGATGACCGGCGCCCCGGGCGTCAGTGGGTGCACTACTTCATTCTGCGTGTACCCGAACGTCGACTGCGTCTCGATGGCCACCGGCGTGTGGTCGATGTGCCAGCGCTGCCGCCATGTGGCCTCGTCGAGATCGCCCGGCCGGCGAAGCAGCGCGACATTCGCCAACCCGGGGGTCCGCTCGCCCAGTGGGATATTTGGTGGCGGCAGTGGCGCCGATTCGGTCACCAGGTACGCCGCCACGTCGTCGCACTCCTTCTCCAGCCGAACGATCGCGGAGCGCACCTGATCGCCATAGGACTGCTGTGTCCACAACGTCACGAACCCGGCCACCGGCGGATCCAGCGTCGTCAAAGTCATCAGTGATTCACGCACCGCGTCGTCGCGCACATTGATCGCGAGCCCGGGCACACCGATGTCGAGAATCTCGGCGACGACTTCGTCACGCAGTCGGCTGCACCACGTTTCATCCGCAACGGCGCCCCGCAGGGTGATGATGACTTTCTCCACGAGCCGAACCTACTACTGCGGCTGTCGACGGAGACGGCTCTAGGCTTCTAGCCTTTCGCGGATGCTCCTGAGCCGTTGTTTCAGTTCCGTCTCGTCGATGATGCCGTGAGCCACCAGGGAATGCGCCAGCGAAACGAGCTGGTTCTCGGGGTAGGGCAAGCTCGCGTAGACGGTTGCAGAAAGCGCGTCTTCCTCATCACGTCGCTCTTTGAAGTTGGGGATATTCGCCCTCCATGCGGTGTGGTCGAGGGCGTCGCACAGGCCGTCGAGGCTGGTCTTCCACGGCGGCACGGGATTCTCGACGCCGTACTTGGCGGCCATTCGCGGCCAGACTTGATTGCGCTCCACGATTTCCTCTAGGGACGCAATGTTGATCCGCTCGATGGAGCGCGAATCCTCTTCAGTACTCATGTTTTTGCTTCCGATCGGTCAGCTGGACACCGGGTGGATGGCCTGACGGGTATCAGTGATCACATTGGTGGTTACGCCGGCCTTCGGAAGTGCGACACCGATCAGACAATCGCGCGTGACGATCTGTGCCAACTGGTCTTCGTCCCAGCCGTCAGTGCCCTCGGGGCGCACGGGCATCACCATGAAGCGATGCTTCTGATTCGAGTCCTGCACCCGGACGGAGACATCGTTCGGCAGATATAGGCCGAATTCCGCGAGCACCTGACGTGGCCAGCGGACCATGCGGCGGCGATAGTTGGGTGTGCGGTACCACTCCGGAGAATTGCCCAGAATCGGTCGCGGGTAGCACGAGCACAGCGCGCAGACGATCACGTTGTGCAACGTGGGCGTGTCCTCGAGGATTTGGAACGCGGTGAAGTCGCTGGGTGTGCCAAAACCCGTGGGCTCCAGCCAGTCCACACCGACCTCTTTGCTGGCCGTCATCGGTTCGGAAAGAGCGAGCTTCTTGAACTCAGGATCCAGCCACGCCTTGGCCACCAGGTGTGCTGCAGGCGTGGGGCCGATCTGCTCGGCGAACTCGGTGAAGCGGCGATGCTCCTCCGCGGTGAAGAGACCCTTCTCAATGCACAGTTCGCGTAGCGCGATCTCCAGTACTTCGAAGTCGGTGACCTCGTCGACCATGGGTGCAACCGTGCGCTCGTGATCGTGATCAGTCATGCCATCCCTTTCTGGCAGATCGTGAGTCAAACGAATCGGATCGTGGCCTAGGTGGCTGCTTCGAGCCACCGCTCCGGAATCTCAGTTCGGAGGACGTCGCTGGTGGTCCCGGTATAGCCGTGCCACAACTCGGACATGTTGAACTTGACGACGTAGAACCACTCCGGCTGCGCATCTGGGCGGTCCCACGTTTCGTCCTCGGCCGCGGGGCTCTCGTAGGCGACGGCAGCGATCGCGCCTTTGGCGCCGCGCACGTACTCCGGGGTGCGGGTGTAGAAGATCACGGGAAGCTCGCGCACCACCACCGCATCACCAACCTTGAACTTCGGCTGTCCGGCCTGACCGGCATATATCTGCGGATCGCCCGTACCGACCGCGTGCTTGTGGTGGCTGTTGCGTTTGACCTGCGACCCGTCGCCCTCGAACTTCGGTTTGGCCTCCAACGTCTTTCCGTCAAGACCACCGGCATAACGCGCCTTGACCTCCGCCATCCGCTCGCTCAACTCACCCAGGCTGATGTGATGTTTCTCTAGCAAGACGCGAGCGACGGACAGCAGCCAGCGACCGTAATAGGGCAGTCCCAGATATTCGGCCCGACCCACGTCGACATTGCCGATCCGTCGCCGTTCCTCCGACACCCAGATTCCGCGCCAAGCGAGCACCTCACAAATGACATAGGTCATGTGCTCCCACAGCTCATATTGTTTGTTCTCATACTTCATCGGCGCATCTGGCTCACCG
The DNA here is from genome assembly GCA_963770125.1 of uncultured Actinomycetota bacterium. Lineage (GTDB taxonomy): Bacteria > Actinomycetota > Actinomycetes > Mycobacteriales > Mycobacteriaceae > Mycobacterium. The sequence goes on along the minus strand of CAVYPI010000032.1, from coordinate 2,714 downwards.
CCAACGTCATGGACGGGCTTCAGGTATGCGGTGATGCGCTCGTGGTCAAGTAGATCAGGAGTCGGTGCGTCTGGAAGCTCGGGATATGCCGACTTCAGTCGGGCGACGAGATCCAGTTGCGCTGCGCGCTCGGCGGCCGTACTCATGAAAGCTTCCTTCGTTTTTCGGACAAGTTGAGCAGGTGAGGCCTAATCGGTGGTGAAACCCCGCGCCACGCCTCGCAACACACAACTACCTTATGACGTGAAAATCCATGGGATCTGACCATCGGACAAATCCAGCAACGCCGCCGGCGACGACAGCGCTGTCGGCCTTCGGCACCTCAGAGTTGCTCATCTGAGCCGGTTAGCTGACCGTACCTCCGACAGCCTGTTTCGTGTAGGCGAATCGGTGGCCGATTCTACACAGAAATCTATCTGCCGCAGGGGCGCCAAAGGGTATACGCTGTGCCACAGAGCATTTAACGGCATCCGAACTTCGATCGCAACCATCGCACTGGGGTCCAACGGCTCCTACTGGACTTGCGGTTTCTAGACTCCGAGCGTTTGCTGTTTCCGGTAGCAGGGCGAAAGGAACCCATGCGGGCCGCTTCGCGGTCCCTTCTCTGCGGAGGAGAACCAAGAACGTTTTTGGTGTTCTGCATTTTGCACTTCGCAACCGGGCGGGATTTGCCGCGTGTGCTCCAGCGTGCGGTGACCTTGGTGGAGTCAGAATAGGCGAATGAACACGGGCGGCCGGGCGATCGATGCCCTGCGGCTGACGAGACCAGACGTCGGCGCGGTGGCGCGCAGCCTGCTCGGGGTGCTGGCGATGGCGGCGGTCGCGCTGGCGTCCGCTTCTCCGTCGGCCGCGGTGTGGGCCTCAAGCGCGGCGGCGATCGCCGGCGCGATCGCGATGCAGGACAGCCCGGCCGGACGGGTGCTGGTGGTCATCGTGGTGTCGCTGGAAATGGGCGCCGTCGTGTTCCTCGGCGCGTTGACCGCGTCCTACAACGTGGTGTTCATCGCCGTCGTCGCGGTCTGGTGCTTCGCGGCAGGCATGCAGTGGGCGCTGGGCAGCAAAGCGGGCCTGGTCGCGGTCGCCTGCGCTGCCCTGCTGGTGATCTCGCCGCCGGTTGCGCCCACGCTGACCGCGGTGGTGTTTTCAACGCTCCTGACCGTGGCCGCCGGCTGCGTTCAGGCGGCGCTGATCGCGGTGTGGCCGCCTCAGCGCTGGCGCGTGCAGCGCGACGCGCTGACGCGCACCTACCGGGGACTCGCCGCCGACGCCCGACGTGTCGCCGCTGACCGCGATGCATCGGTGGGCGCCGCCCCACTCACGTGGCTGCGCGAAGCGTTCATCAACAGCGAGGCGACCCGACGCCCGCTGGCGTATCGCGGCGGCTACCGGCTACCCGAACGGATCACCGCCACGCTGGGCGCCCTGCGCGGTGCCGATGAGGGGGTTTCGCTTGTGCTGTCCCCCGCCGCTGATTTCCTCGACGCGATCGCGAACCACAACCACACCGCGCGGCGGGACGCCGAACACGCGCTGGCCCGGGTTGATGCCGCGGCGCCAGCGGTTACCGGGCCGCAAGCGGCTGCCACGCAACGGTTTTCACAGCAGCTTCACGAGGCCTTCGCCTCGCGGTTCGGTGAATTCCGCCGCCCCGACCCGATCGGCTCCCTGCTCGCCGCCGCCGTCGTGATGCGCGGCCACCTGACGTGGACGTCGCCGGTGCTGCGGCACGCCGTCCGGCTGTCCTCGGCCACCGCGTTGGGTGTGGCCGCGGACCGATTCGGCGCCGTTGCGCACGGCCACTGGATCGCGTTGACCGTGCTGATGGTGCTGCGGCCCGAGACGGCACACACGTACACGCGCTGCGTCGGGCGGGTGGCGGGTATCGCCGCAGGAGTCGTGGTCGCGTCGGCGCTGTCTTTAGTGTGGCAGCCGACGGGTTCGTCGGCTGCCGTTGTGGCGGTCGTGTTTCTCGCGGTGACGTACGGGGTCGCCCGGTTCGGATACCTCGCGGTGAGTGCGGCGCTGGCCGCGGCGATCACGTTCCTGCTCGACATCGACCCCGCGGCGGCCGGCCCGGCCATCGAAAACCTGTTCTTCGCGGTGGTCATCGGCGGCGGTCTGGCGGTGGTGGCCCACGTCGCGCTGCCGGATCACGAATTGATTCGGCTGCACCAGCGCGCCGGTGAACTGCTGAAGTCCGAAATCGACTACGCGGCAGCGGTCGTCAAGGCGTTTGTGCACGAGCTCGATCACCCCGCCGACGCATTGTCGGCGGCGTGGCAGCGAGCTTTCCGGGCACGCGCGGCGTTTGAAGCGGCATCCGGTGCGACGCCGGCGAATTCACGTGAGCTGCGGCGGTGGCTGCGGTCGTATCGAGCGGCGCTGAACACCGTCACCAGCGCGTGCTCCTCCCTGGAGGGCAGCCTGGCCACTGAACCGTCGACGGCGCTGACGCCCGAATTCGTCGCCGCCGTCGACGATTACGTCGACGCGCTGCGGGGCGCGCCCCCAAGCGCGGCCACGCCGTGGACCGTCGACATCGACGAGCTGACCGCGGCGTATCAGCAGGTGCGCGAGCGAGGGGCGGGGCTTGCCGCCGACAACGCGGCGGCACGGGTGCTCGTCGCCGAAGTCGCGACAATCACCAGGAGCCTGGCGGGCATCGCCGCTACTCACGAGCTTGCTGCGTCCTGACTAAGCGACGCCCCACTAAG
>CAVYPI010000031.1:0-54204 GCA_963770125.1 uncultured Actinomycetota bacterium | reverse complement strand
GCGTGGTCACTGTTGATGGCAGTGAAGATAATTTGCGGCGCGGCAACGCCGTGTCGGTTCCCGGCTGTCTGGAGCGAGACGAGCCAGCGCGGCATCAGCTGTTCGGCGATTGTCAGGCTCGCAACCACTTTTACCCGGTTTCGGCTTTCCGAGCGCAGCGAGGCAAGGCCGGCGTCGACGTACTGTGCCACGCTGAGCAATTGGTCAGCCCACTCGGCGACAACAATCCCGGCCTGGGTGAGCTGGGAGCCCCGTGTCGTGCGGGCCAAGAGCTGCACCCCAGCCTGGGCTTCGATCGAGGTAAGTCGTGAGGAGACGGCTTGTTGGGTCAACCCGACTTCGCGTCCCGCCGCGCTGAGGCTTCCAGTCCTGGCGATCGCCAATAGGACTTCGAACGCGGACAGTTCGGGCATACGGGCGCTGAGCGCCATGCTTCTGCTATCCAGCGCAAGGCCAATTTTTGGCCGTGGGTGTAGATGACAGCGGGCAGGACCCGACCGCATGGGCCGGCCGGTACACCGTCAAGGCTCGGACGTTGTTGTGGCCGGTCAGCGCGGTTCTGGAGGCGATTCATTCACGACCGTACGCTTCTAGAACCGGGTGATTAGTGTTGTGGCCGGTCGAGTTCGGCCGCGAAAAAAGCCGACGCGGTCTTCAAAATGCATTGGCCCTTCGCAATTCGTTGACCTCAAGCCTCAGGTTCTTCAGCTCCGAGGACTCCTCGCTGGTCGTGCCCGGTCGTGAGCCGGCATCGACCTGGGCTTGGCGCACCCACTTGCGCACGGTCTCGGCACAGCCAACCCCGAGTAGCCGCGCCACCTCACTGATCGCCGCCCACTCCGACTCGTGCTGACCGCTGATCTCCGCGACCATCCGCACCGCCCGCTCACGCAACTCCGGCGGATACCTCCTCGACGAACCACCTGCCATGACTCCAACCCTCCCAAGAAGTGGAGTCTCCGGACATCCCGCGTTGCTTAACTAGACATCGAAGTCTTTCTGGCCGCGCCGACTGCTCCGATTATTGGCGTCCGGCCAGATCAGCCGGTGCGAGGTGAATCGTTCGACTCATTGTGTGAGGCGGGGTCGCGGCAGCGGTTGGCATCACGGCCGGGCGGCTGCTGCAGCCTGTCCAGACAATCAGGCACTCAGGGGCCGACGGTCACCGTCGCCCGTTGCCCGTTGGCTGCGGCGGCGCTGTTGCCGCTACCCGCGAAGTAGGTTGCGCCGCAGAGACATCACCGCTGACGCGGTTGACGTCATTGACCGAGGTGTATCTGAACGCCGCGGACCCGAAGTTGTTCGAAGGTATAGCTGAACTCGCCGCGGTGTCCGACGGAAACGACATAGCGATCCTGGCCTTCGGTGACTGGCAAGCTGAAGGAGAATGTGCAGTTGGCGGTGCTGCCCTTCCCCTGCCCAAGCGACGTGCTGGCAAGGACCTCGCCCTTGCCGTTCTTAACCGCGACGGCAGTGTCATGGCCGATGTCGGAGTATCCGTCCGCTCCCTCGCAGGATGCCCCGTCTGATGTGATCGCGTCCACGCCAGCGCTGTCAATCAGGACGAAAGTCCCCGACACCGTGACTGTCTCGAGCAGATGGAAGCCTTGGACGAATTGCGGGCAAAACGCGTCGACGGCGATCTTGTCGGCCAGCACACCTTGTTGAGGCCCGCCATCTTCCAGCTCTCGACACACCTGCCTGCCGTGGGCGACGGCATTGGCATCAGAGTTGAACTGGGTTGCCAACCCGGCATCCTTCAGCGCTGCGAGGTACCCGGGTTCCGGCGCCGGTGCTGACCGACGACCTGAGAGCAACAATACCCACACCACCGCCGCGACCATAACGATGATCGCGGTCACCGCGCCCGTTGCAAGCCACGTCGAGCGAATGCTCGACCGGGCCATCGGCACCTCAACGTAGTCCGGAAGCATCTGCCCGCCGACCGGGTCCGTCGATTCGGCCTTGCCGCTGCGCACACGATTGGTCGGATGTCCGGCGACGTAATACCGGCCCTCGTATCGTGCCGTGGGATCCGGGCGCCACCCCGTCAACGCGGCGGATGACTGTACAGAGCCGCAACGATCACAGGTGCCGCTGTCATCGATATCGGAGCCGCAGTACGGACAGGTCATCGGCGGCGATCCCCGCCCAGCGGTCCACAATTGCTCCGACGCATCACCGTTGGCCCTCTGAACAATGCCAGCTCAACCATCGAGCCCAAGCGGTCAGCCGACGACCGCGACGCTGCGCCGATGTCTCCGCTCTTCCCCATCATCACCGTCATCGGTCGTCCGCCGTCACCACACAGCCCGCAGACCAGACTGACAGGCTCCGGGAAAAGAGTGGACCCCGTCAAACTAACCCAGCGTTTCCCGTCAATCTTCCCTGCAACTCGACAAGGGCGTCTCGGCCGTAGGTTGCCATTTTCCGTGTCACTTTCCACTCGCCGGGTCATCTCGATGGCACATACGACATGAAAGCGGGAAGAACGCACGTGACCAAGAGCTTGGTGGGCGCAGAGCGCAGGAGCGAGGTCGGTGCTCTGCCGTGCCCGCGGCCCAGAGGTGTCGGCTCGGCTGGTTTGACAGTTATTGGTTCGGAAACCGAGTGAGCGGCAGTTCGTAAGGTACTGCCCGCATCGTAGTTCGCCCGGCGGGCCAAGAGTCAGCGCCGAAACCCTCGCCAAGGATCACGTTCAGGCACGTTCAGAAACGTCTCGAACCATTGTGCGGCAGCAGGTTATCGCCAATGCCCAGAAACCGATTCTCTGGGTCGTCGGAATCCTCAATGCCGTCATGCCGAGGCTGAAAGCTCTTGGGGACGATGAGGACTGGCGTCCTGGTGTGTGCGACGACCGCGGCTGCGACGCTGCCCTGGAGGTGTCCGAGCAGCCCGTTGCGGCGGTGCGGTCCGAGCACGATTAGGCTTGCGTTGTGTTCGTCGGCGGTCTCGACGATGCCTTTCCAGGTTGGGGCCGCTTCAACGGCCTTGCTCCATGCCAGAAACCCGGCCTCGACCGCCAGCGATGCCCCATGCGCGGCGGTCTGCTCGGCGGCTCGTCGTACCTCGGTGGCCTGGTCGGCGTCGAAGTGCTTGGCGTCGGTCGGTGTGAATCCCACATCGGCGGGCTGCCAGACGCAGACGACAAGTGCATCTCGCTTGGGCGGCAGCTGGGCCGCGGCCTGCGCGATCGCGGACGCGGCGAGTTCGGATCCGTCGTAGGCGAAGACTACCGGGCCGGCGGAGCCTGCCGTGACACGCTGGTTCGGTGTCGTGATGGCCGGGGCGTGCTCGGCCGCGGCCACCGGGGGCGGCAGGTCCTTCCGGATACGTGCCAGTAGTGGTGGGGAGTACCAGGCCGGGGATTCGCCGTCGAGGAACCGGTCCAGGTCGGGGCGCTGCGGTCTGGCTCCGCTGAGCGCATAGACGGTCACACCAAACGCAGCGCCGCCGATTGCGAGCCCGAAGCCGATCCACAGCGCATCGCCGGTACCTTCGGTGAGATCCGCCGCCGCCGTGGCCGCGAAGTGGGCCAGGATGGGCGCAACCATGAACGCGGCCACCGCCCGCAAGAGCTCGATGATCGCGAACACGCGCTGAAGGCTGTTGGACTGCAATGAGAAGCCGGCGACGAACAGCGCGGGTGCGACGGTGGCGCCGAGCGCAAGCCCCGTCAGTGCCGCGCCGAGCAGGGCAAGTGGCTGGTTGGCGGGTATGGCGATCCGGAACACCACGATCCCGGCCGCGAGCAATGCCATGCCGACGAGGGGGAGGTAATGCATCGCGCGCCTGGTGATGACGATCCCGAACACGACCGCCATCACGACCGCACCGCCGAGTTCGGGCAGGTACAACAACCCCACCCGCACCGGGCTGTAGGTCTGCAGCAACACGTTGGCGGTCAGCGCGGTCGCCGCTACCGACGCAGCCGCGGCGAACAGCGCGACACCGACACCCGCGACCGGGATCGAACTGGTCAACACCGTACGGATCGTCAGCAGCGGACGACGCGCCCTGAACTGGTAGACGACCAGCACCACGATCAACGCCAGGCCACCGAGCATCGGCACGGTCACCGCCGCATCCGTGAATCCATGGCTCGTGAGTTGCGAGGCGCCGACGAAGGCGGCGCCGCAGCCGACCGCCGCCAGCCCGATCGCCCACAGGTCACGCGGTGCGTCGAGATCGGCCGGAGGGGCGTCGTCGAACGTCAGCGCAGCCAGCACGAGAGCCATCAGCGCGATCGCGGCGACGATCCAGAACAGCGGACGCCACGCATGCGCCTCGGCCTGCACCCCTCCGATGAACGGGCCGATGGCGACTGCCCCGAAGACGCACATGTTCATGATCACGGCCGTGTGCCGGAGTTTGTCTTTTGGGTAACCGATCGTGAGCGGTGGCGCTGCGGCGATCAGCATCATGCTGGTGGTCAAACCCTGGAGTACGTGCCCGCCGAGGTACATGCCCGCGTTCTGGGCCGCGGCTACGAGTACTGACCCGACTACCAGCAGCACTGCATAGACCAGAAGCATCCTTCGCTGCGGCAGGTGTTGGGCGAACTGGACCGCAAGCACCGTACCCACGGCATAGGCCGCATTGCCCAACCCCGAACTCAGGCTCATCGCCTGGGTGGAGATGTGCAGTTGCTCGGAGATGATCGGCAACAGAGGGTCGATCGCCGCGGATAGCGCCAGGTAAGGGATCAATGCGAGCGTGACCATGGCGGCCACCGCGGGATACCGTCCGGCGAGCGGGCCTTGGCGCATCAGCTTTGCCCGAAGCTGTGAGTTAGCTGGCAATGGTGCGCAGCATCCAGCCAGCTGGTGAACGGAACCGGGGCGGGCACGTGTTGCTCCAACTTCTTCGGGGCGGGCTTTGTTCCCGCTCACAGGGTTGACGCGGCCTCAGGGACCAGGCGTTTTCATGAATTACGAGCGCCGAGTGAAGCTTTCGTGAGCCCGTAAGCGCGGTCACGGCGTCGTTGCCGCACGCGACCGCTACATGCTATCGGTCAACTCATAGTCAAGCTATTCAACTGCCGGTTCGGCCTTCGTAGGCGGCGCCGAATGCAGCTCTTTTAATGCCGAATTAGCTGTATGACCTAGTCCATCCGGCCGGCATCGATCACGCGCAGAACGGCCGCGCCCTCGTCGTCGGAGGCCTCCAGGTTTACCTCCACGTCGAAGCCCCAGTCGTGGTCGCCGGCGGGGTCGTCGAGAATCTGCCGCACCCGCCACACGCCGGGGTGCCGGTCGATGATCAGCAGCGCCGGGCCCCGGGCGTCGGCGCCCATGCCCACGTCGTCGTGCTCGGCGAAGTACGCGTCCCCGACCTCCTCCCAGCGCTCGGATGTCCACCCGGACCCGGCGTCCAGCAGGCCGAGGTCGTCCCAGCGGCACCGTGCAAACAGCGCGACCCGTCGGAATAGCGCATTGCGCACCATCGCAGTGAATGCACGCGCGTTCCCGGTCAGTGGGCGTGGGCGAGCCGGTACGGCTACGGGCACGTTGAGCGGCTGGTCCGGGCTGGTCAGCTGTTCCCACTCGTCGAGCAGGCTCGAATCCACTTGGCGCACAAGCTCGCCGAGCCACTCGACGATGTCGGAGACCTCCTCGGTCCGTGCGGCGGCGGGCACTCCGGACCGCAACGCCTTGAAGGCGTCGGAGAGGTAGCGCAGGACGGCGCCCTCTGAGCGCGTCAGCCCGTAGACGCTGATAAACTCCCGGAAGGTCAACGCCCGCTCCCACATCTCGCGCACCACGGACTTCGGCGACAGCTGCGCGTCAGCGGCCCACGGGTTGCTCTGCAGGTACACCTCGAAGGTGTGTCCGAGCAGTTCGTCGAGCGGCTTGGGATAGGTGACCTCGTCGAGCAACTCGATCCGTTCGTCGTACTCGATGCCCTCGGCCTTCATCGCGGCCACTGCCTCGCCCCTGGCCTTGTTCAGCTGCGCCGCCAGAATCTGACGGGGGTCTTCGAGGGTCGCCTCGATGACCGAAATCACATCCAGCGCATAGGTTTCCGACGCAGGGTCGAGCACGTCGACCGCGGCGAGGGCGAACGTCGACAGTGGCTGGTTCAGGGCGAAATCCGGGGGCAGGTCGACGGTCAGTCGGTAGCGCCGTCCATCTGGTTCCGGTTTGTCGAGCCGCTCCAGGACGCCGGCCTGCAGCAGCGAGCGGGCGATTCCGACGGCCTCGAGAATATGCCGGAGCTGCCGCTTGCGCGGCTCGTGGTTCTCGGTGAGCAGCTGGCGCATCGCGACGAACGGGTCCCCGGGACGGTCGACGACGTCGAGGATCATCGCCGTCGACACCCGTATGTTGCTGGTCAGCGGCTCGGGTGCGGCTTCGACCAACCGGGTCATGGTCGCCTCGCTCCACGGCACCATGCCCTCAGGCACCTTGCGGCGCACCAGCTTTCGGCGTTTCTTCGGGTTGTCGGCGACTTTGGCGAACTGTGTGAGGTTCGCCACCTCGTGCTCGGGCGCCTGGACGACGACGGTACCTGCGGTGTCGTAGCCGGCCCGGCCGGCCCGCCCGGCGATCTGGTGGAACTCGCGGGCCGTGAGAAGCCGGGTGCGTGTGCCGTCGTACTTCGACAGCGCCGAGAAGACGACGGTCCGGATCGGCACGTTGATGCCGACGCCGAGGGTGTCGGTGCCGCAGATGACCTTGAGCAATCCGGCTTGGGCCAGCTGTTCCACCAGCCGCCGGTACTTGGGCAGCATCCCGGCGTGATGGACGCCGATGCCGTGGCGGACCAGTCGCGACAGCGTCGTTCCGAAAGCCGAGGAGAAGCGGAACGCACCGATCATGTCGGCGATCGCCGCCTTCTCCTCCTTGGTGCTCACGTTGACGCTCATCAGTGCCTGCGCCCGCTCCAGCGCCGACGCCTGAGTGAAGTGGACGACGTAGATCGGCGCCTGCTTGGTGTCGAGTAGGTCGCCGATCGTCTCGTGCATCGGCGTGGTCGCGTAGCTGTAGTAGAGGGGGACGGGGCGCTCGGCGTTGGCGACCAGCGCCGTCGGCCTGCCAGTCCGTCGGGTGAGATCTTCTCGGAGGAACGTGACGTCGCCGAGCGTGGCGGACATCAGCAGGAACTGGGCGTTGGGCAGTTCCAGGAGCGGCACCTGCCACGCCCAGCCGCGGTCGGGGTCGCCGTAGAAGTGGAACTCGTCCATGACCACTAGCCCGATGTCGGCGCCTGCACCCTCGCGCAGCGCGATGTTGGCCAGGACCTCGGCGGTGCAGGTGATGATCGGCGCCCCCGCGTTGACCGCGGCGTCGCCGGTGAGCATGCCAACGTTGGCCGCGCCGAACACGTCGCAGAGGGCGAAGAACTTCTCGCTGACCAGCGCCTTGATCGGCGCGGTGTAATAGCTCCGCCGTCCCGCCGCCAGCGCCGCGTACAGCGCGCCGGTGGCCACCAGCGACTTGCCCGAGCCGGTCGGCGTGGCCAGGACCACGTTTGCGCCGCTGACCAACTCGATCAGGGCCTCCTCCTGCGCCGGGTACAGCACGGTCCCGTTCGCCTGCGCCCATGCGGCGAAGGAGGCGAACAGCTCGTCGGGGTCGGCGCCCTTTGCGCGCAGGGCGGGCAGGTCGCTCGGATCCTCGAGCAGGGGCGCGGAGGCGGTCATCGTGAGGAACAGCCTGCCTGACGCCCATTGGCTTCCCGGACAGGGACCGAGCGTCTTCACGCGTTGCCGCGACCGCATGGCGCACCAACGGAATGCGGTAAACACAGCGCCATGTCCGCGATGAGTGGTGAAGCCAGTTGAGCGGACGAACGTGCGCGAAAGTCGCTTGCTGATCCCTGGTTGAGGCCAGTCGGCCCGACAGCGAGACCGCAGAACCCGACACGTCAGGTGTCGCTGCAGCGTCGATGGTTCAACGTGCGATGAGCGGGGTGTCCGGAACTGTCGACGCGACGGTAGCGGTGTCAGCGTGCGGTGCCGAGTCCTATCGTGAGGCGTATCGCACCGCCAAAGGTGCTCTCGATATTGCCATCCGCGCCGGACGCATGAATACCGTTGTGCGGCTTGAGAATTTAGGTGTGGTGGGCCTGTTGCTCCAGCTCGGAGATTCTTCGCAGTTGGTCGCCTTCGCCGGGCGCACACTGGATCCCCTGATCGATTACGACCACGCGCATCAGACCGACCTCGTTGCCACGCTTCGTAAGTACTTCGCCTGCAAACAGGACCGGAACACTGTGGCCGGCAGACTGCACATCCATCCCAACACCGTCACGCAACGCCCTGCGCCGGATCGAGCAACTGTGCGAGGTTGATCTGACCGATCCCGCCGTGGTGCTGCAGTTCAACGCTGCCTAACCGTTCAGGACGTGGCGTTGATCAGGTGACGCCTGTGTCGGACTGACACGAGATTGCCGTGGGGTGTGTGTATGCAGACATTTGTGGGCGATGCACGGCCACGACGAGTCGCCTAAGCGGTCAATATGCACCGTGCTTGACGTGGGGCACGGGCGTGCCCTCCTCGGCGAGGGTCTCCTCCTCGATTTTCATCGTGAGCGGCTCGCGGAGACCGCGGGTCATGTAGAAGAGCAGGATGATTCCGATCGCGAGCCAGATAGCGCCGTACAGGAGGGCATCGAAATGAAGGTTCAACCAGAGCACGGCCGTGAGGCACATTCCGATGAACGGCAGCACGATGTTTCTGAAGATCTCCTTGGCCGTGCGCCGCTGCTTCAGGCGGAACGCGTAGAAGACGATGACGGTCAGGTTCACGACGGTGAACGCGATGAGGGCGCCGAAGTTGATCATCGACGAGATGAACTCGAGCGTGAACTTGACGGCCAGCAGGGACACGATGCCGACGATGAGGACGGCATGTGTCGGGGTCAGGAACCTCGGGTGGATGTACGACAGGAACCGGGGAATGCGGCCCTTGCCGTTGCGGCCCATGACGTAGATCATGCGGGACACGCTGGCATGCGACGAGAGGCTCGATGCGACAATGGCGGCGAAGGCGGCCGAGGTGAACAGGATCTTGAACAACTGACCGCCCACCTTCAGCGCCATCTCGGGAAGCGTGTCGTCGGTGACCTCGAAGCCCTCGAGGGTCGGGAACACCGATTGGCTGAACCACGCCGCAACGAAGAAGATCGCGCCACCGATGAGCAATGCGAGGACGATCGCCTTCGGGACGGTACCCGGCTCCTTGGCCTCCTCGGCGTACATCGTGATCGCGTCGAACCCGATGAACGAGAAGCACACCACGGTAGCGCCCGCCACGACGGCCGACATTTCGACGCCCTCGTGGTACAGCGGCTTTAGCGTGAAGATCGTGCCCTCGCCCATGCCATCGCGCAGCGCGAGCCACGCCTGGACGACGAACGCGGCGATCATCACAACCTGGAACACCACGAGGAACCCGTTAATCCGAGACGTTCCCTTCATGCTCAAGTAATTGAGTGCGGTGATCGCCGCGACGTACACCACGACGAACACCCACGACGGGGCGTCCGGGAAGAACCCCTCGAAGTAGATGCGGCCGATGACCGCGTTCACCATCGGAAGCAGCAGATAGTCGAGCAGCGACGACCACCCGACGAGGAATCCGACGTTCGGATGGATCGCCTCGGACGCGTAGGTATACGCCGATCCCGCCGAGGGGTAGACACGCGTCATCCGGCCGTAGCTGATCGCGGTGAACACCATCGCGACCAGCGCGAAGAGGTAGGCGAGGGGCACCACCGCGTTGGTCTCACCCGAGACGATGCCGAACGTGTCGAAGACGGTCATGGGGGTCATGTATCCGAGACCCAAGCCGACGATCGCCCACAGCCCAAGCTGTCGGGACAGGTGCGGACTGGACGTATGGGCAATCTCCTGCGCGCCTTGCGACATGGTACTCACCCTCCATGCGACCGATGCGTTCTCAGCCCGACCGTCGCCTCGACCGTAGCGCCGATGACGGCAACTTGACTCAGGCTTCGACCAGATTCTGAGCGTACATTCGCGGACCGGTTGGTAGAGGCGTGTTTGTTCACGCCCATTTCATTGAGGAGGAAACCGGTATGGCACGCGCCGAAGACGACACCTGGGATCTGGCGACAAGCGTGGGGGCCACTGCGACCGGTGTGGCAGTGGGTCGAGCGCTGGCCAGTCGAGCACCCAACGCGCTGATCGATGATCCTTTCGCCGAGCCATTGGTGCGCGCGGTGGGAGTGGAATTCTTCACCCGGCTCGCCACGGGTGAGCTGGATCCCGCCGAAGTTGACGGAAGAGCCGAGTTCGGGATGGCTCGAATGACGGCGATGATGGGGGTCCGCACCCGCCTCATCGATGACTTCTTCCTCGATGCGGCACGCGCGGGGGTGCGTCAGGCGGTCATCTTGGCCTCGGGGCTCGATGCACGCGCCTACCGGCTGGGATGGCCATCGGGCACAACGGTGTACGAAATCGACCAGCCCGAGGTGATCGATTTCAAGACAAGAACATTGTCGGAAATGGGCGCCACACCCACCGCGGTGAGGCAGACCGTTGCCATCGATCTGCGGCACGACTGGCCGGCGGCCCTGGGGGCGGCCGGTTTCGACCCGATGCTGCCCACCGCGTGGAGCGCCGAGGGCCTGCTTGCCTTCCTGCCCAGCGATGCCCAGGATCGGCTGCTCGACAACGTCACCGCACTCAGCGCGCCAGGCAGTTGGCTGGTTTGCGAAAACATGTCGGGTCGAGACGATGCCGCCGCGGTCCAAGACCGCCTCCACAACGCCGTCGAGAACTGGCGCAAGCACGGCTTTGATGTAGAGATGACCGACCTCTGGTACTTCGACGATCGCCAGGATGTCGCGGACTATCTCAACAACCGGGGCTGGACCACCACCGAAACCACCATGGCAAATCTCTTCGCGGCTCACGGTCAACAGTTGGCCGGATCCGAAGAGGAGCTCGCGGATTTCGGCTCATTTACCTACGTCAGCGCCAAACGTGTCGCGAGCCACTGACGACGAAACAGACGGCCCGATCGACCTCAAGGCTTCCCGGCGGTCGGGCCGCGCGATCAATACTCATGTTAGAAAAAGGTCGTAGCGGGTCGGCGCGAGTGCCACGCGCTGGGAGATTCACACTTCAGCGGTGCGCGCTAGCTGGAACGTTCAACGCCGGGTTGCGGTCGAAGAAGCCGACTGGCTTCAACTTGAAACCTGTGTGTTCGACGGGCATCACCGGCCAGTCTTCGGGCCGCGGGAAGTGCGTGAGCCCGAAGGTGTGCCATACGACGACGTCCTCGCCGTCGATGCTGCGATCCTCCGCGATGAACACCGGCAAATCCCGCGCCGCCTGGGTGCTGTAGCGGCCACAGAGATACTCGCCCTGGTCGAAGTAGTTCTGCCAGTAGCGGATGGGCGACGGGTCGGCGTAGGGGACGACCATTTCGGCGATCGACGCCCGATAGATCACCGGTCGGTCGACGTCGCCGTCGCGAATACACAACTGGTGCAGCGCGAGTCCTTCGCGGATGTCGAATCCAAACCTGAATGTCCAATCAGCCCAAGTGATTTGATTTCCTTCGATCCGAAAGCTCGGTCCTTCGGGTTGGGTGATCTGGATCGACTTGAGGTCGGTGCGGGCACGGACGGCGTGCGGCGCGGCGTCCCACTGCCCACGTTCGGCCGGGATCGGCGGGACGATGTCGTCGATTACCTTGACCACCCGTCGCTGAGTGAGGTCGACGTAGGCGACGACGCGTCGATTGGATGGGCCCACGACAGGTCGGCCTGGTCCTGTTGATGGAAGGCGAGCACTCGGACGATGCGGCGGCCCACCTCGTCGTTGTGCCCGAATACGCCGGCCGACAGCGGAACTCCGCGCACATTGCCGGGATCGATTCCGCGTTTGCCTATCGCATCCAGCCATTCCGGGCTGTCGAGCAGGAATGATTCGATGTCCTCGAACTCCTCGTCGAGGATCGGCACGTGGCCTTCGGTCGCGGCGTCGATCGACACCTGATGCACGACACGGTTCTCGGTGATCGACACTACGAGGTCGTTCCCGAGCCCAGTTGCTCTGTCCAGCAACATGACCCGCGCATGCCGATTGATCGGATCGCCTGCACGGAACGACAGCACGGTGGCCTTGTGCGGCTCGTCGAGCGCAACGTAGACGAACCTGTCGGCGTCGCCGAGCAGGCTGTGCGCGTCGACGATTCGGCGCACAGCGCGGATCTCGTCGGCGGTGAGCGGCGTCAGCGGGTGATCCGGGGTTGCGGGACCGGTCTGGCCGAGTGTTTCGATGGCGGCGGTGCTCATCGCGCGTACTCCTTTTCGATCGAGTTGGGGATTTTGGGAGTGGGGCAGTGACACGGTGTCGCGACGACCAACTCAGCTGACGGTGACGCGCAGCGTCTTGAAGCCGCGCAGAACGTTGTTCATGAGTGGCTCCTGCTCCTGTTCTGGTTTTCCGAGCAACATCCCGGCGTGTTCTTCCTGGGCGGCTGGTTCCTGTGCCATTCTTCGAGAGCAACTACGCGCTGATCCACCCCTCGAACACCGGTGACAGTGGTGTCGCGTTCTTTGCGTACGTCGGTAAATTCATCTTCGGTGTGCTCGTGGCCAGAATTCTCGTCCGCACCGGGCGAATCACGGCCCAGCAGGTCACGATTGCTTAGATCGCCGCAGGGAGCGTACGACGCTTCCGCTACGGCACGACCGTAACCGATGCCGACGGTACGACTCCCGACTTCCGCGCAGCTGCGTGCCGCAATCAGCGAGGAATGCAACGTCCGGCGCGAACCACGAGTCAGCGCCCGATCGAGATGGTAGCCGTCACATCGGATCGGGGCTTTGCAAGCCGGCGGTGACTTCCGCGACGGCCGCGTTGATCCGTTCCCTGTCGGCCTCGATGGACTGTGTCGCGGCCGTCGTCGCGTTCTGCAGGGCTTCGTTGATTCGCTGCTCCACAGTGCGCGCGCCCAAGCGCAGCAGGCCGTCGGAGATGAACGCCGCGGTCAAGTAGTGATGCCCGTTGAGAGTCACCTCAACTGTCTCGGATTGGTCCGTGGCGGTGAATGTTTCGCTGTTCATCTTGTGCAGCTGTTCATCCACGATCGACTGCAAGCGCTGCGCCTGCTTCAGGACCGCAGCGACTTGCGGATGCATCTCGTCGGTCACTTGGATTCCTTGTCCTGCACATCCCTGCGCCGGCGATTGCCGATGACCGCTTCGGTCCACGGGCGGTCCTCGGCGTAGAGGTCTTCGTCGGGCGACAGATTCGGGTCGCGCCGCTTCTCCTTGCCCTGGTGGTGCCCGGCGCCATGACCCATCGGCGCCATGCCGCCGCCCATCGCACCGCCGGCGGCGGCTCCGGTCGATGCTGCCGCGGGCGCACCCGAGACGGCGTGGGCAGGGGCTGTCGGCGCTACTGTTTCGGCGCCCACTGCGGGCGACAACGGCATCGAAGGTGCGCCGCCGCCACCGCCTGCGCCGCCACCTCCCGCGCCTGCTCCACCGCCGCCGAGTGCGGCGGGCTTGAGGCTCGGATCCGTCGGAAGCTTGGGGGTACCCGTCGACGGGCCGCCACCCGGCAATCCACCGGGCATGCCGCCCGAAGGCGCTCCGCCGACGGATGGGGCGCCGCCCCCCGAGGGTGCACCGCCGCCTGCTGGCGCGCCCCCCGCCGCCGGCTGCTGGGCCGACATCGGCCGGGCTGTTGGCGACGGAGCCCCGGTGGGCTGTTGGGAAGCGCTGCCGTCACCTGTACTGGGCTGTTGGGATGCGCCGTCTCTCATGGGATCTGGCTGTTGCGGCTGTCCGGGCTTGCGCGGATCGCCGTTGCCGGTGACCGGCCCGAACGGCGCCGCGCCCGGTGGTGGCTTCGGGACTCCCAGCAATCCTTTCCCCGTCACATCGGCGCTGTAGGAGACGAGCACGCCTTCGGACTTGTGGACCAACGCCTGGTAGGCCTTCCATGCGGCCGCCAGCGCGGGGCCGTCCTTGTTTTGGGCCGCCGTCTGCACCGCTGTCTCGGCTTGTTCGATCTGCTCGACAGTCGGGTGCTCGGCGGCCCACTTATCTTGTGCGCCGGCCATGTCCGCGGCCTGCGCCGCGAGATAGTCGTACTGTTCGGCGATCTTGTTCAACCACTCTTGATGCTGACGCAAGGCATCGCCTGCCGCCTCGGCCGCCGACCCGTCCCACGTCACGCCGCCGAGTGAATACCGATCGGAGGCGGCGCGCAGACTGCTCGCGAAACTCTTTGCGTCACTGGCGTATGTGCGCATCGGCCCGGAATTGCCCGAGTGAATAATCTGTGCCGCCGCCTTGGGGTCCAGGTAGCCGCCCGTGTAGCCGCCGGGCATTGCCTCCATCAACGGCGGCGCCTCGACGGCCGGCAGGGAGGGCGGCAACGTCGGGTTGACCGGAACGGAATCGCTGGGCACAGGCAGCGGGGGCTCATGGTCCAGCGCATACCGGGTGCGCTCGTCGACCTGGTCGTAGACGTCGGCCGCGATTCGCAGCACGGTGGCCAACCGGCTAGCCTCGACGTTTCCCGTCGCCACAAAGCTTTTCAGGGTGTCGGCACCTGCTCGGACCTGAGCCGTCGCGGACTGGACGAAAGTGAACGCGCACGGCGCAGTGGGTGTAGGCGAGGCGTCGCTGACCTCGGTGTCGACGTCGTCCGCCTTCCCTCTCAGCTGTCCGGGCTCGACCCTTACCTCATCGCCCATCGGCATACTTCCTCTCAGGACGCCACCGCAACATCCTGTCTAGCAAACTACTTCTCATTGTTCCAGCGCCATCTGGAAGCGGCTTTCCTCACGCGGGTTGATCAATCTGATCGGCAGCTGTCGATGGCGCGGCGTAGCAATGAAGTTGTGCCGCAGCACTACCCGGCCGATACCTGGATGCGGACCGAGGTATGTCGTGGCGTTCGGCCAGGACACCTTCGCCACCTGCCCGATGCCGCCATCGATGAAACCAGCAAACTCACTGAACTGCGGCGCCAACGTCGCCACCGCGCCCGCCGCGGCCGATCGCACGACGAACTGGGTGAACAGCCGCGCGTCGCCGAGGTTGATGCTCACGTCGACGTCGTCGAACGGCATGTACACCGGGTAGCGGTCGGCCGTTTCGCCGACCAGCACGCCTGCCGACCCAATCGGCAACTCGTAGTGGCGGTCGGTCACCGGGCTGATGCCCTGCAATGCAGCACGCTGCCCGCCGAACAGACACGAAAACCCCCGCGGCGTGGTCGGATTGGCCAGCGTCGTCAACAGCACGGTGGTCGTCGGCGCCACACCCGGGCGGATCCGAACCCGCGTGATTGTGTGGTCCGCCCGCGCAGACCACCACACGTCGGGCCCGCCCGCTGCACTGTACGCGGCGGTGAAGGTGCTGCGTCCCTTGATCGCCGACCAGGTCTCACGTTCGAAGCTGATCTCGGTCGCTCGGTCGAAGTCGTCAAAGCTGCGACTGGGGCGGGCATCAATCCCGCTGCTGGCCAACTGATCTGCGATGCGGGTTGCCGACGCC
Source organism: uncultured Actinomycetota bacterium (assembly GCA_963770125.1). Lineage (GTDB taxonomy): Bacteria > Actinomycetota > Actinomycetes > Mycobacteriales > Mycobacteriaceae > Mycobacterium. The sequence goes on along the minus strand of CAVYPI010000031.1, from coordinate 38,706 downwards.
ACCAGGTAGCGGGCCAGGCCCGCCACGCCGGACTCGCGACGCTGCGACGACGTGCGGGTGTGTTCCGGGTCCGCCCGCAGCACGATCCAGGTGCGCCGGTTGGCAGGCGCGGGGTACGGCCCGACCACCTGCTCGTAGAGCGCGACGAGACTCGCGGGCGCGGTCTTGCCCACTCGATAGCCGGCGGAGACGACGTCGGCCTCCAGGTCCGGGCAGTGCGCCGTCACCAGTTGCTCGACCACCCGGGTGTCCACGACGTCGTCGGTGTAGGCCTGGCCGTTGACGATCACCGTCGGGGTGAACGGACGGGGCACCAGTTCGATGGCCGACACCAGGTAGTCGTCCTGCCAGCGAACCGCGACGTGATCGCCCGGCAGCACCGTCGCACCGACGGCGGGTTCGGACGGCAGGTCGGGGACGTTGCGGTGGCGCCGGCGCCAGGAGAACACGGCAGCCACCCAGCCGGTCAGCCTTCGGCCCCGGATCGTCACCACCGCGGCAAACGCGACGACAGTGGCCAGCGTGATGCCTGCCCACAACAGATCAAGTGGCATGAACACCGCGATGCAGGCGGGAAGCAAAGCCGCCGCACATATCAAGTGACCGGTGGTGAAGCGCAGCCCGAACAGGCCGAAGACCGTCTTCATCGGCGCCTCAATGCGCGTCGTGCCAGCGCGCCGAGTCCGAGGGCCAACGCCAGGCCTGCGGCGGTCACGACAACCGCGGTGATCGGGCCGCGGTCCGGCGGCGGCGCGTACACCGGCGGCGGAAGCTGCTTGACCTTGTAGGGCACCGTTGCGGGGCCTGCCGGGACGTCCCACGTCAGCGCCGCCACGGGGTCGATGACTCCGGCGCCGACCTCGTTGTCGGCACCGCCGCCCGGATGGCGGGCGGTGGCGGTGATGCGGTTGATGATCTGCGCCGCCGTCAGGTCGGGGAATCGCTGCTTGAGCAGCGCCGCGAGCCCGGAGACGTAGGCGGCCGCGAATGAGGTGCCGGTGATCGGAATGGGTCCGTCCTGGCCTTGGAGCGCGTTGACCGGTGCGCCGTCGTAACCGAGAGCGATGATGTTCTCCGCCGGAGCGGCGGCGCCGACCCACGGTCCGTTCATCGAGAAGTTGCTGGGCTGCCCGTTCTGGGCGATCCCGCCGACGGTCAGCACCAGCGGCGAGTACCACGCCGGGCTGACGATCGTCTGCACCTGGTTCCAGCCGCGGGGATCAGCCGGAATTCCCGGATCCGGGGGCGGGTTCTGAGTGCAGTCCTGGCCGGTGTTGCCTGCCGCGACGATGACGACCGCGCCCTTGACGTTGACGGCATAGTTGATCGCCGCGCCAAGGCCGGATTCGTTGATCGGCCTGGTCACCTTGTAGCAGGCGGCCTCACTGATGTTGATCACCTGCGCGCCGATGTTGGCCGCATGCACCACGGCACGGGCCAGGCTGCGCAGAGAGCCCGCGGTTTGGGTGGTGTTCGGGTCGTTCGGATCGGTGCGGGAGCCGACCGGCTGAAACGCCTCCGACGTTTGACGCAGCGACAGGATGCGCGCGTCGGGCGCGACACCGATGAACCCGTCGGTGGGTGCGGGCCGGCCGGCGATCATCGAAGCCGTCAACGTTCCATGCGAATCGCAATCGGACATCCCGTTGCCTGCCTTGTCGACGAAGTCGCCGCCCGCCTCGGCGGGCACTCGCAGTGAGCCGTTCACCCCGGTGTCGATGACCGCGACAGTTACCCCGGCCCCGGTTGCGAACTTCTGCGCGTCGCTGATCCGCAGGTAGTCGTTCGCCCACGGTTTATCGGCGAAGTTGGCATTCGGAAACGTCGTGGGCGCAGAGCAGACACGGCGCTGCTCGGTCGGCTGGTCCGGGCCCGTCTCGTCCGGTGGTACAACGGCCGGGTCGACGGTCGGGGGTTCGATCGCTACTGCAGGGGGAGCGCTCAACAACGCGAGAATCAGCGCTGCCAGCAGCACACCGATGCGGCGCACGCGCGTTCACCCCTCTCGACATCGGGCCCGCCCGCAGTGTGCTGGCGAGTTAACAGCAAACAATGTACCGGCCCTGCGGCGATATAAATTCTGACGTCAAGCCGATCGGCCCAATGCACGCAGCCAATCTTAAGGGGATGCCAGAGGGGTCGAATCCGCTAACTGCTCTCACGGAGGTCGCGGTGGTGCTCCCGGCAGCTAGGCGTCGAGGTCTTGCTGGACCAACTCGGCGACGGTCTTGAGCGCTTCCTCATCGTCGGAGGCAACGGTCACCTCTGCGCCGTTGCCCGCGCCCAGCGTCATGATCATCAGCGCCGAGCCGGCGTCGACCGGCTCACCGTCGTCCATCGAGAGTGTGACGGGTACGCCGGCGTTGACGACGGCTTCGGCGATGATGGCCGCAGGCCGGGCGTGCAGTCCGATGGCCGAGCCGACGATGACGGTCTTGGTGGGCATGGGCGGGGCTCCTTTTCTCTTTGATTTTGTCGAAATCGACGTAATGGCGTCGACTACTCGACCTTTTGCGCCGAAACGTTGGTTTGGGCGCAAAAGGCGTGGAAGTCTAGGCGGCTGCCAGAGCCGGGGCGTCCTCGGCCTCGACGCTAGGCTTGATGAACTCTTTGGCGGCGATGACGGCCAGCGTGCCGACCACCGTCCCGACCGCGAGCGCGACCAGGAACCACAGCAGGTGGCCGATGGCGAAGAACACGAAGATGCCGCCGTGCGGGGCCTTCAGCGTGACGTCGAAGGCCATGATCAGCGCGCCGGTGACGGCGCCGCCGAACATCATCGACGGGATGACCCGTAGTGGGTCGGCCGCGGCGAACGGGATGGCGCCCTCGGAGATGAACGACGCGCCCAGAAGCCATGCGGCCCGGCCGTTTTCCCGCTCCGGCTCGGTGAACAGACCGGGCCGGACGGCGGAAGCCAGCGCCATCGCCAACGGGGGCACCATGCCTGCGGCCATCACCGCGGCCATGATGCGAAGCGACGCGGGATCGGCGACGTTGAGTCCGGCAGTGGCGAACGCGTAGGCCGCCTTGTTCACCGGGCCGCCGAGGTCGAAGCACATCATCAGGCCAAGGATGACGCCGAGGATGATGACCGAGCTGCCAGTCATTCCGCCGAGCCATTTGGTGAGGCCCGACGTGATTGCGGCCAGTGGTCGGCCGAGTAGCAGGAACATCAACAGGCCGACGACCAGCGATGCGAACAGCGGGATGATCACGACGGGCATCAAGCCTCTGAGCCACCGGGGTGCGTCGATACGGCTGATCCACAGCGCGGTGAACCCGGCGATCAGGCCACCGACGATGCCGCCGATGAAGCCGCCGCCGACGAACACGGCGACCGCGCCCGCGGTGAAGCCGGGGGCGATGCCCGGCCGGTCGGCGATCGCGAAGGAGATGTAGCCGGCGAGCGCGGGTACCAAGAACATGAATGCCAGCCCGCCGAGCGTGAACAGGACCGCTCCGAGGTACTGCATCAGGCCGCCTGAGGGCAGGTTGGTCAAGGTGTTTGCGGTGGCGATGTGGCTGCCCAGCGAGTTCATTCCGAAGGCCAGCGGCTTCGCCCCGTCAGGGGTATTGGCGATTTCGTAGCCGCCGAACAGAAACCCGAGCGCGATGAGCAGGCCGCCGGCGGCGACGAACGGGATCATGTAACTCACGCCGGTCAGCAGGATCTGCCGCAGGCGGGTGCCCCAGCCGACACCGCCGGCCGGTGCCGCCGCGGCGGCAGGCGCTCGCGCATCACCCTGCACGCGCGCGGCGGCGGGATCGGCTGCGGCGGCGAGTGCTTCGGCAACCATCTTGTCTGGTTCGTTGATGGCGCGTTTGACGCCGGATGCGACGACGGGCTTGCCTGCGAACCGGTGTTTGTCCTTGACGCCGACGTCGGTGGCGAAGATGACTGCGCCGGCTTCGGCGATGGTCGCCGGCGACAGCGGTGTGCTACCCGACGAGCCCTGCGTCTCTACATGCAGTGTGGCCCCGGCCTTCTTGGCGGCGGCGACCAACGAGTCGGCGGCCATGTAGGTGTGCGCGATGCCGGTCGGGCATGCGGTGACGGCGACCAACGTCTTTGGCGCTGCCTTCGCCGGTTCAGCTGCGGGCTTGGGCTTTTCGGCCGTCGCGTTGACGACGCCATCGACCAGCTCGACGACTTCGGCTGGTGTCGTCGCATTGCGCAGCGACTCGACGAAGTCCTTGCGCACCAGGGCTCGGGCGAGGCTGGACAGCAGTTTCATGTGCTCAGCGCCGCCCGCTTCCGGGGCCGCGATCAGGAAGGCCAGATCGGCGGGTCCGTCCGGCGCGCCGAAGTCGACCGCCGGATTCAGCCGGGCGAACCCGATCGAGGCCGTATCGACATATGGCGAGCGGCAGTGCGGGATTGCGATGCCGCCGGGCAGCCCGGTGGCCGATTGTTCTTCCCGCGCCATCGCGGCGGTGATCAGCCCGTCGCTGTCGTGAGTGCGGCCGGCGTCGGCGAGCCGGTTGACAAGACGGCTGATGACCGTCTGCTTGTCTCCACCGGCATCGACGTCGAGTAGGACCAGATCGGTGTTGATGATCGGCTGGGAGGCAGTGCTTGTCATGGCGATACTTTCGTGTTGGTGGTGGGTGAGATCGGGGCGATCGGTGTCACCCGGACGGCGTGAAGGTCGATCTGCGCCGGTGTGGGGAGCGCGGATCCGGGTAGCGCGGCGGCGGCGCTGCCGTACGCGACGGCCATCTGGAGCCGCTCCGGAGGAACGGCGCCGCCCACATCGGCGCGGAGGTAGCCGGCGAGTGAGGCGTCGCCTGCGCCGACGGTGCTGCGCGTGACGATGGGTGGCGGGGTGGCGAGCCAGCTACCGGTCTCGTCGACAAGCACGGCTCCGGCGGCGCCGAGGGTGGCGAGCACCGCGCGCACTCCGCGATCAACCAGCTGACGGGCGGCCGACACGACGGGCCCTGGATCACCTTGGGCGACTGCGGCTTCCAGCGCCTGCGGCGAGTGGCCGAGCACACCGGCGAGCTCCTCCGCATTGGGCTTGATCAGGTCGGGGGCGGCCCGGTCGAACGATGCGACGAGCGCCGCGAGGGGACCTTCGGAGGTGTCGATCGCGACCCGGCACGGATACGGGGCGAGCAGCTCGACCACGTCGGCGTACCAGTGGTCGGGCACGCCGGGTGGCAGCGAACCGGACAGCACTACCCACGCGGCGGACTCGGCGCTCGCGGTCACGGAACGGGTCAGCGCGTCGAGGGCGGCGGCGTCGAGGGCGGCACCCGGTTCGTTGAGTTTCGTTGTGGTGCCGTCGTGTTCGGTGATGGCGAGGTTGGTGCGCACCGGCCCGGCGGTCGGCACGCACCTGAACGATACGGCGCTGGCTGACAGGGCGGCCATCAGCGGATCGGTGGCGGGGGCGGGCAGCATCGCCACGGCGTCCAGTCCGGCCAGCGTCAACGCGCGTGCGACGTTGACGCCTTTGCCGCCGGGCTCGGTGGTCACCGACGAAACCCGGTGCACTGCACCGCGGGTGAGCGATCCGGTGAGTGTAACCGTGCGGTCGATGCTCGGGTTGGGGGTGACGGTGACGATCATGCGACCACCACCTCGACGCCGCTCTCAGTCAACCGCTCGCGCTCGGCGGCGCTGATCTCAGAGTCGGTGATCAGGGTGTCGATGCTGGAGATCGGCGCGAAGCTGACGAAGTACTCGCGGCCGATCTTGGACGAATCAGCCGCTACCACTACATAATTGGCGGCCCGAACCATAGCCCGCTTGACGGCCGCCTCGTCGCTGTCCGGTGTGGAAAGGCCGTGGCGCACGCTGATCGCGTTGGTGCCGATGAACGCGATGTCCACCCGCAGTGTGTCGAGCACGCGCAGTGTCTGCTCGCCGACCGCCGCCTGGGTCAGGCCGCGGACACGGCCGCCGAGCAGTTGCAGGGAGACCGATGGCATGGCCGCCAGCCGGGCGGCGATCGGGACGGAGTTGGTCACCACGACCAGTTCCCGGTCGGCAGGCAACTGGGCCGCGATGCGCGCGGTGGTGGTTCCGGCGTCCAGCAGGACGGTGGCCCCGCCGAGTGGAAAGAAGTCGGTGGCGGCCGCGGCGATGGCGTCCTTGTGTTCGGCGCGTGTGGTCTCCCGCTCACCGACACCGGGCTCGACGAGGTGCAGCGCACGGGCGGGCACGGCGCCGCCGTGCACCCGCCGCAGGACGCCCGCCTTGTCCAGAACGGCGAGGTCGCGGCGCACCGTCTCGGTGGTGACGTCGTAGGCCTGCGCCAGTTCGGCCACCGAGGCACGGCCCTGCGAGATCACCAGCGAGGCGATCGCTTGCTGACGCTCTTCGGCATACATAAGGCTCCGTTTATGTGGGTATCGACCCATATCTATGTGGTTCTAGTTGGTTTTACTACTGTTCGTGTTGACTTGTCAAGAAATTCTTGTAATCTACTTCACATGACCGCTTCATCGCCGCCCACGTCACGTCCGCAGGACGGCGCCTCCGTCGGCTATCCCGCTGGCATCTTGCTGCGCGGCGTCCCGGTGGTCCCCGGTGTCCAGTACGCGCCGGTAATCCGGCCCGGGCGGCTGCCCGAGGTCGACGTGGGCGCATCCGAGGCCGTGATCGACGACTCCGAACGTCCCGCCGAGGCCGCCCGGTTCGGGGCGGCCGCCACCGCGGTGGCCACCCGGTTGCGGGGTCGCGCGGCGCACGCGACCGGCGCGGCGTCGGAGGTTCTCGCCGCCACCGCCGCGCTGGCGCAGGACCGTGCCTGGTTGGGCGCCGCGGAGAAGCGCATCAAGGACGGCACACCGGCTGTGACAGCGGTGGTTGCAGCGGTCGAACAGTTCGTCGACATGTTCACCCAACTCGGCGGCCTGATGGCCGAACGCGTCACCGATCTCCGGGACATCCGCGACCGTGTCGTCGCCGAACTCAGCGGCCTGCCCGAGCCCGGCGTCCCGCTGCCCGACATTCCGTCGATCCTGTGCGCAGAGGATCTCGCGCCCGCCGACACTGCGGGTCTGGACCCCAACCTCGTTGTCGCCCTTGCCACCACGTTGGGCGGGCCGACGAGCCATACCGCGATCATCGCCAGGCAGCTTGGCATCCCGTGTGTCGTCGCCGTCGAGGGGCTCGATGCCGTTGCGGCAGGAACGATGGTGCTCGTTGACGGCACCCTGGGCACCGTCACCGTGTCCCCGGATCACGCCGCTGCAGCCGAAGCCGTCGCTGCGGCGCAGCGCCTGGCCGAACGGGCAGCGCATTGGTCCGGTCCTGGCGCCACCGCCGACGGGCACGTGGTGTCGATCCTGGCCAACGTCCAGGACGGTGCCGCCGCTCGTGCCGCCAGCGAGACACCCGCCGAGGGCGTCGGGCTGTTCCGCACCGAACTGTGCTTCCTCAACCGCGACACGGAGCCGAGCGTCGAGGAGCAGGCCGACATCTACGCCGAAGTGCTTGAGGCGTTTTCGGGCCGCAAGGTGGTGATCCGGACGCTGGACGCCGGGTCCGACAAGCCACTGAAGTTTGTCGGCCATCCGGATGAGGCCAATCCCGCACTCGGCGTGCGCGGCATCCGCATCGCCGAAGGCAACCCGGGGCTGCTGGACCGGCAGCTGCAGGCCATCGCCGCCGCCGCGCAGCGCACCGGTAACCCACCGTGGGTGATGGCGCCGATGATCGCCACCGCGCAAGAAGCCGAAAGCTTTGCCGCACGGGCACGTTCGCATGGTTTGTCAGCGGGTGTGATGATCGAGGTGCCCGCGGCCGCACTACTGGCCGACCGGATCCTCGAACACGTCGACTTCCTGTCAATCGGAACCAACGATCTGGCCCAGTACACGATGGCCGCCGACCGCATGTCCGCCGATCTCGCCACGCTGACCGACCCGTGGCAACCGGCCGTGCTGACGTTGGTGGCGATGGCAGTGCGGGCCGGCGCGGCGGCAGGCAAGCCGGTCGGCGTGTGCGGCGAGGCAGCCGCCGATCCGTTGCTGGCGTGCGTGCTGACCGGTCTTGGCGTGACATCGCTGTCGGCCGCGGCGGCCGCGATCCAGGGCGTCGGCGCGAAGCTTGCCCAGGTCACCCTGGAGCAGTGCCGGGACGCGGCCGACGCGGTGCTTGGCACCGCGACCGCAACGGAAGCACGCACCGCCGCGATGGGGGCGCTGGGGAATTAATCGGACTGCGGTCCGGTTAATAAACGTATGCCTGCTATCACCGCTGACACGCTGACACTTCCACGGATCGCCGCACCGGCGCCGACCGACACCGAGCGCCCGGTCCGGTCCATCACCACCGGCCCGCACGGCTACGAGGGCGAGGGCTTCCCCGTCGTGCGCGCGTTCGCTGGAGTGAGCGCCGCCGACCTTGACCCGTTCGTCCACATGGACCAGATGGGTGAGGTGGAGTACCAGCCGGGTGAACCGAGGGGCACCGACTGGCATCCACACAGGGGCTTCGAGACCGTCACGTACATGATCGACGGCCGCTTTGCGCATCAGGATTCGCACGGCGGCGGCGGACTGATCACCGACGGCGCCACACAGTGGATGACCGCCGGGTCGGGCATTCTGCACATCGAAACCCCGCCCGCCGAACTGGTGGAGAGCGGCGGCGTGTTCCACGGCATCCAGCTGTGGGTCAATCTCCCGCGAAAGGACAAATTCGCAGCGCCGAAGTACCAGGCCATCGAGGCCAACCAGGTGAAACTACTGTCTTCGGACGACGGTGGCGCGCTGGTCCGCACCATCGCCGGTGACGTCGCCGGTCATCAGGGTCCGGGAGCGACGCACACTCCAATCACTCTGGCGCATGCGACCGTTGAGCCTGGCGCGCGGTTGAATCTGCCGTGGAATCGCGACTTCAACGCGTTGGTCTACGTGTTGTCAGGCCGTGGAGCGGTCGGCCCGGTCGGGCATCCGATCCAGCAGGGACAACTGGCGGTGCTTGGCCCAGGCGACCGGATCACTGTGGCCGCCGAGCCCACGCAAGAGTCCCGTCGGCCCGCATTGGAGATCTTGATTCTCGGGGGCAAGCAGATCCGCGAGCCGGTCTTCCAGTACGGCCCGTTCGTGATGAACTCCAGGTCCGAACTGATCCAGGCGATGGAGGACTTTCAAGCCGGCAAGTTCGGCACCATCCCGCCTAACGCGCTGGTGCCGCACCGGCCGCTGGGCGGCTAGCCCGCACCGCGAGCCGGCCGCGACTGCAGTGTCGGTTCTGCGGCGGCCAGAATCTCGTCTCGATTTCCGTCGAGTGGTGGATAGATTCGCTGAGTGTTGATTGCGCGCTTGGTGCTCTTGGCTTCCGTACCTGTGGCGACCACCTGGCGATCCCAGCCCTCGGTGTACACAGCACCGGCAGGCCCGAGATCCAAAACCGTTACATACCAAGGAATTCGGAGCGAGAGCATGGGCTCGCCAAGCAGGTCACTGACGACGTTGTACCCCGCGAAACGACCCATTGGCCTGCTGTGCTGGCACGACATCACAGATAAGTGCGTCTCGTCCATCCTCGCGGCCGCGACATCACCTGCCGCGAACACGTTCTGCACGCCGATGACGCGCAGGTAGTCGTCGACGGGGAGGCGGTCAAGGTGGTCACGTGCGACGCCCAGATCTGCGGTCAGCGGATTCGCCCGCATTCCCGCGCACCACACCACGGTCGACGCGGCCAGCATTTCGCCGGTTGACAGTTTCACCTCGCTCTCGCTAACCGCGGCGACGCTCAGCCCGAGCCGACTCTGCACCCCGTTGGTGGCCAGCGCGGCCTCGATCACTGGCCGTGCCGACGAGCCCATGTCCGAGCCGACGTGCGGGTTGCGGTCGACGAGTATGACCCGCGCCGCAGTGTCAGGGAATAGCGCCGCGAGCCGTGTCGGCAGCTCGCAGGCGGTCTCGATGCCCGTCAGTCCGGCACCTACCACGACGACAGTGCTCGCAGACGGCGTGTTGGGGCGGCTGGCGAGCGCCGCCAGGTGCCGTTGCAGTCTCAACGCGCCGTCATAGGTGTCGACATCGAACCCGAACTCACGCAGACCCGGAATATCGGGTTTCACCACCCTGCTGCCCAGCGCAACCACGAGACGGTCGTACGCGTGTGTGCCGACAGAAGTTTTCACGGTGCGCGACCTAGGGTCGACCGCCATCACGTCGGCGGTTACCTGCCCAACTCCGGCCGGGTCGAGCACGTCCGGCAGCGGAATGCGGCATTGCGTCAGGTCGGACTCGTAGTTTCGGACCCGAATGTCGTGGTAGGGGTGCGAGCTGAGCACAGTGACTTGCACGTCGCCGTGCGCGACGCCGAGTTCCTCGAGTCGTCTGGCCGCACCGAGCGCCGCCCAAAGCCCGGCGAAACCCGCGCCGAGCACGACGATCTCGCTCATCCGGCCGACGCTACAGTCCGCGGATAGAGCAGCTCCAGTTCACCGAGGTTGGCGGCGACGGTCACCAACGGCAGCGCCGCAGAGATCGATAATTCGTCACCGGTTGCTTCGGCGCGCAGCGCAAGCACAACGTCATCACTGATGGGCTGCCGCGCATGGTCGGTGTCGGCGCCGCTGAGCCGCTCGCACACCGCCTCTGCGTGCTCCTCGAGAAGCTCCCGGGTCTTGGGGTAGACGCCAAGTGGCGGTGGGACGACGTCGGCGATCAACTCCGCGGCGGCGCGCAACCGTACCGCGCGGTTGGCGGCCGTGACCACCGGCGCGCGGACGTCGGACTTGCCCCCGCTTTCTGAAAGATATTGCCGCACAGCATCGTCCAGTGTGCGCGAGGCCTCCAGCGCGTCATGGCTCAGCGCGATCACACGGTCGGTCGCCTCCTCCGAAGCGCCACGCGTGACCCGCCGCACGGCCGCCTTCAAGAACGTCGAACCGACCGTGCGGGCATCGGCGATGGCTGTCGCCACCGACGCCGATGCGCCGCGCGGCCACAGCAGCACTGACACGACGACACCCACAAGTGCGCCGACCACCACGTCCTCGACTCGGATCAGTCCCACCTGCCAACCGGTCGGCACGATCAGGTTGAAGATGATCAGCACCATCATGGTGAAGGCCGCCTGCCCGGCGACGAACGACGCTACCTCGGGAACGAAGGCCGAACCGAACGCCACTACCGGCAGCAGCGCCCACATGACGACCCGGTCCACACCGACCAAGTCGATGACGACCACGCCCAACAGGAATCCGATCGCCGTGCCAGCCACCGCGCGCAACATCCGGGTGCCGGTCGTCAGCGCGCTGCTGCGCAGGACCGACATCGCTCCGAGCACCACCCAGAAGCCGTGCTGGACGGGAAACAGGTGTGTGACGGCGACAGCGACCGCCAGGCCGAGACCGGTGCGAAGGCTGTTGCGCAGCGCCACCGCCCGCGTCGCGAGAAAGCCTTTGGTGATGGCGGCGACCGCAACGGTTTCCGGCATGATCCAATCCGCGGTGCCCGTTTCGGGCAGCCGACGACCAAGCACGCGCGCCCAGACCGGGCGGGCGTCTGCGGCCGCCGCGTTGCGGATCAGGCGGCCGGTGACACCGACGGTCGCCGAGAAGGTGCGACGCCCCAACAACTTCCGGCCGACCGCAACCGCGGCGTCGTCGTCGGACTCACCGAGGATCTCGATGATGTCCTCGCGGTAACGGCCTTGTGCGATCGGGCGCAACTCGGCCAGGGCGGCGCTCAGGTCGTCGGCACTGGCCGCGCGCTGGGCGACGTTAGGAGTGAGCAGCACCGCGGCCGAGTCCCGAAGCACCCGGACGAGCGGGGCCTTCATCTCGCCGAGCAGGCGGCCAGTGTCGTCCTTGACTCGATCGCACAACCAGCCGAGGTCGTCAACGACGCGCACCAAGGCACGGCTGCCAGCGGTCAGCCCAACGGGTCGGAAGTCCGCACCGATGTAGTTTTCCCACAGCGCGTTCATGGCCCGTGTCACGTCCTTCGTCGTCGCGGCGCCCTCCAGACAGTCCGCCAACTTCTGGCACACCGCTGCCGCGTGCTGGCGCAGTTCATCGTGATGGCGGGGCGGAAGTAAGAACAACGCCGCGGGAACGCAGACCGCCAGCGCGATGAGCCAGCCGAGCAGCCGCTCCGGTATCGGGCCGACCGGCGTGCATGCCGGTAGCACGAATGTGAGCAGCGTGGACCGCTGCCCGGCGGCGACGGTCTCGCTGAGCACCCCGGCGAAAGTAACCGCGACGCCGAGCACGAACATCAGCGCGACGCTCAACCACGGATGCGGCGCCACCAAGGTGCCCAGCGTGATGAGGATGGCACCGTTGATCCCCAGGCCGCAGTAGGCAAGGGCGCGGGCCGGCCGGTTGCCTGGGAAGTCCACCACAATCAGCAGCGCTACTGAACCGAAGATGGTGAACAGTGGTGTCTGTGGCCCGCCGCCGACGGCGAAGCTGATAGCGGCGGCCAGCGGGACAACGATCGCCGCCCGCAACGCGCGCCGCAACGCATCGTGCTCGGGGTCGCGTTGCCGAATCCGGTCCGCGGTGCGGCGCCACAGGGCGGCCGCGCTAGTCACAGTCCGGCACCGACGCGAACCGGCCGGAGTCCAGCGCGTCGAGCAGCTGCCCGGCGATCCACTCCAGCGCATCGCTGTCGCGTGTCAGGGTGGCCTGTTCATAGCCGACCAGCAGGTACACCCCCCACGCCGCGAACAGTTGGGCCTGCCTCTTGTTCTGCAGAATCTCGAAGGCCGACTCGTACATGATGTCGAAGCGCTGTTGGTCCACCGCGGCCTGCACCGTGTACACCTGCGGGTCGACCGAACTCCACACCCGGATCGCGGCCTCGGCGCCGTGCGGAAGAGTCAACCCGACATGGATCAGCGCGTCGATGCGTCGCCGCGGATCGGGCTCCGCGCGCACCGCCTCGATGACCTGCACGGTGCGACCCTGCATCCAGTGCGCGACGAGTTCCTTGGTGTAGGCCGGCCAGCCGGCGAAGTAATGATAGAAGGACCCGGTTGTGACGCCGAGACGGTGACAGACCTCGGCCAGCTTCAGTCCGCCGTAGCCCAGATCTGACAAGACGTCGAGGCCGGTTTCGAAATATGCCTCCCGCGACACGACGCTCGCCATGGCAGCACCCTAGTTCGATTGCCCCCCGTCTTCCGAGGGCTATCGCCAAGACCGGCGATCGGTGCGATGGGCCAGCCGGGCCGTCAGAATTTGCTGGATCGATCCGCCGATGGTGCCGGGTTTCGGCACCGGCAAGACAGGCAAGTGACCTGTGGCACAATTTTGACCGTGCCGCAACATACGGCGAGTCGAGGACCTGGTCGCCCACCCGCAGCGAAGGCAGCTGAAACGCGTGAACGCATCGTACAAGCGGCTCGCGAAGTCTTCAGCGAACTCGGCTACGACGCCGCCACCTTCCAGGCGATCGCGATCCGCGCCGACCTCACCCGTCCTGCCATTAACCATTACTTCGCGAGTAAACGTGTGCTGTGGCGCGAAGTCGTCGAGCAAACTAACGCGTTGGTAGTCAGCGAGGGGATGGCGCGGGCCCAGGGCGAGACCAGTCTGGTCGCCAGGCTGTCGGCGTTCTTTGCCGTCGCCATGCAGGCGGACTCCGAAGACCGTTCTGCGGCAGCATTTCTCGTCACGTCGGTGCTCGAGTCGCAGCGGCATCCTGAACTGAGCAACGACGAGCACGATTCATTGAGGGCCTCCCGAGACTTCGTGTCCTGGGCGGTCAACGACGCGATCGAACGAGGCGAGCTCACCACCGACGCCGAAGTCAACCAGTCGGTCGAGATGTTGGTGGCGGTGATGTGGGGGATGGGCTTCTACGCCGGCTTCGTCGGAAACCATGAGGACCTCGCATCCGTGGTGCACAAGTTCGAGCTGCTGATGGCCAACAAGCTCTGGCGTCTGCACGAATAACTCTTGCTGGATGAGGTAGCCCACATTTTGTATAGCTCTGCTCTATTTTTAGATAGCATTACTTACGAAATGACTGATTTGAGTGAGGTGCGGCTGGTCCGCACGGACGGCGACAGCTGGGACATCACCGAAAGCGTGGGTGCGACGGCGCTGGGTGTCGCGGCCGCACGAGCCGCAGAGACCGCCAGGCCCGATGCGCTCATCCGCGACGAGTACGCCTATCTGCTCACCGCCTCGGCCGGCCCGGCATGGGCCCAGATGGCCAGCGCTGACGACGAATGGCTCCGCGACGACGAAGATGCGCGGCGGGTGCACGAAATGGCCCGCGATTACCCGCCGTGCGCACCCACTACTTCGACGGCTACTTCAACGACGCGGTCCGCACCGGTATCCACAAAAAGCGGGCAGCGCGGCGCGAACGGACCGCCCACTTGCGCGAGCGCCTGGGGCTGGACCTCGACGTGGACACCCTGATGTACACCGACGACTCGCGTGCCGACGCGGCCGAATGGCTGGTAGAGCATGGCTGGCGCGTTGACGCCGTACCCAGCGCCGAGGAGATGACGCGCCTGGGCAGACCGGCCACGGAAGACCTTGTCGAGGAAGCGATGGACAGCGTGCTGCTGCACGCCCGACTGAACGGAACACAGCAATGAGCACGTTACGCACTGACGACGACAGCTGGGACATCGCGACCAGCGTGGGATCCACCGCGGTCATGGTCGCCGCCGCCCGCGCCGCCGAGACCGACAGGGACAACCCCCTGATCCACGACCCGTACGCCAAGGTGCTGGTCGCCGGCGCGGGGACCGGCGTATGGAAATTCATGGGTGACGACGAGTTCGTGGCGAAGGTGGCCGATATCGACGCCGAGGCCGCCGCGATCTTCGAGCACATGGGCAGCTACCAGGCCGTCCGTACGCATTTCTTCGACAGGTTCTTCGCCGACGCGACCGCCGCGGGTATCCGGCAGATCGTCATCCTGGCCTCGGGGCTCGACTCGCGCGCCTACCGGTTGCCGTGGCCCGCGGGCACGACGGTGTTCGAGATCGATCAGCCCAAGGTGCTCGAGTACAAGGCGGCCACCCTCGCCGACAATGGGGCGACGCCGTCGGCGCGTCGTCACGAGGTTCCGATCGACCTGCGCTTCGATTGGCCAAAAGCATTGTGCGACGCTGGGTTTGATGCCGGTGTGCCCACCGCTTGGCTGGCCGAGGGCCTGTTGATGTACCTGCCGTCGGACGCGCAGGATCGGCTCTTCGAGCAGATCACCGAGCTGTCTGCCGAGGGCAGTCGCATCGCCGTGGAGACCGTCGGCGTCCAGGCCGACGAGCGCCGCGTAGAGATGCGCGAGCGGTTCGAGCGCATCGCCACGCAGTTCGGGCTGGAGGAAACCCTCGATATTCAGGACCTGATGTACGACGACCCCGACCGCGCCGACGTCGCGGAGTGGCTCGACGCCCACGGCTGGCGCTCGACCGCCGTTACGTCCCAGGCCGAGATGCGTCGGCTGGGCAGACTGGTCGAACTGCTGGATACGGACGAGGACGCGTTCGCGACGTTCGTCACCGCCGAAAAGCGCTGAGTTCTTCTGCGCGAGCGACCCTTATTGCACACGCTTTCGCAACGTGCCGGCGTACAAACGCGGTCGCTCGCGGTTGTAGGGCACGCCCTTCTGGCGACCCAACCGGTTGGTTAGGATCGGGTATTCCTCAGGTCAGGAAGGACACCCACCATGACCACTGAATCCGTCGCCCCTGGCGCGGTCGAAGCGCCCAAAGTCGACATCCCCGGCACCGTTCGGCGACTCCGCCAAACTTTCGCCAGTGGCCGTACCCGCAGCATCGACTGGCGCAAACAGCAGCTGCGTGCGCTCGAGCAGATGATGGTCGAGAACGAGCCGGCCGTCGCCGCGGCGCTGGAACAGGACCTGGGCCGCAAGCCGTTCGAGGCGTGGCTGGCCGATATCGCCCCCACCACGGGCGAGGCCAAGGACGCCGCGAAGAACGTCGGCAAGTGGACCCGCAGGCGCTACCGGCTGCTGGAGCTGTCGCAGCTGCCCGGGCGCGGATGGGTCGAATACGAGCCCTACGGCACGGTGCTGATCATCGGCGCGTGGAACTTCCCGTTCGCGTTGACACTCGGGCCCGCCGTCGGCGCCATCGCCGCGGGAAACACCGTGGTGCTCAAGCCGTCCGAGGTGGCGCCGGCCTCGTCGGCCCTGATGGCCGAACTGGTGCCGAAGTACCTGGACCCCGACGCGATCGCGGTGATCGAGGGCGATGGTGCGGTCAGCCAGGAGCTCATCGCCCAGGGCTTCGACCACCTGTTGTTCACGGGCGGCACCGAGATCGGGCGCAGGGTGTACGAAGGTGCGGCCTCGCACCTGACGCCGGTCACACTCGAACTTGGTGGCAAGAGCCCAGTGATCGTCTCCGCCGACGCGGACATCGATGTCGCGGCGAAGCGGATCGCGTGGACGAAGCTGATCAACTCCGGCCAGATCTGCATCGCGCCGGATTACGTGCTCGCCGATGCGAAGATTCGCGACGAACTCGTCAGCAAGATCAAGGACGCGGTGACGAAGTTCGAGTCCGCCGACCCCAGCGGGAAGCGGATAGTGAACCAGCGGCACTTCGATCGCCTGACCGCAGCGTTGGCCGCGACCAAGGGCAACGTTGCGATCGGCGGCGGGTCGGACGCGTCGAAGCTGAGCATCCAGCCCACTGTCGTCGTCGACCCCGACCCGGCCGAGCCGCTGATGACCGACGAGATCTTCGGGCCGATCCTGCCGGTGGTGACCGTGCAATCCCTCGACGACGCAATCACTTTCGTCAACTCCCGGCCGAAACCGTTGGCGGCCTATCTGTTTACCAAGACCAAGAGCATCCGCGAGCGTGTGGTCAAAGAGGTGTCGGCGGGCGGCATGGTGATCAACCACCTGCTGTTCCACTTCACCACCAACAAGCTGCCCTTCGGCGGCGTCGGTCCGTCGGGCATGGGCGCCTACCACGGAAAGTTCGGTTTCGAGCAGTTCAGCCACCGCAAGACGGTGATGACCAAGCCAACCCGACCCGACGTCAGTGCCATCATCTATCCCCCGTATACAGATAATGCTTGGAAACTCGCTAGACGGCTGTTCTAGAAAGGAACCTGATGCCAGGAGTGCGGGATCGCGTCATCGTCGTCACCGGGGCCGGAGGCGGACTCGGGCGCGAGTATGCATTGACGCTCGCCAAGGAAGGCGCCAGCGTCGTCGTCAATGACCTCGGCGGTGCGCGTGACGGCACCGGCGCCGGGCATTCGATGGCGGACCAGGTGGTCAAGGAGATCCGAGAGGCAGGGGGTCGCGCAGTCGCCAACTATGACTCCGTGGCCGAGTCCGAGGGCGCCGAGAACATCATCAAGACCGCGCTCGACGAGTTTGGCAAGGTCGACGGCGTGGTGAGCAATGCAGGCATCCTGCGTGACGGCACCTTTCACAAGATGGAGTTCGCCAACTGGGACGCCGTGCTCAAGGTGCACCTCTACGGCGGCTACAACGTCATCCGCGCGGCCTGGCCGCACTTCCGGGAGCAGAGCTACGGACGCGTCGTCGTCGCCACCTCCACCAGCGGCCTGTTCGGCAACTTCGGCCAGGCCAACTACAGCGCCGCCAAGCTCGGCCTCGTCGGCCTGATCAACACGCTGGCGCAGGAGGGCGCGAAGTACAACATCAAGACCAACGCCGTCGCGCCCATCGCCGCCACCCGCATGACCGAGGACATTCTTCCGAAGGAAGTGCTCGAGAAGCTGACCCCCGAATACGTGGCGCCCGTGGTCGCCTATCTGTGCACCGAAGAGGTGCCCGAGACCGCGTCGATCTTCATCGTCGGCGGCGGTAAGGTGCAGCGCGCCGCGCTGTTCCAGACCGACGGCGTCACGTTCTTGGATGTCCCGAGCGTCGACGACATCGCCGGCAAGTGGGGCGAGATCACCGACCTGTCGGCGGCACAGCCGGCCACTTTCAGCCTCCGCTGACCGGGCACGGATGAAAGCGCTTGTTGCGAAGGAGCTTTCCGGGCCGTCGGGACTGACGTACACCGACATAGACGACCCGGCTGATGTCGCCGATCAGAACTTGGTGGTTGTCGACGTGGGCGCAGCCGGGGTGAGCTTCCCCGACCTGCTGCTTCTCCGGGGCGAGTATCAGCTGCGACTGGAGCCACCGTTCGTCCCCGGCATGGAGGTCGCCGGGGTGGTGCGTTCGGCACCCTACGAGTCGGAGTTCAAGCCCGGCCAACGGGTTACGGCGCTGTCCATGCTCGGCGGGTGGGCGGAACGCGTGGCGGTGCCGCCTGCCAATCTCACATCGACGCCAGTCGACCTCGACGACGCCGAATCCGTCGCGCTGCTGGGTAACTACCAGACGATGTACTTCGCACTGGCCCGCCGCGGCGCACTGCGGCCAGGAGAGACGGTGTTGGTGCTGGGATCAGCAGGCGGCGTCGGCACAGCCGCCGTTCAGATCGCAAAGGCACTCGGTGCCAGAGTGATTGCGATGGTGCACCGCGGACACGCCGTCGAGTTCGTGGAGTCGCTTGGTGCCGATGTAGTGCTGCCGCTGGCCGACGGCTGGCTACACGCGGTGCAGGAGGCGACGGATGGCCGCGGCGTCGACCTGGTGGTGGACCCCATCGGTGGTGACTCGTTCGACGACGCGGTCCGCGCGTTGGCCATCGAGGGTCGGCTGCTGGTCATCGGCTTTGCGGCGGGCGGGATCCCGACCGTCAAGGTCAACCGCTTGCTGTTGCGCAACGTCGCGGTGATCGGGGTCGGATACGGCGAGTTCGTGAACCGCAAGCCGGGATCCCAGTCGGTGTTCGAGTTCGGTGTCGCCCAATTGGTCAAAGCCGGCCTACGACCGCCGCCGCCGGTGCGCTTCCCGCTGTCGAAGGGCGCCGACGCGCTGCAGAGCCTGGCCGACGGTGGAGTGCTCGGCAAGGTCGTGCTCGAACCATGAGCGAGCCCCGGGCGTTGGCGTTCGACGTGTTCGGTACAGTCGTCGACTGGCGCTCCAGCGTCATCCGCGAGCTCGAGGCGTTCGGCGAACGCTATGGGCTGCAACAGGATTGGCCGAGCTTCGCTGACAACTGGCGCGCCGGATATGCCCCGGCGATGGACCGTGTGCGCGGGGGCGAGCTCCCGTGGACGAGAATCGACGACCTGCACCGAATGATCCTCGACGAGCTCCTCGACGGCGCGGGGATCGGGTCGGTGAGCGACGAGGACATCGACGAGCTCAACCGGGCGTGGCACCGGCTCGACCCGTGGCCTGACACCGTGCCAGGACTGACGCGGTTGAAGGAAAAGTTCACCATCACAACGCTTTCCAACGGCAACATGTCACTGCTGATCGACATGGCGAAGCGGGCCGGTCTTCCGTGGGACTGCGTGATCTCCGCCGAACTTTTCCACCACTACAAGCCGGACTCGCAGGCCTACCTCGGCTGCGCCGACCTGCTTGGCGTGTCGCCGGACCAGCTCATGCTCGTCGCCGCGCATCCCGGCGACCTGAGGGCGGCACGCGCTGCCGGGTTGAGGACCGCGTTCGTCGCCCGTCCGTTGGAGCACGGCCCCGAGCGGGAGGCGCATCGCATCGAGCCTGACGAATTCGACGTCGCGGCGACGGATTTCGTCGACCTCGCCGAACAGCTCGGTGCGTAGCGTGGTGACGTGAACACCGCGTTGCAGCGGGCGGTGTCCATCGCGATGCTGCAGTTGATACCGAAGCCGTCGGCAGCGCTGGCCGAGATGGCCAGGGCCATCCAGTGGGTGCGCGGGAAACGCCCGTGAGCACCACCGGAATCGTCCTCGTTGCGCTCGCCATCTTTGTGGGGCTCGTTGGCATCGTGGTGCCGCTGCTGCCGGGGACACTGCTGGTGTTCGGCGCGGTCGCGGTGTGGGCGTTCGCCGAGCACAGCGTCACCTCCTGGGTGACGCTCGGGGTGGTGACGGCGCTGCTGGCGGTCTCCACTCTGATCAAGTACCTCTGGCCGGCGCGGCGCATGCGGGCTGCCGACGTGAGCACGTGGAGTCTGGTGGCCGGCGCGGTGCTCGGCATCATCGGGTTCTTCGTGATTCCGGTGCTGGGCTTGGCGGTCGGCTTCGTGCTCGGCGTGTATTTGGCCGAACTGGCGCAACGTCGCGACCAGCGCGTGGCGTGGACATCGACAGTGCACGCGGTGAAGGGCGTCGCGCTGTCGATCGGTGTCGAACTGTGCGGCGCGCTGGTGGCGACGGCGACCTGGGCCGTGGGCGTCTACCTGACCCGATAGCTACGGCCAAAGACACTTCTAGATTTGTCCGCGTAGCGAGCGACAACCGGACTGTCGCTCGCTACGCGGACAATCGGCGCACTATCCCAGGAGCGCCGTGCGCACCCGCGCGACATCCTCGGCCGTCACGCCCGCCGCCTCGAAGTACCCTCTCAGCGAGCCATAGTTCTGCGAGATCGACCGGCGGGCGGCGTCCAGGTACTCCTCCCGGACGCCCAGCACCTCGCCGCTCAGCCGCGCCTCGGCGAACGTGACCACTTCCGGTGTCTCCGACTTGTCACGCACCGACTCAAGGATCCGATCACGCAACTGAGGCACCGCATCGTTGCTGCGCAGAAAGTCGGCCAAGATCGCGTCGCGGTCCACACCGATGGCTTCGAGCACCGTCGCCACCGTGAATCCGGTGCGATCCTTGCCTGCGAAACAGTGGGTGATCACCGGGCGCCCAGCGGCCAGCAGCGAAATGACTTGCCGCACAGCGCGTTGCGCGCCGCCAAGGGTCGGGAACCGCTGATACTCCTCCGTCATGAACCGCCTGGCGGCCTCCGCGACGTCTTCATCGTCGGGCTTCTCGCTCATCATTTTGTGGAACGTGACCTCGTGCGGCGCCTCATCATCAACCGCCGACAGGTCGGGAAACGGCAGCAGGTGCACCGCAACCCCGTCGGGCACCTGGCCCGGGCCGCGGCGTTCGACTTCCCGCGGCGAGCGCAGGTCGGCCACATCGGTGATGCCGAGCCGACGGATGAGCTCGCGGCCCCCGTCGTCGAGCCGGCTCAGCTCGCTGGACCGGAAGAACCGGCCCGGGCGCACACGGGTGGCCTCCGCGACATCACGAAAGTTCCACGCCCCCGACAGTTCCCCGACACCGACCGCCACTAGCTCGTCACCGCCGCTGCGAAAGCGCTTCTCTCGCGACCGATCTCCGCACGCGCGACGGTGCGCATGTGTACCTCATCGGGGCCGTCGAACAGTCGCATCGCGCGGTGCCAGCTGTACAGCCGGGCCAGCGGGAAGTCGTCGCTGACACCGGCCGCGCCGTGCACCTGGATCGCGCGGTCGATGACATCGCAGGCGACCTGCGGCGCGACCGCCTTGATCTGAGACACCAGCAGGTGGGCCTCCTTGTTGCCGTGCGCATCGATAGTCCACGCCGCCTTCTCGCACAGCAGCCGCGCCTGGTCGATCTCGTTGCGCGAGCGCGCGATCTGCTCACGCACCACACCCTGCTCAGAAAGCGGCTTGCCGAACGCCACCCGCTTCTGCACGCGGTCGACCATCAGTGCCAGCGCCCGCTCGGCCGCTCCCAGCGCGCGCATGCAGTGGTGGATGCGGCCCGGGCCGAGCCGGGCCTGCGCGATCGCGAACCCGGCGCCCTCCTCGCCGATCAGGTTCTGCACCGGCACCCGCACGTTGTCGTAAACGATCTCGCAGTGCCCGTGCTGGTCCTGCCAGCCGAACACGGGCGTCGAGCGAATGAGGGTGACCCCTTCTGTTTCCATGGGCACCAGCACCATCGACTGCTGGGCATGACTGGCGGCGTCCGGGTTGGTGCGGCCCATAACGATCAGGACCTTGCAGCGTGGATCGGACGCTCCGGACGTCCACCATTTGCGGCCGTTGATCACGTAGTCGCCGCCGTCACGGGTGATCAGCGTTTCGATGTTGCGGGCGTCGCTGGAGGCCACCGCGGGCTCGGTCATCGAGAAACCGCTGCGGATCTCACCGGCCAGCAGCGGCTCCAGCCACTGCTTGCGCTGCTCCTCGGTCGCGAAGAGGTGCAGGGTCTCCATGTTGCCGGTGTCGGGTGCGGCGCAGTTGGTGACCTCGGGCGCGATCTCCAGGCTCCAGCCGGTCAGCTCCGCCAGCGGCGCGTACTCGAGGTTCGTCAGCCCCGACACGGCGGGCAGAAACAGGTTCCACAGCCCGCGCTCCTTGGCGAGCACCTTCAACTCCTCGATGACCGGCGGCACCGTGTGATCGTGGGGGCCCGCGTCCTGGCGGTACCGGTCGTATGCCACCTCGGCGGGAAAAACGAATTCGGTCATGAATTCGGTCAGCCGCTTGTGGTAGTCCTGCGCCTTGGCCGACATCGCGAAGTCCATGCCGCCACGATATGACACCCGTGAAAGGGGGGAGTCCCGGCAGTGCATCGAGCGTAGAAACAAGACATGACCGAGAGCCGACCACCGTACCCACCTTTCACCATCGAGACCGCGAGGCAGAAGGTTCAGGCCGCCGAAGACGCCTGGAACACCCGTGACCCCGAACACGTCAGCCTGGCCTACACCGTCGACTCACAGTGGCGAAACCGCGACCAGCACGTCGTCGGGCGCGAGCAGATCGTGGCGTTTCTGACGCAGAAGTGGGAGCGCGAACTCGACTACGTGCTGCGCAAGAGCCTGTGGGATTTCCGCGACAACCGCATCGCCGTGCGCTTCCAATACGAATGCCATGACGCCGCCGGTCAGTGGTACCGCAGCTACGGCAACGAGCTGTGGGAGTTCACACCGGAGGGCCTCATGGCACGGCGAGAAGCCAGCATCAACGACGTGAAGATCGATGAGTCGGAACGGCGCTACTTCGGCCCGCGGCCGGAGTCGGAGTACGGCCTCGAGATTCCGCTCTGGTGATATGGGGAGGCCCTCCCCGGATTACGCCGCCCAGGGAGGGCCTCAGTGGAGGTGGTCTAACTATTCGGCGGACGGGAGGTCGATGACCAGGCCGCGATCGTGGTGCCACCGATGGCCGGGAATCACGACGACTGGCGGCCGGGCGATCGTGTTCGGGGTCGCGACGATGCCGGGACGCGGCGTCGGCTCGTAGGAGTAGGTACCCGCGTTGGCCATGCCGGCCAGGCCGAGAGCGGCGCCGCCGAGGATGCCGGCCGAGACGACCGGCAGGGCGAGGTAGCGGGCGAAGCTGCGGGTGATCATGGTGGCCATTTGAGTTCTCCTGTCTCCGTTGACTTTTGGTATCTTGCGCTGGTGTGCTCCTGCGATGACTCAAGACTGCCGCGCCGCGGACGGTTTGTATGTCCGGTGATCGGAGGGTGAACAGGATGAACCCCCGTCCCCCGATCGGGGGAAAGGCCGCTGTGGGTCGGTGTTAGACCGGGAGGTTCTCGGCGACCGACTGCAACGCGGCGAGGTGGTCATCGACCGTGCGCAGCCCCGCGCCCATCGTGTTCACCGACACGTGGGTGGCACCGGCCGCGGCCCACTGGGCGAGTGCGTCGGCGACCTGCTGTCGGTCACCGCGCCAGTCGACACGGCCTTCCATCCCGATCGCCGACGGGTCCATGCCGGCCGCGATTGCTGACCGTGCCACGATGTCGCGTGCTTCGTCGAGTTCCGGCCCCGGTGACATCATCGGGAACCATCCGTCGGCCAACCGGCCCGCGCGCTCCAACGCCGGCCGCGACCTCGCACCGAACCACACCGGTATCGGCCGCTGCACGGGCAGCGGTGCCAGGCCCGCGCCGGTCACGCGATGGTGCTCGCCGTCGAACGTCACGGACGTTTCGGTCCACAGCCGCCGCATCAGCTCGACCTGTTCGCCCAACCTCTTGCCGCGGTTGGTGAAGTTCTCGCCGAGCGCCTCGTACTCGACGGCGTTCCAGCCGAGCCCGACTCCCAGACGCAGACGCCCCTCGCTGAGCAGGTCGACCTCGGCGGCCTGCTTGGCGACCAGCACCGTCTGCCGTTGCGGGAGGATGATGACCCCGGCCACCAGCTCCAGTGTGGTGGTGACGGCAGCGAGGTAGCCGAACATCACCAACGGTTCGTGGAACGTGGTGTGCACGTCGTATGGACCGTCCCAGCCGACGTGAACCGCGGGGTCGGCGCCGACGACATGGTCGTAGGCCAACAGGTGGGTGAAACCCAGTTCCTCTACGCGTTGGCCGTAGGCGCGCACCGCGGACGCGTCACCGCCGAGTTCTGTCTGGGGGAACACCACGCCGATTCGCATACTGTCCCCCAACGCACCGAGGCCCTCCCCCAATTCCTTGGGGAAGGGCCTCGGTGGCGTTGGTCAGCGGGTGTAGCCCGGCTGCAGGTCCTCCAGGTGGTAGACCCCGTGGTGCCAGATGTGGCCCGGTGTGGCCTCGGGGGCCGGGTGGGCCTTGACGTCGGGCGTCGCGACGATGTTCGGCTGCTGCACGTCGGTGGTGGCCGCGCTGGCCGCGCCGGCCAGGCCGAGGGCGGCTCCTCCGATGATTCCGGCCGAGACGATCGGTAGGGCGAAGTAGCGGGCGAAGCGGCGGGTGGTGGTGTTCATTTGAGTTCTCCTGTCTCCGTTGAGTTTTGGTGTCTTGCGCCGGTGTGTTCCTGCGATGACTCAAGACTGCCGCCCGGCGGCCGGTTTGTATGTCGGGCGATCAGACGGCGAGAGGGATGAATCACGTGTCCCCCAATCGGGGGAAGAACCGGCCCGTGCTGTGCGACGCTGGCTTCATGACCAGCGAAAAGGTGCGTGTGGTGGTGGGTGACGACCATCCACTGTTTCGCGACGGCGTCGTCCGGGCGCTCACCTCGAGTGGGTCCATCGAGGTGGTGGCCGAAGCCGACGACGGGGTATCGGCGCTCGAGGCGATCAGGACGCATTCGCCGCAGGTGGCTCTGCTCGACTACCGCATGCCAGGCATGGACGGCGCCGAGGTAGCGGCCGCCGTGCAACGAGACGAGCTGCCGACCCGGGTGCTACTGGTGTCGGCGCACGACGAGTCGGCGATCGTGTTCCGCGCGCTACAGGTGGGGGCGGCCGGCTTCTTGCCGAAGGAGTCGACCAGAAGCGAACTGATAAACGCGGTGCTGGACTGCGCGAAGGGCCGCGACGTCGTGGCGCCCAGCCTCGCCGCGGGCCTGGCCGGCGAGATTCGCAGGCGAGCCGAACCAGAAGGCCCGGTGCTCAGCCCGCGCGAGCGGGAGGTGCTTAAGCTGATCGCCGCGGGCAGCAGCATTCCTGCGATGGCCAAGGAGCTGTTCCTGGCACCGTCGACCGTAAAGACCCACGTGCAGCGGCTCTACGAGAAACTTGGCGTCGGCGACCGGGCCGCCGCCGTCGCCGAGGGGATGCGCCGCAAGCTCCTGGAGTAGCGTGGCGGAGTCTTTTGCGTCTCACGCTGTTAAGTGACAAGCCCGCGGGCGATGACAAGCCGCTGAATCTGGTTGGTGCCCTCGAAGATCTGGGTGATCTTCGCCTCTCGCATGTAGCGCTCGACGCGGTAGTCGCGCGTGTAGCCGACGCCGCCGAACACCTGCACGGCGTCGGTGGTGACCTTCATCGCGGCGTCGGTGGCCACCAGCTTGGCGACACTGGCCTGCTCCGAATACGGCCTTCCCAGATCGCGACGGCGCGCGGCGTCCAGATAGGTGGCCCGTGCGCTGGCGACCGCTGCGGCCATGTCGGCCAGCACGAAGCCCAGCCCCTGATGGTCAATGATCTTGCGGCCGAACGTCGTCCGCTCGTTCGCGTAACGTGTCGCCTCGTCCAGCGCCGCCTGCGCCAGCCCGACGGCAACCGCGGCGATGCCCAGCCGGCCGGAATCCAACGCGGAGAAGGCGATCTGCAGGCCCTGGCCCTCGGCGCCGATCAATCGGTCGGCCTCGATGAGGGCGTGGTCGTAGAAGGCCGATGTCGTCGGGACGGCGTGCAGGCCCATCTTCTCTTCGGGCTTGCCGAAACTCAGCCCGGCAAGATCGGCCGGCACGAGGAAGCACGACACCCCGCGGGAACCCACACCCGTGCGTGCGAACAATGTGTAGAAGTCCGCCCGCCCGCCGTGAGTGATCCACGACTTGGAGCCATTGATCTCATAGCCGCCGTCGGTTTTCGTCGCCGCGCAGCGCAGCGCCGCGGCATCCGACCCGGCCTGCGGTTCGGACAGGCTGTAGGCGCCGATCTGCTCACCCGACAGCATGCCCGGCAGCCAGCGGCGCTTTTGCTCGTCGGAGCCGAACGCCAACAGCGGATGCGATGACAGGCTGTGCACACTGACCGCCACCGCCACCGCGGCCCACCGCGCCGCGATCTCCTCGAGCACCTGCAGATAGACCTCGTAGGGCTGTCCGCCGCCGCCCCACTCCTCCGGCTGCGGCAAGCTGAGCAGCCCCGCGGCACCCAATTGGGCGAACACGCCCTCCGGATAGGTCTCGGCCTTCTCGTGCGCATCCACGATCGGGTCGAGCACCTTGTCCGCGATGTCGCGGGTCAGCGCGACGAGATCTTCCGCGTCCTGGGACGGCAACAGCCGGTCGACCGCCATGCTCATGCACTGTATCCCCGGGCCATCGACCTCGACTTAGCCGTGACTCGCAGTCGCGGTTAAGGTGTGTCTCGCAGTGTCCACACGGGTAGGGGAGCTGACGGTCACGTCATGACAGATACGCAGACGACGGTCGGGGTGGTCCGGGAGTCCGGGGCCGATGAGCGGCGGGTGGCGCTGGTGCCGAAGGCGGTCGCATCACTGGTCAACAGCGGTTTGGCGGTCGTGGTGGAGTCCGGCGCCGGTGAGGCGGCGCTGCTGCCCGATGACCTGTATACCGAGGCGGGCGCGATGATCGGCGATGCGTGGGCGGCCGATGTCGTGGTCAAGGTCGCGCCGCCGACGGCCGAGGAGGTCGGCAAGCTCAAGAGCGGGCAGACGCTGATCGGGTTTTTGGCGCCGCGCAACGCCGACAATCAGATCGAGGCGCTGACGAAGGCTGGCGTGCAGGCGTTCGCGTTGGAGGCCATTCCGCGGATTTCGCGGGCGCAAGTGATGGATGCGCTGTCGTCGCAGGCCAACGTCGCCGGCTACAAGGCGGTGTTGGTAGCGGCGTCGGAGTCCACCCGGTTCTTCCCGATGCTGACCACCGCGGCGGGCACGGTCAAGCCGGCCAGCGTGCTGGTGCTCGGGGTCGGCGTCGCCGGCCTGCAGGCGCTGGCGACCGCGAAGCGGCTTGGCGCCAAGACAACCGGGTACGACGTGCGCCCGGAGGTGGCCGATCAGGTCCGCTCGGTGGGCGCGCAGTGGCTGGACCTGGGCATCGAGGCGGCCGGTGAGGGTGGGTATGCCCGCGAGCTCTCCGATGAGGAGCGCGCGCAGCAGCAGAAGAAGCTCGAGGAGGCGATCACCCGTTTTGATGTGGTGATCACGACCGCGTTGGTGCCCGGGCGGCCAGCGCCGCGGTTGGTCACCGCGGTCGCGGTAGAGGGCATGAAGCCCGGCAGCGTGGTGGTCGACCTGGCCGGGGAGACCGGCGGCAACTGCGAGCTGACCGAGCCCGGCAAGACCGTCGTCAAACACGGAGTGACGATCGCCTCGCCGCTGAACCTGCCGGCCACCATGCCCGAGCACGCCAGCGAGCTGTACTCCAAGAACATCACCGCGCTTCTGGATCTGCTGATCACAGACGGGAAACTCGAGCCGGATTTCGAGGACGAAGTGATCGCAGAGTCCTGCGTCACGCGCCGCGCCGCGAGCGGCGCAGAGAGCTAGGGGACGCGTAAATGTATGACCAGTTGTTGGCGAATCTGGCGATCCTGGTGCTCTCCGGGTTCGTCGGGTTCTCGGTGATTTCCAAGGTGCCCAACACGTTGCACACGCCGTTGATGTCGGGCACCAACGCGATTCACGGCATTGTGCTGGTGGGTGCGCTGGTGGTGCTGGGCCGCGTGGAGCATCCGTCGCTGGCCGAGCAGATCATCCTGTTCGTCGCGGTGGTGTTCGGCACCCTGAACGTGGTTGGTGGCTTCGTGGTGACCGACCGCATGCTGGGCATGTTCAAGGGCAAAAAGCCCGCCGCCGTTAAGGTCTCGACGAACGGGCAAGCGCGATGAACTATTTGGTCGTCCTGCTCTATCTCGCGTCGGTCGCGCTGTTCATCTACGGCTTGATGGGGTTGACCGGGCCCAAGACGGCGGTGCGGGGCAACTGGATCGCCGCGGCCGGCATGGCTGTCGCGGTGATCGCGACGCTGATCGCGATCCGCCATACCGAGAACTGGGGTCTGATCATCGCCGGTCTGCTGGTCGGTGTGGCGCTGGGTGTGCCGCCGGCCCGGCTGGTCAAGATGACGGCGATGCCGCAGCTGGTGGCGTTCTACAACGGCGTCGGCGGTGGCACTGTCGCGTTGATCGCGCTGGCCGAATTCATGGACACCGTCCGGCTTTTCGAACTTCAAGCATGCCGAGTCGCCGACCGCGCATATCGTGGTGGCGTCGCTGTTCGCCGCGATCATCGGGTCGATCTCGTTCTGGGGCTCGATCATCGCGTTCGGCAAGCTGCAGGAGATCCTGCCCGGCCGCCCCATCGGCGTCGGCAAGGCTGCAGCAGCCGCTGAACATCCTGCTGCTGATCGGCGCGATCGTCGCTGCCGTCGTCATCGGCGTCAATGCCCATCCCGGCAGTGGCGGGGCCTCGCTGTGGTGGATGATCGGGCTGTTGGCCGCCGCGGCGGCGCTCGGGTTGATGGTGGTGGCACCGATCGGCGGCGCCGACATGCCCGTGGTCATCTCGCTTGCTCAACGCGATGACCGGGTTGTCGGCTGCGGCAGCCGGATTGGCGCTCAACAACACCGCGATGATCGTGGCAGGCATGATCGTCGGCGCATCCGGTTCGATCCTGACCAACCTGATGGCCAAGGCGATGAACCGCTCCATCCCCGCGATCGTGGCCGGCGGGTTCGGCGGCGGCGGGGTCGCCGTCGGTGGCGGCGACGACGGCGACAAGGTGGTCAAGGCGACCTCGGCGGCGGACGCCGCGATCCAGATGGCCTACGCCAACCAGGTCATCGTCGTCCCGGGTTACGGGCTGGCCGTCGCCCAGGCGCAGCACGCCGTCAAAGACCTGGCCAACCTGCTCGAGGACAAGGGCGTTCCGGTCAAGTACGCCATCCACCCGGTCGCAGGCCGGATGCCCGGGCACATGAACGTGCTGCTGGCCGAGGCCGAAGTCGACTACGACGCCATGAAAGACATGGACGACATCAACGACGAATTCGGCCGCACCGACGTCACCATCGTCATCGGCGCCAACGACGTCACCAACCCCTCGGCACGCAACGACCCATCCAGCCCGATCCACGGGATGCCGATCCTCAACGTCGACCAGTCCAGGTCGGTCATCGTGCTCGAAGCGGTCGATGAACTCCGGCTTCGCAGGCATCGACAACCCACTGTTCTACGCCGACGGCACCACCATGCTCTTCGGCGACGCCAAGAAGTCCGTCACCGAAGTCGCCGACGAACTCAAAGCGCTGTAGCTCAAAGTTGAGTAGTCGGCTACTCACGCCGGGTCGGTGAAACCCGGAAATCACGGGTTCACTGGAACCGACTGTCAAAGAGGTCGTGGAAGACACAGCGGCGTCAACCGCCGATACGGGTAAGCCTGCGTCATCAGATGTCGATTCGCTGCGCGAACAACGCATCCGGTGGGACGGGTACTTCACCGGCCCAACCTGGTAACTCGCTAACCCAGCGCTAAGGCTTAGACCGGGGGATAGGCCGGTGGTGGATACACGCCCCGCAGAATCCAGGCCCACCAGTTTAGGCCGTACTCGATCTCGTCGCTCGCGTCATAGTCCGGATTGGGATCCATGTGCTCACCCTCTCGCGTAACGGCTGGTTCTCGCTGAAGTCTAGACCCGCCGCCACCGCCGCGACAGCCCGAAGACCTAGACTGTCCAACCAGTTGATTGACGCCCGAACACAGCCCGGGCCTGCATATAGTGAGTCGCCATGTCGTCCGAAGCCGCCACCACCAACGGGATGACCCGTCGCGAGGAGTTGTTGGCCGTCGCCACCAGGCTGTTCGGTGCGCGGGGGTATCACGGCACCCGGATGGACGACGTAGCCGACGCGGTCGGCCTGAACAAGGCGACGGTCTACCACTACTACGCCAGCAAGTCGCTGATTCTCTACGACATCTACAAGGGCGCCGCGGACTTCACGGTCGACGCGCTGCACGACGACCCGACGGCGTCGGCCCGCGAGACGATCTACCACTTCACCAGGCGGCTGCTCGTCGGCATCGCGGGCAACATCGAGCGCGCGGCCGTGTACTTCCAGGAGGGCCCCTACATCAGCGAGTGGTTCACCGAGGACCAGGTTGCCTACATCCGGGAGAAGGAAACCCAGGTCTACGAGCACGTCCGCGACGTCATCGACCGTGGTATCGCCAGCGGCGAGTTCTACGACTGCGACTCGCATGTTCTGGCACTGGGCTACATCGGGATGACGCTGGGCTCCTACCGATGGCTGCGGCCGCAGGGCCGGCGCACCGCACAGGAAATTGCTGAGGAGTTCAGCACCGCGCTGCTGCGCGGCCTGATCCGCGACGAAACCGTGCGCGTCGAGTCGCCGCTGGGAATCGATGTAGCGCGGTCGACCTAGAACGCGAAGCGGTTCACCACGTCGTAATTCCGCATCGGCGTCGCGTACGTCAGCCGGTAAAGCAGGCGTTACAGGTGTTGACGGGTCGAGCTCGGCAGTCGCTCGATCATCCCGCCCTCCCGCAGCTGTCGGGCGACGGTGCTGACCGAGGCCTTGCTGACCGACAGTGTCTGCGCCAGCTCCGACAGCGACTGCTGCAACGGGTCGCAAATGAATAGTCAGCCATAGACCCGTCCCATGGTGCGGGGCCCGCCGAGCATCTCCATGAACAACCCGAGCCGGTCGACGAACTCGGCCTCTTCCGGCGACATGTGACCTCCGCACAGAACGGTAAGTACAAAGTGAATGTACTGTACGACGGCGGCAGGTGCCAAGATGAAGTCGTGAAGTCCAACCTGCTGTCGCGGCGCGATCTCGACTTTGTGCTCTACGAATGGCTGCGCATCGATGAGCTGACGAAACGGGAGCGATTCGCCCAACACTCCCGCGAAACCTTCGACGGGGCCCTCGATCTGTGCGAGCAGTTGGCCATCCGATACTTCGCGCCGCACAACAAGAAGAGCGATGCGAACGAACCGAGCTTCGACGGCGACAAGGTCACCGTCATCGGTGAGGTCAAGGAGGCATGGGACGCGTTCGCCCGGGCCGACCTGATGGGCATGTCGATGGACCAGGGCCTCGGTGGCGCGCAGTTGCCTACCACCGTGGCCGAAGCGGGCTTCGCCTGGTTCTCTGCGGCCAACGTCAGCACTACGGGCTATCTCATGCTGACGATGGCCAACGCAAACCTGCTGGCCAAATTCGGCACGCAGGAGCAGATCGAGGCCTTCCTCAAGCCGATGCTGACAGGTCGGTTCTCGGGCACGATGGCCCTGTCGGAAACCCAGGCGGGCTCGTCGCTGGCCGACATCCTCACCCGTGCCGAACCGCAGGACGACGGCACCTATCGGCTCTTCGGATCCAAGATGTGGATCTCCGGAGCCGAACACGAACTCACCGAGAACATCGTCAACCTCGTGCTCGCGAAGATCCCCGGCGGACCGCCGGGCACGAAGGGCATCTCGCTGTTCATCGTGCCCAAGTTCATCGTCAACGCCGACGGTTCGGCCGGTGAGCGCAACGACGTGGTGCTGGCCGGGTTGAACCACAAGATGGGCCAGCGGGGCATCACCAACACCGTGCTGAACTTCGGCGAGGGAAGGTTCTCGCCCGGCGGAAAGCCAGGCGCGGTGGGCTATCTGGTCGGCGAACCGCACCGCGGGCTGGCCTACATGTTCACCATGATGAACGAGGCGCGCCTCGGGGTCGGGATGGGCGCCGTGTCGCTGGGCTACACCGGCTACCTCAAGTCGCTGGAGTACGCGCGCGAACGGCCGCAGGGACGTCCGGTTCTGGCCAAGGACCCGTCGGCGCCGCAGGTACCGATCATCGAACATGCCGACGTCAAGCGAATGTTGTTGGCGCAGAAGGCTTATGTCGAAGGCGGGATGGCATTGCTGCTGTACTGCGCCAAGCTCGTCGACCTGGCGCACAGCGCCGAGTCCGATGAGGAAAGGGATTTGACCGGCCTGCTGCTCGACATTCTGACCCCGGTCGGCAAGAGCTGGCCGTCGCAATGGTGTCTGGAGGCCAATGACCTCGCCATCCAGGTGCACGGCGGGTACGGCTACACGCGCGAGTACGACGTCGAACAGCATTACCGCGACAACCGGCTCAACCCCATCCACGAGGGCACCCACGGAATTCAGAGCCTGGATCTGCTGGGCCGCAAGGTAACCCAACGCGGCGGTGCCAGTCTGGCCGCGCTCGGCGATGCCGTGGCCGCGACGATCGCGACGGCCAATGCCGCAGGCGCAGAGACCGCCGAGCTCGCCGCACGGCTCGACTCGACGTGGCAGCGCCTCGTCGGCGTGACCACCGCGATGTTCGGCTCCGGCGATATCGAGGCCGCGCTCGCGAACAGCGTGATCTACCTCGAAGCCTTCGGACACATCGTCGTCGCGTGGATGTGGCTGGAACAACTGCTCGCCGCCAACGGTCGGACCGGTGACTTCTACGACGGCAAGCGCCAGGCCGCGCGCTACTTCTTCCGCTACGAATTGCCGAAAACAGCGCCGCAGCTGGATCTTCTGGAAAGTGTGGACCGCACCACACTCGAAATGCGCGACGAGTGGTTTTGAACCGGCGCCAACCGGGAAGTCGTTGGCGCGCATGCATACGACGCTTGAGAACCTTGGACACTGGACACTGACAAAAGGCCTACACATCGTATTAGTCGTGATCTTTACGATCATCACCACGCGGCTCATCAGATGGATAGCGGGGCGGATCAGCAAGCGACTCACCAAGGGCGACGAGCCTGACGCGACCGTGCGATCGGAGGCCGTCAAGCACGGACAGGCCGTCGCGTCGTGCAGGATTGGGCCCGCGCCGTCGTCGATATTCCGGTGCCGACATCGGCCGACCTCAACCGCGTAAACGACGTGTTGCGCAGTGTCTCGAAGACCGCAACGAGCGAGGACAGTTTACCGGATCTGCTGCTCGACGAGCCCCAGGTGATGGGCGTGGAGAGCATTGAGAAAGACACCGTCAACCTGCGCATGGTGGCGCGCACGCTGCCGGGTAAGCAGTTCGAAGTCGGCCGCAGGCTGCGCGCGCTCGTGGTCGCGGCCTTGCGCCATGCAGGCATCGCGACGCCGAGCGGACAGGCACCCAAGGTCGATGCCGTCGATGCTAGTCAAAGCTGATGAGCTGGCGGACCGCATGGCCATCGGCGAGTTGATCCATGCCGTCGTTGATCTCGTCGAGGGTGATTGTCGACGACACGAGCGACTCGACCGGCAGCCGGCCCGCCCGCCACAGCCCGACGAAGTGCGGGATGTCGTTGGACGGCACGGCCGATCCGAGGTAGCTACCGATCAGGGATCGACCCTCGGCGACAAAACCCAACGGCGACACGCTGATTCGCGCGTCGGCTGACGGCAGGCCGACGGTGACGGTCCGGCCGCCGGGTGCGGTGAGATCGATCGCGGTCTGCACGGCCAGCGGATGGCCCACTGCCTCGATCACGACCGCGGCCTTCAGTCCCCGTTCGCGCGCCTCGTCTGGCGTGTACGCCGCGTGCACGCCCATTGACCGCGCCAGGTCGAGCTTGTCAGCGAGCTGGTCGACGCCGATGACCGTCACATCGTGGTGCGCCAGTGCGGTGATTACGGCGGCCATGCCGACACCTCCGAGTCCTACGACCACGACGGTTTGGCCGGGTTGCGGCCGTCCGGCGTTGATGACGGCCCCGCCACCGGTGAGGACGGCGCATCCGAGCAGCGACGCGACCACGGGCGGCACGTCGGCGGGCACCGGTACCACGGAGCGACGGTCGACGACTGCATAGGTGGCGAAGCCGGAGACCCCGAGGTGGTGGTTGACGGGTTGGCCGTCGCGCGACAGCCGCCGTTCGCCGGCCATCAGCGTGCCTGCGCCGTTGGCGGCGCTGCCGGGTTCGCACGGTGTCAGCCCGTTGGTGGCGCACGCCGGGCAATGGCCACACCTGGGCAGAAACGTCATGACGATGCGCTGCCCGACGGGCAAGTCCACCACAGCGGACCCGGCTTGCTCGACGAGCCCCGCTGCCTCATGCCCGAGCAGCATCGGCACCGGGCGCGCCCGGCTGCCGTCGACCACTGACAGATCGGAATGGCAGAGGCCGGCGGCCTCGATGCGGACGAGAAGCTCGGAGTCGCCGGGCTCGGCGAGGTCGAGCTCGCCGACTGAAAGCGGCCGTGATTCGGCGTAGGGCCTGGGCCTACCGATCTGTTCGAGCACAGCGCCGCGGATCCTCATGCCCACCAGCCTGCCGTGACTGGGAGACTGCTGCCATGACAAGCGAGCAATCGCTCACCAGCCGCGACTTCCCGGTGCACTGGCCGGTGCACACCCGGTGGACCGACAACGACATGTTCGGCCACCTCAACAATGCGGTGTACTACGCCCTGTTCGACACCGCGATCAACGCGTGGATCAACACGAGCTGCGGGATCGATCCGCTGGCGGTGTCGTGGCTGGGGGTGGTCGCGGAGTCGGGTTGCAAGTACTTGTCCGAGTTGAAGTTTCCCGACCCACTGGTCGTCGGATTGGCGGTGACCCGACTGGGCAACAGCAGTGTCACGTATCGTCTGGCGATCTTCGAGGAGCCCGCCGACGCGGTCGCGGCGGTCGGCCACTGGGTGCATGTGTACGTCGACCGCTCTACCCGCAGGCCCGTACCGATTCCCGACACCATCCGCGCGCTGCTGGAAAAGGCGCGCGTGGTGTAGTCGATATGCTCGGCCAATGCCGCTCGTGAGCAAGACTGTCGAGGTTGCGGCCTCCGCCGAATCGATCATGGCGATCGTCGCCGACTTCGAGTCGTATCCGTTGTGGAACGACGAGATCAAGGGCTGCTGGGTGCTGGCCCGATATGAGGACGGCAGGCCCAGCCAGCTGCGCCTCGACGTCGTCGTGCAGGGCCAGGCGGGCACGTTCATCACAGCGGTCTACTACCCCGGCGAGAACCAGATCTACACAGTGCTGCAGCAGGGTGAGTTCTTCGAGAAACAGGAACAGAAGTTCTCGGTAGTGCCGATCGGGGCGACCTCACTGTTGACCGTCGACCTGGACGTCGAGACCAGGCTGCCCATTCCCAAGCCAATGGTGAAGAAGGCGATCGGCGACACCCTGGAGTATCTGGCGGACAACCTCAAGGCCCGCGCCGAGCAGCTGGCCGCCACATAGCAGCCCGAGCGGCCAGTTATTGCACGCGAATGGGCGAAACGCGTGTCACAACTGGCCACTCGCCGTCAGGTCCACAACCCGATCTCGTCGAGCCGGGTGACCAATCGCTCCGCGGCGTCGCTCAACTCCCCGCTGGTGAGCCGGACGACGGTGTCGACGTCGTGGCCGCGCAGCGCCTCGATCAGCTCGCGGTGGCCGGCCAGCGCCGCGACGCCCCACGCCGCATCGCTGGCATAAATCTGCCCCGGTAGATACCGCGCGACGTGCAACAGGAACCAGGCCAGCTTGATCCGGCCGGCGGCATGGTTGAACGCCCGGTGGAACGCGAACTCCGCCGCGACGACCGCCTCGGGTTCGCCGTGATCGACGGCCGCGGCGAGGACATCGTTGAGCCGTTCCAGCTCCTCGATCTGCGCATTGGTGATCCGTTCGGCCGCCGTTGCGGCGAGCTCCTTGGCGATCGTGGCCTGCAGCCAGAAGATGTCCTCGATGTCGCCGCGCGTCAGCGGCACCACCACATGCCCGCGATGCGGCTCGAGCTGCACCATGCCCTCGCCGCGCAGGGTGCGTAGCGCCTCACGCACCGGCGTGATGCTGACGCCCAGCGCGGCGGCCGTCTCATCGAGCCGGATGAACGTCCCCGGCCGCAGCGTGCCGGTCATGATGTCGGACCGCAAACGGGCGGCGACCTCGTCGGAGAGCTGCTCGCGTCGTACCGCCTGCCGCCGCTGCGGGCGGGGCCTGGCCGGTGCGTTCATGCTTTCTCCGGTCTGTCTGGCGTGGGGTTGTCCCCGAGCCGCCGAGACCATAGTGTCACCGGGGCAAAACAATGTTTGATCAAATATCAACGTCGCGCAACCCACCCGATGGAGCAGTAGCCGTTGACCGAGCCGTCACCCACCGAGCAGCCGTATCTCGCCCACCGGCAGAACTGGACCAACCAGCTCGCACGGCACGCGTTGATGCGGCCCGACGCCACGGCGCTGCGGTTCCTCGGTCGCACGACGACCTGGGCTGATCTCGATCGACGGGTGACCGCATTGGCCGGCGCGCTCAGCAGGCGCGGCGTCGGCTTCGGCGACCGCATGCTGATCCTGATGCTCAACCGCACCGAGTTCATCGAATCGTTCCTCGCCGCGACCAAGCTCGGTGTCATCGCCGTCCCGGTCAACTTCCGGATGACCCCGCCCGAGATCGCCTATCTGGTCAGCGACTGCCAGGCTCGCGCGGTGATCACCGAAAACGTGCTGGCCAGGGTGGCCACCGCCGTGCGTGACATCGACCCGACGCTTCAGACCGTGATCGTCGCAGGCGGCGGCACCGATGATGAGGTCATCGGCTACGACGACCTGATCGCGGAGCCAGGCGACGCGCCGCATCCGGTGGACATCCCCGACGACTCGCCTGCGCTGATCATGTACACGTCCGGCACCACGGGCAGGCCCAAGGGCGCGGTGCTCACCCACACCAACATCGCCGGCCAGGCGATGACCAACCTGTTCACGATCGGCGCCGACATCAACCGAGACGTCGGGTTCATCGGGGTGCCGCTATTGCACATCGCGGGTGTCGGCAACACGATCACCCCACTTTTGCTCGGCCTGCCGACCGTCA
Organism: uncultured Actinomycetota bacterium; assembly: GCA_963770125.1. GTDB lineage: Bacteria > Actinomycetota > Actinomycetes > Mycobacteriales > Mycobacteriaceae > Mycobacterium. Next base: position 1,741 of record CAVYPI010000031.1, on the reverse strand, counting down.
TCTATCCCCTTGGGGCGTTCGACCGGGTGCGCTGCTCGACGTGCTCGAGGCCGAGCAGGTGACCTCTATGTTCCTGGTGCCCGCGCAATGGCAGGCGGTGTGCGCCGAGCAGCGCGCCAATCCGCGCAAGCTACCGCTGCGGGTGCTGTCGTGGGGTGCCGCACCGGCGTCGGACACGCTGCTGCGCGACATGTCCGAGACCTTCCCCGGCACCCAGATCTACGCCGCGTTCGGGCAGACTGAAATGTCGCCAGTCACCTGTATGTTGTTGGCGCAGGACGCAATTCGCAAACTCGGCTCGGTCGGCAAGGTGATCCCGACGGTGGCCGCCAGGGTTGTCGACGAGAATATGAACGATGTCCCCGTCGGCCAGGTCGGCGAGATCGTCTACCGGGCACCGACGCTGATGGCCGGCTATTGGAACAACCCGAAGGCCACCGCCGAGGCGTTCGCAGGCGGTTGGTTCCACTCCGGCGACCTGGTCCGCCAGGACGAGGAAGGCTACGTCTGGGTCGTCGACCGCAAGAAGGACATGATCATCTCCGGCGGCGAGAACATCTACTGCGCCGAGGTCGAGAACGCTCTGGCCAGCCACCCCGCCATCGTCGAGGTGGCGGTGATCGGGCGCCCCGACGAGAAGTGGGGCGAGGTTCCCGTCGCGGTGGCCGCCGTCCATGCCGATCTTGATCTCGGTGATCTCGACGAATTCCTCACCGAGCGGCTGGCGCGGTACAAGCATCCGAAGGCGTTGGAGATCGTCGACGCGCTGCCGCGCAACCCGGCTGGCAAAGTCCTGAAAACGGAACTGCGGGCGCGATTCGGCGCGCAAAAATTGATTGACGCTGGCGAAACTTCCACTCCGCCAACGGTTTCTGCTGCGGCACAAGACATCTAACGGACGGGGGCGGGTTTGCTAACGGTTACAGGCACAATCCTGCCGATGCGGCCCACTGTCGCATATCAATCGGGTACAGTCCTGTGGTCTGTCTTACTACCCGCAAGTAGGGAGACGGTGGTCACACACACCGGGTTGGGGCAAGGAGGGGGCGTGCGACAGGGCCTGCCGCTGCGCCACGACAGTCGCGGTTTCGTCGTGGGAGGCCACCGGTGACGGCGTCGACCGGCGTGGTCTCCTACGTCCGCGATCAGACCCGGCCGGCGCTGACGGCGGTCGGCGGCTTCGTCCGCATGTGTGTGCTTACCGCCAAGGCCCTGTTCAAGCCGCCGTTTCAATGGCGCGAGTTCATCCTGCAGGCCTGGTTTTTGATGCGGGTGGCATTCCTGCCCACCCTCGCCGTCTCCATCCCGCTGACCGTGCTGCTGATCTTCACGCTCAACATCCTGCTGGCCGAGTTCGGTGCCGCCGACGTCTCCGGCGCCGGTGCGGCGATCGGCGCCGTGACCCAGCTGGGCCCGTTGGTGACCGTGCTCGTGGTGGCGGGCGCCGGGTCGACGGCCATCTGCGCCGACCTCGGCGCCCGCACTATCCGTGAGGAGATCGACGCGCTCGAGGTGCTGGGCATCGACCCGATTCACCGCCTCGTCGTTCCTCGCGTGGTCGCCTCGACCTTCGTCGCCGTGTTGCTCAACGGCGCGGTGATCACCGTCGGTCTGGTCGGTGGCTTCATCTTTGGTGTCTATCTGCAGAACGTCTCCGCCGGCGCCTACGTCTCCACCCTGACGCTGATCACCGGGTTGCCCGAGGTGGTGATCTCCATCGTCAAGGCGGGCACCTTCGGTC
>CAVYPI010000030.1:0-9821 GCA_963770125.1 uncultured Actinomycetota bacterium | reverse complement strand
GACGTACTTCAATGCGCGCCGACGTGAGGCCTCCGCGCTCGCCGCCGAACAAGTCCAGTTGCTCGAATCGATCAGCGATCCGACCTTGACACTGGCATTGATCACCGCCGCAATATCGGTCAAGCATGAGACTGCTGAAATGCACGAAGTTCTGCGGTTATCGCAGAACGCAATTGACCTCGCGGGCGGCGATGCCACCAAAGGTGGCAAGATCGCGACGAGTTCTCCCCTGGCACTCGCCGTTTCCTTCCGGGGTCTTGCTCGCTGGTGCCTCGGGATTACCGGCTGGCGCGACGACTTCGGCCAAGCCGTTGAGATGGCCAAGACCGCAGAATCGGTGACGCGCAGCGGGGTGTTGTATTACACGCACACCATGGCGATCTTGCACGGCGTGCTTCGTCCGGCCGAGACAATCATCCACGAGATGACCGAAATTCTGTCGACGGCAGAACAAACCGGTGAGGACGTCGCATTTGGATTGGCCAAATCCAATGTGGCCTTCGCCCTCTTACATCGAGGTAGCCATTCGCGTACACACGCGTTGGAACTGCTTGCGCAAGTTCGAGACGTCGCCATGCGGGACCGTTACTCCAGAACCGCAATCCCGATGATCGATACCTTTGTCGCGCAAGACCGGGCGCTGCAAGGTGACCTGGACGGGGCCATCGAGCTGTCGCAGGCAGTGGTGGAAGAAGAGATCGAGGGCGGCGGCGTGATATTCGTCCCGATGGCAACCAATGTTCTTGTCGAAGCCTTACTGCAGCGGGGTAGGAGCGCAGATATCCTGGAAGCGCAGTCGGCGATTGACAGATTGGCCTCAGTGGAGATCGAACCCGGAATTGTCCTCTACGACATCTGGCGGCTGCGTATGCGGGCACTGCTCGCGCGAGCACAGGGCGAGGACGCGACGTACCGCGAGTACCGAGACCGCTACCGAAAGATGGCAGAAGAACTCGGTTTTGAGGGGCATATGGCGTGGGCCGAGGCGATGGATTAGCCCACCAGTGGGCGTCGATGCGCCCACGGCCGAGCCTGCTCGATCTGCGCACCCAGCGACAGAAGGGTTGCCTCGTCGAATGGCCTGCCCACCAACTGGACCGACGTCGGCAGACCCTTGCCGTCGAAGTCCCACGGCACCACCGCTGCCGGCTGGCCCGTCACATTGAACATCGCCTGAAACGGCACGCGGGCTGCGATCAACGTCAGCGTCGAGATCGCTCCTCGCCGCTGGTAGGCCCCGACCTTCGACGGTCCAGTCGCCGTGCCCGGCGTGATGACGACATCGACGTCATCGTAGATCGACTGAACTCGCTCGGCCACTTCACTTTCCGCGCCACGGATTGCGTTCATCCGCCGATTCGTGAACAGGCCGCCGATCCTCGCGAACGCGCGCGTCCGCGCGTCCAAGCGTTCGCGGTGCGGCAGCGACTTCACGTCGTCGTAGACGCCGCGGAAGTACCGCGGCAGCGCTTGTCCATACACCGCGGACGTTGGATAGTCGGGGTCCCGCGTGACCACGTCGTGGCCCAACTCGCGCAGCAGCGCGCCCGCCTCCTCGACCGCGGCCCGCTGTGCCCGGCCGACCCGCGCGGTCAACAGCGGAGGAACCTTGGTGCTCAACGCAATCCGCAGCTGGCCGGGGGGACGCTTGGCGGCAGCCACGAACCCATTGCCGGGGGCCGTCACGTCCAAGAACAGCGCGGCATCCTCCACCGTCCTCGCCATCGGGCCGTTCACACTCAACCCGTTCCACGCGTCGTCGTGCGGTGCCAGCGGCACCCGGTCCCGCTGCGGCTTGATCCCGAACAGCCCGCACCACGTCGACGGAATCCGGATGGACCCCATCCCGTCGGAGCCGAGGGCCATCGGCGCCAAACCCGCGGCCACCGCCGCGCCGCTGCCACCACTGCTGCCGCCAGGCGTGTAATCGGTGTTCCACGGATTGCGCGTCGCGCCGAACGTGACGGTCTCGGTGAACGGCCAGATCATCATTTCGGGCACCGCAGTCTTCCCGACTATGACCGCACCAGCCCCGCGCAGTAGCCGCACCACCTCGGCATCCCGGGTGCACGCCGGGCCGTGCGCAGCGCTGCCGTACGTCGTCACCTCGCCCGCCACGTCGACGTCGTCCTTGATCGCGATGGGCACACCCAGCAGCGGCAACCTCTCACCCGCATCCAGCCGGGCCTGCGCCACGGCCGCCTCCTCCCGCGCACTGTCCGCCAGCACCACCCGATACGACCTCAGTTCTGGGTCGAGGCGGCGGATGCGCTCGAGGTACACGTCCAGCAACGCGGGCGCCGTGATCGTGCCGTCGGCCAGCATGCGGGCCTGCTGAGTTGCACCGGCGAACGCGAGTTCATGAGGGTCCACGTAATCTCCTAACCTCTCGGTTTTACGGGCCCCCATAACAAACAAGGCTACGAAACTGCTAGTCGATGCGGATTATGTACGTGCCGTCTTCGTCGCGTTCAACGCGCCGGTCGGTCGCGTTCACCCAGACAATCGGGTCGCTTGGTCCGCCTAGGAATGCGTTCGTCATCCCGCCGCCCGGCTGCAGGTAGACGCTCCACTCCTCGTTCGGCGAGAAGATGGTCACCACCTCTTCACCGGTTGCGCGACGAATCGAAAGCGTGTGAGCGTTTTCGTCCTCTAGTGCTCGCATCATCCTCGTCGGACTCATCCGCGAATTCTTCGTCATGGTTTGGGTCGTCGAGCATGCGGGCCAGCGTAGGCACACCGCGGGCGTGTCGCGTTTCTCCAATACGCGCACCGCGCGGTCCGCAAAGCTCGCGAACGTGAGCGTCAAACCAATTCCGGAGGGCTACACCAGCCTGACCCCGTTCTGGTGCATCGACGGCGCATCGGCCGCGATCGACTTCTACGTGTCGGTGTTCGGCGCCAGGCTCGTCGAACGGATGGACGGCCCGGACGGCACGGTGGCGCACGCCGAGTTGGACTTCGGCGATGGTCGCCTGCAACTTGGCGACCCCGCCGACGCCTATCAGATCGCCGCGGCCGACCCAAAGGCCCCCGCCACGCACTCCGTCGCGTTCTACTGCGAGGACGTCGACGCGGTCGTGGCGAAGGCACAGCAGGCCGGCGCCACTATCCGCGAACCCGCCCAGACCTTTCTCACCGGCGATCGCTTCGCATCGATCCTCGACCCGTTCGGCCAGCGCTGGACAGTGTCGACCCGCGTCGAGGATGTCTGCCCCAAGGAACGCGATCGCCGCATGGCCGAGTGGGCGAAGGAAAACGTCGGCAGTTGAGCCGCTAACGTGGCGGGATGTCCTGTGTCTTCTGCGCCATCGTCGCCGGCGAGGCACCAGCCATCCGGATCTACGAGGACGACGACTACCTGGCGATCCTCGACATCCGCCCGTTCACCCGCGGCCACACCCTGGTCATCCCCAAGCGCCACACCGTCGACCTGACCGACTCACCGCCTGACACGGTCGCCGGCTTGGTGCGCATCGGTCAGCGCATCGCGCGGGCCGCTCGCCAGTCGGGATTGCATGCCGACGGCAACAACGTCGTCATCAACGATGGCAAGGCCGCCTTCCAGTCCGTTTTGCACATCCACCTGCACGTTCTGCCGCGGCAGAACGGAGACAAGCTGTCGTTCGCCAAGGGCATGCTGCTGCGGCGAGATCCCGACCGCGACGAAACCGGCCGCATCTTGCGCGATGCCCTGGCGCAACTGGACGCCGCTCAACGAGACTGACGCCATGGACATCTCCCGATGGCTCGAACAACGGGTCGGAGCCCCGCTGCTGATGTTGCACGACAGGATCTACAAGGGCACCAACGGCCGGATCGGGCACACGATCCCGGGCGGCCCGTCACAACTCATCCTCCACACCACCGGCGCAAAAACCGGTCAGAAGCGCGCCAACTCACTCAGCTACGCCCGGGACGGTGACGACTACCTGGTCGTCGCGTCGAAGAGCGGCGACCCCAAGGCGCCGGGCTGGTATCACAACCTCAAAGCCAACCCGAACGTCGAGATCAACGTCGGTCCAAAGCGATTCGGCGTCACGGCGAAACCGCGTAACGCCGGACGACCCCGACTATGCGCGGCTGTGGCAGATCGTCAACAACATGAGGGGCAACAAAAACCGCTACATCGGATACCAGAAGCGGACCTCGCGGCCGATTCCGGTGGTCAGGCTGACACCCTAGAACAGCTCTTTTGCAGTCTGGCTATCTCAACGATTGCCGTAAGGTCGCGCTTGTTGTTGCAGGGCAACGGCATTCGTGTGCTGACCAGTCTTGCTGGCATTCGGCGATTCTCGACAGTTCTCGGTCATATGCGATGAATAAGCGATGGATTGGTGGCCGAGGCATGTGATCCTGCTTGGGTGGCGGGCCGACTGCCGTGGTTACGTTAGGTGTCAGAACAAGCCGCCGCGAAGGCCGCCGTGGCCGCCGAGCAGAAACGGCATGTCTCCGTAGGGGTGGTACTGAACGGGGGCAGGGGCGTTGTTGATCTGAACATTGCCGGGCGACTGGCAGATATTTCCCGAGCAGGTCTGCCCAATCGCCGCCGCAGCGGTCGGTGCAGCGGCGATCGTTACCGCAGCAGCACCCGCCGCCAACAGCGGTGCGATGTAAGTCAGTTTGATTCGCATGGTCGTGCTCCTTTACATCTTCTCCCCATTTGTTGCAACGGAAACTAGCCAGCTTTTGTTCATTCCCACAGTCGGCGATCTCGTCCGCTCCACCAACTTGGGGTCCCGCCACGGCTGAGCACCTACTCGTCTTCGCCGCTGGGTCCCTCGTCCGTTTGGAGCTGGATACGGACTAGGTCCGGGCCGGTAACGGTCACCGCCCAACCCCGATGCGCCTGGTGCACAGCGCTATGTTCGACATCGAACGTGGTGAGGTGTTCTGCCCAGTGCTCCAGCTCGGTGTAGCTCGGCACAGTCAGACCGAACAACGGGAATTCGCGCAATGCGGCCAGCGGCGCGGCGGCGCGCCGCAACAGCAGACGGACACCGCACGGATGCTGCAGCAGCACGGCCACTACCTCGCATTCGCTTTCCTCGATCAAGAGAGCGGCGAAATCGAATATCCGTACATACCAGTCGCTGCAAGCCAGCGGATCGGTGGTCGGCACAACAACGTGGTGTATGCCAGTCAACGGGGGCACTCGATGATTCTTGCCGCCGCGAGACAACTCGTCGATCCGCGGCCGCACCCCCGCCCATAAACAACTGACAATCGTGGACAGTCCACGAGCCAATAGACCAGGTTCCGCTTGGGTCGACTAGATAACACTCGGCCACGCCCTCGGGCCCAAACAAGTCCTGGTGGGTCATCAAGCCTGGCACGGGCACGGCGCCACGTGGATGTGTCGCAGATGCGATCAGACGGTGTACGGGGTGCGGGCGTCGGAGTACTGCCGGAAGCATGATGTCATCGACCCGATCACGTTGTTCATCGCGACCGGGGTGCGGCTCTCGGAGCTGCTGGCATTGCCTAGAACAGCTCTTTGGCGAGCAGTTCCAGCGTCGTGTCGCGCGCCGGCGCGGTCGCGGGATCCGTACCACGGCGCGCCGATGCGACCGGGTTGACCATCACCTCGTCGACGGCGAACTCGTCGGCCAGCGCACGCACCTGATCCGCGGCCTCGGTAGGGGTGCCGACAACCGCGCGCCCCAACCCGGAATCAGCCACTCGCTGCGCCTGCGGGCTCAGTTCCTGTAGCTCGGCATCCTCGACGAGATCGAGTGCACCCAGCGGCTGACCCGTCCGCAGCCGACCCATCATCTGCAAATTCGGCAACAGCAAAGCCATTGCCTCATCACGTGTTTCGGCCACCACCGCGTTGACCGTCAAGAACGTCACCGGTTCGGATGCCAGGTCACTCGGCCGGAACTCTGAGCGATACAGCTCAAGCGCCTCGGCGGTGCCCTGCCCCGAGAAGTGGTGTGCGAACACGTACGGCAGGCCCTTGGCGGCGGCCAGATGAGCGGAATACGTCGACGATCCCAGCAGCCACAGCTTCGGCTCCGTCACCGCCGCCGGCGTGGCCTTGAGGATGTAGTTCTCCCGCATCAGGTCTCGCGGCAGCGCGACCCGCACGCCCCGCGCACTCATCAGCGCCACCACGTCGTCGAGATACTCCGGGAACGCCTCGATGTCGCGGTCGTCGCGACCCGCCGCTCCGCGCAACGCCAGCGACGTCACCGGATCGGAGCCGGGGGCACGACCAATGCCGAGGTCGATGCGTCCGGGGTGCGCGGCCTCCAGCAGCGCGAACTGCTCGGCAACGGCCAGCGGCGCATGGTTGGGCAGCATCACCCCGCCCGAACCCAGCCGCAACTGCGACGTCTGCGCGGCCAGATGCGCGATCAGCACCGGCGGGCTGGTGGCCGCCACGGCGGGCATGTTGTGGTGCTCCGCCAGCCAGTAGCGCGTGTAGCCGAGCCGATCGGCCGTCTGAGCGAGGTGCGTCGTCGCCGCCAGCGCATCGGACGTCGACTGGTCGGTGCGCACCGGAACGAGGTCTAAAACGGAAAGACGCATTGCTTGGTCAACGCAATCATCTATGCGAACGTTCCCGGGCCTGCCGGAAGACGTTGTCGAGCATCTCCGGGGTCAGCTTGCCGGTGAACGTGTTCTGCTGGCTCGGGTGATAGCAGCCGATCAGTGTCAGGTGACCGAGAGTCGCCGTCGCACCGTGGCCGAACTGCGGTGCCGGTGTCGGGACCGTCCCTCCCCCGTTCCTGATCATCTGCAGCGCCGCGCGCCACGCGAACGCCCCGAGCACCACGATCACCCGCACCTCGGAACCGATCAGCCGCCACTCGGCGTCCAGCCACGGTGCGCATGTCGCGCGCTCGGCCGGTGTCGGCGCATTGCCCGGCGGGGCACAACGCACGGCTGCGGCCACCCGAGTGTCGTTGAGCGCCAACCCATCTGCGGCATCAACGCACGCGGCTTGATTGGCCAGTCCCGCGCGATGCAACGCCGCGAAGAGGAAGTCGCCCGAACGGTCACCGGTGAACACGCGGCCAGTGCGGTTACCGCCGTGCGCGGCCGGTGCCAACCCAACGATCACCACTCGCGGCCGCACCGGGCCCCAACCTGGAATCGGCCGACCCCAGTACGGCTGGTCGGCGAACGACTTGCGCTTCACGACGGCGACCTCTTCGCGCCACTCGACCAGCCGTGGGCACGCGCGGCACACCGACACCTCCGCATCAAGCTCGTCGACGGTCCTGACCGCCGCCGCCATCGACGCGACGTGGGACGGTGTCTCAGCCACCGCCGTCCGGGGCGTGGCCGGATCGCCCGGCCAGCCGGAACCGGGCGGTACGGGCGAATCGAACATCACGCCGGTGCGCGGATGGGCCAGCTTCACACGACCACTGTGCATGTGCAGCAAATTCGCATGCCGAGCGACCCCGGCCGCTGTTAGATTCGGCGCGATAACTCATGACGAACGGCAAGCGCGGTCCGCTCTTCCTGATCCTGTTCGGCGCGCTCATGGCCGGCGCGGGAAATGGCATCTCGATCGTCGCGTTTCCCTGGCTTGTCTTGCAGCGCAACGGCTCTGCGCTGGACGCCTCGATCGTGGCGATGGCGGGCACGCTGCCATTGCTGGCCGCCACCCTGATCGCGGGCGCCGCTGTGGACTATCTCGGCCGCAGGCGGGTCTCGATGATCTCCGACGCGCTGTCCGCGTTGTCGGTGGCCGCCGTCCCACTCCTGGCGCTCGCGTTCGGGGTGCACGTCATCAACGTTGCGGTGCTCGCAGGGTTGGCCGCCTTGGGCGCATTCTTCGACCCGGCCGGCATGACGGCGCGCGAGACGATGCTGCCGGAGGCGGCCACCCGCGCCGGCTGGAGTCTCGATCACGCGAACAGCGTCTACGAGGCGGTCTTCAACCTGGCCTACATCGTCGGGCCGGGTATCGGCGGCCTACTGATCGCCACCCTGGGCGGGGTCAACACGATGTGGGTGACCGCATCCGCCTTCGTGTTGTCGATCGTCGCCATTGGAGTGCTGCGGCTGGAGGGGGCGGGCAAGCCCGACCGCGCTGCTCTGCCCGAAGGGGCGTGGGCGGGAATCCTCGAAGGCCTGCGTTTCGTCTGGCACAGCAAGGTGCTACGGACGCTGGCGTTCGTCGACCTCGCGGCGACCGGCTTGTACATGCCGATGGAAAGCGTGCTATTCCCCAAGTACTTCACCGATCGCAACGAACCGGCGCAGCTGGGCTGGGTGTTGATGGCGTTGAGCGTCGGTGGCCTCATCGGAGCACTGGGCTATGCGGTTCTGTCGAAGTACACGAGCCGGCGGGCAACCATGCTGACCGCGGTGCTGACACTGGGCGTGGCGATGACGGTCATCGCGTTCCTGCCCCCGCTGCCCGTGATCCTCGTGCTGTGCGCCGTCGTCGGGTTGGTGTACGGACCGATCGCGCCGATCTACAACTACGTGATGCAGACCCGCGCGCCGCAACATCTGCGCGGCCGGGTCGTCGGGGTGATGGGGTCGCTGGCCTATGCCGCGGGCCCGCTCGGATTGATAGTGGCCGGCCCGCTTGCCGACGCGGCCGGACTGCATGCGACGTTCCTGGCGTTGTCACTGCCGATGCTGCTGCTGGGCATTGTCGCGTTGTTCTTGCCGGCGCTGCGGGAACTCGACCGTCCGGGCTCATCACAGTGATGGTTCTGGCGAAGCTCGGATGCACCGGACGCATTGGTGCCCAAACTAGGCGGAACTGACACGCCAGCATTTTCCGAAAAATTGCAGGACGCAGGCGCGTCCGGGTCAGCTTCCTCCTGTCGCGAGGGTGGCGGCCTCAGTATTGGCACCGGAAATGAGCACCGCGACCCGTTCATCGCGCGACGGCGCGTATACGCCCGAACTGAGCGCCGCGTAGGCGGCGGCTGCGCCATGTTCGGCCACGATGCGGTACTCATTCCAAAGTTGTTCACGCGCAGAGATGATGGCGGAGTCATCCACCAGCACGCTCTCGACGCCGAACCGGCGCGCGACGTCGAAGGCTATCTGTCCAACGCGGCGAGCACCGAGAGAGTCAGCGGCTATACCCGAAACCGACACGTCGACCGGTGTCCCCGCCCTCAGGGCCGCATTCAGTGTCGGGGCCGCCGTAGGCTCGACCGCCACCACCCGTGCACGGCCATCGAGGCCAGCGAGAACACCGGCGAGCAAGCCGCCGCCCCCGACGGCGACGATCACCGTTTCGATCGACGGTTCATCGTCGATCGTCTCGTCGACGAGTGTCCCAGCCCCAGCCGCGACCTCAACTTGGTCATAGGCGTGGCAGAAAACCGCGCCGGATTGCTCGGCGAAATCAATTGCGGCGGTGTAAGCCTGGGCGTACTCGGTGCCCACATGCCGTACCTCTGCCCCGTACGAAAGGATCCTGGCCACCTTCACCGGTGGTGCTGTTTCCGGAACGAAAACGGTGGCAGGCACGCCGACTCTTGCTGCGGCGTAGGCGTTCGCCAATCCCGCGTTCCCGCCCGAGGCCGCGACAACACCGACCTGCCGGTCGAGCTCACCGCGTTCCTGGGCAGCCATCACCCATTGAGCGCTCCCCGGCCTGGAAGCATCCCTGTACTGCATGAATTCGCACTTGATCCACAGCGGAGTAGAGGGTGCGGCGACCCTGGACCACCGGCGTGCGCCGAATGTGGTCGCGGATGCGGGAATGGGCGGCGAGGACGTCGTCCCTGGTGATCACGGCCGCTCCTGCGTTGTTCGGACCTCGCCGCGAAGGGCGGGAAAGCAGGTCGAGTTCGAACCGCCCGGGACGAGCTTATTTCACGACGGCGTAGCTG
>CAVYPI010000029.1:0-95474 GCA_963770125.1 uncultured Actinomycetota bacterium | reverse complement strand
GGGGCGGTGTTGAATCCGCGTATCACCGCAGCCACGCAGTGATACGCCGTCAACGTCTCGTCCCGCGTCAGCTTCAGCGCCTTTCCTCTCAGTTCAACGCCGGATCGGGGCCGTCGCACCACCAGCCCCAACGGTCTGAGGTCAGATCGAGGTCGCAGAATTCCTGAAACGACACCACGTACCGCCAGTTGGACATGTCGTGCGGGTCGACGGTCTGCTCGCCGTCGTCGTCGTATGTCTCGCCGTCGCACAGGGCTACGCGCTGGCCGAGAAGGTCGACGCACAGCAGCGGGTACTGGTTGTCGCCCAGCTCGGTGCTCAGCCCGCCGACGGTCACGTTGTTCACAAGGTCAGCGAACACCTGCGTTGCGATGATGCGGGACAGGTAGTTCGGGTCGTCCCAGCGGGGCTTGCCGAAGCGCAGCGCGTCCTGCAGTCGGTCGGGCCAGCATTGCGCGCCGTCGTGGGTGTAGAGGTACATGCCGCTGGTGTCGGCACTGTCTCGTAGGTAGATGTTGGCACGGTCTCCCATTTCTAGCTGCCCTTCTCAGGTGGTTGATTCGTGACCGCCGAGGATGGCGGTGACGTTGCGGATCGCCTCATCGGGGGTTACGGCGGCGGTGAAGTCGGCCGGTTGACCTGACAGCCGCGCGTTGCGGGCGATGAGCTTGCATTCGGCGCACCGGCCGGTGATGTTATGCAGGGACAGCGGGGCGTCGCACTCGCGGCACGCCGGCATGTCTGGCGGGTCGCCGACGACGTCATGGCCGCGGTACCACAACGCCTCGATGAAACAGCGCAGCGGATAGACGGTGTCGACGTACCAGACTCGGCCGTCTTCTTCCCAACGGCGGGCGTAGCCGGGGACCGCGGCTCTCAGCAGCGCGGTGATCTGTGGGCTGTAGCCGTAGCTGACCGTGTAGCGGCCGCCGGGCAGGGACTCGATCGTCACCGTCGTGTAGGCGGGTGCAGGGCCGCTGCCCCACGGCCGACGGCCGGTCATGGTGTCTCCTTCGCGTGTTGGCCGGGTGTGCTCTCTTGCGCAGGCTCCCGGAAGTCGTGAAAGTCCTGAAAGTCCTGAAAGCGCTGGTGAGAGCGTTGAGTTTGCCGGGTGGGCAGTCCTGAAAGTCCTGAAAGTGAACCTCTACTTGAGGTTGTCATTCGGGACTTTCGGGAGTGGGGTAGGGAAAGGAAACACGTTCTGACCTGCACTTTCGGGACTTTCGGGACTTTCGGGAGTGTTTGGGCCGTAGACGCCGCGCTGCACCCGCCGGATGCGGCCGCGGTCATATAGGTCGCGCAGCGCCATCGCGGCGAGCTTCGGCGTGGCGCCCAGCTTCGCGGCCGCGTCGGCTGCGGAGGTGTGCACCCGGCCGTTGACGAACTCGAGCAGCCCGGACTGGCGGTCGCCGAGGCCGCTCGTCTCGCGGCGCTCGTCCACCCGGTGGCGGGCCTCGGTGAGCGTCTTGCCGTCGAGCCGCCACAGGATGCCGTACTGGGCGGTCAGCGCGTACTCGGCCTCGGGGATGTCGCGGCCGGTGACTGAGAGCACCGCGTCGTCGGAGTGCCGTTTGCGCTCGAGGACCAGCACGAAGTCGACCGACCCGGCGATGCCCTGCGTCCCGGACACCGAGTCCACGAAGTCGAGCACCTCGGCTTTGCGGGTGTGGTGCACGACGAGCAGGGTGGCGCCCGGCGCGGCGTCGACGAGATTCTTCAGGGCGGTGCCGACCGCGTAGTCGGCCTGGTAGGAGTCCTCGCCGACCCGTTTCGGTGGACGGGCCTTGCCGAACGTGTCAAGGATGACGAGCGGCTTCTCGTCGGCGTGCCGGCCGAAGAATTCGGCGATCATCCCGATGGCCTCGTGGGGGCTGGCCTTGATGATCAGCTCGATGCCGGCGGGGAAAGGCTGGCCGTCGAGGATGCGGTGAAACCGGTTCTGCAGTCGGCGGTGCCCGTCTTCGAGCGCCAGGTAGAGCACGGGCCGGGCGGTGGTGGGCAGCGCGCCGAGCGCCCTGCCCCCGGAGGCGACGGCCAGCCCGAAGTCGGCGACCAGGAAGCTCTTGCCCTTCTTGGGCGGGGCGGCGAGCAGCCCGAGCCCTTCGGGGACGATGCCGTCGACCTGGTATTCCAGCGGCGCGAACTGTTGGGCGCCGAGCCAGGTGCCGCTGACTGCCCGCTGGTCGACCAGCGAGGTTGGCGCGTCCAGCTGGGTCGCCGCATCGTGGTGGGGGTGGTCACCCAGCTCGGCGCGGGCCTCGACCTCGGTTTTGGCGGCGGCGGCCTCGGCGCCGAACTCGAACGCGCCGCCGATCTCGAACCGGCCGACCCGCTCCCCGGTGGCGGCGCGCAGCTCGGCGAGCCGCCGCCCCAGCAGCTCCCCGGCGCGCCGGTGGTCGGCCTCAGTGACGCAGCCGAGCCGCCACCCGCACGCCAGCCGGACCGCCTGCTTGAGCAGCCACTGGTGGCGGCCGCCGCCGGGTTTCGGCCCGTCACCGGGCAGCCCGTCGATGAACGTGGACATGTAGTTGCAGGTGTTCCGGCGAACGCCCAGCCGGCCGGGTCGCTGACCTGTGTGCGGTCGCGGCGGTCGGCGTCCTCCTCACAGATGCCGTGCTCGTCGAGCCGTTCGCCGGCCTCGGTGAAGGTCAACGGCCCGCCGATGTCGAGGTGGCAGACGACGGGGATCCCCTGGGCGGCGGTCATCGCGGCGCTTTCTTGTTGTTATAGGTTCCGGGCACGCGCAACATGCGCGGGAGGTCGTAGACGGAATCTGTTCGCGCGCCGTAGGTTCCGGCGACCGCGGCCACCAGCCGCCCCCACCGGCGCAGCAGTGCCCGCACGTCGCCGACGTCGGTGATGTGCCCGTCGTCGATCGGCCAGTAGCCGTGCAGGCCGTGACCGGAGTGGGTGATCGCCGACGGCTGGGTCCCCATGGTCGACGACAGCTGGTCAGCGATGGCGTGGGCGACCGAGAGGTCCCGGCAGCCGCCCACCTTGACGTCGAGGTCGCACACCAGGGCGGCCAGCCGGGTCACGTCGGCTTCTTTGCCGCGCCCGGCGTCGCGGCGGGGTGGGCCCGCTACCGGGTTGACGCCGAAGTACATGTTGGCGGCGGCGGAAGCCTCAGCGACGGCGCTGACCGCGTCGGCGGGGGCCAGCACCGCCGTCCGGAACTTGCCGCCGGGCTTCTGGTAGCCCAGCGACACAAACTCGCCGGCGGTGTACCCGAGCACGTCGAGCAGGCCGGCGAAGTCCAGTGCGCTCGGCCCGGGGTCCGCGCCGGTGCCGCTCATTGGCAGCTCCAATTTCTGTAGGTGGGGTGCGGTCGGCCCCGGGCCTTCACCGGTTTGGGGCCGACCGCTGACCGGGTTGGTTACTGCTTCTCCCAGGGCGGCGTGTCGTCGTCCGGGGCCGCGTTGTCGGGTGTCGCGACGTTCAGCCCGTCCAGGTACCGGCGCGCCGACTCCTTGTCGGTGTCGGTGGGGTCGGCCAGCTTCCAGGGTGGGTTCTGGCCGGGCTTGGCCACGCCCTGTCCGAGCCGGCCCAGGCACCAGCGGCCGGTGCCGACGAACGAGCGCAGCTGCGCCTGCAGCACCCGTGGCCAGATGAACGCCTCGCCGAGCACCTCCCCGGGGTCAGGGCCGTCGAGGACGTGCACGTCGGCGACGGTGGCGTCCTTCGCACCGAGCACGGTGCTGACACCGACCTCGACCCGGCTGGGCTTGATGAGCAGCAGCCGGCCGTTGAGCTCGCCGAGGTCGATCGCGGTGGCGGTGCCCGGGTTGTCGAACTGATCCATTCTTCGGTCCTTTCTTTCTCTTACGGTGCCGCCGCCAGCTGGCGGTGGCGTGCCTCGCAGACCGCGAGGAAATCCTCGGTAAGTGCGTTGTCCTGCTTAGCTTTTCGCCACAGCTCGCGCAGCTGCTCGGCGTCCTCCGCGGCGGCGGCCAGGTCGATGAGGGTGGGCGCGAGGCCGTTGTCGGTGTCGAGGAGTTCGAGCAGCCCCACCCTGGTGGCCCGCCACTCCCACACCCGGTGCGCGCACAGACACGCCTCCCAGCCCTTGGCGATGTCGACGCGGTAGAGCTGGCAGCGTCCCTCACCGGCGGGCAGGTGCACGATGACGCCGTAGTCCAGGCTGGGGCCCGGTAGGGCTGCGCCGCGGGTGTCGGTGCCGATGTCGTAGGGCAGCGACCGGCTGTACATGGCGATCTGCATCGCCATCTTCAGCGGGTAGCCGATGGACCCGGTTTTGATGTCTGCCACCACGAGGTCGTCGCCGATGCGGCCGATACGGTCGGCGGTGCCGGCCACCTTCCAGCCGTCCTGCACCCGGAAGCATTCGATGTCCGTCCACTCGATGCCGGCGGTGGCCTCCGCGTAGGCCTTGATGTCGGCGCCGTAGGGCTCGGGGACGGCGCCGAGTTTCTGCCCGCGGTCGAGCCGTTCGGTCAGCGCGTGCAGCGACGTTCCGGTGGTGGCCGCCGCGGTCGCGTGCTCGGTCGCTTTCGCCACCAGCTCGTCGAGACGGTTCTTGTCGGCGGGGTCAGTGGCCGCGGCTGCGAGCACCAGGTCGGGGCGCTGCCCCATTCCGATCGCCACCTGGCGTTGCTTCCACAATCCCAGCGCGTAGGCGTCTTCGAGTGCGGCGACGAACGTGGTGGTGCGCCGGTAGGCCACCCGTTTCCCGCCGCCCGGCGGGACGACCAGGGGCCGGCCGTAGCGGTCGCGCGGGATGTCGGTCGGGGCGAGTTGGTCGCTCATGCCGTGGCCCTGACGCTCGGTTGCCACAGAATGGCTGCGGCGTCCTCGACGGCGTGGACGAGCCACCTGGCCTCGTGTGGGTCGCGCGCGCTGGTGTCGACGACAATGCGCGCGTGCCCGAGTTCGACCTCTCCGTCGACGATGCGGTCGGTCCGCTCGACCGTCACGTGGTCGAACCGGCGGAAAGCAGCGTCCTCGTACACGCGCCGCCGCCAGATGAACAGCTCGCCACCCGCGCGGTCCGTTAGAACGGCCAGGCTGTCGCCGTCGGCGTCGAGCCGGAACCAGGACGGCCTCAGGTTCGCCGCGTTGGCCGGCGGCCACTCCTGGCCGTCGTCCTCGTCGCCGGCCGCGACCGGTTCGACGTGATCCTCAGTGAACATTGTTCAACCTTTCTTTTGTGTTGCGCCTCAACCGTTCTCAGAGTGCGGCCGTTATCGGCGGGAGAACGTGGTGCAGCTGCTCGAGCTGCCGCCGCAGCTGGCTGTACTGGGTGAGGGCGCGCCGCGCCTGCGCGGCCGCACCCCGGCTCGGTTCGGCGGCCAGCTCCCGGATGCGGCTGCGCACCGAATCGGCCTCCTCGAGCAGCGCCGCCACCAGGTCCGACGTTTGTTGCTCGGCCGGCGACAGCACCGTGACGAGCTGGGTCTGCCGGCGGTGCCGGTACTTCCCGGTTTTCTGGCGGGGCAGTTTCCGGCCGGACAGCCGCTCCAGGGCCGCGATGCTGTTCTTGCCGGACCGCCAGTCCGACGGTGTGCGGGCGATCGGGCAGACGTCGCCGGTCTCCTCGTTGCGTAGACGGACGTGGTTGTTGCCGTCGATGCCTGCGAACGTGAATCCGAGGCGCTCTGCGTCCTCGATGAATTCGCGAAGGTAGCTGCTCATGTGGTGCTCGCTTCCGTGTACTTCGTGGTGGTGGTGGTGTGTGCCGGTGTTTTTTCGCCGTCGACACCCGGCGGGCTTAAACTGGGGGCGCTCACTCGCTTCTGTGGTGGTGGCGTTTGGCGGCGGTCCAGGGTCTAGGTCAGCCCTGGGCCGCTTTCGTCGCTTGACGCGCTAGCCGTGCGCACGGCGATCCGGCCAGCCGTCGACCGGGACCAAGGCCCGGCCCGTCGGCTCGGGCTCGGGGAACAGCGCTTCCGCCGGCTCGGGTGTGACAACCGGGAGCAGCCGCCTCTGCTGATGTTCTGGCTCGGGGAACAGCGCGTCCGTCTGGGGCGGGGCTTGTGGGCGCCGCGGCGCCGAACGCTTCAGGTAGTCGGCCGCGCGTTCGCTGTCCGTCCGGGCGGGGAAGATGTCGCTGCGGTTCATGCCGAGGCCTGCTCGGCGATCCACGCCTCCACATCAGAACGGCGCCAAACACGCCGACGCCCGAGCTTGAACGACTTTGGCCCCACGTTGATCGAGGCCCAATAGCGCCAGGTGTTTTTCGGTGTGCCGTAGATCCTTTCGAGATCGGCAGCGTCCACGAAATCGGTGGTGGGTGGCAGGGCTGCCCGCGCGCTGTCTTCCAGCGCCTTTCGTACAGCCTCTTGAACCTCGCTCTTCAGGTCGTTCACGCTCGTGTGCCTTCCCTTGATGATCGGATAGAGCCAATCCGACCAGCGTGGATTGCGCCCGTCAACGGTTTCGGCGTATGTTTCCGATTATGTATATAGATTCACCTGCAGAGACCCGATTTCGGGAGCGCGTCAAGCACGAGCGGATTGGCCATCACCTGTCTCAGGCCGACTTGGCAAAAGCGTTGCGGCGCAAGGGGTTAGAGAAGATGTATGCGACGACGATCGCCAAGATCGAGGCTGGCGACCGCCGGGTCACCGTCAACGAGGCCGAAGTGCTGGCGGATCTGTTCGAGCTGACCGTCGACGCGCTGCTCGGCCGCACAGCGCCCGAGAAGAACGTGCGAATGGTCGCCCGCGCGCTGCTCGAAGCAGTGGAG
This sequence comes from uncultured Actinomycetota bacterium, assembly GCA_963770125.1. Lineage (GTDB taxonomy): Bacteria > Actinomycetota > Actinomycetes > Mycobacteriales > Mycobacteriaceae > Mycobacterium. Next base: position 88,768 of record CAVYPI010000029.1, on the reverse strand, counting down.
CAAGCGACCTGGCAGGTCGAAACGATCGAGGCCAGCGTGCGCGAGCGGCTTGCCGAGCTGGCGGCATTCCCCGGACCAAAGGGTTTCGCCATGGGCTTCCCAGCAGCCTGCGAGGTGGCCTGCGACCGGCTCGCCGCCGCAGGAAACGCGCTGCGCGACGCAATGGACCCGCCGAAAGGCGAGCCCTTCAGGCGGGCGGTGCGCACGATGCTGATCGACAAACTGCAGGAGGATGAGCGCGCAGATGACACGCAATCGTAGGGCCGGGGTCGAGGACCGCTGGACGACCGCGGCCGGCGAACCATCGGCCAACCATGGCGCCGGAAAGCGTTGGCGCGCACGCTACGTCGACGACCGCGGCCGCGAACACGCGAAGGGTTCGCACGCAAGACTGACGCCCAGCACTGGCTTGACGCTCAGACCGCGGCGATCATGTCCGGGACGCACGTGGCACCTCGCGATGCATCGTTGACCGTCGCGCAGTGGTGCGAGCTGTGGCTCGACGGTTATGCGGTGCACCGGGCTTCCACGGTGGCGCAGGCGCGGGTGCATGTACATCGGATCGTGGCCGAGTTCGGCGATATGCCGCTGTCAGCGCTGCGGCCGTCACAGATCAAGACGTGGGTCGCCAAGCTACACACCGACGGACTGTCCGACTCCTATGTGCACGCGCTGCACAAGCGGCTCGGCCAGGTCCTCGCCGACGCCTGCCACGACGGTGTGCTCGGCCGTAACCCGTGCAGTCGCCGCACGTCACCGGTGGCCGGGACGCAGAAGCCCTACTGCGCGACCACCGAGCAGGTGTGGGCGATCCACGACGCGGTGCCCGAGCATCTGCGGGTGGCGGTGCTGCTCGGCGCGTTCGCCGGCCTGCGCATCGCCGAGGCCTCCGGGCTGCGGGTGGCCGACGTGGATTTCACCCGCGGTGTGGTGCACCCGAAGCGGCAGTGGCCGGACGCACCGCTCAAGACACCCGGCAGTGACCGGCCGATACCGATTCCGCGTGACCTGGCGCTGCTGCTGGCGGCGTCGGTGCAGCGCTACGGCGGCGCCATGATGGTCACCGCTGGCGACGGCACCGACCGCTGCCCACCACAGGTCATCGAGCGCGCAATGCGTGACGTACGCAGCCGCATCGCCGGCCTACCGGCCGGTTTCACCTTCCACGACCTGCGGCACTACCTGGCGTCGCTGCTGATCGCCTCGGGCGCGGATATCAAGACGGTGCAGGCGCGGCTGCGGCACGGCTCGGCCACCACCACGCTGGACACCTACGGTCACCTGTGGCCGGACGCAGACGAGTCGACACGTTCAGCGATCGGCGCGGTGATCTCGGCGCGGCAGGCATGAGCGCCGACGACGCGGGGCTGCCCGCCGCGCACACCGCGAAGGGCGGCTACATCGGGCGCTGCCGGACCTGCTGCGCGTTCATCGCGACGGCACCCTGCCGACGAGCAACCGCTTCCTTTTCTACGAACTGGTGCAGGCCGGGGAGGTGCCGAAGGCGGCCACCGGGGCTCGCCGGGCCGACCAGAACCTGCTCAGACCGAATTCCTGTACTCCATACCCTTCTGCACCGCCGGCACGGCCTCGGCGAAGTCGATGACCGGAGTGATCTGGAACTCATAGAAGGGGCCGAATGCGCTGGCGGCCGTGACCAGGTCGGCCGGATTGTCGGTCTCCACTATGATGAATCCTCCAGCGCCGTCGAGGCTGGTCAACCACTGGTGGACAGTCATGCCCTCGGGTGGCGTCCATTTTGTAAGCAGTTCCAAGAGTCGCGGCACCACCTCGTCAGTGTCCTTTACGGAGCCGAGGGGCCGGGCCTTCGAGGCAACAACATACTTCATGAATTCCTCCTAAAGTGGGCCATCCATCTGAACGCGGTGTACCCGCGCGGCTCATAGTGTCCCCCCGGGCAGACTCGCTCATGGCCAAACGGCGAGAAAGCCGCGTTCTACAGAGGCGGCCACGCACCGCACCCTGGACCGACATGCCCCGCTGTGGAGCATGTCGGAGTTCCTGGGGGACAGGCGGATTCGTCGGGCGACCCGCCGTGGCCGGGACACCGCCACCACACCGCTGTGGGAACGGGTCGCACTGACCACAGGAGCAGGTTGACACGCACGGCCCTGCGGCCGCTGGTGATCAGCAAGCCGGACCGCCGCCACAACCCGGTGCGGTACTTCGACGCGGCGGAGACGGAGGCGTTCGGCCAAGCGAACATCGTGGCCGCGGTCCGCGGTCGCCTCGACGATCTGATGCCCGAGCCACTCGACGACGTTCTTGAACGCGAAGAGCGTCAGCGCGCCGAGGTGGCCGAGCTGCTGCGGCGGACGCGCTGACGGGCGCTACTGCGGACGCCCTGCGGACGATTCGATCCTTTTGCGAGTGTTTCTGCAGGTCGAGGGCTCACCGCGAGCGTGTAACGCAGTTCCAGAAGTACTTCTGGTGCTGCATCGTCGCCTCGTCTGGACCGCTCAGCTCCCAGTCGCCTGCGCGCTTGTTCAGCCAACCGACGAGCCCGTCATCGCGCTGGCTACGCAGGGTGCCCATCCGAGTGCGGGCCTCGTCGGCCTGTTCGCGCGCCTGCTGCCGAACCTCGGGAGGCCGCTGATCTGTAGTCGTCATGGATCTTGGTTACCCAAGACGACGGCTCTGTTATGCCTCGTTGTCGGCGCCGGGCTCCGTCGCGTAGCGGCCCGGGTTGAATAACGACGCGATCAGGCCGATCACCATCATCACCGCGGCGGCGATGAACACCACGACAAGGCCCGAGTGGAACGGCTCGGTGATCAGATGCGGAAAGAACGCCTTGCCCGTCAGCACGTCGGCATTCACGCCCGGCTGCTGCAGCGCTCCCGACGGCGCCAACAGCTCGGCGATCGGGTTGTAGCCCAGGAACGCCGCGAACAGGCTACCCACCGGCGGCAGGTTGGCCACGTCGTGCGCGACGGCCGCCGATACGCCCTGCTCCTGGAGCCCCGAGCTCATCGCGCTAGGCAGCGTATTGGCCAGGCCGATGATCATCAGCGAGAAGAAGATGCCGATCGACAGCGACGAGCCGGCGTTGAAGAACGTCGCCCGCACGCCCGATGCGGCGCCGCGCTCGGCGGCCGGGACGCTCGACATGATCGCCGCCGTGTTCGGTGCGGTGAAGATGCCGCCGCCAAGCCCGTTGACGAACACCAGCACCGCGAACAACCAGTAGTTGAAGTCGACGGGAATCATCACCAGCGCGACGAACGACACCGCCATCAACGCCATCCCGGTCACGGTGAAGGGCCGCGCGCCGAAGCGGTCCGACAGCGATCCGGCCAGCGGGCCCGCGACCAGGAATCCGACCGTCATCGGCAGCATGTAGATGCCAGACCACAGCGGCGTGGACTCAAAGCTGTAGCCGTGCAACGGAAGCCAGATGCCTTGCAGCCAGATAATGAGCATGAACTGCAGGCCGCCTCGGCCGACCGATGACATCAGCCCCGCGAGGTTGCCCATCCCGAATGACGTCGAACGGAACAGCCGCATGTTGACCATCGGCTGTGCAACGCGCAGTTCGATGAAGCAGAAGGCGACCAGCAGGAAGAGGCCCAACCCGATTGCAGTCAGCACCAGCGGGTTCCCCCACCCGGTGGTGGAATCGCCATAGGGCTGGATGCCGTACGTGATGCCGGTCAGCAGAACTGTGAGGCCCACCCCGAACGTCACGCTGCCCGCCCAGTCCAGCTTTCCGGGCGTGCGCACGCCCAGTTCCTTCAAGGAGCGCAGGCTCCAGATCGTGCCGAGGATGCCGACCGGCACACCGACCCAGAAGATCGCTCGCCAGTCCCACTCCGACAGGACGCCGCCGATCAGCAGGCCGAGGAACGAGCCGGCCACCGCGGCCACCATGTTCACGCCCAGCGCCATGCCGCGCTGGTTAGCGGGGAACGCGTCGGTCAGGATCGCCGACGACGATGCCATCAGCATCGCCCCGCCGACGCCCTGGACAACCCGCCAGCCGATCAGCCACAGGGCACCGCCGCCGAGGTCGAACGGGTCAAAGGACAGCGCGACCGCTGCGAAGGTAAAGACGATGAAGCCGAGGTTGTAGATGCGCACCCGGCCGTACATGTCGCCGAGTCGGCCGAACAGCACGACGAGTACCGCCGTCACCACCAGATAGCCCATCAGCATCCACAGCAGATAGCTGACGTTGCCGGGGGCCAGCGGGTTCAGCCCGATGCCACGGAAGATCGCCGGCAGCGAGATCAGCACGATGGACGCATTGATGGTCGCCAACAACGTGCCGAGTGTCGTGTTGGAAAGCGCGACCCACTTGTACAAAGGGTGGTCGTGGTCCATGCGCCGCCTGCGGCGCGCGGTCTCGGCCAGCGCGGTATCCGGATCTGCTACCACCGGGGGCTTCGTCATCTCAGTCTCAGTCGTCATCTCTTCGCTTACGCATCCAAGGCACCACCGGGGCGCAAAACACATATGTTAGCTATATAAACCATCCGGGAGCAATTCTATTTCCCCTCACTGGGCGGACGCTGGGTGGCTGCGCTAGCCTGCATACTGTCCACACCACGCGGGAGTGCACACCAAGTGCGCTGAGAGGACAGCTGGGGCTGTCGACCGTACGAACCTGACCGGGTAATGCCGGCGTAGGGAGATGATCAAAATTGCTGCAGACTGATGTTCCCGCTTCAATCGCTGTGACCACGGGCCCGGTTGCGGGCAGCCGCAAGTACTACCGAGACCTCGATGGGCTGGCGGGTGCGCGGGTGCCGTTTCGGCGGGTCAACCTGTCCAACGGCGAGCACCTGGACCTGTACGACACGTCCGGCCCGTATACGGATCCGCACGTGGTGATCGATCTGCATGCCGGGCTGCCTTCGCGGCCAGGTGTGGTACGCGACAAGGGCACGCAGTTGCAGCGGGCACGGGCCGGCGAGATCACCGCGGAGATGGCGTTCATCGCCGCGCGCGAGGGTGTGCCCGCCGAGCTGGTGCGCGACGAGGTGGGCCGTGGCCGCGCGGTGATCCCGGCCAACCACAACCACCCCGAAAGCGAGCCGATGATCATCGGCAAGGCGTTCGCGGTGAAAATCAATGCCAACATCGGCAATTCGGCCGTCACGAGCTCCATCGCCGAGGAGGTCGACAAGATGGTGTGGGCCACCCGCTGGGGTGCCGACACCATCATGGACCTTTCGACCGGCCGCAACATCGGAGAAACGCGCGAGTGGATTCTGCGCAATTCCCCGGTCCCGGTCGGCACGGTGCCGATCTATCAGGCGCTGGAGAAGGTCAACGGCGACCCAACCGCGCTGACGTGGGAGGTCTACCGCGACACCGTTATTGAGCAATGCGAGCAGGGTGTCGACTACATGACGGTGCACGCGGGCGTGCTGCTGCGCTGCATCCCACTCACGATCAACCGGGTCACCGGCATCGTCAGTCGCGGCGGGTCGATCATGGCGGCCTGGTGCCTCGCGCACCACAGCGAGTCGTTCCTGTACACGAACTTCGAGGAACTGTGCGAGATACTCGCCCACTACGACGTGACGTTTTCCCTCGGTGACGGGTTGCGGCCCGGCTCGATCGCCGACGCCAACGACGAAGCCCAGTTCGCGGAACTACGCACGCTGGGCGAGCTCACCGTTATCGCCAAAGCCCGTGGCGTGCAAGTGATGATCGAAGGCCCCGGCCACATCCCGATGCACAAGATCGTCGAGAACGTGCGACTGGAGGAGGAGCTCTGCGAGGAGGCACCGTTCTACACGCTGGGCCCGCTCGCGACTGATATCGCCCCCGCCTACGACCACATCACATCGGCGATCGGTGCGGCGATCATCGCGCAGGCCGGCACCGCGATGCTGTGCTACGTCACCCCCAAGGAACACCTCGGGCTGCCGGACCGCAAGGACGTCAAGGACGGCGTGATCGCCTACAAGATCGCCGCGCACGCCGCCGACCTCGCCAAGGGCCATCCGCACGCGCAGGAACGTGACGACGCGCTGTCGAAGGCGCGGTTCGAGTTTCGCTGGCACGACCAGTTCGCTTTGTCGCTGGATCCCGACACGGCCCGCGAGTTCCACGACGAGACACTGCCCGCCGAGCCGGCCAAGACCGCGCACTTCTGCTCGATGTGCGGGCCGAAGTTCTGTTCCATGCGCATCACCCAGGACATCCGCGACGCCATGGCGGAGAAGTCCCGGGAATTCGCCGAACACGGCCACCACATTTATCTACCCTTGGCGCAGTGAGCGCTTGCGCGAAGAACAGAGGACGATGCGCTTCCTTCCATTAGCACCACCGGGCGAGACGCCGCTGCGGGTGATGACCATCGCCGGATCGGATTCCGGCGGTGGTGCAGGCATCCAGGCGGATCTGCGCACCTTCGCGCTGCTCGGCATGCACGGCCTGGTCGCCGTCACGGCGGTGACCGTGCAGAACTCGGTCGGCGTCAAGGGTTTTCACGAGATTCCCGTAAACGTGATCGCGGGTCAGATCGAAGCGGTGGCCTCGGACATCGGCGTCCATGCCGCCAAGACCGGCATGCTGGCGTCGTCGGCCATCATCGACACCATAACCGACACCTGGCGCGAACAGGGCCTGGCCGGCACGGTGCCGCTGGTGGTCGATCCCGTGTGCGCATCGATGCACGGCGACCCGCTGCTACACCCGAGTGCACTGGATTCCCTTAGGGACCAGCTTTTTCCGCTCGCCACGCTGGTGACACCCAACCTCGACGAGGTCCGCCTGCTCGTGGATATCGATGTCGTCGACGACACATCACAGCGTGAGGCCGCCCGCGCCCTGCACGCACTCGGCCCCGAGTGGGCACTCGTGAAGGGCGGACACCTGCGCATGTCGTCGCACAGCCCCGACCTCCTCTTCGACGGCACGGACTTCTACGAGTTCGACGCGACGCGCATCGACACCGGCAATGACCACGGCGCGGGCGACACGCTCGCCGCCGCCGTCGCCAGCGCCGTCGCCCACGGCTACACCGTGCCCGACGCGGTCGCGTTCGGGAAACGCTGGGTGACCGAATGTCTGCGCGCCGCATATCCCTTGGGCCACGGGCACGGCCCGGTGTCGGCCTTGTTCAGACTGGGGTCATGAACCTCGACGAGATTGCGGGCATCGCCCACGAGCCCGACAGGCAGCGCTACGGCGCGCCAATAGGCACGGTCGTGCTGACGCACGGCGCAGGCGGCAGCAGAGAGTCACCACTGTTGAAGAAGATCTGCGACGAGTGGGCCACTCGCGGCTGGCTGGCGGTTCGCTACAACCTGCCATACCGGCGGCGGCGGCCCAAGGGTCCGCCCTCCGGATCCGCCACCACCGACCAGGCCGGCGTCATCGAGGCCATCGAATTGGCGCACACACTGACTAAGGGCCCGGTCATTGCGGGCGGCCATTCATACGGGGGCCGGATGACGTCGATGGTGATCGCCGACCAGACGGCCGCCGTCGATGTGCTGACGCTCTTCTCGTACCCGTTGCATCCGCCGGGCAAGCCCGAACGTGTGCGCACCGATCACCTACCTCGCATCACGGTGCCGACGGTGTTCACGCACGGCACCGCCGACCCGTTCGGCTCCATCGACGAACTGCGCCCCGCCGCGGTGCTGATCGCCGCTCCCACCGAGATCGTCGAAGTCACCGGCGCCCGCCATGACCTGGGCTCCAAAGCCCTTGATGTTCCTGTGTTGGCGGTCGACGCGGCGCTACGGTTGCTGGCGTGACTTCGCCGCCCGAGCCGCAACGGCCGGGTGGGACCAACGGCTGGGCCATCGCCGCGTTCGTCGTCGGGATCCTCGGCGGCATCATCCTCAGCGTGATCTTCGCGATCGTGGCGTTGGTCCAGATGAAGGGCCGCCGCCAACGCGGGCGCGGCTTGGCCATCGCGGCACTCGTCATCTCGGCCGCGTGGATCGCGATCATCACGTCGGTCATCGCGTACGGAGTCTCCAGCCGAGGCAAGACGGTGCAGGCCACCGACCTCACGACGGGAGACTGCATCAAGGATGCCTACGAGCGCGAGCTTCCCACTTCGGTGAAGCGGGTGCGCTGCGACCGGCCGCACTACGGCGAAGTCTTCGCGGTCGTGACACCGCCGGACGGAGCTCACTACCCCGGTGATCAACCCGCGATGGCCCGTGTCGACGACTGCGGCTCCAAGCTCTTCGAGTACGCGCCGAACTCGCCGGAGGGACCCGCGTTCCGGGTTGCGGTGGCATACCCGACGGCGCAAGCCTGGGCAAACGGTGACCGGTCTGTTGTCTGCGTCGCGATGTCGAGGCATGAGCGGTGGTCATCGCTGCGTGACTGACGCTACTGTCAGCGGGTGACCACACCGCCGAGCAATCCCCCGCCATACGGCCAACCGCCGCAGGGACCGTATGGCCAGCCGGCCCAGAATCCCTATCCCCCTCCTCCGATGCCCTATCAACCGCCGCCGCCGGGCTACTACACGCCGTACGCGCCGCCACCCCCTCCGATGCCGTATGGGGCGTCACCTCCGGCCGGCTACTACGGCCCTCCGCCGAAGAAGACGCGGTGGGGGTTGATCATCGGGCTGGTGGGCGGCGTCTTCGCGCTGTTGGCCGTCGCTGCCATCTTCTTCGTGGTGTTCATTGGCAAAGGCACCGTCACCGCGACGGATGTCAAGATCGGCGACTGCCTCAAGGAGATACCGGGCACCACCCGGGTGCTGACGGTCGACACCGTCGGCTGCGACCAACCGCACGCCGGCGAGGTATTCGCGTCGCTGCTGTTGCCGGAGGGGGACTTCCCGGGGCAGTCCGCGATCGAGGAGTACCAGAGTAAGTGCGAGCCCGAGCTGGCCTCCTATGCACCCCGCGCGATCACCGACGACTCGGTGCAGCTGTATGTGCTGTATCCGACGGCCGAAACGTGGGAGCAGGGCGATCGAGCGGTGACCTGCGTCGCCACCCTGGATCCGCCTCGGACGGGATCGCTCAAGGGCTGAGTCGGTCGTCAAAGTTTCCGGTACCTGAGGTACCGTTTGGGTCATGACTTCGGAGCTTTACGACGCGGTCATCGTGGGGGCCGGTTTCGGGGGGATCGGCGCGGCCATCCAGCTCAAGCGAATGGGCTACCACAACTTCGTGATCGTCGACCGCGAGGACGACCTGGGCGGGACCTGGCATGTCAACCGCTACCCCGGCCTGGCCGTCGACGTCCCGACCACGACCTATTCGTATTTCTTCGAGCCGAACCCGAACTGGTCGCGGTTGTACTCCACCGGCACGGAGATCAAGCAGTACGCCGACGATGTGGCCGACAAGTACGACGTGCGACGCCACATGCGCTTCAACACAACGATCGAAGGCGCGCGGTGGGACGAAGACGCCAAGATCTGGCGGGTCGCGGTCGCCGGCGGTGAGACACTGACCGCCCGATACCTGCTCACGGCCACCGGCTTCCTGTCGCAGCCGCATACCCCCGAAATCCCGGGCATCGCGTCGTTCGAGGGCAGGATCATCCACACCACGGCGTGGGACGACGATTACGATTTCGACGGCCGCCGCGTCGGGATCATCGGCACGGGCGCTACGGGCGTGCAGCTCATCCCCGAGCTGGCCAACAAAGCGGCCGACCTCACCGTGTACCAGCGCACCCCGATCTGGGTGGTGCCCAAGATCGACTTCCGGTTCTCCGAGCGGACTAAGCGACTGTTCGCACGAATCCCGTTCACTCAGAGGGCGATTCGCGCCATCACCGATGCGATCTACGAATTCATCATCTACGCGGGGCTGCACCACCGGCAGCTTCTCTTTCGACGGCTTAACATCGGAGCCACCGACCTGGCCAAGATGCTGCGGTTCGCCACGGTCCGTGACAAGGAGCTGCGCGAGAAGCTGACGCCGGACTACGACCTGGGCTGCAAGCGGCCCACGTTCTCGAACACCTACTACCGCACGTTCACCGAACCGCACGTGCACCTGCAGGCCAGCGGCATCGACCGCATCGAGCCCGACGGCATCGTCGCCAACGACGGCACCAAGGCTGTCATCGACACCCTGGTGCTTGCGACGGGTTTCGACCTGTGGGGGGCCAATTTCCCGGCCATCGAGATCGTCGGCCGCGAGGGCCGGAACCTCGGAAAGTGGTGGCGCGACACGAGGTTCCAGGCGTACCAGGGTGTGTCAATGCCATACTTCCCGAACTATCTGAGCCTGGCCAGCCCGTATGCGTTCCTCGGTCTGAACTTCTTCAACACGGTTGAGTATCAGATGAGACACATGGACCGGCTTTTCGCCGAGGTGAAGCGTCGCGGTGCGATCACCTTCGAGGTGACCGAGGAAGCCAACACCCGCTACCTGGACCGAATGACCGAGCTGATCAGTGACTCGGTATTCACTGTCGGCAACTGTGCCACGTCGCGGTCCTACTACTTCAACCCGAGCGGGGAAGCGACTCTGCTGCGGCCCATGCCGACGCGGACGGCCATCAAAGAGGCATCGGAATATCCGTTGAGCGACTACCAGATTGCATAATTACGCTGCGCACGCGAGGAGCAGAAACAACAGAGCTGTCGAGTTGCAGCCAAGATGGACCGGAATCGCCGGGCTACTTTGACAAGGGCTCGCCGTGTTGCCGGAGTTTTCAATCAGCGCGGCGCACTGTGCAGTCACGGCCGACGACATATAACAGTGGTGATGAGCAAGAGCGGAGAAGTCGGCGCAGCCTCCGCACTTGTTATCACCGTATGCAGCAATATATTTCGCGATGCGGCACAGTGCCGATGATTTGGCTGTCGCTGTGGCAGGGCCTGTCCCAAACGGTTTCAGGATGCCGCTGGACACGTAGATGTGTCAGCGATGATTCATCAGACGAATCGGCCCTGTGAGGTTGGCGGAACGTGAGTCGTATTCAACCCAGGGCCTCAGCCCGCTGGCGGGCCGTTTGGTCGGCAGTTCGTCGTGTGGAAATCCTGCACCCGGATGATGACGCATAGAGGTGGAGCTTTCACCATGCGGTCGTCCCGACCCAGGTGAGATTCACGTTGCGGATGCGAGCGCGAACAGCGTGTCGAGAGTGGTTTGCAGGGGACGGGTGTCGCGCTGGACTTGCGCGAGCAGTAATCCGCCTTGAAGGGCGGCGAGAAGCGTGACGGCGAGGTCGTCGGGGTTGATGTCGGGCGCGAGATGCCCGGCGGTGTGCAGTGCGCGTAGTCCGTCGCGGATGGCGGTTGACCACCGTCCGAAACCGGCGGCGACACCGGCGCGAGCATCGGGATCGTTTTCGGCCAGTTGACCGCCGAGGGAACCTAGGGGGCAGCCGCCCTTACCGCGGGTGTGATCGGCGTGGGTCAGCACAAGCTCGCGCCAGGCCTTGAGTCCGTCGAGGCTGCCCAGCTCGGCATGTTCTATGTCGGCAACGCACGTGTCAGCTTGGCGGTCGATGACCGCCCGGACCAGCGCCTCCTTGTTCGCGAAGTAATGATAGAGCTGCGAGTTGCTCACCGCGGCCGCGGCTTTGACGTCCTCGAGGGTGGTCGCGGTCACGCCGCGTTCATGGATCAACTGGGCGGCGGCATCAACGATGCGGACACGGGTCCGCTGCCCCTTGGGTGTCAGGGTTCCCTTCTCGCGCGCGGAGCCGGCCATGCCTCCAAGCTAGCACCTGTTTTGGAGTTGATAATCCATTTTTTCGCGCCGAAAGTGGCTTGCGTGATCCAATCCAGACCGCGTGAACCGCTCCGGCTGGCAGCCACGACAAGCGCACTCACCGATTCGACCTCGCATCGACGCGCCACGTCCTCTGCCCGAAACCCTGATGTCCCCACAACGGCACAACCCACGCAACCAAGGAGAGTCGAGATGCACAAACCCGCCGATGCTGGTCACGATTCACGGGCGGGGTGGTGACCGCGGTGGCCGATCTATCCGGCTACGGGCCGTGGGCCGTCATCACCGGCGCCTCGTCGGGGATCGGTCGCGCCTTCGCCGAACGCTGCGCCTCCGACGGACTCAATGTCGTGTTGGCCGCCCGGTCCACCGAGCGGCTCCAGGAGCTGGGCCGCACGCTGAGCGCCAACCGCGACATCGCCTATCGCGTCGTCACCGTCGATCTCACTTACCCCGGCGGCGCAGCAGACCTCGTTGCCGCAACAGCAGATCTCGATGTCGGGCTGCTGATCTCCAACGCCGGCGCCGCCCGACCGGGCCGATTCCTCGATCAGGACTTCGCGGACCTGCATCGCCGATTTATTCTCAACAGCACCAGCCATCTCGAACTCGCCCACGCCTTCGGCCGCCGGTTCGTCCAGCGCGGTGGCGGCGCCATGGTGCTGGTCTCGGCGCTCGGGGCCGCCCATGGATTGCCGAACATGGCCCACGACGGCGCGGCGAAAGCCTATGTGCTCAATCTCGGCGAGGCGCTGAACCACGAACTGCGACCAGCCGGGGTAAAGGTCACCGTCATGATGCCCGGCAGCGTCGACACGCCAGTCATCGATGATTTGGGACTAGATCGGGACCGTCTTCCTTTCTCGCCGTTACCGGTGGGCAGCGCGATCCGTCAGACGATCCGTGCGTTGCGGGCCGGCCACGCCACAATCGTTCCCGACCGGCGTCTGCGCGCGCTGGGCCGCCTGACCCCACGTAGGCTCTCAATCACGATGAACAGCCGCATGCTCGGCCGCGCCGCACACAGCCTGGCCGCCCGGCAAGCCGATAACCAGGCCCGCTGACCGGATCACCCGAGTCACTCACGGAAGGAAATCGTCAAGCATGCTCCGCTCGAGCACCAGCACCGGATCCCGGCTTCAGCTACGCGGCTGCCCTGACCAGCATTTCACTAAAACAATTCAAGGAGTTTCAAATGTAAAATGTCACGCACGATCAAATTCTCTAGGCCCGGCGCTCCGGAAGTTCTCGAATTCATCGAGACACACGCGCCCAACCCGGCGCCCACTGAGGTTCGCATCAAGGTCAAGGCAATCGGTCTCAACCGCGCGGAGTCGATGTGGCGACATGACGAATACATCGAACCGGTCAATTTTCCAGCAGGTTTGGGGTACGAGGCGGCGGGCATTGTGGATGCAGTGGGTTCGGACGTCACTGACTTCGTAGTAGGCGACGCCGTTAACGTCCTTCCAACGTTCTCGATGAACGAGTACACCACGTACGGAGAAGTTATCACCGTACCCGCCGAAGCTGTTGTAAGACAACCATATTCGCTTTCGTTTGATCAGGCCGCATCGGTCTGGATGATGTACTTAACGGCCTACGGTGCGCTCATTCAAGACGCCAAGGTGAGCAAAGGGGACTTCGTCATCATCCCGGCAGCGTCAAGCAGCGTCGGGCTGGCGGCAATCCAGCTCACCAACTATGCAGGAGCGACGTCCATTGCTCTGACACGAACCTCAGCCAAGAAGCAACAGCTACTCGAAGCCGGTGCGGCGCACGTTATTGCCACCCAGGAGGTCGACTGGGTACCGGAGGTCAAGCGAATCACTGATAACAAAGGGGCGCGCGTCGCATTCGACCCCGTCGGCGGACCGGACTTTCCAAAGCTGATTGCCGCGCTGGCGTTCCAGGGCGTCATATACATCTACGGCGCACTCGCCGAGGGCACGACTCCATTGCCGGTTCTCGAGATGATCGCCAAGATGCCCATTGTCAAGGGGTACAGCGTTGGCTGACCACCGGCGACGAAACCAGTCGCAAGGCTGCGGTGGAATACATCCTCAGGGGTCTTGAAAATGGCGTATTGATGCCGGTGATCGATCGCACGTTCAGCTTCAATGACATGGTTGAGGCCCACCGTTACCTCGAGAACGGCGGCCAGTTTGGAAAGATCGTTGTATCGGTGTGATCGTTCATGACTGCTGGGGACGGTTCACATCTCGAAAGAGCCGCCTTGCGGCGACGTCAAACCTGAGAGGATCCAACGCTGTGGCCGTCACGAGAGCTAGGAAGCATTCCCGCGTTGCCAAGTTCGCCGGGCTTGCGGTCGCCGGTATCGGGCTGTCCCACTTCACCAGCCCACAGCTGTTCGACGGGATCACCAACGCTGCGTTTCCGCGCAATACCCGCCAGCACCTCTACATCAACGGCGGCATCGAGACGGCTCTCGGGCTCGGGCTGAGCTCGGCGAAGACGCGCCAGCTGGCGATCGTCGGCACGCTCGGTTACGTGGCCTACTTGGCACGCAACGCGGCGCGCAACCGGTAGCGACCGAGCAGCGTCACGTCCACCAGCCGTTCCACCACCGCACGGGTCGGCGCCGAATTCTCATACCGCATCAACCGGCCCAGGTCGATCACCAGTGACATCGCGGCGTGGACGGCGAAGCGCGCCTGTCCCGGCGTCCACTCCGGCCGCACGGAAGCCACCAGGTCCACCCACGACTCCACATTGGCTCGCTGCAGGTTGCGGAGGATCTTCTGGTCGCCCGGCGTCATGTTGAGCCGCTCGGCGTAATACACGTAGTCCAGTTCGGGCCGGTCGAACGACCTTGTCACGTACGCGTCGATGACCGCGATCAGTGCTTCCTCGCGATCGGGCACGGTGCCGACGATGGCCGACAGCTCGGCCGACAGCCGGTCGGCCGCGCGCCGGAACGCCGCCGCAAGGATGTCGCTCTTGCCGGAGAAATACCGGTAGATGCCCGAAGCAGGCATCCCAACGGCCGTCGCGATGTCCTCCATGCTGGTATCGCGGTAGCCCTTCAGGTTGAACAGGTGCATCGATTCATTCAGCAGCGCTTCATATTTCGGCGTCTCCGCGACCGTGGCGGGCGGACGGGCCTCGGCGACGCTGTTCGCGGCATCGGGCAGATCGGCGGCCAGCACCGCGTCCGCGAGGTCGGCGATTAAGGCCCGCACCTGGATGGCGGGCAGCTTGGCGCGGTGATCGACGATGCTGCCGATCACGGACAGCGCCGATGTTGACAGGGTCCAACGTTGCCGCGAGGTCAGTTCCGGCCGAATTGCCGTGAGCGGTCGCTGAATCCGGTGATGGACGGTGCGCATCTGCGCGATCAGTGTGGCCTGGTCGTCGCCGCGCAGATAGCGGCCTTCCCAGCGATAGAGACCGCCCGACTCGCGGTTGACCATGGCGGTGTCGACGAGCGCCGAGACGAGCCGACGCAAGGTCAGCTCGGGATCGCCGGCCGCCTCGTCGGCGAATGCCGTGCAATCGACCAATTGCTGGCCGAGATTGAGCACCGCGTCGCGGAAAAGTTCGTACTTGCTCGAGTAGTGGCGGTACAACGCGGCCGCGGAGATTCCCACCCGCCTAGCAATGGTCTCCATGCTCACGCCGTAGTAGCCGAGCGCGCTGAACGCCTCGGCCGACGCGCGGGCGATCTGCGCCTTGCGATCCTTCGGCCGGCGCCGGACACCCTCGGCGCGGGTGGGCCTGGTGCGCGCCATGGCCAACACCATAACGGACGGGATGCATACATAGCGGCCCACTTCGGTTGGAAAATCATGCAAAAGTGCTCGTCTAAGCAAGAATCGCCATTAACATAGTGCGGGGTGCTCGGCACGCTGCGAAGTCTGCATGACCTGAACGGGGGACATCTTGCATCAGCGGCATCACCGCCTCGCCTACACCGGCATCGTCTGCGGCGTCCTGGCGGCCATCGGCCTCATCGCACTGAACTTTCCGGTGTTTCTCGACGCCTACGACCAATGGGGATTCCAGATCAGGTGCGGGACGGGATACGTCACCGATCTGACCCAGGCGGCGGCCGCGACCGGCCAGCACAACTACGTCGACAAATGCGAGACCGCACTGCTCGTGCGCCGGATGTGGACCATTCCGCTCGTCGCCGTCGGCGGGCTGGTGCTGCTGGTGGTCGCCCTCACGTCGGCGATAGCGTCGGCCCGCGAATCTCTCGTGCCGCATCGCGATACCGCCTGACGTAGCATCACCCGGCGTGAGCGCGCCGGACGACCCTGCGCTGCAGCGGCGGCTCGGCGCATTCGACGCCGTGACCATCGGGCTGGCCTCGATGGTGGGCGCAGGCATCTTCGTGGCGCTGGCCCCGGCCGCGGCCGCCGCCGGCTCGGGTCTGCTCATTGGACTGGCGGTCGCCGCCGTGGTGGCCTATTTCAACGCAACGTCGTCGGCCCGGCTGGCCGCCCTATATCCGCAGTCCGGCGGCACCTATGTCTATGGGCGCGAGCGTCTCGGTGAGTTCTGGGGCTACACCGCCGGGTGGAGCTTCGTCGTCGGCAAAACGGCGTCGTGCGCGGCGATGGCGCTGACGGTCGGCTACTACACGTGGCCGGACCGGGCGCACGCGGTGGCGGTGGCCGCCGTGGTCGCGCTGACCGTGGTGAACTACGCCGGTATCCAGAAGTCCGCGATGCTGACCCGGGTCATCGTCGCGCTGGTGCTGGCGGTGCTTGCAGCGGTGGTCGTCGCCGTCCTCGGCTTCGGTGACGTGGATGCCTCACGGCTGGCGTTCGGCGACGACGTCAGCGTCCGCGGCGTGCTGCAGGCGGCGGGATTGCTGTTCTTCGCGTTCGCGGGGTACGCCCGGATCGCGACGCTGGGCGAAGAGGTGCGCGATCCGGCCCGCACCATTCCGCGTGCGATCCCGATCGCGCTCGCGATCACGCTGGTGGTGTACGCGGTGGTCGCGATCGCCGTCCTGAGCGAATTGGGCAGCGCTGCACTGGCTTCGGCGAGCGCCCCGCTGGCGGACGCGGTGCGCGCGGCAGGCTTCCCCGGGATGGAGCCGGTGGTGCGGGTGGGTGCCGCGGTAGCCGCGCTTGGCTCGTTGCTGGCGCTCATTCTTGGGGTATCCCGGACCATGTTGGCGATGGCGCGCGACCGGCACCTGCCCCACGCGCTGGCGGCCGTGCATCCGCGGTTCAAGAGCCCGCACCGCGCCGAGGTCGTGGTCGGAGTCGTCGTCGCCGCGGTGGCGGCGGTCGTCGATGTGCGCGGGGCGATCGGCTTCTCGTCGTTCGCGGTGCTGCTGTACTACGCGATCGCCAACGCCTCGGCATGGACGTTAGGCCAGAGGGTCATTGCCACTCTTGGTTTCATCGGCTGCCTACTGCTGGCGTTCCTTCTGCCCGTCTCGTCGGTCGCAGTGGGTGCCGCCGTGGTGGCGATCGGCGCCGCCGCGTACTGGATTCACCGCTGGACTGCATAAACAGGTACTGGTCTACTCGCGACGCGAATTGTCATTGGGAAAAGACTTGTCGTATCGGCCGACGCGGGTCGGCCACCGCTGAGGAGCACGTGATGAGCACGACCTACACCCTCGATGCGACCATAGCTATGGCTCCAGTCCGACGAGCGTCAGCGTCGCTCGAGCCGAGTTCGCATCGCGACATGACAGCTTTCGCGAAGATCCTTCTAATAAGCGCAGTCGTCGCCAGTGTGGTAACAGTGCTCCTCGCAATCCATATTGAAAACCAGAGCACGAAAGACCGTGGGTGCATCTTCTCCGCTTATACGCACCATTCACTCGTGCACCCATACGTTTCACCCTTATCTATTGAGCGGGATTGGCACACCGATGGCCCGCTGATCCTGAGCGAGCCGACAGGCACGAACTGGATCGCGACCAGCAACTGTGATCACGGACTTAACGACTGAAACATCGGAAGCCAGAACCAATACTGAGCAAACGATGCAGATGACCCTCTCAGTCGGCGACGTGCGGAGCAACCACACGTGGACACTCGCCGCTAAGCACCAGCTCGTTTGTCACAGCGTTTTATGCGCGATTCGCCGGAACTGACCCCCGACGTAAATCGAGTAGTCGATTACGCTAACCCGCGGCTGCGTCAAGGAGCACCATCCGTGTGTGTCTCGAGTGTTCTTAAGCCATTCCAGCCGCCACGCTGTTCAGGCGCTGGCGCAGTGCGACCCTCGCGGCGCTGATGGTTGTCCGGCTCAATCAGGAGCGAGCGCATGGGTGTGAACGACGAGTTCTGGGAGGATCTTCTCTCGCATATCCGGGATCGGGTGCTGGTGCCGGTGGTGGGGCCTGACTTGACTGTGGTCAATGTCGGTGACGCCGAACAGACGTTCACGACGCTCATCGGCCAACGCCTCGCTGAAAAGTATCACCTGGCCGTGTCGCCTGGGATGACGACCACGGGTGAAGCGGTGGCGGCGTGTCTGCGAGAGCGCGGCCAGGATGAGGTCGAGCGGTTGTATCGCGTCATCAACGACCTCATCGTGGAGTTCGATCCGGCGCCCGGCGATGCGCTGCGTAACCTCGCCGCGATCGATGACTTGCGCCTCTTCGTGAGTACGACGCCCGACCGAGTGCTCGCGAAGGCGGTCAACGAGGTCCGTTTCCAGGGTAGGCCGGCGACGCGTGAGCTCGCGTTTTCCCCGAATCAGTCCACCAGCGAACAGTCGCGAAATGCGCAACCGGCTGCGACAACCGATACCGTCGTTCTCAATCTGTTTGGTCGAGCCGCCTCCACGCCCCAGTATGCGATCCACGACGAGGACCGGCTGGAGTGGCTGCACGCGTTGCTCAGCGACACCGCGAGCCTTCCCGACTGGCTTGCCTATCCGCTGAAGCATCAGCCGATGTTGTTCATCGGCTGCGAGATTCCCGACTGGCTCGGGCGGTTTTTCGTGCGCATGTCCAGCAACACTCGGCTGTCTCTTGAACGCAACCACCAGTTCTTCTTCGCCGGCTGCTCATCCTCGCGCGAACCGTCGCTGTCGAACTTTTTTGCCACGTACTGTCGTAAGACGCTGGTCCAGCAGCTGGAGATGGAACCGGCCGCGTTTGTTGCGGAGTTGCGTGCACGCTGGGAGGAACAATCCACCCGCGAGGCCACGCGCCGCGGTTGACACCACCGGTCCTTCTGTTCCCGGATGCGCCGACGATCTTCATCAGCTACATGCGCGAGGATGCCGACGCTGCCCGGCGGCTGTGCGACGCCATCACCAGTCTTGGCGGGGACGTGTGGCTGGACGAGCGGCGGATAAGCCCAGGCGATGCGTGGGAGCAGGAGGTTTTGACCCGTATTCGTCGAACTATTCGGTTGTTCGTCCCGATCATCTCCGCGAACACCGAGCGTGCCGAAGAAGGCTACGTTTTCAGGGAGTGGACGGAAGCGGCAGATCGATCGCGCTCTATTCCAGCTCGGCGCTTCATCGTGCCCGTGGTGATCGACGACGACTACGACGGCGACACGAGTCGATACCGGCAGATTCCAGATGACTTCGGGCGCTTGCACTTTGGTCGCGCGCCCGAAGGTGACCCGGATGCCGAGCTGCTCGCCATGCTGACCGCCGAAATCCGTGCCATGCGGCGCACCGACGCAGCATGATCCACACGACGACGGCCAGGCAGCTCGACGGCGAGAACCCGTGGCCGGGCCTGGAATCCTTTGAGGAAAACGCGCACGCGTTCTTCTTCGGGCGCTCCCATGAAACCGAATCGCTGCTGAACCACGTGCTCGACGCCCCGGTCACGGTCCTGTACGGACGGTCCGGCCTGGGCAAGACGTCGCTGCTGCAAGCGGGCCTGTTCCCCTTGCTGCGCGAGCGCGGCTTTCTGCCGATCCACATTCGCTTCGAGCTCACGCCCGGGGCGGCACCACTTACTCGTCAGCTACATCACTCTGTCCGCGACTCCATCCAAGCCGACGTGCCCGACGCGATGCTGCCCGCAGACGAGGAATCACTGTGGGAGTACCTGCATCGCGCCGACTTTGAGCTGTGGAGCGCGCGCAACTATCCGCTCACCCCGCTGATTGTCCTCGACCAGTTCGAAGAGCTCTTCACCCTCGGTGAGCGGGTTCCCGATCGGGTGGACGCGTTCAGGAATGAGCTCGGTGACTTGGCCGAGAACCGCATTCCCGCCGATCTGGCCGCGCGAATCGAGCGCGACGAAGCGCTGGCAGGGCGATTCAACTTGCGGTCGCGCAACTACAAGTTGTTGATCAGCCTGCGCGAAGATTTCCTTCCCCACCTTGAAGGATGGTGCCGGCTTATTCCCACGCTGGGACGCTCACGGATGCGGCTGCTTCGCTTGCGCACCGACGAGGCAGTCGATGCGGTGCACAAACCGGCTCTACACCTGATGACCGACGCGCTGGCGCGCCGAGTAGTGGACATCATCGCCGGCGAGGACCTCCACCGCGGCAGGGATACCGCAGCGCCAGATGTCGTCCGTCCCGGCGATCAGCACGTCGCGGCGGAAGTCGAACCCGCGCTGCTCAGCTTGTTCTGCCGCGAGCTCAACGAAGAGCGCAAGAGGCGCGGGCAGGCCCACTTCGACGAGCAGCTGGTCGAGGACGCCAAACGTGACATCCTGTCGAACTACTATTCGTCGTGCGTGAGTGACCTGCCGGCGCGCGTCGCGCGCTTCATCGAGTCCGAGCTGATCACCGAGAAAGGGTTCCGCGACAGCTACATCCGCGAGGACGCGGTGCCGGCACATCTCACCGACGACGAACTCACCCAACTGATTCACTCACGGCTGCTCCGGCTCGAGGATCGCTACGGCGCCCAACGCATCGAACTCACCCACGACGTGCTCACCGGCGCGGTACGCGAACACCGCGACCGCCGGCTCGCAGAAGAAGAGAAAGCGGCGCTGGCGGAAGCCGCGGAGCAGGCACTCGAACGCGAGCAAGCCGCGCAAGCCCTGGCCGCGGCAGAGGAGCGGGCCAAGCTCGAAGCCCAGCAGCAGGCGCAGGTCCTGCTCAAGCGCACGCGCGCGTTGCGCGCCGCGCTGGCCTTGGTCGCGATCGTCGCGGTGGTGGCCGTGTTCGGCCTCGGCTGGGCGTTCATCGCGCGCAATGATGCCCGTGACCAGTTTCGCGATGCGACCGCGTTGCGGTTGTACGGGGATTCACAGCTGGCGCTGTCCGGGCTGCGGCCCGGCGGCAGCGACGACGTGCTGGGCATGCAGATGCTGCTGGCAGCACTCAAGATTCCATCGACACACCAGGGAGACGCGGTATCCGCTGCTGACCGCGCTGAATCAAGAGCGTGACCTGCTGAAGGTCATCGACACGCCGGCAATGATGCTGAGCGTGGCGTTCAGCCCGGACGGCACCCGCATCGCCTCCGGCGGCTCAGACAACACAGTCCGGTTGTGGGACGCCAACACTGGCAAGCAGATCGGTCAGCCGCTGCACGGTCACGAGGACGCGGTGATGAGCGTGGCGTTCAGCCCCGACGGCACCCATATCGCCTCCGGCGGTGCGGACAACACGATCCGGTTGTGGGACACCGCCACCGGCAAGCCGATCGGCCAACCACTGAGCGGCATGACCGTCGCGTTCAGCCGCGACGGTACGCGGATCGCCTCTGGCAGTACCGACGGGACAATTCGATTGTGGGACGCCGTCACTGGTCAACTGATCGGGCAGCCGCTACACGGCCACGACAAACCCGTGACGAGCGTGGCGTTCAGTCCCGACGGTAGCCGGATAGCCTCCGGCAGTTTCGACAAGACCGTCCGGTTGTGGGATGCCACCACAGGGTTGCCGATCGGAGAGCCCCTGAAAGGCCACGAGCTTTATGTGTCGAGCGTGGCGTTCAGCCCCGACGGCAAGCGAATCGCGTCGGGCGGTTACGACAACACGGTCCGCGTGTGGGACGTCGCCTCCAGACAACCGATCGGGGAGCCGCTGCGCCACGACGGCACCGTGATGAGCGTGTCATTCAGCCCCGACGGCACCCGAATCGCCTCGGGCAGCGCCGACAACAAAGTTCGCATGTGGGACGCGACGTCGCTTCGCGAGGTGGGCGTCTCTCGTTGGACACCGGTCGGCGGTGGAGAGTGTCGCGTTTAGCCCCGACAGCCGGCGCTTGGTGTCCGGCGCCGACGACAACACCGTCCGGGTCTGGGATGCCAGGCGTTGGCAACCCATCCTGGGCCATGACGACATCGCCTATGCCGAGTTCTCCGACGATGGCCATCGCATCGCGTCGGGTAGTCGGGACAAGACCGTGCGGCGGTGGGACGCGACGACCGGACGGCCGCTCACGGCGCCACTGCGGGTAGACGATGATGATGTGCGCACGCTATTCCCAGTCGGCGAGGACCGCCTGCTGTCTCTTCGGATCAGGCAACACTGTGCGGTTGTGGGACGCGCGCACCCTCAAGCCGATCGGTGAACCGTTGCGGTTCCCGCCATACCCCCTCGAGGACCTTCGACCCGTCGTCTACACCGACAAAACCAACCGGATCGCGGCCGAGACCGAACCCGACGTCGTCCAGCTATTCAACGCCGACACCATGCGGCCGATCGGAGAACCGATGAGCCAGGAGACGCTTATCTGGACAATCGATTTCAGTCGCGACGGCCGGATCGTGGCCACCGGCGGCAGCGACGGGACGGTCCGGCTGTGGGATTCCGACACCGGCAAACCGATCGGCCAGCCGATGAACGGCAACGGATACGTCACCACAATGGCGTTCAGCCCCGACGGACACCGGCTCGCGGTCCGGTTATCTAGACGATAGAACGCTGCAACTGTGGGATACCCAAAGCTTCCGGCCCGTCGGCGATCCCATGCAGTTGGACTCCGCGGTAACCGTCGCCACGTTCAGTCCGGATGGACGAATCCTCGCGACAGGGAGCGGTGACGGCAGCATCCGCCTGTGGAACGTCGACGACCAAACTCAACTCGGTGCCCCGCTCACAGTCCACAAGTCGGCCGTGACGAGCCTCGACTTCAGCCCCGATGGGACGAAGTTGCTATCGGCGAGCGACGATCACACGCTTCGGATGTCGCCGATGCCGAATCCATCTCCAGACGCGTTGTGTGCCAAACTCACCCACAACATGAGCCGTAAAGAGTGGAACAAGGTGGTCTCGCCCGAGATCGATTACATCAAGGTCTGCCCTGAACTGCCGGAGGCTGACTACTCCGGATAGCCTCGAGAACCGCATGTCAGACAACACGGAACGACTGCGCGTTCGGTCGTCCGGCCAGCGGTTCATGCACAAGACGGTCCCGATGAGCAAGTCGAAACCGACTGCACTAACCAGTCGATCGCAGAGAGCTTGACAGGTGTGGTGCCGATTGGCGTGCTAGCGTACGGGGCTCCGAAAAATTAGGCAGTTCTAACTGTTTAGTTGCAACTGCACAGTCTAGACTGTCTATCGTGGATCAGGTCAGTGAATCCGCCGTGGTCGGCGCTCGGGAACTCCGCGTGATGTTCAGCAGGCTGCGCCGCAAGCTCACGGAGTTGGCCACGGCGGACGACCTCACGCCGTCACAGACGGCAGTGCTGATCCGCATCGCTAAGAACGGACCCGCTTCGACCAGCGAACTCGCGGGAGCAGAACGGGTGCGTCCGCAATCGATGGCGACGACATTAGCTGGTCTGGATCGGCACGGCTTGATCACCAGGAAACCAGACCCAGACGACGGGCGCCGCCAGCTAATCACCTTGACTCCGCAGGGCCGCAGGCGCGCGGAAAGTGGCCGCAAGGTTCGGGAGGAATGGCTGATACAGGCCATGCAAGACCACTACACAGAGCGCGAACGCCAAGTGATCAACGAGGCGCTTACGTTGCTCGAACGCATTACTAATTGAAAGGTGGTAATCGACAATGGAATTGAGTGTGCACTTCATCGACTTCTTACCCGGTGCGCCGGACCGGCTAGCTCCGACGGTGACGCAGGCGGCCGTGGCGGCCGAAGAGGCCGGCGCCACGATGTTCACCTTGGCCGACCACTTCTTCCAGATGGAGGAGATGGGGCGGGCGCAGGACCCATTTCTCGAGGCCTATACGACGCTGGGATTCCTGGCCGGTCAGACCCGAAGCATCGCGTTGGCCACCCTCGTCACCGGTGTCACCTATCGCCATCCCGGTGTGCTGGCCAAGACGGCCACCACGTTGGACGTGCTGTCGGGAGGCCGTTCAGTGTTCGGCATCGGAGCGGCCTGGTACGAGCGCGAACATCTGGGCCTCGGCGTGCCCTACCCGCCGGTTCGCGAGCGATTCGAGATGCTCGAAGAGACGCTGCAGATCTGCCTTCAGATGTGGAGCGACGACCAGGGACCCTACGAGGGCAAGCACTATCGGTTGGCGGAGACGATCTGTGAGCCACAACCGATTCGGCGCCCACCGATCCTCATCGGCGGTGGCGGCGAAAAGAAGACCCTGCGGCTCGTCGCTCAGTATGCGGACGTGTGGAACGGTACGACGTCGACCGCCGACGAACTCGCGCACAAGATCGATGTGCTGCACCGGCATTGCGAAGCCGTTGGCCGCGATCCCGCCGAGATCCGCTTGACCGCGGCCCTGTTCACGAACCCGTTCGACGACCTCGACGCGTACCTGAGGACCGCCGAGCGCTATGCCGAACTGGGCGTCGACCAGATCAATGTCGGCCCGCTGCCGGGCAACCCTGACCCTGTCGGCTTCGTAAAACGCCTCGGCGACGAGGTCATTCCGAGGCTCGCCGATATGCCTCGACCGCGGTAGGCAGCGTCGGGCTCTCAGGCGGCTCCGTCCACCAAAACCGTTGCGGCGCCAGCCATGTGCTCACGGACGGTGGCGGCGGCCTTGTCGGCGTCACCGGACTCGATCGCGTCGACGATCTCCAAGTGACGTTTGGCATCCATGTTCTTCAGCGCCCGGTCAACCCCGGCGAACATGATCGACATCCGGATGCTGCCCTCCAGCGAGGACCAGGAGTGCATGAGGGTCTCATTGCCCGACAGGTGGCACATGGTGCGGTGAAACTTCAGGTCTGCCTCGATTCGGTCCTCGAGGTTGGACGCCGCCCACCGCTCCATTTCGGCCACCGCGCTGCGGAGCTCGGCCACGGCCCCTGTGCGGTCCTGGCAACCCGCCAGTGCCTGTGCGGCCAGCGACTCCAGCGCCGCGCGAACATCGAAGATGTCCTTGATCTCCTTGGCGTCGAGGTGACGCACCGAGAGTCGTCCCCGTGCGCCTGCGGAGATCAGTCCTTCCTGCTGCAGCTGCCGCATCGCCTCGCGCAGGGTGCCGCGGCTGATCTGCAGCGCCTCCGATAGCTCGGTCTCGACGAGGTGGGTGCCCGGCCGCAGTTGTCCGGTGGTGATGGCGCGCCGCAGCGCCGTGAGGGCCTGCTCGCGGAGGCTGGTCTTCTCTAACCGAAGCAGCGACGACGCTTCCACCGACATCGGACGCTCCTTGACTGTCAACAATTGGCTGTCGACAGTCATGCTACAGCCGGTCGAGCACCGAGGCGACGATGCGCGCCGTCGAGAGCCCGTAGCGGTCGTGCAACGTCGGCAACGCCCCAGCTGCCAGAAACTCGTCGGGCAGAGCGATCGGCGTGACCTGCCGGCGCATGCCGCGCTGCAGCGCCTCGGATGCCACGGTTTCGAACAGCCCGCCGACGACGGTGTGGTTCTCCAGCGTCAGCGCCAGTCGGTCCGAATCGATCTGGGTCAAAACGGTGTCCGCGTCGAACGGCTTCAACGTCGGGGTGTGGACCACCGCGGCGTCGACATTGTGCGCGGACAGTTCCTCGGCAGCCAGCAGGGCGCGCATCGTCATCAGGCCGCTGGACACGAACACCACATCGGTGCCGTCCCGTAATACCTTCGCCTTGCCGAGCTCGAAGGTGTAGTCGTACGCGTCGAGCACGGTGGGTACCTGGCCACGCAGTAGGCGCAGGTAGGTCGGCCCGTCGTGCGCGGCCAGTTGTGGCACGGCCTGGGTGATATCGACCGAGTCACACGGGTCAACGATGGTCAGCCCGGGCACGGCGCGAAAGATCGCGACGTCCTCGGTGGCCTGATGCGATGGCCCGTATCCGGTGGTGAGACCCGGCAGCCCGCCTACGATATTCACGTTCAGACTCGGCTCGGCGATATCGAGACAGATGAAGTCGTACGCCCGGCGGGCAGCGAACACCGAGTAGGTCGACGCGAACGGCACAAGGCCGGTTTCGGCCATCCCTGCGGCGGCTCCAAACAACAGCTGTTCGGCCATGCCCATCTGGAAGTACCGCTCCGGGAACGCCTTTGCAAAGATGTGCATGTCGGTATACTTGCCGAGATCTGCCGTCAGGCCCACGATCCGGTCGTCCGCTTCTGCGGCGGCGACCAGGGCGTGGCCGAACGGCGCCGGGGTGGTGCGCACCCCGGGGTCGGCGAACGAGGCGATCATCGCCGAAGTGCGCAGCGGTGCAACGGTTTTCATTTTGCACTCCCAACGTATCCGGCGGTGAGCTGTTCGCGGCACAGCTGCCATTCGTCAGCCTCGATGCGCATGAAGTGCGCTTTCTCCCTGGTCTCGAGCAGTGGCACGCCACGCCCGATCTTGGTGTCGCACAGGATTACCGCGGGTGTTCCGATGGCATCCGCGCGCTCGGCGACGGCATCGAACGCTGCCAGCAGCGCGTCGACGTCGTTGCCGTCAACCCGTTGCACGAACCATCCGCATGCCGCCCATTTGTCGGCAACCGGCTCGGTGCGTAGCACGCCGGCGGTGGGACCGTCGGCCTGCAGCGCGTTGATGTCCACCAACGCCGTCAGATGGCCGAGCCGGTGATGGCTTGCGCCCATCGCGGCTTCCCACGTCGACCCCTCGTCCAGCTCCCCGTCGGACAGGAAGTTGATGACTTTCGACGTGGAACCCTGATGTCGCAGACCCAAGGCAATACCGACTGCCACCGTCAAGCCGTGGCCAAGCGATCCACCGGAGATCTCCATTCCCGGTGTGTAGGAGGCCATTCCCGACATGGGCAACCGCGAGTCGTCGCAGCCGTACGTGTCGAGCTCGTCGACACCGATGAGGCCTGCCTCGGCCAGCGCGGCGTAGAGCCCGATCGCGTAGTGGCCCGTGGACAACAGGAACCGGTCGCGCTCTTGCCAATCGGGCTCCGCGGCCCGGTAGTGCAGTTGGTCGGAGTAGACACAGGCCAGCATGTCGGCGGCGCCCAGTGCTTGACCGACATAACCCTGACCCTGCGCTTCTCCCATGTTCAGCACATGGTGTCGGATGCGGTAGGCGGCCGCCGCCACCGTATGGCGGCGGCCGGTATCGACCGTGAGTGTCATGACAGGTCGTCCCTACGCGACGACGCGGACGTCGGCCGGAAACGGTTGCGCGGCGGCCTCGTCGGCCAGCTTCCGCTCGCGCGGTCCCCACGTCTCCCGGGTGAGCAGCGCGGCCACCAGGCCGATCGCCGCGTACCCGCTGAACAGCAGGGCGGGCCCCATCCAGCCGAACTGGACGAACAGCAGCGTCGTGATGAACGGGGTGAAGCCGGACACCATCGCCGAGATCTGGTACGCCAGCGACGCTCCCGATGCGCGGGTGTTGGCCTGGAACAGCTCGGGGAACCAGCCGCCCTGCGACCCAGCCAGCGAGTTCTGAACGATGCCGTAGGCCACCACGAACGTCGCCATGATGAGCACCAGCAGGCCGGTGTTCACCAGCAGGAACATGATGACGCCGAAGGGAATTGCGAAGGCACACATCCAGAGGTACACGGGCCGGCGGCCGATCCTGTCGGTCAGCCGCGCCCAGAAAGCGGTGGCGAAGATGCCGATGGCCGAGGCGATGCACAGCGCGATCAGCGTCTCGGACTTGGTGGCCAAACCCGCGCTCTTCAGATACGACATCATGTACGTGATCGACACCGCGTACCCGGCTGTCTCTGCGACGCGCAAACCGATGCCGCGCAGGATGTTTCGCCAGTCGTTCTTGATGACCTCTTTGATCGGCGCCTTGACGATCTTTCCCTCGTCCTTGACGTCTTCGAACACCGGCGACTCGGGCACCCGGGCGCGGATGATCAGGCCGACGATCACGAGCACGATGCTGGCCAGGAACGGCACTCGCCAGGCCCAGTCGCCACCGAGATGGACGCTGAAGAGAAAGACGTCGACACCAACATCCGCGTCGGCTCGACCGACGAGCAGGAAACCACGCTAGCCCGCGACATCCCGATCGGCCGCACCGCGACCACCGAGGAGATCGCCGCGGTCATCACATTCTTGTCGAGCGACGACGCCAGTTACCTCACCGGCACCACCGTCGACATCAACGGCGGCAGCCACATCCACTAGCGGGAGCGCCTGAACCGTCGAATGCCGTGCGTGCGGCGAGGTGATGGTGTGTAGTCGAAAACCGTGATCCCGCTGACATGGAAACACGTCGACGCACGGTCGGACGACGACTTCGTGGTCGCCCCCGACGAGCGACTGGGCTGGGCCCGCACCATCGGCATCGGCGCCCAGCACGTGGTAGCGATGTTCGGCGCCACGTTCCTGGTGCCGGTGCTGACGGGATTTCCGCCGGCCACCACCCTGCTGTTCTCGGGGTCGGCACGCTGTTGTTCCTGCTGATCACCGGTAACCGGCTGCCAAGCTACCTGGGTTCGAGCTTCTCGGTGATCGCGCCGGTGACGGCGGCCGTCGCCTCGCATGGAACCGGCAGCGCGCTTGGCGGTCTGGTCGCGGTCGGCGTTGTGCTGATCATCATCGGTGCCTTGGTGCACCTGGTCGGCACCCACTGGATCGATGCGACGCTGCCGCCGGTGGTGACGGGCGCGATCGTCGCGCTGATCGGTTTCAACCTGGCGCCTGCTGCCAAGTCGAATTTCGAGAAGGGCCCGCTCGTCGGGCTCGTCACGCTCATACTGCTCGTCGCAACGCTCGCATTCTTCCGCGGCATCATCGGCCGGCTGGCGATCTTCTTGGCCGTCGTCGCGGGATACGTGCTGGCGCTGATCCTCGGCGAGGTCGACACGTCGGGGATCGCGGCCGCACGGTGGCTGGGGCTGCCGGAGCTCCAGACCCCGACGTTCAGTGTGGCAGTGCTGCCGATGTTCCTGCCCGCGGTCATCGCTCTGGTGGCCGAGAACATCGGGCACGTCAAGTCGGTGGGCCAGATGACCGATACGGACGTCGACCCCATTATCGGTCGCGCCTTGGCCGCCGACGGGCT
The DNA here is from genome assembly GCA_963770125.1 of uncultured Actinomycetota bacterium. Classification (GTDB taxonomy): domain Bacteria; phylum Actinomycetota; class Actinomycetes; order Mycobacteriales; family Mycobacteriaceae; genus Mycobacterium. The sequence continues at coordinate 59,883 of CAVYPI010000029.1, read as the reverse complement.
AGCAACGACGTTGGCCGGCTTCGGCGGCGGCTCGGCGACCACGACCTACGCCGAGAACATCGGCGTGATGGCGGCCACGCGGGTCTATTCGACGGCCGCGTATTGGATCGCCGCCGCGGTAGCGATCGCGTTGTCGTTGTGCCCCGAAGCTGGGCGCGGCGATCTCCGCCATTCCGCCAGGCGTGCTTGGCGGCGCGACGGTCGTGCTGTACGGGTTGGTCGGCATCCTTGGTGTGCGCATCTGGATGACCAATGGCGTCGACTTCTCCAAGCCGCTGAACCAGATGACCGCGGCAATCCCGCTGATCATCGGCATCGCCAATTTCACTTGGCAGGCAGGCGATCTGACGTTCACCGGCATCGCGCTCGGCTGTATCGCCGCGCTGCTGGTGTATCACGGAATGCGGTTGCTGTCGCGGAATACATCGGGCACGCGTACCCCTGTGGCGGCGTCCTAGTCTGGAGGTCATGAGCACACACGGTGGGAAAACTGGGTTCGCGCCTACATACGGTCGCCCCTCGCGGGCCAGTAGACGCGGAGTTTTCGGGGCTGCGGGCGTCGTGCTTGCCATCCTGCTCGGCGTCGCTGCGCTGATCGTCGCGATCGTCGCGCTCACGCAGGAACCCCCCGCGCCCGCGGCGGCGCCTCCGCCTCCTCCGGGTCAGCAAGGTCCGACCACTGATGCCGATCACAAACTTTGCGAGGCCATCGGACCGCTGATGAAGGAGAACGACGACCGCAGCAATGCATATCTCGCGACGGGTCAGCCCGGGTCACCCGAGCAGGACGCCGCTCTGCCGAAATTCGTCACCGATACGCAGGATTGGGCGCGACGGACGCAACAGGTGTTGGACGCGAACGCGGATCCTCCGCGATTGTTGACCCGGAGCTTGCAGCGCTACATCGACGATATGCAGCTATTCGTGGCCAGTGTTCGCCCGGGCCCGGGAACGAAGTACGACGAGGCGGCGTGGACGGACAGCATCGTCGCCTATGGCGGCCCGTTGGCGACCTGCCAGGCACTGGGGGTCCAGTGGTGATCGGACCCTATTGGCCCGGTAGCGGGACCCAGATTCCGAATTCCCAGAATCCCCACTGCTGGAAGTAGGGATCCCACACCGGGATCACGGTGAGACCCCAGTAGTTGAAGGGCGCCGGAGCCGGCCCCCACGGGGGCGGTATCCACCCGGCCCAAGCGGGTGGGGGCGGTGGCCCCCAACCCCATGGCGCTGGCCCGATTCCCCATGGTGGGATACCGCCGTGCCACGGCGGCGGGGCTAGGTTGAGCAAGGAACCCAAGTCGGCGGTGAGATCGAGGAGAGGATTCCAGGGGAACCCGACGCGCAGATCGGCAGGCGGTACGAGCCAGTGGAAACCTGCGCGGAGATCGGCGGGCACTCGTACAGGCCAGGGCCAGCGGAAGTTGGGACCAAAATCCGCGTGCGGTCGGGGTAGCCAGGGCGCATTGACCCTAAAATCCCCGCGCAGGCCTGCCGGGGGACCGCCGGGCCAATGGAAGTTGATGTGTCCGTCGGGCTTCAGCGGGCCCAGGCCGGGCACGTGGAGCCTGAAATCAGGGCGAAAATCCTTGGGAACCCGAAGCAGACCGGGCACGTTGACACGAACACCCGCGGGAGGTCCGCCCAACGTGAACCCGCGTCGGACGTCACCGGCTCCAGGCAGCTTGAGCCCCGGCCCAGGCCCACCAAAATCAGGCAACTTCGGCCCCTTGAGACCCGGCCCACCGCCGAAGTCGGGCAGCTTCGGTCCGTTGGGTCCTGGCCCACCACCGAAGTCGGGCAGCTTCGGACCGTTGGGTCCCGGCCCACCACCGAAGTCGGGCAGCTTCGGACCCTTGGGCCCCGGCCCACCACCAAAATCAGGCAGCTTCGGACCCTTGGGCCCCGGCCCACCACCAAAATCAGGCAGCTTCGGTGGCTTGGGGGGACCCTGACACGGCACCAACGGCGGGCACGGCGATGCGCTGGCGGCACCGACACCCCATCCCGGGGCCGATTGGCCGAGGGGAAAACCCACTGACACAGCAAGAGCGGCGGTAACAGCGGCTACAGCTACGAGTGGCTTCGTCGACATTGTGAACCTGTCACGGTGCTATCTCTAAATAATCACCGATCAACATCGATAGTACAGGCGCGCCACGTTCGGCCGCGAGGCGGGAAGCGTCGCTCACTGGTCGAGTAGCGCCACGGGACCCCGCGTCATCAGCTGACGTCCGACGATGATCCGCTGGATCTCGCTGGCCCCCTCCCAGATTCGCTCCACCCGCAGTTCCCGGAACATCCGCTCGGCGACGTTCTCACGCATGTAGCCTCGGCCGCCGAAGATCTGCACCGCACGGTCGGCCACCCGGCCTGCCATCTCCGAGCAGTACAGCTTCGCCATCGATGCCTGGCCGTGCAGGCTCTTGCGGTCATGCCCGGCGTCGATGGACCGGGCCACTTCGTAGAGCATCGTTCTGGCGGCGAACAGTTCGGTCGCGGAGTCGGCCAGCATGCCCGCCACCAACTGATGTTCGCCGAGGGGTCGGCCGTCGACCACCCGGGTCTGCGCGAACGCTGTGGCGTCCTCCACTAAACGTTGTGCGGCGCCAACACATCTGGCGGCCACCATCATTCGCTCGAACCGGAACCAGTCCTGGGTGAACGTCATCGGTCCGCCCTCGGTTCCGACGAGGTTGGCCGCGGGCACGCGAACATTGTTGAACGCCACGATCGGATGCTCGTCGGCGATGTGGTGCGAATACTGCGGCGTACGAACCACTTCCACCCCAGGCCAGGGCAGGTCGACCACGAGCAGCACATGATCACCACCGTCGAGCACCGCTTCGACGAACACATAGTCGGCGAGGTTGAACGACGTGACGTGCCATTTAATCCCGTCGATCACGTACTCGTCGCCGTCGCGCCGCGCGGTGGTCTGCAGCGCGGACACGTCAGAACCGGCGAACTCCTCGGTGATCGCATACGCCTCGTGCTTTTCACCGCGCACCGACGGCAGCAGCCATCGCTCGCGCTGGTAGTCGGTCGCAACCTCCACCCACCACTGCGGCGGGGTGGCCATCACCCAGCCCAACCCATTGGTCACCCGACCGCACTGCTCCTGCACCAGCACCTGCTGCAGCGCGGTGCAACCGGGGCCGCCGACCGAGGTCGGCATGTTGGTCGCGTACAGGCCCAATTCGATTGCGCGGGCTTGATGCTCGGCCGTCAGCTCCTTGGGCAGGATACCGCCCGCGAGCTCTGCTTCCACCTCATGCGGCAGCAACGTCTCGACGAACGCGCGCGCCGTGTCCCGGAGGCGCCGATCCTGCTGGGTCAGCCCGTACATCCACACCTCCACCCTCTTGACTGAGCGTTCAGTCTATGCCAGCGTTCGGTGGTATGACCAGCTTCCGCAGCGCCGATGTCGTGGTGGTGGGCGGTGGAACGGTCGGCGCATGGACGGCCGTACTACTCGCCGAACGGGGCGTGCCGAACGTCGTGCTCATCGAGGCGAGAACACTCGGGGACGGCGCCAGCAGCCGCGCCGCGGGCATGGTGCGGGCCCAGGGTGGCACAGAAACCGCGATCCGGCTGGGCCTTCGCACCCAGGAGTTTTACGCCGCCAGCGGTGACCGCTTCCCGCTGGATTGCGGCTTTGTCGCACAGGGCTACCTGATGCCGTGCTTCACCGATGCCGAGGTGGAGCAGGCGCACGATCGGATCTCGTTGCAGCGGACGCTCGGCCTCGACGTGGAATGGCTCTCCGGCGCGGACATCGACAAACGGCAGACCGGCCTGGCGCCGGGCGCGACCCTGGGTGCGTCTTATGCGCGCGGCGACGGCTATATCGACGCACCGCGCAACGTCCTTGCCTACACCGCGGCGCTGACCGTACACGGCGTCGACGTCCGCGAACGCTGCACCTTCACCGGACTTCGCACCGCGGGCGGTCGTGTCGTCGGCGTGGACACCTCCGACGGCCCGATCGAGACCGAGCACGTCGTGCTGACCGGCGGCCCGCAGCTCGCCGAGGTCGGACTGAAAGCGGGCGGCAGAATCCCGGCCGGCGGCACCCGGCATCAGGTGGTGGTCACCGCGCCGATGCCGGGTACCGACGTGTACCAACTGCCGATGGTGTTCGATGTCACCTCCGGAATATACTGGCGCCCAGGCGAATCAGGCGGCTTGCTGTGGGGCATGAGCAACCCCGACGAGCCGCCCGGCGTGGCGACCGACTTCGACACGGTGTACTACCGCAAGGCCCGCGACCGCATCGAGGAGCTCTTGCCCGCGGTGCGCGGACTCGGGCTGCGACGGGCGTGGGCGGCGACGATTGACTACACCCCCGATCACCTGCCGATCCTCGGGCCGTTGCTCACCGACGACGGACCCGTGGAGGGCACCGTCGTGGCCAGCCCCGCCGGCCACGGCATGATGTGGGGTCCCGCGGTCGCCCAGGTCGCCGCCGACCTGACGACCACCGGTGAATGCGAGTGGCTTGATCTCACCGACCTCGGCCTCGACCGGTTCGATGCCGACGGCAACAGCAGGCTGGAACCAGAGCCGATCTCGCTGCCGTTCCCGGAAAGCGTTGCGCGTTAACGGCGAACTGGGCCCACGCGTTAGCTGGGGAGCGCAAAGGCCCCCGCCGACCAAAATGGGTTCTTTTGCGTCTGCTCGCGCAGTTAAGCCCGTGCGAGCAACGACGAGGGCGTCGACCGCGACAGCGCCGTCCGGTGAGGCGATAACCGGATTCGCCTCCACCGCGTCGAACACATCACCCAATTCGGCCGCCATCTCCGAGAACCGCACCACGACGTCGGCGAGCGCGTCGACGTCGACCGCCGACTGACCGCGCCAACCGGCCAGCAGCGGCCGGATACGCAGGCGCTCAAGAAGTCGCAGAGCCCCCTGCCGCGACACCGGCGGGCATGCCACGACGCGGTCGGCGAGCAATTCGACCAGCGTGCCGCCTGCGGCGACGACCACCAGCGGGCCGAAAGCGTCGTCGCGCACGAACCCGACCGACACCTCGACACCGTCCGCGACCATCTGCTGCACGGTGACGGCTGGGCCGAGTGGCTGCGCCATCGCCGTGTACGCCAGGCTCAATGCAGCCTCATCCGCCAGATTGAGCGCGACGCCGCCGACGTCGCTCTTGTGCAGGGCGCCAAGCGTTTTCAGCGCCACGGGATAGCCGATCTCATCTGCCGCCGTCAGGGCTTCGCCAATCGAATGAGCGGCCCTCGACTGCACAACCGGGATCCCGTAGGCCGCCAGCAGTTCGAACGCCGAGGCACCCATCGGGGATTCGCCGTTCGACGCGTGTCGGCTCACCCGGCCGGTCGACCGGCAACGGCCAGCGCATCAAGTGTCCGAGCGCCGCCAAACCGCTGCGGAAACCTTCCAGCACCGCAATTCCGTTGTCGCGCAGCCGTTGCGCGGTGGGTGCGTCGATCGCCGACGGCACCGACGCCAGCACCGCCAGCGGCGCGTCGGTGCAATTCGCGACGTCCAGCACCGCGTCGGCGTACGCGGTGTCACCGTCGAACTCGGTGACCATGTCCACGGCGAGCGCAGTGACACCCACCCCTGGGTCCGCGGCCATGGCGCGCAGACAGGAGCCGAACAGGTTGCGGGTGTCCGCGCCGGTGCCCCAGACGTCGAGCGGGTTGGTCGGCGCCATACCGTCGTCGAGCATGCCGCCGATGGCGACCAGCGTCTCGTCGGCCAGATCGGCGAACGGCACCGACAGTTCGTGCGCGAGGTCGGCCAGCAGCGCGCGTTCCGCCCCGGAGTCGTGCACGGTCGCCACACCTCCGCCTCGCGACCGCCGTCCCGCCGAGAACAGTTCGAGCGTGTCGGTAAACTCCGCCAGGTCGCTCACGTGCACTGCGCCGGTGGCGGCGCAGAAGGCTTGCCACGCAGCGTGTTCACCGGCCAGCGCCCCCGAGTGCGCGGCGACCATCGCGCGCCCGCGCGGCGATCCGCCCACGGTGAGGATCACCACCGGCACGTCCCGCTCGGCGGCGCGCAGCAGGGACTGCCGCAGCCTCTGCGCATCGCGAGGCGTCTCCATCAGCAGCGCGATGATCCGCGTGTCGGGATCGTCGAGCGCATAGTCCACGTAGTCGGCGGTGTCCGTCACGAGCTCCTGTCCCGAGGACACCGCGAGCCGAAATCCGAATCCACGTCGAGCCCGCAACAACGTCGAGAAGGCCGACCCGGAATGAGTGACCAGGGCGATCCCCCCTTGCGGCAACGGATCTGGCTCCAGATACCCGAGAGCCCGCACACCGAGCGCGTTGTTCACGAATCCCATGCAGCCCGCCCCGCACAGCGCCATGCCTGCGTCGGTCGCCACAGTCGCGATCTTCTCGCGCAGACCGTGCGCGGACCCGAACAGTACCGCCGACCGTGCACCAACCGCTGCGGCGATCTCCAATTGCTCCACCATCGCCGGGTCGGGCACCCCGAGCAGCACCACATCGACCGGCTCGTCGACATCGGCGAGCGACGGCAGGCAGGGCAGCTCGCCGATGCGGTCGTAGCGCGGGTTGACCAAATGCACACGGGCCGAGCCCCGTTGCGCCTCGAGAACCATCCGCGCGCCGAAGCTGTCGGGGCGGGCACTGGCACCCACCACCGCCATCGACCGGGCGCCGAGCATGGCCGCGACCGCCGCCCGGCGTTGTTCGGTCATCTGGCGAACAGGCGACGCAGACCCCGCTTTTGATCGGCGAGCGCCGCGCGGGCGGCCTGCCAGCCAGGGATACCGCACACGCCGCCGCCGGCGTGCGTGCCCGAGCCGCCGTTGTACAACCCGGAAATCGGGGTGCGGTAGTCGGCGTAGCCCGGCGCGGGACGCATGTGGAACAGCTGCTCCAGCGACAGCTCGCCGTGGAAGATGTTGCCGCCGATCAGCCCGTACTCCTGCTCCATCTCGTACGGGCCGACGATGTCGCGGTGCGTGACGGAGGACTTGAAGCCAGGAGCGACCTGGTCGTAGAGGTCGATGAGCCGGTCCGCGTACGCGTCGAGTTCCTCGGTATGCGGCGCGGTGCTCCACTCAGCGGGAACCCACTGCGTGAACAGCGACATGATGTGTGTGCCATCGGGATTGAGCGTCTTATCCAATGTGGTCGGGATGACGCCGTCGCTGAACGGCATCAGTGCGGGCCGTCCCGCGCGGGCGTCCTGGAAGGCCGCCTCGATGAACTCCATCGTCGGCGCCATTTCCACCGACCCAGTGTGGTGCTCGGCCAGACCGCTGCTCGGGTCGGCGGTGAAGTTGGGCAGCTCGGCCAGCGCGAGATTGATCTTGACGACGCCGCTGCGGGTCTTCCAGTGCTCGATGTCGGTGACGAAGTCGTCGGGCAGCTCGGCACGCGGAATATGTTCGAGGAACGCTGTTTTCGGGTGAAGCGTGGTGACCACCAACGGCGCATAGATCTCATCGCCATTCTCGAGGACCGCTCCATGCACCCGGCCGCCACGAACAACGAGCCGCGCGACGCGGGCGTCGGTGCGGATCTCGGCACCGAAGCTGCGGGCCGAGCGTGCGATCGCTTCGGAGACACCGCCCATGCCGCCTTCGGGGTATCCCCAGACGCCGAGTTGGCCGTCGCCGACGTCGCCGATCGAGTGGTGCGCCATCACATAAGCGGTGCCAGGCTCATACGGGCCTGCCCACGTTCCGATCACGCCATTGACGGCGAGCGCCCCCTTGATTTGCGGTGATTCGAACCAGTCGTCCAGCAGGTCTGCGATGCTCATCGTGAGCAGCCGGGTGACATCAGCGATGGTGCGCACGGTGATCCCCCGCTGACTCCACGCCAGCCTGGCCAGATCGAGGAGATCGCCGGGCCGGTGCGAGCCGATGTTCGGCGGCACTTCGGTCAGCAGCGGACCCATCACGTCGGCGATGCCCTCCAGCCAGGCGTTCCACTTCGGCCACGCGTCTGCGTCCTTCTTGGACCACTTGGCCAGTTGCTCGTAGGTGCGCGCGGGGTCGTCCTCGTAGATCGTCAGGGATCCACCCTCGGGGAAGGCTTGGTAGTACGGGCCCATGGGATGCACCTTGTAGCCATGGCGTGCGAGGTCGAGTTCCCGCACGATCGTCGGCGGCATCAGGCTCATCACATAGGACAGTCGCGTGACACGCAGGTGCGGTGCGTCCTCCCATGGAGACTCGGTGGTGGCCGCTCCACCAAGCGAGCCTCGCCCCTCGAGCACCAGCGTTCTGGCTCCTGAACGGGCGAGGTATGCCGCGCAAACCAAGCCGTTGTGGCCGCCGCCGATCACGAGGGCGTCGTGCGTGTTCGACATCAGAGCCCCACTTCCATCCTGACTGACTGTTCAATCTAACCAAGTGTTACGCTACAGACAAGTACCAGTGCTGTACTGGGAGGAATAGACAACGCCATGGCCGAACCCGCACCCGCGACCGAGCAAAACGAAGCCCGGCGCATCGAAATGCTCCGTGCCGCAGCGGAGCTGATCTGTGAGCGGGGTTTCGGAGATACGCGCATCGCCGACGTCGCCAAGCGTGCAGGCGTCAGCTCGGCCCTCGTCATCTACTACTTCGGGACCCGGGACCGCCTGCTCGTCGACGCGCTGCGGTACTCGGAGGAATCGTTCTACGAAGCGGCCGAGCAGATGCTGGCCGAGGTGGCTTCGCTGCGTGAGCGGCTCTCGCTGCTGATCAGGTGGACGTGCGTGCCGGACAGCAAGGACGAGATCCCGGGCGGCTGGGGGCTGTGGTTCGACTTGTGGGCACAGGCGTTCCGGCACGACGAGATCAAGGCCGGCCGGACGGAACTCGACGCCCGGTGGCGCAAGATGATCGTCCACGCGCTCGACTCGTCCGAACTGAGCGCCAGGGACAAGCGGATGTTCGCGCTGGAGTTCGCCGCCCTGCTCGATGGCTTGTGGATCCAGGTGGCCCTGGACGACCCGGAGGTCGATTCGGACCTCGCCTACGACGTCGCGATGCGCTTCGCGGAGCGGGAACTGAACCTGCCGCCTGCGAAGACACGGCTGAACGGCAAACCGAAGGCCGCTAAGAAGGGCTGAGCGCGCCGACCTGCTCGGCCACCGGATCGACGATCGGCACCGCCGAACTGCGATGTAGCACTCGAACCGCGTCGTGCGTGCACACGCAATTGACCTTCGCGCCGGGTTCATGGGTCACCGAGCCCGGGCCTGCGTGGTTGGCCACCTCGACGACCAGGGTCGTAGGCGCGCCAACGTCGACGTGCACCTGCGTGCAGTTGCCGAGATAGACCACCTGCGACACAACGCCGCCGATGACGTTGCGGCCCGGCCCGATTGGCTCGCCGCGATTCTGCAGCGTGATGCGCTCCGGCCGGATGACGATCGCAGCCGCACCCGGTGCAGCCGAGGCGTCGACCGCGGCGCCGAGCCGGGTGCCCAGGGCCGAGCACACCGCCGATCCGCCGCCGGCCTCGAGTACGTCGGCATCGAAAATGTTTGCGGCGCCGAGGAATCCGGCGACGAATGTGGTCGCAGGCGCAGAGTAGATCTCCTGCGGCGGGCCGACCTGTTCGACGCGGCCCTCCGCCAGCACGGCGATCTGGTCGCTCATGGTGAGCGCTTCCTCTTGATCGTGGGTCACATACACGAACGTGATGCCGACCTCGCGCTGCACGGCGCGAAGCTCCAGCTGCAGCTGTTTGCGTAGCTTCGCGTCCAGCGCTCCCAGCGGCTCGTCGAGCAGAAGCACGCGTGGACGCAACACCAAGGCGCGCGCCAACGCGACCCTCTGCTGCTGGCCACCGGACAGCTGCGCGGGACGCCGTTTGGAAAAGTCGCTCATGCGAACCAGTTCCAGTGCTTCGCCGACCCGGCGCTTGGTCTCGTCGCGCGAAGTCTTGTGGTATTTCAATCCGAAGGCGACGTTGTCCCACACCGTCATGAACGGGAACAGTGCGTAGGTCTGAAAGACCGTGTTGACCGGACGCTTGTGCGGGGGATCGTTCGCCACGTCGCGGCCGTCGAGTTCGATGCGGCCGGAGTCAGGCTTGTCGAAGCCGGCGATCATGCGCAGTGTCGTCGTCTTGCCGCAGCCGGACGGTCCGAGCAGCGAGTAGAACTGGCCGGCCGGTATGTCCAGGTCGATGCCCGTCACGGCGGGGACCCCGCCGAACGACTTAACCAGACCGTCCAGCCTGATCGCGCCGCCCTTCACGGGAACCGCCCAATCAGGGCGCCACCGCTTCGGCGAACCGGCCGAAGTTGGCGGCGAACCGGTCGACATCGTCCGCGTCGTGCTGAACCGACAACAGCCATTGCTCCACCTTCCCCCATGGCGGGAGAAACACACCGCCATTGTGCTGCATGAGCCAGTGCAAGTGGCCCAGTCTGGCGTCGATCTCGAGGAAATCCCGAAATTCGCGGACCCGGTCGCGCCGGAACGTCACACATCCCTTGGCGCCGATGGTCACCACGTGCCAGGCGAAACCGTATTGCGCGATCACGGCTTCCAGGGAGGTGCGCAGCCGGACGGCGAGCGCCTCGAGGTGTGTGTATGCCGACGGCGTGAGCACGTCGGTGAGGGTGGCGCGGGTGGCCGCCATCGCCAGCGGATTGCCGTTGAACGTACCGACCTGCTCATAGCGGCCGTCGGCGATCGCCGACATCACGGTTGTCGTACCGCCGATCGCCGCGACCGCGATACCGCCACCCAGCGCCTTGGCCAGGCACACCATGTCGGGGACAACCCCCGTCAAGGCGGTGACGCCACCCGGTCCCGTGGTGAAGCCGGTCTTGACCTCGTCGAAGATCAATAGCGCGTCTTCGGCGTGCACCAGGTCGCGGACGGCCGCGAGATATCCGTCGTCGGGCGGGATGATGCCGGCGTTCATCATCACCGGTTCGAGGATCATGGCCGCCACCCGGCCGCGGTGCTCGGCAAGCGCCCGCGCCACGGCCTCGGCATCGTTGAATGGCACAACGATCACCAGATCCCTTATGGCGGAAGCGATTCCGGAGTTGCCCGGCACGCCGATCGGATGATCGCGCGGACCTATCTCGTCGGCGTCGGGCAGCACCGATACCTGCACGGAGTCGTGGTGGCCGTGATAGCAGCCCTCGACCTTGATGATCAGATCGCGTCCGGTCAACGCGCGGGCGAGATGGACGGCGTCCATGGTGGCTTCGGTGCCGGAGTTGGCGAAGCGCCACAGCGGAAGATCGAAGCGACGGGCCAGTTCGCCGGCGATCCAGATCGCGTCCTCGGTCGGTTGGGCGAAGTGAGTGCCGCGACGCACCCGGTCGCTGACCGCCTCGACGATCGCCGGATGCGCATGCCCGGCAATCGAAGCGCCGTAGCCACCGTGCATGTCGACGTACTCGTTGGTATCCACGTCATAGACCTTCGAGCCATTCCCGTGGCTCATCCAGACGGCTTGCGGCTGCGCGATCTGCCAGTTCGACGTCGCACCACCTGCGAGATGTTCACCTGCCAGCGCAATGAGTTCGGTGCTGCGCGGCTGACGCCGCAGAAACACCTGCTCCTCATCGGCGATCAGCTGGTCAACGATGTCGGTTTCCTGGCTTTCCACCACCGACGAAGACACGGTCAAACCTCCGCTCCCGAATGGTTGACTGAGCATTCAGTCTATGCGAGAGTCCTACCAGCGACAAGCCGCGAAAGCAACGGAGAGGCCCCAGATGCCAGCGCCCAACGGATCCGGTCCGAACCGTCGACAATTCCTGCAGCGCGCCGCGATTCTCGCCGCGGCCGCCCCGACTCTGGGCGGCTTCCTCGCCGCCTGCTCCAAGTCGGAACAGTCGTCGTCAACGGCGCCGACGCTGACGATCGCGGCGCCGGACCACCCCGTCAAGTGGGACATCCCTGCGGACAACAAGCCGATCGCCGACGGCCTGACGCCCGAGAAGAATGCGACGCTGCAGCTGTACAACTACGCCGACTACCTCAGTCCAGACGCCGTTAAGTCGTTCGAGGACAAATACAAGACCAAGGTCCAGATCTCGACGTTCAACGACACCGACGAGGCGCTGACCAAGATCCGCGGCGGCAATGTCGATTTCGACATTTACTTCCCGAGCTACGATCAGATCAGCAAGTTGGTGACCGGAGGCCTGGCCCGTCCGCTGAACCACAGCTATATCCCGAACATCAAGAACGTTTGGCCGAGCTTCACCAATCCGTGGTACGACCAGGAATGGCGCTACTCGGTGCCGAACTTCATCTACACCACCGGGATCGGATGGCGCAACGACCAGGTCCCCGCCAACATCGGCGCCCTGCCCAATCCCTATGACTCGCTATGGGATCCGAAGTACAAGAACAAGACCGCCATTATCGACGACTGGCACACCGCGATGGCGATGGTGCTGTTGCGTGCGGGCAAGACCGATGTCAACACCTCCTCGGCGCAGGACCTCAAGCTCATCGGTGATCAGCTCAACGCGCTGGTGGCCGCGACGTCGCCGAAGGTGACCGCCACGATGTACAGCGACCTGCCTGCCGGCCAGATCGGGCTGACCCAGATGTGGTCGGGCGACATCATCAACAGCGCACTGAGCTACCTCCCCGAGGGAACGAGTCCCGAGATCCTGCAGTACTGGTTCCCAGCGGACGGAAAAGGCTTGGTGGACAACGACTTAATGATCATGCTGCGCGCCGGCAAGAACCCAGTTCTGGCACACCTGTTCATCAACCACCTACTCGATCCCGAAGTCGCCCAGCAGAACTTCGCGCAGACCGGCTACCAGCCGCCGCAGAACTCGATCAACCCCGACTCGCTCGTTTCCAGCGGATTCATCCCGCCGAACCTGAAGTCGGCGGTCGTCAAGCCCGAATTTTTCGACACGGGCTACCGGCTGCTGGAACTCGATCCGGCCAATGACGCCGCCTGGCACAACGTCTGGCGGGCATTCAAAGCCGGGGGCGGAGCCTGACCGTCCTATGGGTTGGGGGTACCGCCCGCCCGAAGGGCACGGTGAGAGCGAAGCAACCCGGGGGGTGAAACAGTGGCGGTGCCGGTAGTCATCGCGCCATCGCGGGCGGAACCACCGCCTCGCGAACGCCGCAGTGGGCTCTGGGCGGCGCTGGCTATGCCCGGGATCGCCTGGCTGGCAGCCTTCTTCATCTTTCCGCTGTACGTCGTGCTGTGCATTGTGTTCGGACAGGTCGATCCGATCTTCCGCACACCCGTGCCGGTGTGGAACCCACTGCAGTGGGACCCCACTCAGTTCACCTATGTGCTGACCCACATCGTCGGCACCAACGGTGTATTCGGGCCCGCGATCGCTCGCACCTTCATCTTCGTGCTCGTCGCCAGTTCGTTGTGCCTACTGATCGCGTTCCCGGTCGCGTACTACGTGGCCCGACTCTCCGGCAAGCGCAAGGGCCTGCTGCTGGCACTATTGATCGCGCCGTTCTGGATCAGCTACATGATGCGGATGTTCGCCTGGGTGAACCTGCTGCAGGGCGACGGCCTTTTCAACAAGGTGCTGAGCTTCGGCGGCCTGTTCACCCCAGACGTGAATTGGTTGACCGGCCAGCCCGTCGTGGTGGTCCTCGGGCTGGTGTACGGCTACGTGCCGTACATGATCCTGCCCCTCTACGCTGGCCTCGACCGGCTGTCGCAACCGATGCTCGAGGCGTCGCGAGACCTTGGCGCCGACCGGTTTTCATCGTTCTGGCGGGTCACTCTGCCGCTGTGCCGCCCGACGATCGTTGCCGCGGTGCTGCTGACGTGCTTGCCGATGCTCGGCGACTACTTCACCAGCGACATGCTATCGGCATCGCCGAAGACCGCGATGGTCGGCAACCTGATCAACGACAGTGTCCAGTCGCCCGGACAAACGGGACAGGCGGGCGCATTCGTCATGTTGGTGTTCCTGGCCGCTCTGCTGCCGATGCTCTACTACATCCGGGTAACCTCCCGACGCGACGAGGTGTCGGTATGAGGGTGCCGCGCCGCGGGAATCTCCGGTCGCGTGGTGGAACGACCCGTGGCGGCCTCCGCGATTTCTGGTTGCCATCACCGCCGGGTACTTGGCGTGGTCGCTGCTGCCGGTGCTCATCGCGGTGGCGTACTCATTCAACGACGGCCGGTCCCGCACCACATGGCAAGGCTTTTCGTTCCGTTGGTACTGGGGCGACAAAACGCTGTCGGTCTGGCACAACGATGCGCTGCACACCGCGCTGCTGCAGACCATCAAGCTGGGTGTGATCGCGACCTTGATCACCGTCCCCCTCGGTACGCTGTTCGCGATCGGCATCGACCGCTGGCGGGGCAGGCTCCCCGCGGGTGCGAACTTCCTGATGCTGCTCTCATTCGTGCTGCCCGAGGTGCTGCTCGCAGTCGCACTGCTGTTTGTGATCACCACGCTGGCCCTGCCGATCGACCTCGGCACGACGGCGCAAGTGATCGGGCTGATCACGTTCCAGGTGTCCTATCCTGCTGTGCTGGTGCGGGCGCGGCTCGCCACGATCGGACCGCAATACGAGGAAGCCGCAATGGATCTCGGAGCGTCACCGCTTGGCGCGCTGCGGCGGATCATCCTGCCGATGCTGCTGCCCGCGATGTTCGCCAGCACCGTGCTGGTCTTCGCCGACGTGATCGACGATTTTGTCCTGGTGCGTTATCTGTCGGGTAACGCCGCCACCGAGCCCGTCTCGGTGAAGATCTACAACACCGCGCGCGCCGCACCGACGCCTGCACTCAATGCGCTGGCAACCCTGTTACTGCTGGCTGCGCTGGCGGCGGTGGTGATCGGATTCCTGGTCTACCGCTACCTGACTCGCTCCGATACCACCACCAAGGACCGGGGCATCGGCGCATTCGCCGGAGAGGTGTAATCACTTGATTCACAACGTCATTGGGGGGAGATCTGTGCCTTCCGCCGCGGGTGCCCACCGCGAGCTGATCGACCCGGCCACCGGCACGGTGCACGCCGTCGCCACGGAGTCCCGCGCAATCGACGTCGACGAGGCGGTCGCCGCGGCACGCGAAGCATTCCGGGCGTGGCGGCTCACCACGCCCGCCGAGCGGTCGGCCCTGCTGTTGCGGGCGGCCGACGTTCTCGAGGCGCACACCGACGAGCTGGCCGACCTCGAAGTCGCCGACACCGGCAAGCCGCGAGACGTCACGCGCGGTGAGGAAATCCCGGCGAGCATCGACGTCGTCCGGTTCTACGCGGGTGCCTGTCGCGTACCGGAGGGCCGCAGCACCGGCGAGTACATCGATGGCGTCACGTCGGGCATCCGCCGCGAGCCGGTCGGGGTGTGCGGCCAGATCACGCCGTGGAACTACCCGTTCATGACGGCGGTGTGGAAGTGGGCGCCCGCGGTGGCGGCGGGCAACACCGTGGTGCTCAAACCGTCCGAGCTGACCCCGTCGTCCACGTCCCGCATGGCCGACCTGCTGACCGACGTGCTGCCTGCCGGCGTCGTCAACGTCGTATGCGGTGGCCCGGACGCCGGGTCGGCACTGGCCGCGCACCCGCACGTCGCGATGGTGTCGGTGACCGGCTCACCGCGCACGGGCCGCGCCGTCGCGCTGGCAGCGGCGGATCGGTTCGCCCGTGTTCATCTCGAACTCGGCGGCAACGCGCCCGTGGTGATGTGCCAGGACGCCGATCTCGGCTCGACCGTCGAGCAGGTCGCGTTCGCCGCGTTCTACAACGCCGGGCAGGATTGCACGGCGGCCAGCCGCGTGATCGCGCACGAAGCGGTGTACGACGAGGTGGTGCAGCGGCTCGCGGAGGCCGCCCGCGGCGCGACGGTCGGGCCGCTGATCTCGGCCGCGCAGCGTGCCAGGGTGGTGGCGCTGCTGGCAGGCATGCCTCCGCACGCGGAGGTCGTCATAGGCGGCGAGATGCCGGACCGCGCCGGGTTCTTCCTCAAGCCAACGGTCGTGGCGGGGCTGCGCCAGGACGACGAGTTGGTCCAGTCGGAGATCTTCGGTCCCGTGATCACCGTGCAGTCGTACCGCGGCGACGACGAGGCGATTGCGATGGCCAACAGTGTCGAGCAGGGCCTGACCGCGAGCGTGTGGACAGCTTCGCACTCGCGCGCCATGCGATTCCTGCGTGACCTGGATTTCGGTGCGGTGTCGGTGAACGCCCACGCACCGATGGGCTCGGAGCTGCCGCACGGCGGGTTCGGCTCGTCAGGGTACGGCAAGGACCTCGGGTCATACGGCCTGGACGACTACACGCGGATCAAGCACATCGCGCACGCCTGGTAGCGCTGACGTACACAGATATGTGTTCGGTATGTGTTTACAGTGACTCACAGCCAAGCGGGCTAGGCTGGGCACAGTGGTGGACATCAACCGAAGGACATTCGTCGGAGCGTCCATAGCGGCTGGCGGTGCGGTGGCGACCGTCCCCCTCATCGCCGGCTGCGGAGACGACCAACACGAGCAGACCGCCGAGTCGTCGGTCGTGCGGATGCGGATCAACGGCGAAGCCCGCGAAATCACCGTCGACAATCGCACCTCGCTGCTGGACATGCTGCGGGAACGGGCGGGTCTGACCGGCACCAAGAAAGGCTGTGACCAGGGCGCCTGCGGGGCGTGCACGATTCTGGTGAACGGGCAGCGGGTCAACTCGTGCCTGACACTCGCGGTGATGCACGACGGTGCGGAGATCACCACGATCGAAGGTCTCGAGCGCAATGGCCTGCTTCATCCGCTGCAGCAGGCCTTCATCGAAGAAGACGCATTCCAGTGCGGTTACTGCACGGCGGGGCAGATCATGTCGGGCGTCGGCTGTATCAAGGAGGGCCACACGGGATCCCCCGCCGAGATCCGTGAGTGGATGAGCGGCAATATCTGCCGTTGCGGTGCGTACACCAACATCGTCACCGCGGTCGCCAATGCGGCCCGCAACACGTAACCGACCATGTTCCCGTTCCGGTTCTCCAAGGCCTCCGACGAAGCATCCGCGCTGGCCGCCGCCGCATCCGGGGCCCGCTACATCGCCGGCGGCACGACGCTGGTCGATTTGATGCGCGAGACGGTCGAGCGGCCCGCAGCCGTCGTCGACATCAACGCACTGCCGTACCGCGATATCGACCTGCAACCGTCGAGACTGCGAGTCGGTTCGCTGGTTCGGATGTCGGAGTTGGCGGCCCACCCCGGTGTGCGCGGGCAGTTCCCTGTCATCGCACAAGCACTGGACTTGTCGGCGTCCGCGCAGATCCGCAACATGGCATCGATCGGCGGCAACCTGATGCAGCGGCCCCGCTGCCTGTACTTCCGCGACGTGTCGGCCGCCTGTAACCGGCGCGCACCCGGCACCGGCTGCGCAGCGATCGACGGCCGCAACCGCACCCACGCGATCCTCGGGACGAGCAACGCATGCATCGCCACGCACCCGTCCGATTTGGCGGTGGCATTGACGGCGCTCGACGCCGTGGTGATCACGCGTGACGGCAGCGGGGAGCGCCGTATTGCAGTGTCGGACTTCTTCCGCCGGCCGGGCAGCACACCGGATCAAGAGCACAACTTGGGCGCGGGCGCATTGATCGCGGGCATCGAAGTGCCGGTCGTGCCCGAGGCCCGGCGGTCGGGCTATTTGAAGGTGCGCGACCGCGAGTCATTCGAGTTCGCGCTTGCGTCGGCGGCGGTGGCGCTGGACATCGCCGCGGGCACGGTGCGCGCGGCTCGCGTCGCGGTCGGCGGTGTCGGGACCGTGCCGTGGCGGTTGCCCGCGGTCGAACGGGCCCTGGTCGGCCGCGCAGCTAGCCCCGACTGCTGGCGCGATGCCGCGTCACATGCCGCGGACGGTGCTAAACCGTTGTCGGAGAACGGGTTCAAGGTGGACCTGATAAAGCGCACGGTGGAGCGACAGCTGGCGACGGTAGCGGGCCTGCCGTGACCCGGCCACTGCCCGCGGCCGTCGTTTCGGGCCAGCCGATGACCCGGGTGGACGGCAGGCTCAAGGTGACGGGCAAGGCGTTGTACGCAGCCGACAATCTGACCCCGGACCTGGTGTACGCGGCGTTGGTGTGCACCACCGTCGCGCGCGGCAGCGTTGAGCGGATCGACCCATCCGCCGCGGTGCGGGACCGAGATGTGTTGCGTGTGCTCACGGACTTCAGCGGGGTCAAGCTGCCCTACGACATTCGGCAGGTGTCCTGTTTCGGCCAACCCGTCGCGGTGGTGGTCGCCACCACGCTCGAGGCGGCCATGCACGGCGCTTCGCTGGTGGAGGTGACATACCGCCCGGGCCCCCAGCTCACGGACATCGATGCGCCGCAAGCCCAGCAGCTGCCGGGCAGCAGAACGCGCGATTACGCCCGCGGCGACGCCGACAACGTGTTGCGCAGCGCCGCGGTGCTCACCGATCTGCGCTACTCGATCATGCGCAACAACCACAACCCGATGGAGATCCCGGCGACGATCGCCAGCTGGGACTCCGACCGGCTCACAGTGTGGGACAAGGTGCAGAGCATCAGCGGGGCGCAGACGGCCTATGCCGACGCGTTCGGTGTTTCCGCCGATAAGGTGCGGGTGGTCTCCCCGTTCGTCGGCGGCGCGTTCGGCAGCGCGGGCACCACCTGGCCGCATCAGCTGCTCGCGGCCTTCGCGGCCAAGCAGATTCGACGCCCGGTCAAACTGGTGCTGACCCGCAAGCAGTACTACAGCGGCATCGGATACCGGCCCACCAGCCGTCAGCGTATGGCGATCGGCGCCGACCCGTCGGGCCGCATAAGCGCGATCGTGCACGAGGCGCACACGGAAACCTCGAGGTACAACGCCTACGAGGACAACCTCATGACCGGTGCCAGGTTCCAGTACGGCTCGCCGAATATGCGGTCGACGTATCGCATTGTGCCGCTTGATGTCAATCCGCCGACGTTCATGCGCGGGCCCGGCGCCACGACCGGTGCCTTCGCGCTGGAATCGGCGATGGACGACCTGGCTCACCGGCTGGGAATGGACCCGATCGAGTTTCGACTGCGCAACGAACCCGACCGTGATCTGTCCGAGGACCTGCCTTTCTCCACCCGCCGGCTCACCGACTGCTTGCTCCAGGGCGGCGACGCGTTCGGGTGGTCACGCCGAAACCCCACGCCGCGCTCGACACGGGACGGCGATCAGCTGATCGGCATCGGCATGGCCGCGGCGGTGTACCACACCACGCGCAGCGAGTGTGCGGCGCTGGCCAGGATCAACGCCGACGGCACCGCCGATGTCGAGTGCGGCACCAGCGACATGGGCCCGGGCACATACACCTCGATGACGCAGGTCGCTGCCGATGCGCTCGGGTTCCCGGTCAACCGGGTGCGATTCGCGCTCGGCGACAGCAGGTTTCCTCCTGCCCCGTCGCACTCCGGTTCCCGAACGATGGCAAGCGTCGGGTCGGCGGTCTTCATTACCGCGAACATGCTCCGGGAACGGTTCGTGCGCACCTCTGTCGTCGACCCCGGCTCACCGCTCAGCGGCCTTCGACCCGAGGACGTCTCTGTCAGCGACGGACGAATGGTCCACACCAGCGAGCCGACCCGCGGAGAAAGCTACCAGGACCTGCTGCGCCGCCGTGGATGGAAAAGCCTTGATGCACAACAAACCTGGTCACCCGGCGACGCCGACAAACGTTATTCGATGTCCGCATACGGCGCGGTGTTCGCTGAAGTCGCCGTGGACGAAACTCTGGGCACCGTGCGGATTCGCCGCATCTACGGCTGCTACGACGCGGGCCGGATCATCAACCCGAAGCTGGCGCACAGCCAGGCGATCGGTGGGATGGTGGGTGGTATCGGGATGGCACTGCTGGAGGGCACCCAGCTGGACTACCGCGACGGACGCATCGTGAACGCCAACATGTCGGACTACCTGGTTCCCGTCAACGCGGATGTACCAGCGCTCGACGCGACCTACCTGCCTGCTGAGGACACCATCGCCGACCCTCTCGGCGTGAAGGGCCTCGGTGAGTTGGTCATCGTCGGAGTGCCCGCGGCCATCGCAAACGCGGTGTTCAACGCAACCGGCCGACGCGTCACAGATCTGCCGATCACGCTGGAGAAACTGCTCCAGGGCTGGACCAGAGAACCTGCATCCCGCTAGGCTGACTGTATGTTCAAACAGGGTGGTCCGGCCCCGGTGCCCGCCGATGGCCTCGCCGCGGCGCTGGCACCATTCGGCCAGTCGCGCATGCTGCCCCGCGAGGCCTACGTCGACCCCGCGGTGTTCGAATGGGAGCAGCACAACATCTTTTCCGGATGGACGTGCGTCGGCCACGCGTCAGACCTCGGGGCGGTGGGCGCGCAGAAAGCGGTGGGCACTGGCCCAAAGGGAATCCTGTTGGTTCGTGGCGAGGATGACGCGGTGCGCGGGTTCGCCAATACCTGCAGGCACCGCGGGCACGAGCTCCTGGCGTGCAATGCGACCACCAAGGGCCGCAGCATCGTCTGCCCCTATCACTCGTGGTCGTATCGGCTGGACGGCAGGCTGCGCAACGCGCCGGGGTTCCGCAACGTGGAAGGCTTCGAACCCGACGAGTTCGGCCTCGCCGAACTGAGGCTGGTCAACTGGCGCGGCTGGTTGTTCGTCGATTCCAGCGGTGAAGACGCCGAATTCACCACGCATGTCGCGGGTTTGGACGAGGTCGTCGGCCCCTACCGCCCCGAAGACCTCACGATTGTCGCCCGGCATTCCTACGAGCTCGCCACCAACTGGAAGGTCATCGCCGAGAACTACCAGGAGTGCTACCACTGCTCGACCATCCATCCGGAGCTGTCCCGCATCAGCCCACCGACCAGTGGCGAGAACCTCGAGTTGGCGGGTTCGTGGATGGGTGGCTGGATGTCGATCATCGAGGGCGCCGAAACCATGTCGCTGACCGGCAAAAGCGGCGGCGTCGCAATCCAGGGGCTGTCCGAGCACGAGCTGCGCAGCGTCATGTATCTGGTCGGGTATCCCAACCTGTTGGTGAGCCTGCACCCGGACTACGTGATGACCCACCTGATGACGCCGCTCGCCGTCGACCGCACGCACGTCGAGTGCGCATGGGCCTTCCCGAAAGACGTTGCAGCGAAACCTGATTTCGACCCGTCGTACGCGGTCGACTTCTGGGATCTGACCAACCGGCAGGACTGGGCGGCCTGCGAGTCGGTCCAGCGCGGGCTGTCCTCACCGCACGCGAAGCCGGGACCGTTGGCGCCGGACGAGGACGGCGTGTACCAGTTCGTAACCAGGGTGGCTACGGCGTACTCCGGTGCCGCTGGTCCCGCGGCGGAACGCCGTTGACGCCATCGACCGACTGCGCGTAGGTGCCGACCGCGAACGCGAGGGCCTGACCCATCACCGACAGCGCCCTGCGGTCCACGTTGTCGATGGTGTCGCGGGGCGTGTGGTAGTTCGGATCGAACGCGACGCCTGCCTGCCCGCCCCAAAGTCGGGCCTGCACTTCGGTTTTCCGTTGTGACCAGCCTGCGGTCAGCCCGCCGATCGGGATGCCCGCGGCCAGGAACGCGGCGTAGTCGGCAGTTCTGCTCAGCGGCATGTCGGCGGGCCGCACCCCGCCGAGGTTGAGGTAACCCGCCAGCGTCCGCTCGACGCCTGCCGATCCGGTCGGCACGGTTTGCCACGGGATCTCGGGGTTGGGCTGGCCGGACTGGTCGCCGTCAAACGTGAAGTATCCGGCGTTCGGCGAGGCGAGGGCATCGACACCGAGGTACAACGCGATGTCGTCGAGTTGGTCGCGGGCAAGTCCGCGAACGTATTTCGTCGACCCCTCTTCCTCGGATCCCCAGAAGACGAACCGAACGGCGTTGGCGATCTTCGGTTGCACGCCCAAAGCCGATGCTGATTCCAGCAAGGCCGCCACCCCCGACCCGCTGTCGTTGATGCCGGGGCTACGCGGAGTGCTGTCCAGGTGCGCCCCCACGAGCACGAGGTTCTTCGTATCTCCGGCCTTGGTCTGCGCCACCACATTTCGGGTCTTCACCATTACGGGCTTGCTGTCCAGCACCAGCCGCACCGGTGCGTTGGTGCGCCGTAGCGCCGCATCGGCGTCGTTGGCGATCACACCGACCGGAACCGTGAGCCGCTCGTAGTAGCCCGGTGTGAACAGGCCCGCCGGGCTGCCGCTGGTGCCGGGCGCGCTGACGACAAGTAAACCGACTGCTCCCTTGGCGACCGCGGTGTTCTGCTTGTCGCCGACCGAGCAGCCGGTGTCGTCGACGACGGCGATTGCCCCCTTCACCGACACGGTGCCGTACTCTGCCGCGGTGCAGCCGGGCGCCTTCTGCGGCCGCAGTGTGATCGCGTTGAGTCCGCCCGCCGGGGTGGTGACCAGCAGAGAAGCCTGGTCGACGTGATAGCCGCGGCCGGAAACCGTCAGCGTCGGGTTGCCGCCTTCGGTGCGATCGAGCCGGTCGAACTCCGGGGTCTGGACGTCGAAACCCTTGTCCTTCAACACCTTCACGACGTAGTCCACGCTGGCGTCGTAGCCGGGCGTGCCTTCGGCCCGGTTGCCCCGGTTGGCGTCGGCGATCTCCTGCAGCTTGCGCAGGTGCGTGTACATGGCGTCCGCGGTGACCTTGCCTGCAGTGTCGCGGGGCAGGTCGGGTGCGGGTGCGGATTGGGTTGACGTACACGACGCCAGTACCGTCACCGCACTGACCATGACCGCGGCGATGGCCCTCATGATTCGAGCATGTGCCGGATGCGGTCGTCGCGGACCGGCACACCGTTGCGGCCGCCCTGGTCCTGTGCGTACAGGCCCACCGTGTATGCCGCCCCGCCGCCGTTGATTCCGAGTTCCGCCCGGTCGATGTGGTCCAGCGTGTCGGTTGCCTTGTGGTAATTGGGATCGAAGGACTCATTCGCCTGTCCGCCCCAGCGCTCGGCCTCCCCTGCCGTCTTCTTCTCCTCTGCCCCGGAGAAGATGCCGCCGACAGGCACCCCCGCCTGGGTGAAGCTGTCGTAGTCCGACCGACCGTCGAACGAGGTGTCCTCGGGCGGCTTTCCGGCGCCCTTCAAGTAGGCCACCAGCGTACGTTCGATGCCAGCCGAGCCTTCGGGCACTCGCGGCACGCCATCGTCTTTCGGCGGGGTTGACTGGTCGCCGTCGTATGTGAAGTAGCCGGGGTTGGGCGAGCCGAGCATGTCGAAGTTGAGGTAGAGCGCAATGTCTTTGAGCGCATCGACATTCAGCGACTGCACGTAGTTGTTGGAGCCGAGCAGGCCCAGCTCCTCGCCACCCCAGAAGCCGAACCGAACCGCGTTCGTCACCTGTGGCGAATTGCCCAGCTGCAGCGCGGTTTCCAGCACCGCCGCCACCCCCGAGCCGTTGTCGTTGATGCCGGGCCCAGCGGGCACGCTGTCGAGGTGTGCGCCGACCATCACCACGTTGGCGGTGGATCCCGTCTTGGTCTGGGCGATGACGTTGCGCGTGCGCTCGTTGCGCACACCGGCGTTCATCTTGATGGTGGTGGGGCCGGGCTCGGCCCGCAGTTGTGCACCCGTGGCCTTGGTGACGCTGATGACCGGAATCTTCACGTCGGTCGTCTCGCCGAGGGTGCCGCCCATGTCGTCCCCGTCCTCGCTGTTGGCGACGATCAGCGCCACAGCGCCGCGTTCGGCGGCCATGGCCTGCTTGACGCCGAACTGGCACTTGCCGCGGTCCACCAGCACCACGGCGCCGGCGACCGGAAGGCCGTCGTAATCGGATGGGGTGCAGCCAGGAGTGTCCTCGACACGGGCGGGCACCAGTGGCCCCGACACTCCCTCGAGCGGGGTGCCCTTGGTGAATTCGAGTGGCTTGGCGGCGACCTTGTTGCCGCTGACGGTCAACGACGGCTCGTCGGCAAACGGCAGATGCACCTCGAACTCCGGGGTTTGCACGTCGAAACCCTTGTCCCGCAACGTGTTGGCCACGTAGTCCACGCTGGCGTCGTATCCCGGCGTGCCGAGAGCACGATTGCCGTCATGAGCGTCGGCGATCTCCTGCAACTTTTTGAGGAGCGTCATCATCGCATCGGCCGTCACCCGCTTCTGCAGCGTCGCGGCGAACTCCGCGGCAGGCGTGGCCGGCGTGGTCTGGGTGGTGGTGGCCGGCTGGGCTTCGCGGGGGCGCAGCTCGCGGCTGCAGCCGCCAAGCGCCGCGACGGCGACAGCCACCGTCAGCACCGCCAGAGATTTGCGCACCATCGGCACCACGTTAGCCTCCTCAGGCGTCGCGGCGGTTCACCACGACGATCGCGGCGGCGTATACCACCGCGACGACGGTCAGGAAGTACAGCAGGGAGCCGAGAACACCCCACGGCATCGCGTAGCCCGGATAAAGCCACTGCACGTCGATGAACCCCAACACGTTCGCGAACGGCAGATACGGCCCGACCTCAGAACCGATGCTTGGCAGGTTCCCCAGCACGGGCTCGACCAGCAGTGGCCACAGCAACAACACCGCGACAGCACCGGCCGAATGGCGCAGCAGCGCCGCCATCCCCACCCCGAGCACCGCAGTGAGCGCCGCGTACAGTGTGATCGCGCCGACCAGCCGCCAGGTGCCCGGGTCGGCGAACGACAGCTGCGAACCGACCAGCGGAGGTGCCGTCAGGTTCCCGACCACCACCGCGGCGATCGTCATCACAGCCGCGACCATGTCGAGCACCTCGTCGACCTTCTTGACCCGGATCCGGTTGGTGCCCGCGATCCAGCGGAGGTGATTGCGCGCCGACCGGTTGGATGCGCCTGCCTGGCGTCAGCAACGCCCCAACGGTGCGCAGCGGATCCTTCAGGTCACGGTAGGGCCGCCCGTCGAGTTGCGGTGCCCCGCCGTCGGGTGGTCGAGCGCGAGGATCAGCCGCATTGTCGTGGTCTTGCCCGCTCCGTTCGGGCCGAGGAAGCCGGTAGCCATGCCGGACTCGACCGAGCAGGTCAGATCGTCGACCGCACGTGTTCGGCCGAACACTTTCGTCAGCCCCACCAACTCGATCAACGAGTTCATGATTTCAGCTTGCTTGTACCGCCCACCATCCCGACGACGAGGTCGGCGGTCGCGCGCATACCTGCCGCGTTCGGGTGCAGCGGCGCGGGCCTGCCCGGTAACGGCAACCCGAACTTCGTCGTCCATGGCTCGGCCGACCAGGCGTGGTGCTCGCGACTGGCTTCGGCGACTCGCACCCACTCGCATCCTGTGTCGGCCGCGGCCTCCCCGGTGAGCCGCTCCAGCGTGTCAGCGACCCGGCGGCCGAGCGCGACGTCGACACCGGACAGCGGAGGTGCGGCCGTACCCGCCGGCGGCAGCAACGTCAGGTAGTCGATGAACAGCACCTTCGCCCGCGGTGCCCGCTGGCGCAGTGTGCGGCCGACCTCCTTCAGCGACTCGGCCACGTCGACCAGCGCGCGATCGTGCGCCGTCGGGTCGAGCGACTCGCGAACAAGGCCGCCCAGCAGCGGCAGGAAGCGAACAACGCGCGGCAGCCCCGCCGCCATCAACAGCGGCACATAGCCGACGTCGTTGCCTCCGATCGTCACCGTCACTAAATCCTCAGAGCCGTCGAGCGCATCGACTTGCGGCGGGGCTCCGTGCTGGGGGTCGGTGAGCACGTTGGCGGTGGTGGCGCCGGAATACGTCACGTCAACCAGGTCGAGGCCCAATCTTTCGGCCACCAGGTGGGGGTAGTTGCGCGCCGAGCGACCGGCCCGCAACGGCGTCTTATCGGCGCTCGGCCGGATGCCGGGGCCCGCCGCCATCGAGCTGCCCAGTGCGACATAGCGGCTCATAGCGAAGGGCTGGAGGCCTGCGCCCAGAATCTCTTGGGGATGCGCCCGGCCTGCCGGGCCAGGTATCCGGCGGTGACGGCGGAGGCCATCGCTGCGGCCATGGTCGGCGGGTCAGCAGCGCGCGTGACGGCGGAGGCCAAAAGCACCGCATCGCAACCCAATTCCATCGCCATCGCGGCATCGCTGGCGGTGCCGATCCCCGCGTCGAGCACTACCGGAACCCCGGCCGCCTCGACGATCATCTCGATGTTGTGCGGGTTGGCGATACCCAGCCCGGTGCCGATCGGCGACCCCAGCGGCATGACCGCCGCACAGCCGGTGTTCTCCAACCGACGGGCCAGCACCGGATCGTCGTTGGTGTAGGGCAGCACGATGAAGCCGTCGTCGACCAATTGCTCTGCCGCACGGACCAATTCGACGGCATCAGGCAGCAGGGTGCGCTCATCGGCGATGACCTCGAGCTTGACCCAGTCGGTGCCCAGCGCCTCACGGGCCAGTTGTGCGGTCAGCACCGCCTCGGCGGCGCCGCGGCAGCCGGCGGTGTTGGGCAGCGGGGTGATGCCGAGTCGGTTCAGCAGGTCGAGCACGCCGGTGCCGGTTTCGGCGTCGACGCGGCGCATCGCGACGGTGGTCAGCTCGGTCCCCGACGCGATGAGCGCCTCCTCGAGGACGCTCAGGTTCGCGGCGCCGCCGGTACCCATGATCAGCCGCGAGCCGAACTCGCGACCGGCAATCGTCAACTTCGAATCAGCCACCTTGCACCGCCGTCACCACTTCCACGCGCGCACCGTCGGCCAGCGCGGTTTCCCATTCCGATCGCGGCAGCACGGACCAGTCGACCGCGACCGCGATGCCCTTCTGCGGAAAGCCAAGGCTTTCCAGCAGTGCCGCGACGGTCGTCTGCTCGTCGACCTCGACGGCCTCGTCGTTGACGGTCACTTTCATCGGCTTGCTCCCACCGTGACATTCAGTTCGGCCGCGATCCGCTCGGCGGTCCACGGCGCGAGCAGGAATCCATTGCGACCATGTCCCGCAGCGACCAGTGTGCGCTCGTCGAGCCGCTCGACGATCGGCAGCCCGTCGGGCGTCATCGGACGCAAACCGGCGGCGCATTCGGCGAGTTCGTACTCCCCGAGCGCCGGAATCACCGCGCACGCATCGTCCAGCAGCTCACGCACCCCGGTCACGGCGGGTGCCGTGTCGCGGCCGTGCTCGTACTGCGTTGCGCCGACGACCACTCCGTCGGCGCGGGGAACCAGATAAACCTGGCGGCCGTGCACGCGCGCGCGGATCACGCGCTGCGGCACCGGCATACAGCCGCGCCGCCAGCGCAGCCGCAGCACCTCGCCCTTGACCGGCCGGATCGGCAGCCCCGGCCACAACACGGGGGCGTCGATGCCGTTGGCGATGACGACGGTGTCGGCCTGAACTTCGGACAGGTCTGTTACCGGAGGCGCCCACTGCACGCCAAGTCGGTCGCAGTGCGCCGCCAACGCCTCGACGACGGCCCGGTTGTCAACGGCGAGCTCGGTCTCGGCAACGAATCCGTGCCGAATGCCCTGTGCCAGAAGCGGTTCGATGTCGCGGGCGGCCGCCGTCAACGTGACGGGCTGGCCCTGGGCGGCCAGCCACTCCCCGACGGTCTTAAGGTCGGCCGCATCGGCGCTGTCCACGGCGACCACCAAGGATTCGCGGGCGGTGACGACGTCGGCGGGCAGGCCGTCCAGGAAGCCGTCGTGCCATAGGGCCAGCGACGCAAGACCCAACTGCAGCAGGCGCTCCTCACCGGGCCAGCCCTCGCTGTGCGGAGCGAGCATGCCGCCCGCCACCCACGACGCGCCCCGTTCGTCGGTGCGGTGCACGCGGGCAGCCCAGCCGTCCAGCGCAGCGCGACGTGCGACAGACAGCCCGATGACGCCGCCGCCGATGACGGCGAGTGATCGCGCCGGCGGGCCGGCAAATGGTCCCTGCGGCATTTCCTCCTCCCTTCGCCGGCATGACCCGGATCAGGTGTGACGGTAAGGGCAGGCGTGCCCACTCTCAGTCCGCGGTCCAGGGACTCCCGTGTTGCCCATCCACGGTAGCCGTTACCGTCGCCGTGTGCATACACCCGGTGAAATGCTGGCCACGGCGTCGCTGTATCTGTGCACCGACGCCCGCCGTGAGCTCGGTGACCTGGCTGAATTCGCCGACGCGGCGCTGGCAGGCGGGGTCGACATCATCCAGCTGCGAGACAAGGGCTCGCCCGGGGAGCAGCAGTTCGGGCCGCTCGAAGCCCTGCAGGAGCTGGAAGCACTGGAGGTGCTCGCCGATGCGGCGCGCCGGCACGACGCGCTACTGGCGGTCAACGACCGCGCCGACATCGCGGTCGCAGCGGGCGCCGACGTGCTGCACCTGGGCCAGGACGACCTGCCGCTGCCGATCGCGCGCGACATCATCGGTCCGCGCCCGGTGATCGGCCGGTCCACCCACGACCGCGCTCAGGCGAGCGCCGCGGTCACCGAGTCGGCCCCAAATGGCCCCGACTACCTCTGCGTCGGCCCGTGCTGGCCGACCCCGACCAAACCGGGCCGGCCCGCGCCTGGCCTCGACCTGGTCCGCGCCACCGCCGAACTGGGAACGGACAAACCGTGGTTCGCGATCGGCGGAATCGACGAACGGCGGCTGCCCGAGGTGCTGGCGGCCGGCGCTCGCCGAATCGTCGTCGTACGCGCGATCACCGGCGCCGACGACCCGCAGGCCGCGGCGCATCGGCTCAAAGCTCGGCTTGCAGCAGCGGGATAGTCCCCGCCACTTCCCGCAGCCGTTCCCAGCTGGCGGCGAAACCCGGGTGCAGCGGCAGATCGGCCACCTCATCCTCTGCGACCCAGCGCAGCTCCGAACTCTCCCGGTTGGGAACCGTCTCGAGCAATTCGGCGGCGTCGGCGATGACGGTCGTATACGTCCAGTGGCTGCCTTTCGCGGTGGCAGTGACGACGGTGGTGCGCACGGTCAGCAGGTCTGCGGGCAGCCCGGCTTCCTCGTGGGCCTCGCGGACGGCGGCCTGCTCGGGCGTCTCGTGGCTGTCGCGGGCGCCGCCGGGCAGACCCCAGGTGCCGCCCTGATGACTCCACGGCGCCCGGTGTTGCAGCAGGACCGCGGGTGAGCCGTCCGCGCCCGGCGCTCGAAGCAGCAGACCGGCCGCGCCGTGCTTGCCCCAATAGGCGGCGCCGTTGTCCGACAACACCCAGCCGTCCCCGTCGCCACGCACGCGTTCAGGATAGGGAACATGGCCCAAAGACGGCCCCTCGAATGCCCACACGTCACCCCTGAAACTCTTAGAATTCTTTTATAGAGTTGTGAGCAGTCGGGGACGATAGCGAAAAGATGAGGTCAGCGCACACGTGACTGTGGAGTTGGCGCACCCGTCGACCGAGCCACTGGCGTCGCGGTCGCCGACAACACCGACGCACCCGCGCTGGTGGTTCCTCTGGACGACACCGGGCCGGATCCTGACCATCGGGGTCGTCCTGTCGGCGCTCGTGATCGCCAGCGCGTTTGCCACGTCGACGACGATCAACGACCGCCAAGAGGCCCTGACCACCGTTCTCAACCACACCGAGCCGCTTTCGTTCGCGGCAGGCCAGCTCTACACCACGCTGTCGGTGGCCGACGCCGCGGCGGCAACCGCGTTCATCGCGGGCTCCGAACCGCGCGATGTCCGGCAGCGCTACGAGCAGGCCATCACCGACGCGTCGGTAGCGGTCACGCGGGCGTCCAGCGGACTGACCGACGAGCCGATGGTGCAACTTCTCGGCCGGGTCAATGCCCAACTGTCGGTGTACACCGGGCTGGTCGAAACCGCCCGCACCAACAACCGCGACGGAAACCCGGTCGGCTCGTCGTATCTGTCCGAGGCGTCGTCGTTGATGCAGTCGCAGATGCTGCCCGACGCGCAGCGGCTCTACGAAGAGACGTCGGCCCGGGTGGACGCCGAAACGACCGCGTCGACAAGGATTCCCGCGCCGGTGATTCTCGTGGTGCTCGCGACCCTGTTGTTCGGCGCGTTCGCGAACCGCTGGCTTGCGCGCCGGACTCGGCGCCGTGTGAATATCGGTTTTGTCGCGGGCGGCCTTGCCGTGCTGATTATGTTGATATGGGTGGGCACCGCCCTCGTGATCTCGACGTCGGACAGCCGCAGCGCGAAAGACACTGCGGCTGAGTCCCTCAAGACCGTCACGAACATGGCGATCACGGCGCAGCAGGCGCGTGCCGACGAGACGCTGTCGTTGATCCGCCGCGGTGACGAGGACGTGCGCAAGCAGTCCTACTACCAACGCATCGACACGATGCAGCAGGAACTGTCCGACTACCTGTCCCGCGACGACGCGATCGACAAGAGCGACCTGGCCGACGCCGAACAACTGCTGAAGCGGTGGCGGGCGGCCGACGACCGGATCAACGCCTACATCGCGGTCGGCAACTACCAGGCCGCCACCCAGGTGGCGCTGGGCACCGGCGAGGACGACTCGACGCCCGCGTTCGACAAGCTCGATACGGCGCTGACCAAAGGCATCGGGGAGAGCCGAAGCCAGTTGCGCAACGACATCCTCAACGCCCGCCGGGTGTTGTCGGGGGCGACGGTCGGCGCCGCGGCGCTCAGTGTCGTCGCCGCGCTGGCGGTGGCGCTGGGGTTGTGGCCACGACTTAGTGAGTACCGGTGATGAGCGTCTTGCGCGAAGAACAGAGAGCGCTGATGCTTCGCAAGGTTGGGGTCCTGGTCGCCGCGGCAGTGGTGCTGAGCGGATGTGCGCACGGGGCTGCCGTTATGCCGACACCCGGCGTCACACTCGCGCCGCCCACGCCCGCGGGCATGCAGGAGATGCCACCGGTGCCTGCGCGGGCGCCGACGGACGAGACCGACTGCAACCGCACGGCGAGCCTGCGCCCGTTCGACAACAAGGCCGACGCCGACGCCGCCGTCGCCACCATCCGAAACCGCGGCAGGCTGATCGTCGGTCTGGACATCGGCAGCAACCTGTTTTCCTTCCGCGACCCGATCACCGGCGAGATCACCGGTTTCGACGTCGACATCGCCGGCGAGATCGCGCGCGACATCTTCGGCAGCCCGTCACAGGTGGAGTACCGCATCCTGTCGTCGGCCGACCGCATCGCCGCGCTGCAGAACAATCAGGTCGACGTCGTCGTCAAGACCATGACCATCACCTGTGAACGTAAGAAGCTCGTTGCCTTTTCGACGGTTTATCTGAATGCCAACCAACGGATCCTGGCCGCGCGGGATTCGACGATCTCGCAGCCGTCCGACCTGTCCGGCAAGCGGGTGTGCGTCGCGAAGGGCACGACGTCGCTCGACCGGATTCAGCAGATCACCCCGCCACCGATCATCGTCGCGGTGGTGACGTGGGCGGACTGCCTCGTGGCGTTGCAGCAGCGACAGGTGGACGCGGTCAGCACCGACGACTCGATCCTGGCCGGCCTGGTGTCGCAGGATCCATACCTGCACATCGTCGGCCCCAGCCTCAACGAAGAGCCGTACGGGATCGGCGTGAACCTGCAGAACACCGGGCTGGTGCGGTTCGTCAACGGCACGCTGGAGCGGATCCGTCGCGACGGCACCTGGAACACGTTGTACCGCAAGTGGTTAACGGTGCTCGGTCCGGCTCCGGCGCCCCCTGTCGCGAGGTATGTCGACTGATGGCCGAGGCGAAAGACTTCGACGACAGCCCCGGCACACAACCGGCCAGCTTCGACGACCTCGGCATGGACTCCATGTCGACGATGCGACCGATGGCCACCCAGGCGATCTTCCGACCGCAGATCGAAGAGGACTCGGACGGCACTTCCGGCGGAACCGCGGTCACCGAACCCGACGAGCACCTCACGACGGTGACGCGGGCGCTGTCGCCGACGCGCCGCCTCGGCGGTGGCTTGGTGGAGATCCCTCGGGTGCCTGCGAAGGATCCGCTCGAAGCGCTGATGACCAATCCGGTAGTGGGCGAGTCGAAGCGGTTCTGCTGGAACTGCGGGCGCCCGGTCGGTCGGTCGACGTCCGACGGCCGTGCGTTGTCGGAGGGGTGGTGCCCGCACTGCGGCAGCGTGTATTCGTTCCTGCCGCAGCTTTCCCCTGGCGACGAGGTCGCCGACCAGTATGAGATCAAGGGCTGCATCGCGCACGGCGGACTGGGCTGGGTGTACCTCGCCTACGACAAGAACGTCAACGATCGCCCCGTCGTGCTCAAGGGCTTGGTGCATTCCGGCGACGCCGAGGCGCAGACCATCGCGATGGCCGAGCGCCAATTCCTCTCCGAGGTAACGCATCCCGGGATCGTGAAGATCTACAACTTCGTCGAGCACGACGACAAGCACGGCAACCCGGTCGGCTACATCGTGATGGAGTACATCGGCGGGACGTCGCTCAAGCAGCAGGCCAAGGGCGACCGGCTAGCGGTGGCGGAGGCCATCGGCTTCATACTGGAAATCCTGCCCGCGCTGGGCTATCTGCATTCGATCGGGCTGGTCTACAACGACCTCAAGCCGGAGAACATCATGGTGACCGAGGAGCAGCTCAAGCTGATCGACCTCGGTGCGGTGTCCCGGGTCAACTCGTTCGGATACCTCTACGGCACGCCGGGTTACCAGGCGCCCGAGATCGTCCGCACCGGCCCCACCGTGCAGACCGACATCTACACGGTCGGCCGCACGCTGGCGGCGCTGACGCTGAACCTGCGTACCCGCAAGGGTCGCTACGTCGACGGCCTGCCCGAGGACGACCCGGTGCTCAGTGAGTACGACTCGTTCGGCCGGCTGCTGCGCCGCGCCATCGACTCGGACCCGCGGCGCAGGTTCGGCAGCGCGGAGGAGATGTCGGGGCAGCTGCTGGGCGTGCTGCGCGAAGTGGTCGCGGAGGACACCGGGGTGCCGCGGCCGGGCCTGTCGACGGTGTTCTCCCCGTCGCGGTCGACATTCGGGGTGGACCTGCTGGTCGCGCACACCGACGTGTATCTCGACGGGCAGGTGCATTCGGAGAAGCTGACCGCGCAGGAGATCGTCAAGGCGATCCCGGTGCCGTTGGTGGACCCCGCGGACATCGGTGCGACGGTGTTGTCGGCGACGGTGCTGAGTCAGCCTGTACAGACGCTGGATTCGCTGCGGGCAGCCCGGCACGGGACGCTGGACTCGGAGGGCATCGACCTGTCCGAGTCGGTGGAGCTGCCGCTGATGGAGGTCCGCGCGCTACTGGATCTCGGCGATGTCGCGAAGGCCACCCGCAAGCTCGACGACCTGGCTGGCCGGGTCGGCTGGCGGTGGCGGCTGGTGTGGTTCCGCGCCGTCGCCGAGATGCTGTCGGCCGACTACGAGTCGGCCACAAAGCATTTCACCGAGGTGCTGGACACGCTGCCCGGCGAGCTGGCGCCCAAGTTGGCGCTGGCCGCGACGGCGGAGCTGGCGGGTAACGCCGACGAGCTCAAGTTCTACAACACGGTGTGGAGCACCGACAACGGTGTCATCTCGGCTGGCTTCGGCCTGGCCCGGGCCCAGTCCGCGGCGGGCGACCGCGACGGCGCGGTTCGGACACTCGACGAGGTGCCGGCCACGTCGAGGCATTTCACGACTGCGCGGCTGACCAGTGCGGTGACTCTGCTGTCCGGTAGGTCGATGACCGAGGTGACCGAGCAACACATCCGTGACGCCGCCCGCCGCGTGGAGGCGCTGCCCGACACCGAGCCGCGGGTGCTGCAGATCCGCGCGCTCGTGCTGGGCACCGCGATGGACTGGCTCGCCGACAACACCGCAAGCACCAACCACATCCTCGGCTTCCCCTTCACCGAACACGGACTGCAGCTCGGCGTCGAGGCGTCGCTGCGCAGCCTGGCCCGTGTCGCCCCGACGCAGGCGCACCGCTATGCCCTGGTGGACCTGGCGAACAGCGTGCGGCCGACGAGCACGTTCTGATCGATGTCCAGTGCTGATAACAACGGATTGCGTGGGTGTCTTTGCCCTGGACAACGGGGAATTAGCCAGTAAAGGCCATGGTCAACTTGCGGATTTCGTAGTAACCTGCCCTTCAGGTTGAGTTCACAGCCAACTGGTGACGTCAATGGCGCACAGGGCTGAATTCCCGAGTGCGACGGCTTTAAGACGAAGGGCCCGATGCCTGACGGAACCAACAGTACGAATATCGCTTCTCGACTGAGGGAGGCCACCGTGTCCGCTGTAGGTACCTGTCGTGTAATTCGCCCTGACCCGCGGTCGCTCGACCGGCGCGAAGAACACCACCGAGCGGTCTTCAGCGCCTGCCATCTGTCGGACACGACCGTTCTTGTCACGGTCAGGGGTGAGGTCGACGCGACGAACAGCCGCGTCTTCGCCGGCTACGTCGAACGCCAGGTCGCCGGATCGACGCGCCTGGTACTGGATCTGACGGTCATCGATTTCTTCGGCACCGCCGCGTTCGCGGCCCTGCACAACGTCAACGTGCTTTGCGCCCGATACGGCGTCTCGTGGGTGCTGGTCGTCGGACCACAGTTGCGACGCTTCCTGCGGATCTGCGATCCCGACAACCTGCTGCCGCTGGAGGATTCAGCCGTCGATCACCTTGACACAGGCCCGCGCGATCGCGAGCTCCTCGTTCGTGGGGACCACTAGGACGGTTGTCGGCGAGTTGTCGGCCGAGATCCGGCGGGCCGCCCTGGCGGGGCTGGCGTTGAGGTGCTCGTCGAGCTCGATGCCCACGGCCGCCATACCGGAAAGGGCGTCGCGCCGCACTGCCGCGTCGTTCTCCCCCACCCCCGCGGTGAAGGTGATGACGTCCGCCATACCGAGCAGCGCCAGATACGCGCCGATGTACTTGCGCAGCCGGTGGATGTACACGTCGTAGGCCAATTGCGCTGTCTCGTCGCCGGACTCGATGCGCTGGTGCAGCACCCGGAAGTCGATCTCGCCGCTGACGCCCCACACTCCTGAGCGGCGGTTGAGCATCGACTCGATGTCTTCGACGCTCATTTTCGCCGCGCGCCACAGGTACGTGATCACGCCGGGGTCGATGTCGCCGGAGCGGGTGCCCATCACCAGGCCCTCCATCGGCGTCAGCCCCATCGAGGTGTCCACCGGACGTCCGCCGACGATCGCCGACGCCGACGCCCCGTTGCCCAGATGCAGCACGATCTGGCTCAGCTTGGCCAGCGGCATGTCGAGAAACGCCGCCACCTGCTCGCTGACGTACTGGTGCGACGTGCCGTGAAAACCGTAGCGGCGGATGTGCCACCGCTCGGCGATGTCTCGATCGATGGCATACGTCGCCGCCGCGGGCGGCAGATCGTGAAAGAACGCGGTGTCGAACACCGCGACGTGCGGCAGATCCGGTAGGGCCTTGCGCGCCACCTGGATGCCGAGCACCGCGGGCGGATTGTGCAGCGGCGCAAGCGGAGCCAGTTCCTCGAGCTTGGCGATCAACGCATCATCGACAAGGGTCGGCCGGTACAGATCCGGCCCGCCGTGCACCACCCGGTGCCCGACCGCGACGACGCCGACCGTGTCCAGATTCATGCCTGCCTCGTCGAACAACTCGAACGCGGTGCGCAGCGCCGCTTCGTGGTCGGCGACCCGATCATCGCGCGTTGCTTCGTTCTCTCCGACCGTCAGGCTCGCCGACGACGCGTCCTCGCCGATCCGTTCGACGACGCCGTCTGCCAGAGAGGCGCCCGAATCCGGGTCCACCAGTTGGAATTTCACCGACGACGATCCCGAGTTGAGCACCAGAACCGAACGCGACATCAGCCTTTCCGCTCCTCACGTGCGCGGGTCACTGTCGTTGCCCTTGCGCCTGGATCGCCGTGATGGCGACCGTGTTGACGATGTCTTCGACCAGCGCGCCCCGCGACAGATCGTTGACGGGCTTGTTCAGGCCCTGCAAGACCGGACCGATCGCGATCGCACCAGCGCTGCGCTGCACCGCCTTGTAGGTGTTGTTGCCGGTATTGAGGTCGGGGAAGATCAGCACGGTCGCCCGACCGGCGACCTTGGAGTCGGGCATCTTGGCCTTGGCGACCGTCGGGTCGACTGCGGCGTCGTACTGGATGGGGCCCTCGACGAGCAGATCGGGTTCGCGTTTACGCACCAATTCGGTTGCGGTCCTGACCTTGTCGACGTCGGCGCCGGTACCGCTGGTGCCTGTCGAGTAGGACAGCATGGCCACGCGCGGGTCGATGCCGAACTGGGCGGCGGTGCGTGCCGACGAGATCGCGAT
Organism: uncultured Actinomycetota bacterium; assembly: GCA_963770125.1. GTDB lineage: Bacteria > Actinomycetota > Actinomycetes > Mycobacteriales > Mycobacteriaceae > Mycobacterium. The sequence goes on along the minus strand of CAVYPI010000029.1, from coordinate 23,892 downwards.
GTCTGCCAGTTGCTCGGACGTCGGGTCCGGCACGATCGCGCAGTCGCCGTAGGCCAGCACCCGGTCGGACAGGCACATCAGGAAGATGCTCGACACGGTTGACACATCGGGCAGCGTCTTGATGATCTCGAACGCGGGCCGCACCGTATGCGCGGTGGTGTGCGTGGCGCCCGAAACCATGCCGTCGACCATGTCGTCGTGCACCAGCATGGTGCCGAAATACGAGACGTCGTGGATGATCTCGCGGGCCTGCTCGACCGTGATGCCCTTGTGCTTGCGCAGCTCGGCGTATTGTTCCGCGAACTTGTCACAGAGCTCGCTGGTACGCGGGTTGAGCACCGCCGCGGCTGACAGGTCGACGCCGAGTTCGGCTGCCCGGGCCCGGATCTGCGGCTCCTCGCCGAGGATTGTCAGGTCGGCGACTCCGCGCTGTAGCAGCCGCCCCGCCGCAATGAGGATGCGGTCGTCCTCGCCCTCGGGCAGCACAATGCGCTTGCGGTCCGACCGGGCACGGTCCAGCAGCTGGTAGGTGAACATCTGCGGCGTGACCACCGACGGTATCGGTATCGCCAGGCGCGCAAGCAGATCTGCGGTTTCGACGTAGGTGTCCATCAACGCGATCGCGGTGTCGATCTTGCGTTGCGAGCTCGCCGTGACCCGGCCACGCGCCGACGCCACCCGGCTCGCCGTCTCGAATGTGCCGAACCTCGTCATGATGATCGGCAGCCTCAGCCCAAGGCCCGACACCAGCGACGCGATCGACGGATGCAGCTCCAGGCCCCCGTTGAGGATCACGCAGGACAGCGACGGAAAGCCTTCGGCCGCATGGGCACTCACCACGGCGAGCAGCACGTCGGAGCGATCGCCCGGCGTGATGACCGCGACGCCCTCGGTGAGCCGCTCCAGTACGTGCTCGGCCGTCATGCCGGCAACCAAGACGTCCATCGCTTCGCGGGCCAGCAGTGCGGGGTCGCCTCGCAGCACCGTGCCCTCGACCGCCGTCTGCAGTTCGGCCACCGACGGGGCCACCAGTAACGGTTCCTCGGGCAGCACATAGGTCTGGGGTTGAAAGCGCTTCAGCGCGTCCGCGACCGCCACCATCTGTGCCGGATCGCAGCGGTTGGCGACCACCGCGGCGGTGTGGGCGTGTTGGGCCGCCAGCTCCGCCAGGCACAGCTCCACGACTTGGGCGACCTGTTCTGGCGTGCGGTCCTTGGCCTTGACCGCCAGCACCACAGGCGCTCCGAGGTTGACCGCGATCCGGCCGTTCATCGACAGCTCGCTCGGGGCGGCGACGTCGGTGTAGTCGCTGCCGACGATCAGGACCGCATCACACTGGTCGGCCACGTGGTGGTAGCGATCCACGATGTCAGCCAGGGCTGCGTCTGGATCCTCGTGCAGCTGTTGATAGCCGACGCCGACGCATTCGTCGTAGGGCAAACCGGCCGTGGTGTGGGCCAGCAGCAGTTCCAGGATGTAGTCACGCTCCTCGCCCAGCCGGGTGATGGGACGGAAGACGCCGACCTTGGCGACCGTGGCCGCCAGCCGGAGCAGGATGCCGAGCGCGATCGTCGACTTGCCGGTGTCGCCCTCGGGCGAGGCGACGTAGATCGCGGTGGGCACGCCTGAAACTTATCAGCCGAGTCGGTCCCGTTCAGGCCGACCGGGTAGCCCCACCGCCAGTGTTCGCGCGGTATGCCGTCGAAGTTCATGCCGTAGATGCCGGCGACCAGTGTCGGCACGGCGGCCAGTGCCACCCAGGCCGAGAGCGTTCAGCCGGCGGTCGGGTCAAGCGGGATGTCGATGCTGACGATCAGCCCGCGGTGGTCTGACCCCGGCACGACGACCGTGCGCGCCGATGTCGCCGCACAGTTGTGCACCAGGACATGGTCGATGCCAATCAGCGGCGGGCGCCAGCGCCGGTTTGGAAAGGTGAACGTCAAGCCAGCACCCGCCTGCTCGGCGGCATGCCGGTAACCCTCGCTCAGCAGTCGCCGGAATGGTTGCATGTCGTAGGTGGCGTTCAGGTCGCCTGCGACGATCACCGCGCCCGCGCCGCCGTCGCGTGCCATCTCCCGCAATGTAGATGGCAATCGCTCGATGTCCTGCAGCCAGCGCCCGATCGGCTGGACCCAAGGCGCGGCGAGGTGCACCGCCACCACGCTGGGATCGGTAACCACCGCCGGCACTTGGATGCGCGCGCTCAACATCGGCAGCGCGTAGCCGCTGATGGCGCCGGACTCGGTGATCGGATACCTGCTCCAGATTCCGATTCCGGCCGCCCTGTCGCGGGGGTCGATCACCCGGTGCGGAAACGTATCGTCCAGCCCTGCCGCGGAAAGCCCGTTCGCCGCCTGCGGCGTCATTTCCTGAACGACCACCAAATCGGCAGAGTCCCGCGCCAACGCGACAAGGACCCGTGGATCAGCGTGCCCGTAAAGGAGATTCGCGGTCATCACCCGGACCGCGGAGGCGGGCAACCCGCTGGTCTCAGGGCCGACATACCGCGGCAGCTGGATGCCGAGCAGCACCACGGACAGGCACGCGGCCAGCACCACCAGCACCCACTGCCTGGCCAGGGTCAGCAGGATCACCCCGAGCGGGCCTGCGGCCATCAGGTACGGCGACGCCACGGCGGCAACGAGCACTCCGTCGTTGCGGATCGGGACGTAACGGGCCACCAGCCCAACGACGGCGACCCCGACCGCGAGCACACCGAGGATGATCACGAGCACCCGAATCATGGTGTCCGCGTTGAATTCCGGTATGTCGCGTCAGGCCAGGCGGCGCAGCCGCGGCTCCAAATCCTTCTGGAAGAGCTCGAGGAATCGACGCTGATCGTTGCCGGGCGCGTGGAACACTAAGTGGTTCAGTCCCCACTTCACGTACTGGCCGACCTTCTCCACCGCCTCGTCGGGATCCGACGCGACGATCCAGCGCTTGGCGACCTGCTCGATGGGCAGCGCGTCGGCGGCCTTCTCCATCTCGATCGGGTCGTCGATGCTGTGCTTCTGCTCGGCGGTCAGCGACAGCGGCGCCCAGAACCGGGTGTTCTCCAGCGCCAGCTGCGGGTCGGGGTCGTAGGAGATCTTGATCTCGATCATCCGGTCGATGTCGTCGGGGTTGCGCCCTGCCGCCTCGGCGCCCTCTCTCATGGCCGGGATGAGCTTGTCCTTGTAGAGCTCCTCGCCCTTGCCGCTGGTGCAGATGAACCCGTCGCCCGCGCGGCCGGCGTACTTGGCCACCACCGGGCCACCGGCGGCGATGTAGACCGGGATGCCGCCCTCGGGAACGTCGTAAATCGAGGCGCCCTTTGTGTGGTAGTACTCGCCGTCGAAGTCCACCCGGTCACCGAGCCACAGCTCGCGCATCAGCTTGACCGACTCGCGCAGCCGGGCGAAGCGCTCCTTGAATTCGGGCCATTCCCCGATGTAGCCGGTGGCGATCTCGTTCAAAGCCTCGCCGGTGCCCACCCCGAGAAAGATCCGGTCCGGGTACAGACAGCCCATCGTGGCGAACGCCTGCGCGATGACGGCGGGGTTGTAGCGGAAGGTCGGGGTCAGCACCGACGTGCCGAGGATCAGGCGCTTGGTGCGCTCGCCGACCGCCGCCATCCAGGCCAGCGACCACGGCGCATGCCCACCTTCGTGGCGCCACGGCTGGAAGTGATCGCTGACCGTCGCGCTGTCCATGCCGTGCTCTTCGGCCGCAACGGCTAGCTCGACCAGTTCCCGCGGGGCGAACTGCTCCGCCGACGCCTTGTATCCGAGTTTGAGTTCAGCCACGTGTTCGTTTCTACTCCCCTGCTTAAACTCGCGTTATGGCAGCAGCCCCGACGGCCATCACAGACACCGTGCATTTCGTCCAGACCGACCTCGTCAACTGGACACTGGTCACCGACGGCAACGGCGTCATGCTGATCGACGCCGGCTTTCCCGGCAACCGCGACGAGGTGCTCGGCTCGTTGCGGCAGCTCGGGTTCGGCGTGGACGGCCTCCGCGCGATCCTGTTGACCCACGCCCACATCGACCATTTCGGTTCGGCCATCTGGTTCGCGAAAACGCACGGCACACCGGTGTATTGCCACGCCGCCGAAGTCGGGCACTCCAAGCGGGAGTACCTCGAGCAGGCGTCGCCGATCGACATCGCCACCCACATCTGGCAGCCGCGATGGCTGAAATGGTCGGTGGCGATCAGCCGCAAGGGCGCGATGGTGCGCGACGGGATCCCGACCACGCAGGCGCTCACCGAAGACGTCGCGGCGGGGCTGCCGGGTGCGCCCATGTCCATTCCGACCCCCGGCCACACCAGCGGGCACTGCTCGTTCGTGGTCGACGGTGTCCTCGTCGCGGGTGACGCGTTGGTGACCGGCCACCCGGTAGCGCCGCGTAGCGGCCCGCAGCTACTGCCAGACCTGTTCAACCACGACCAGGACGGCTGCGTGCGCAGCCTGGCCGCGCTGGGGATGCTCGACAACGAGGTGCTGCTGCCCGGCCATGGGCCCGTATGGCGGGGCTCGATCCGCGACGCGGTCGAGCGGGCGACGCCTTAAGGGCGGCTGACTTTCGTCGAACGTGCCTAGCGCGAAAGAATCGAAAATTTGGTAGTGAGCGCACGCTCGGCGCGGGCGCTTCACCAGGCCAACGTTTCGTAGCCGAGCAGGAAAATCGCGGTCAGACAAGCCCGCACCCGATGACGATGGTCGGCATCAGGATCATGCTGTCGAGTTCGTCGTCGTCGAGCACGTCGCCCTCGAAGCGGCCGAACAATACCCGCGCCACACCGGTCTTGCGAAAGGTGCGCACCAGACCCCGCACGGCCTTCGTGTTGCGTCTTCGGCCGAAGAACGAGCGCGACGCGAAGCCCGCGACGAACGTCAGTGCGGCGGCGCTCAGGAGCAGCCACCCGACCAACGTCTGCGAGATCGACACAACCATCCCCGGTGCCCACGACACCTCGGGCCGAGCCTATAGGCCGAGGTGTTCGCGCAGAGTCTGCCCGGCGTACTCGGTGCGGAAACTGCCGCGCTCCTGCAGCAGCGGCACCACCCGGTCCACGAAGTCGTCAAGCCCGTGAGGGGTGAGGTGGGGTACCAGGATGAAGCCGTCGCACGCGTCGGACTGCACATGCAGATCGATCTCGTCGGCGACCTGGGCGGGTGTGCCGACGAACTGCTGGCGGCTTGTCACGGCGATGACCAGTTCGCGGATGCTCAGGTTCTCGGCCTGCGCGCGTTCCCGCCATGCGGCTGCGACGGTCTTCGGGTCGCCGTGGCGGACCCTGCCCTGCGTGACGGTCGGGTCGTCGGCCGGTTCGACGTCGGGTAACGGGCCGTCCGGGTCGTACGCCGACAGGTCACGTTGCCAGACTTGCTCGAGCATCGCGATCGCGCTCTGCGGACTGACCTGCTGCAGACGGATGTGGCGCGCCTTATCGGCGGCTTCCTCAGCAGTGTCGCCGAGCACGAACGTCGCCGCCGGAAAAACCTTGAGCCGGTCGGGATCTCGGCCATAGGACGCCGCACGACCCTTGACGTCGGCGTAGTACTTCTGCCCAGCCTCCAGCGCGGAGTGCAGCGTGAACAACGCATCGGCGTGTTTGGCGCCGAACGCACGGCCGTCCGCGGAGTCGCCGGCCTGCAACAGCACCGGGTGTCCCTGCGGCGCGGGCGGCAGTGTCGCGACGCCGCGGACGTCGAACTGTGCGCCGTTGTGTTCGACCTGCCGAATGCGCCTGGGGTCCACATAGATTCCGCTGTCACGGTCGGCGACCACGGCCTCGGGCGCCCAACTGTCCCAGAACTTGCGCGCCACGATGATGAATTCCTCGGCGCGCTTGTATCGGTCGGAGTGGTCGAGGAACCCGCCGCGGCGGAAGTTCTCGCCGGTGAATGCGTCCGACGAGGTGACCATATTCCAGCCGGCGCGGCCGTCGGACAGGTGGTCGAGGGTGGCGAATTGCCGTGCCACTTCGAATGGTTCGTTGAAGGTGGTGTTGATGGTGCCGGCCAGTCCCAATCGTTCGGTGACGCCGGCGAGCGCGGCGAGGACGGTGAAAGTGTCGGGCCGGCCGACGACGTCCAGGTCGTGGATGCGGCCGCGGTGCTCCCGCAACCGCAGGCCCTCGGCGAGGAAGAAGAAGTCGAAGAGTCCGCGCTCCGCGGTCTGCGCGAGATGAACGAAAGAGTCGAACTCGACCTGGCTGCCCGACTCCGGATCCGTCCACACCGTGGTGCTGTTGACCCCGGGGAAGTGCGCGGCCAGGTGAATCGGCTTGCGGTGCTTGCCTTCTCGCATGCTCATCCTGAGAGTCCCCATCGCTTGGCGATCAGTTCGTGTGAGCGGAGCCGGTCGGCGTGGCGATGCGTGACGGACGTGATGACCACTTCGTCAGCCGCGGTGACCCGCTGCAGGGTTTCCAGTTTGTCGGCGACCTCGTCGGGATCGCCGACGAATTGCGTTGCAGTGCGATCCTTTACCACCGAAAGCTGGTCGTCCGTCAGCGGCTCGACGTTGTCGGGGTTCGGGTAGGGGATGGCGCCGTCGCTGGCGCGGATCGAGTACACCCAGTGGCCGTAGCTGGATGCGAGATGCCGCGCGGTGGCGCTGTCGTCGGCCACTACCATGTCCGCCGAAACCACGACATACGGTTCGGCGAGCGCGGCCGACGGTTGGAACGCGGCGCGGTAAGCGTCGATCGCATCGAGAGCCGTGGCTGGGGTGATGTGATAGCTCGCGACGAACGGCAGGCCGCGGGCGCCAGCGACCTGGGCGCTCTGGCCCTTGCTGCTGCCGAACACCCACGGCGTCAAGCGGGAGCCCTCGCCAGGGACGGCGTGCGCGTCGACGCCGTCGATCTCGTAACTGCCGTCGAGCATGGCCAGGATGTCGCCGACCTGCTGGCCGAAGTCGGGCGCGACGGCTTCGGGTTGTTGCAGCACCGACATCTTCGCGCGCAACCGCGGATTGCGCATCAATGCGCTGATGTCGAACGGCGGCGGGACGATCACGCCGTCGACGTCGCGCCATTGTTTGGGCGGCTTGGGCTTTGGCTTCTTGTCGCCGTCCTTGATTGCCTCCCGCCGCCGCTGCCCGGACCGCCCGACGCCGAGATCGATGCGGCCTGGATGGAACGCGTCGAGCATGCCGAAGCTCTCGACGACCGCGACGGCCGTGGTCTGCCCGAGCTGCACAGCTGCGGCGCCGACGCGAATCCTGTCGGTGGCCGCGGCGATCTGACCGATCAGCACCGCAGGTGACGAGCTGGCGACCGCGACGAAGTGGTGTTCAGCGATCCAGTAGCGCTTGTATCCCCACTGTTCGGCGTGCTGGGCGAGGTCGACGGTGTTGTGCAGCGCGGAGGCGGCATCGCAGCCTTCGCTGATCGGCGCCAGGTCGAGGATCGACAGCGGAACGCTCATGACGGCTCCACCCTCGCATAGCGGTTCTCGGCGATGGGCAATCCGAGCCGTTCGCGCAGCGTCTCGCCGTCGGTGTAGGCGGTGCGGAAACGGCCGGCCTGCTGCAGCAGCGGCACCACCTCATCGACGATCACGGGCAGGTCGGTGGCGTTGACGGCGGGCCGCAGCCGCGCGCCCTCGATGCCGTGCTGCTGCCAACGCAGCAGCTGGTCGACGAGTTCGGTCGGGGCGCCGTCGAATACCAAGGCGTCGGAGCGCGGGTCGGTAGTCCCGTCGAAGGAGACGAAGACGTCGGCGTACACCTTGAGGTTGGCGCCACCGGTCTGTGCGATCTCGCCGAGGATGGCCGCGAGCGAGTCGTCGTCCTGCGGTGTGATGAAGACCAGGTCCGTACTGTGCGAGGCAAATTCGTAGATCGGCAATGCGTGAGCGAGGGCCGCCACCACGGGTTGGCCCTGCGGCGGACGCGGGGTGATCGAAGGGCCCTTGACCGAGAAGTACTTACCCGTGAAGTCGATGTAGTGCAGTTTGTCCCGGTCGACGAACCGTCCGGTCGCGATGTCGCGGATGACGGCGTCGTCCTCCCAGCTGTCCCAGAGCCGGCGGACCACCTCAACGGCGTCGGAGGCCTCGTCGAACAGGTCAGCCCCGCGGATATCGCGGCGTCCGAACAGATCGGCCTCGTGCGGGGCGCCGCTGACCCGCACCTGCCAGCCGGCCCGGCCGTGCGAGACGAAGTCAAGTGTGGCAATGGCTTTCGAGACGTGAAAGGGTTCGGTGTGGGTCACGGTGGCGACGGGTATCAGACCGATGTGTTTGGTCACCGGCGCCACCCGGGAGGCGACCAGCACCGCGTCGGGACGACCCGCGAGCCAGCGGGGCTCGATGTCGGGACGGCGGCGCCGCTGAGCGGTCAGCGCGTCGTCGAACGTCACGAAGTCGAGCAGTCCGCGTTCGGCGGTGGTGGCCAGGCCGGACCAGTAGCGGCCACTCGTCACGGGCTCGAGGTCCGGCGTGTGCCGCCACGCCTGCGGGTGCCAGCCGTAGCCGTCGAGCGCGACCGCGAGGTGCACGTGCTCGGTCACGACAGCGTCTTCCGAAACGCAATCGGATAGACCTCGCCCTCGGCGGGCAGCGGCTCGGCCAGCCGGATGTATCCCGTCGAGAGGTAGAGCGCCTCGGCCTCGGGCTGGCGATCGCCGGTCGTCAGATAGACGCTCCGGTAGCCGCGGGCGGCAATCTCGGCTTCCAGTTCGCTCAGCAGTGCCTTCGCATGGCCTTTGCGCCGATAGCGGCTATCCGTCCAGATCCGCTTGAGTTCGGCGGTCGAGTCGTCGAAACGGCGGAACGCGCCGCCGGTGACGGGCTGGCCGTCCGAGTAGCGCGCTGGCGGGGGAAAGTCCGATGAGCAGGCCGCCGCCGGGCGGGGCGAACTCGTCGGCCGGGTAGCCGCGCAACCATTTCGACACGGCGTGCTCGGTGGCGCCGTACCGGGTGGCGTATTCGACGGCAAGCTCGGCCAGCAGCGGCTCGGCCAGTGGATCTTCCTGGCCGACCGCCACGAACCGGAGCTGATTGACTGCTGGCACTGACATCACCTCAATGTCTAACGCGAGCCGCCGGACCGCATTCCAGAGTCGGCGATTCGATCGGCGTGACTACAAATATCCGCACGTCGGTTTGGTGTCGCGTGCTGCGTAGTGCCGGCGTTCGAGGGCAACGCGATAGACCGGTTCGCCGGTGGTGTCTGACGGCGCGGGGCGCTGACGGCCCACACAAACCGGCTACCGACATCCCCACCTGCGTTGGGAGCACCTATGCTTATGACGATATCGTTAATTAGGCCTTTCGGCTGCCGCGGGAGCGGTTGTGAGGGTGACGACGCGGACAGCCAATCCAGCTTCGAGATCCGATCACATCGGCCGTGACACCAATAAAGAAGAAGAGGCGAGCCGCCGTGGTTCAGACTCCTGTTATTCCTGTGGCCGTCATCGCAATGGCCTGCCGTTTGCCCGGCGGGATCGATTCCCCTGAGGCGTTCTGGGACGCGTTGCTGCGCGGTGATGACCTGATCACCGAGATTCCCGCGGAGCGCTGGGACGTGGACGAGTACTACGACCCCGAGCGTGGCGTGCCCGGTCGGTCGATATCCCGGTGGGGAGGGTTGCCATCAAATGGGTCAATGTTCGCAAACCGCGTCGGCGATGGTTCGCGCTCGCCGGGTGCAGACAGGCATTATCGGTACATCTGGATTGTCGGATAACGTTCGTTTGACGGGGTCCGCGTTAAATTGCTGAATACTACTTAGTTAACTTTGCCCCGGCGTTGGAGGCGCGCTCCTCCGGAATCATCACCCCTCTTCAAACGAAAACTTGACACGTGTAAAGTTTAGCCGCATGGACAACATCAGCGGGAAGACCGTCGCGATCACTGGCGCCGCGCGCGGCATCGGCTACGCCACCGCCAAGGCGCTGCTGGCCCGTGGCGCCCGGGTGGTCATTGGCGACCGCGACGTTGCGTTACAGGAGTCGGCCGTCGCCGATCTCACCAAGCTGGGCCCGGTCTCTGGCTACCCGCTCGACGTCACCGACCGAGAGTCGTTCGCGACATTTCTCGACAAGGCGCGCACCGACGGCGGCGGCCACATCGATGTGCTGATCAACAACGCCGGGGTGATGCCGATCGGTCCGTTCCTCGAACAGTCCGAGCAGGCGGTCCGCTCCTCGATCGAAGTCAATCTGTACGGGGTGCTGACCGGTTGCCAGCTTGCGCTGCCGGACATGATCGCGCGCCGCAAAGGGCACATCATCAACATCGCATCGTTGTCCGGACTGATCCCGGTTCCGGGTCACGTCGCCTATGTGGGCGCCAAGTTCGGTGTTGTCGGACTGTCCGCCGCACTGGCCGATGAAATGGCGCCGCGCGGCGTCGAGGTGTCGGTGGTGATGCCGCCGTTCACCAACACCGAACTCATCTCGGGGACCAAGAGCAGCGGCGCCATCAAGCCCGTGGAGCCCGAAGACATCGCCGCCGCCGTCGTGAAGACACTCGACAAACCGAAGACGCACGTGTCGGTTCCTGCGCCGCTGCGTTTCACAGCGCAAGCGGCGCAGATGCTGGGTCCACGCGGAAGACGTTGGCTCAACAAGCGTTTGGGGCTGGACACCGTATTCCTGGATTTCGACGTCAAGGCTCGGCAGAACTATGAGCAGCGCGCACAGGCGGCCCATGGCGTGGTAGAGGGTCCCGATAAGGGTTAGCGAATTGCCCGGCTAGGAGCGACTTTGTCGCTATAACGCGGGTACTACGAATGGTCAAGGTCCGGCCGCGGATCGCCGATGCGGTACGCCTCGATCACCTCGAGGTGCTCGAAGAGCTCTTCCGGGGTGAACTCGCTGTCCTCCGCGGCTCCGGCCAGCATCAGGTGAACGATCTCGGCGTCTTCGTCCGCGGACATCCAGATCGTCGTCGCAGGTGCGACTTCATCCTCATCGACGTCGGTGCCCGATGGCTCGTAGAACCAGATGGCAAATTCCTCGTCGGACTCGTCCTCGTCAAATGTCCAGCCGCGCCCGGTGATTCGCTGATCGAATGCTTCCAGATCAGTGGCGATTGCGGCTTGGCTGGCCACCAGGTCATCCAGGACGTTGTCCGGTAGCCAGTTCGACTCCCGGACCGCCCGCCGCTTGTTGCGGCGAGCTTTCTTGGCCTCGGCCTTCTTGCTCCTCGCGTGCGCGGGGGTCCGCCGCGACACCTAGCTCAAGGCCTGGTCGAGATCGGCGATCAAATCGTCAGTTCCCTCCAGTCCCACCGAGATTCGCACCACCCCGTCGCCGAGCCCGATCGCGGCGCGACCCTCCGGGCCCATCGCACGGTGTGTGGTCGTGGCCGGGTGGGTGATGAGCGACTTGGAGTCGCCGAGATTGTTGGAGATGTCGACGATCTGCAGTTTGTCGAGAACTTCGAAGGCACGGTCCTTGCTGCCACCCTTGAGTTCGAACGTGACCACGGTTCCGCCGCCCGTCATCTGCCGCTTGGCCAAGTCGTATTGTGGATGTGACTCCAGGAACGGGTATCTCGTCCAGCTCACGGCGGGGTGCTTCTCCAGGAATTCGGCGATGCGCTGCGCCGACGCGTTCTGATGCTCCACGCGCACCGCCAGCGTCTCCAAACCCTTGAGCAGCGTCCACGCATTGAACGGGCTCAGCGCGGGACCGGTGTGCCGCATCAGCTTCTGCACGGGCTCGTCGATGTATTGCTTGTCGCCGAGGATGGCCCCACCGAGCACACGGCCCTGCCCGTCGATGTGCTTGGTCCCCGAATACACCACCACGTCGATGCCAAGCGGAAGGCCCTGCTGCAGGATTGGCGTGGCAAACACGTTGTCCAACACCACTTTTGCTCCGGCAGCGTGCGCCATGTCACATACCGCAGCGATGTCGACCAGCGACTGCATCGGGTTGGACGGCGTCTCGAAGAACACCGCCTGCGTGGCTACCGACAGCGCCTCTTCCCACTGCGAGAGGTCGTCGCCGTCGACGAACACCGTCTCCACGCCCCAGCGCGGCAGGATCTCGCTGCACACCACGAAGCACGACCCGAATAGGCTGCGCGCGGCCACCAACCGATCGCCGGCGGCCAGCAGCGCGGCCAGCGACGTGAACACGGCCGCCATGCCCGTCGCTGTCGCAAAGCACGCCGGCGCGCCCTCGATCAGCCGCAGCCGCTCTTCGAACATCGAGATCGTCGGGTTGCCGTACCGGGAGTAGACGTAGCGATCGATCTCGCCGGTGAACGCCTTCTCCGCCTCGGCCGCCGACGAGTAGACATACCCCGACGTCAGGTACATCGCCTCGGCGGTCTCCTCGAAACCCGACCGCAGCAGGCCACCGCGCACGCCGATGGTGGCCTGGCTGACCCCGTCGGGCAGTTCGGCCGGTTTGCGAACCGATGGCACGTCAGGGCTCATGCCTCGACTCCCGTTCGCTCCGGTCCTCGCTCGTTCCTCGCTGCGATCCTCACTCGCGGTCGTCTTCGGGCGCTCATGACTGCTTCCAGGGCAGGCCGACGGCTTTCCATCCAGTGCCGCCGCGATGCTTGCGCTCGTCGAGGTTGCCCTCGAATCCGTCCAGCACGTTGTAGGACGGGGCGATGCCAGCCTCGGTTGCGGCCTCGGCGGCGCCGATCGAGCGGTTGCCGGAGCGACACAGGAACACCACGGGCCGCTGTTCGGAACCGGCCACCCCGATCTTTTGCAGAAGGTCGTCGACGAAGCTTTCGTTGTGCTTTCCGTCGGTGCTGTTCCACTCGACGTACACCACGTCGCGCTGTAGCGAAGTCAGATCCGGCACCCCGACGAAGCGCCATTCGGCGTCCGTGCGGCAATCGACCAGCACGGCCTCGGGGTTATCTGTCAGTAGTTTCCAAGCCTCCTCGGGCGTGATGTCTCCGGCGTAGCTCATCCTCGGAAGTGTCCCACAGCTAGTTGGGGCCGGTCGAACAGACCTTCCATGCTCCGTCCTCGAACACGAACCTCATCGCAACACCGGTTTCGGTGTCTGGCGCCTTGTCGAAATGATAGGTCACTTTGGCAGTGGCACGGTCGCCGTCGATCACCACGTCAGTGACGTCGTCGACGAACCGTTCACCATGCTTTGCCACCGAATCCCGTTGCCGGGCAACGATATCGGCCTGGGTTCCCTGCTGATCGCGGCAGGTGTAGCTGCGGAAGTCGCCATAGTCCTGCCGTTGCAGCGCGTCGTTCTGGCCGACCGCGGCCCGGCCGACCTGCTGATCCTTGGGCGGGTCGTTCTTGCCGAAGATGTTGAACAGCGCGATTGTGATCGCGACGAGCACAATGATTGCCAGCGCACCGAGGAACGGTGCCATCGTCGGCCGGTCGGCGTCGGAGTCGTCCTCGGGGTCCGTCACCAGAGTTTGCGCAGCGCCGCCGACACCCGCCGGGCCCGGTCCCGGGCGACGATCGGGTCCGGCGCCGTGGCGAACGCCACTCCGAGCCGCCGCCTGCCGTCGGTCTCGTCGGGCCGGTCGAACAGCCGCACGTCGCTCTCTGCGACGGCCAGCGCCTCGCCGACCACGCGAAGATCGACGTCGTTCGTGCCGGTCGACTCGGCTCCTGCGTAGCTGACTTCCGCTGCGGCAGGCGAGATCATGATGGTGTCGACGGCCATCCCGAGGATCGCCCGGGCGTGCAGCTCGAACTGCGAAAGCCGTTGCGAGCGCAGCGTCACCAGGCCGCTGTCGTAGGGGCGCGGCCGGACGTCGGCGAAGTACACCTCATCGCCGTGCACCAGCAGCTCCACCCCGAACACGCCGCGCCCGCCGAGCGAGTTGGCGATGCGCGCCGCGACCGACTTCGCCGCATCCAGGGCGGCGGGCGACATCTGCTGCGGCTGCCACGACTCCAGCACATCGCCGTCGGCCTGGCGGTGGCCGATCGGCTCGCAGAAGTACACCGCGGGACCCGCGGGTCCGGTGGCGCGGACGGTCAACAGCGTGACCTCGAAGTCGACCTCGACGACCGTCTCGGCCATCACCCGGTTGTGCGGGATGCGGCCCGCGGCAACGGCGCGGTGCCAGGCCGGCTCGATGTCGTCGACGCGCAACAGCACCGACTGGCCCTCGCCGGGCGCCGCCGCGGTCGGCTTGACGACCAGCGGGAAACCCGCGTGCTCGGCCACCGCGGTCAGCTCCTCCACCGATCCGGCGAACCAGAACGGCGCGGTGGGCAGCCCGAGGTCGTCGGCGGCCAGGCGGCGCAGGCCCTCCCGGTCGATGGACAGCCTTGTGCTACGCGGGGTCGGGAACACCTCGATGTTGCCGCGCTCGGCGACGGCGATCAGCGCGTCGGCCGCGATGACGCCCGCCTCCGCGACGACGTAGCGCGGGTTCTCCTTGTCGATCAGCGCGGTCAGCTCCTCGGCGTCGTTCATCTTGACGACGGCGGCGCGGTCGGCCACGCCGTGCGCGGGGGCGTCCGCATAGCGGTCGACCGCGATGACGTCGGCACCGAGCCGCTGGAACGCCAGCGCCAGCTCGCGGCTCAATTCGCCCGAGCCCAGCAGCATCACGGTGGCTCCCGAGGGCGCCGTGGAGTTGTCGTCCGCTACCGGCTCCGGCGCGGTCGTCGTATCGCCTTCAGTCGTTTCACTCATCGCACGTCCAGCCTGCCAGATGCTCAGCCCAGTCGGACGTCGATGTAGCACCACCGCCAGTTCTCCCCCGGCTCGGCGGAGCGCATCAGCGGATGACCGGTCACGTGGAAATGTTCGCTCGCATGTCGATGTGGGCTCGAATCGCAGCACCCGACGTGGCCGCACGTCAGGCACATACGCAGGTGCGCCCACGTACTCTCACCGAGCTCGTCGCACTCCTGGCATTTGCCGGGCGTGAGTGGTGCCGGCTCGACGTGGGACTGCGCGCCGGCGGTGAGGTGTTCGCATGTTTCGGGGACCGCCGGGGAGCCGGCGTCGCTCCGGCGTGATCTCCTCAGCATGTTGACCAAGGATACGGACGGGCCCAAGGAGGTTTCGCGACGTGGGTATCTCGCTGCTGGCGGTACTGGTGGTGTCGGTCCTGTTGGCCGCGGTGGCCCGGCGCTACGACGTGTCGGCGCCGTTGGCACTGGTGGTCGCCGGGCTGGCGGCGGGCCTGATCCCCGGCTTCAAGCAGATCCAGCTCAACCCCGAGCTGGTGCTGTATGTGCTGCTGCCGCCGCTGCTGTGGTCCGCAGGCATGGAGAGCAGCTACGTGGCGCTGCGGCGCAACATCCGGCCGATCGGGCTGCTGGCGGTCGGGCTGCCGCTGGCGACGACGTTCGCGGTCGGTTACGTGGCCTACAAGACCGTGCCGGAGTTGACGGTTGCGGCGGCGCTGACGCTCGGCGCAATCGTCGCTCCTCCGGACGCGGTGTCCGCCACGGCGATCGGGCGCCGCCTCGGTTTGCCGCGCCGGATGATGACGCTGCTCGGCGGCGAAAGCCTGCTCAACGACGCCACCGCACTGACCGCGTACAAGGTGTCGCTTGCCGCGGCCATTGGCACCGCGGCCAGTTGGAGCAGCGGGTTGGCGACGTTCGCACTCGCCGCCGCAGGCGGGGTCGCGATGGGTGTGGCGCTGGGCGCGGTCTTCGCGTTCATCCGTTCGCGGCTGGACGATCCGCTCGTGGAGAGCGCGCTGGGCTTGGTGGCGCCGTTCATCATCTACCTGGCCGCAGAAGAGATCCACGGCTCGGGTGTGCTCGCGGTGGTCGTCGCTGCGCTGATCCTCGGTCAGCGATCCACCCGGGCCAGCTACGCGACCAGGCTGCAGGACACCGCGGTATGGAAGGCCGTTCAACTCGTGCTGGAGTCGTTCGCATTCCTGATGATCGGCCTGCAGTTGCCGACCGTCGTCAGCGAGCTGGCAGGCATCTCCGCGTCGGTGATCGCGGTCTCGTCGGTGGCGGTCTTGGCGACGGTGATCATCGTCCGGATCGTCTGGCTCTACCTGTTCGCCTACCTGCCACGGCTGCTGTCCAAGCGCATCCGTGACCGCGAACCGGCGCCGACGCCCGCGCAGGTGTTCGTCGTCGCGTGGGCGGGCATGCGCGGGGTGGTGTCGCTGGCGGCGGCGTTCGGCGTTCCGATGACGACGCTGTCGGGTGCGCCGTTTCCTGGACGCCCGCAGCTGGTGTTCCTTACCTTCGTGGTCGTGATCGGCACCCTGCTGTTGCACGGCCTGACGCTGCCCTGGCTGATCCGGCGGCTCGGCGTGCAGGGCGACGAGGCGCGCAGCGACGCGATCGCAGCGGCGGCCGCACAAGACAAGGCGGCGCGGGCGGCGGCCGAGCGGCTCGACGAACTGCTGGCCGAGGAGGAGGTCACCGACGTGCACGAGCGGGCCGCGGATGTGTTGCGGAGCTGGAACACTCGCAGGCGCAACTCGGCGTGGGAGCGGTTGGGCCGCGACGAGGCGGCAATCGGCGAGAGCCCGGCGTCGGCGTTCCGCCGGTTGCGGCTGGAGATGCTGGCGGCCGAACGCGCCACATTCATCGCCCAACGCGACAACGGGCAGATCGACGACGAGGTGCTACGGGACGTGCTCCGCGGGCTCGATCTCGAGGAGGCGACACTGAACCGTGGCTGAATCGCGATTGATCGACAGCGTGCTCGGATCGGTACGGGTTGAGGTCCGCGGCAGCGGCGAGGCGATGATGTTCTGGCCGAGCCTGCTGATGACGGGCGACATGTGGGCGGCGCAGGCCGAGCACTTCGGCACCGAGCATCAGGTGATCGTCGTCGACCCTCCGGGTTTCGGTGGAAGCCAAAAGCTCACGGCGCCATTTACTTTCGATGATTGCGCGCGCTGCATTGTCGACATCCTCGACGGGCTCGGCCTGCAGCGCACCCACTTCGTCGGGAACTCGTGGGGCGGCATGATCGGCGGGACGTTCGCAGCCACCTACCCCGATCGCATCGGCAGCGCAGTCTTGATGAACTGCACCGCGTCGCCCGCAGGCAAACGGCAGAAGATCGAGTATGGCTTCCTGTTGCGCATGGCCGGGCTGCTCGGCGGAATCCGGCCGCCGCTGACCAGTTCGGTGCTCAAGGCGTTCCTTGGCCCGACGACGTTTAGCACCAGGCCCGATGTCGTGGCGTTCGTGCGCGACACAGTGCAGCGCGTCGACGTGCGTTCTGGTCGCTGGGCGGTTCGCAGCGTGGTGCCGGCCCGGCCCGATCAGCGCGCGCTCCTGTCCCGGGTGACGACCCCTGTGCTGGTGGTCGCCGGTGTCGAGGACGCGACGTTCCCGCTGGCCGAGACGATCGCGATGGCCGAGGCGATCCCGGGCGCGGCCGTTGCCGTGCTCGAAGGGGTCGCGCATCTGGCCGCGCTGGAGAACCCGGCGGTCGTCAACAAGCTGATCGGGGAGTTTGTGTTCCGCGAGAGCCCGACACACGAAGACGAGTAGCCCGTTACGCGCGATTCGGACCTGACCGACGCGCAGTATTAGCTGATGTATCGGGTGTTCCTGAGCCATTCCAGGCGGGACAACTCGGCCGCGCAGGCCCTGTTCCAGTGGCTGACGGAAGCCGAGCCGAGCCTGAAGGGCGAGATCTTCCTCGACGTCACCCCGCGGACCGGGTTGCGCCGGGGGTGCGCTGGAAGTCCGAACTGGCTCGCGCGGTGGATCGCTGCGAAGCGGTGATATGCCTGATCTCCCCTGACTGGGAGAAGTCGGGGGAATGCGTGGCCGAAGCCCGGCTGGCCGAATCTCTGAACAAGCACGTCTTCTGTGCCCGTATCGACCCCGCGGCCCGGGCGAGCGCGTGGATCTGGATGCCGCACTGGTGGCGCGGCTGCTCGCCGATGCCACCGGCGGCGCGGACAGCCTGCCGCTGCTGGCCTTGACGCTTTCGCGGCTGTACCTGGACTATGGCAACACCGGACGGCTCACGCTGGCCGATTACCAAGCCATGGGCGGAATGGCGCACATCGTCGAGGCCGAGATCGACAAGCTGCTAGCCGCCGACCCCGATCAACGAGCACAGCAACTCGACACCCTGCGCGCCGCGTTCATCCCCTGGCTGGCCACGATCGATCCGGACACCGATGCACCATCGCGTCGCGTCGCGAACTGGAGCGAGCTGCCACCGGATAGCCATGAGTTGATCGATGCCATGGTCGCGAGGCGGCTGGTGGTCAAGGACGAGCGCGGCGGCCAGACCGTGGTCGAAGTGGCGTTGGAAAGCCTTCTGCGGCAATGGGACTCGCTGGCAAGGTGGCTGCGTGAAACAGGCCGCGGGCCTCAAGCTGGCCGACAGCCTGGAGCGCGCCGCCGCAGAATGGGAGCGCAACGAGCGCAGCCCGGAGTGGCTGATCGGGGGCGTGCGACTGGCCGCGGCCAAGGAACTGGCTGAGTCCCCGCTCTTCGGGGACCGGGTACATCGCTCAGCCGAATTCCTCCAGGCGTCGCGCGAGCGCCAGGACGCCGAAGCCAACGCGGAATTGCGCGTGGCGCAAGCACATGCCGCCGCGCTGCGCAAACGTGCCAGAATCCTACGGGCCGTGCTGGCTGTAACACTCGTGATAGCACTGATCGCCGCGGCGGGCCTGGTGTTCGCCAACAAGAAGCGCCACGAAGCCGAAGCGCGCAGCCGCGACGCGCTCGCAAACGACTTGGTGGCAAACGGTTTGAACAAATTGGCCAACCTGGGGCGGGACAACGACGATCTCGCGATGCAGCTGATCCTCGCCGCGCGCACCTTCCCGTCCAACAATGCCGTCGAATACCCGATACTCAGCGCACTTCAGACCGAGCGGGACCTGGTCAAGATCATCGACGCGCACACGTGGGTGAACGACGTCGCCTACAGCCCCGACGGCCGACGCCAGACAGCCGAACGATCGTGACCGGAAGCCGCGACAAGACAGTGTGGCTGTGGCCGGTGCCCACGGTGTCGTCTAAGGCTCTGTGCGCGAAACTCACCGAGAACATGAGCCAGGAGACGTGGAAGTTCTGGTTATCGGGCATGGCCTACCAGAAGCAGTGCCCAGACTTGCCCGAGAGCGACGACTAGCTTTTCGCGGGTAGCTTCGAAGCATGACCCAAGCGCGGGAGCTGCCGCCCCTGCACATGCGGCGCGACGCCTTCGATCCGACTCCTGAGCTTCGCGAGATTCGCGAGACCGACGGTGTGCGCACCGTGATCAATGCGTTCGGCATGGAGGTCTTCCTCGTCACCCGGCACGAGGACATCAAGGATGTGCTGTCCGACCATGAACGGTTCTCCAACGGCCGGCCACCGGGTTTCGTCGTTCCCGGCGCGCCTGACATCCCCGAGGCGGACCAGGTCAGCGCGCGGGCAGGCAATCTGCTTGGCCTCGACCCGCCGGAGCATCAGCGGCTGCGGCGCATGCTCACCGCCGAATTCACGATCCGTCGGATGAAGCGGCTGGAGCCCCGCGTTGTCGAGATCGTCGACGCACAACTGGACGCGATGGAAAAGGCCGGGCCGCCAGTGGATTTGGTGGCGAGCTTCGCGCTGCCGATCCCGTCGCTGGTGATCTGCGAGCTGCTCGGTGTGCCGTATGACGACCGCGACGACTTCCAGCGCCGCAGCGCCCGACAGCTCGACCTGTCCATTCCCATTCCCGAGCGGCTGGGGTTGCAGCAGCAGGGCCGTGCGTACATGAGCTCGTTGGTGGAGCGGGCGCGACGACAGCCCGGTGAGGACATCCTCGGCATGCTGGTGCGAGAGCACGGCACCGAGCTGACCGACGCCGAACTCATCGGCATCGCAAGCCTATTGCTGCTTGCCGGGCACGAGACCACGTCGAACATGCTCGGCCTTGGCACGCTGGCACTGCTGCGCCATCCCGACCAACTGGCCGCGGTCCGCGATAACCCTGACGCGGTCGGGCCCGCCGTCGAGGAGCTGCTGCGCTGGCTGTCGATCGTGCACAGCGCAATTCCACGCATCACCACCACCGACGTCGAGATCGCCGGCGTACCGATTTCAGCCGGACAGCTGGTCTTCGTCTCACTGCCGTCGGGCAATCGTGACCCGGACTTCATCGACTCACCGGAGGTGCTCGACGTCCATCGCGGCGCGCCAGGGCATCTGGCGTTCGGCCACGGTGTGCATCACTGCCTGGGCGCCCCGCTGGCCCGCATGGAGATGCGGATCGCTTTCCCGGCACTGCTGCGCCGCTTCCCGACGTTGGCGCTCGCCCAGGACTTCGTCGATGTGCCGTTCCGGTCGTTCCACTTCATCTACGGTCTGAAATCACTGGAGGTAGCGTGGTGACAGCCCGGTGAAAATCACAGCCGATCGAGACGTCTGCATCAGCGCGGGCAACTGCGTGATGGCCGCCGGACGCAGTCTTCGATCAGGACGAGGACGGCATCGTCGTGCTGCTCGTCGACGACGTACCCGACGACGAAGAAGACCATGTCGCGCGAGGCCGTAAGACTGTGTCCCTCACAGGCTTTGCGGGTGGCGGCGGAGTGACTTCCCTCTGTGATACTCACATCCGTCACTCAGGCCCCAAGTTCGGGCCATGCACCTTCGCTGAAAAGTGGTACCGCATGTGATACCACTTTACGAGAAAACGTGGCTCGCCTAAACAGTGACTCGAGTGACTAATCTTCGCGATCGAGGTGGATGACGCCGGCTCGTGTCAGAAGCAGCACACTGACGACCAACACCCAGATCGGGAAGGTGAGCGTGAGCCACATGCTGATGTCGCTGGATAGTAGAAGTCCAACTGCCACAACGTAAGTCACGCCGACGAGCCATCGCGGCATCAGACCGGTCTTCAGCCAGATGGTGGCGAGCGACATCATGAACACCGCCGCCATCCGCAGCGCATAGGTCTTCGTCAAGGTCAGCATCAGCATCTGACCGAACGCCACCACCTCGGCATGTGCCGCCGGGTCTTGAGTGAACGCGTGGCTCGAGCTCAACGCCACTCCGACCGCGGTCGCAGTAAACGTCATCGCCAGGAAGAGAAACCCGCTGCCGAGGAAAACCGACGCGAAGAACCTGTCCTCCAGGCGGCCGAAGCCGTCGCGCACGACACCGATGAACCACAGAAAGGTGATGCCCGCGAACGGCATCAGCACCGCCGCGAGTTTGAGCCTGCCCCGACCGGAGTCGACCCATTGCGTGCCGTACTCGGCGTGCTCGGGCAGCGTGGTGCGGACGAGGACGAGTGCCGTGCCGAACAGCAGGGCGAACAGCACACCGGCCACCGCGGCGGCCCGAGGGGTGGACAACCGACGCAGGTGGCGATCGGCCTGGTTTTGCGTCACGCCGTCATGGTGACACGGTTACGGCTGACCGGGGAGCAATCTGATCATCAGCCCGTTCGCCTCGGCGAGCAGGTTGTCCTCGGGGTCACGCAGTTCCGCATTCACGAACGCCTTGCGGCCCTCGGCCTCGCGCACCCAGCCGCGCGCGGTCAGCGGCGTGTCGATCGGCGTCACCTTCCGGTAGTCGACGTGCAGGAAGGCGGTACGGCTGATCGGTCGCCCGGCCGCGTGGATGACCATGCCGAATACCGAGTCGAACAGCAGTGGCAGCACGCCGCCGTGCACCGCATAGTTTCCGCCGACCGAGAACCGGCTGAACTGCACGCTCAATTCGACACCGTCGGGTTCGAACTTGGTCACCCTGTACGGGGGCATCAGGAGGCTGCCCGCGCCCGGCAGCGAGGGCACCCGGTTGGCCGGGACCAACACCTTCGGGCGCCTCGAACGGGCCTAGCAGCTTCACGAGTTCCTCGGCGCGATCGGCGGCCTGATCCCAGGTATCGCTGTCGGGGTCCGCCGACACCGCCAGATCCTGCGCCCGTCTCATCGCGGTCAGGAACCGCGCGAAACCCGGACCGGGCTCGGCGGCCTCGAAATTGGGGAATCCGCCGTGTTTGTCGTAATCGGGATCGACGAGATGTGGGTCGTCCGTCATTGCCGTCGGCTCTTCGCGCAAGCGCTCATCGCTGGCGCCCCGCAAGGATGTCGCGGCGCACGATGGTCTGGTCGCGTCCGGGCCCGACACCGATGCACGAAACATGTGCTCCGGCAAGTTCTTCCAGACGCAGCACATAGTCGCGAGCCTTGGCGGGCAGGTCGTCGAACTCGCGGGCGCCGGAGATGTCCTCCCACCAACCGGGCAGTTCTTCGTAGATCGGCTCCGCGCGCGCGATATCGCTCTGGGTCATCGGCATGTCGTCGACGCGCTTGCCGTCGACGCGATAACCGATGCAGACCGGTACGGTATCGAGGCTGGACAGCACATCGAGCTTGGTCAGGAAGTAGTCGGTGATTCCGTTGACCCGGGTGGCATAGCGGGCGATGACCGCGTCGAACCATCCGCAGCGGCGGCGCCGTCCCGTCGTCACCCCGAACTCACCACCCGTCTTCGACAGGTACTCCCCATTGGAGTCGAACAACTCGGTGGGGAACGGTCCCGAACCCACGCGCGTGGTGTACGCCTTGAGGATACCAAGCACCGTGGTGATGCGGGTCGGGCCGATGCCCGAGCCGACGGCGGCGCCGCCCGCGGTCGGATTCGACGACGTGACAAAGGGATACGTGCCGTGGTCGACGTCGAGCAGCGTGCCTTGCGAGCCTTCCAGCAGCACCGTCTCACCCTTTTCCAGTGCGGCGTTGAGCAGGTAGCGACTGTCGGCGATACGGTGCTTGAAGCCCTCGGCCTGGGTCAGCAAGTTGTCGACGACCTCGGCAGCGTCAAGCGCCTTGCGGTTGTAGATCTTGACCAGCACCTGGTTCTTGAATTCCAGTGCGCCCTGGATCTTTTCGGCCAGTAGCGTCGGGTCGAGGACGTCGGCGACGCGGATGCCGATGCGAGCGATCTTGTCCTGGTAGCACGGGCCGATACCGCGGCCGGTGGTGCCGATCTTCTTGCTGCCCGCGTAGCGCTCGACGACCTTGTCGATCGCCACGTGATACGGCATCAACAGGTGCGCATCGGCAGAGATCAGCAGCCGCTCGGTGTCGACCCCGCGATCCTCCAGGCCCTTCAGCTCGGTGAGCAACACTCCCGGATCGACGACCACCCCGTTGCCGATGACGTTCGTGACGCCGGGGGTGAGGATGCCCGACGGGATCAGGTGGAGCGCGAAGTTCTCCCCCGTCGGCAGCACAACGGTGTGGCCCGCGTTGTTGCCGCCCTGGTAACGAACAACCCATTGGACGCGGCCACCGAGCAGATCGGTCGCCTTTCCTTTGCCCTCGTCCCCCCATTGGGCGCCGATGAGCACGATTGCCGGCATGGCATTTCTCCCGGTTATTGTGGTGCAGCCGGTGATCCGGCTCTTTGCGCAGATCAGCGGCGTTATCCAGGGTGAAGAACGTACTTCTGTGCTATCTGCGTGCTGTCCATCTCTCCTCGTCCTCTCCTCGTCTAGTTTCCGTACCATGTGCCATTTAACCTGCAGCTGGACGATAGGGGCGTACGGTCCACACCGTGTTGCGAGGCGACGCTATTCGGCGGCGAACTCGGGCAAATCAATTGGGTCACGATGATCCAGAGCAATTTCGGCGACCCGGGCAACCTGGACGTCATCTGCGAGGCCTCGCCGAACCTCTACTACTTCTACTACTTCTGGCGCGATTCGGGCCCGACGTTCGCGTGGAACGGCCCGTACCCACTGGTGTCGACGACTTAGCGCACAGCAGACGTCGCGCCGATGGTGTCGGTGACCAACGTCGAACCGGACCGCATCGGAGAGCTCCTCGAGGAGTTCTCCCAAGACGAGCGCAAACAAGACGCGCGGCGGAGCCGTGTTCAGCCCGGTGTTCCACGGGGTGCTGGCCGCTGAGTCGGACGACCATGCGTTGAGGCGCTCGCGCGGGGGATGGCAATGCCCATCGTCGCCGCGCTTGAACGCTTGTGCGGCGACAGCAACATGACCTCCCGAAATTGATGCAGACACCACCGTGTGCAC
>CAVYPI010000028.1:0-32195 GCA_963770125.1 uncultured Actinomycetota bacterium | reverse complement strand
CGCCTCGCAGGTGAACGTCGACGACGGCCTCGAAGTCTTCGTAGGTCATCTCTTTCAACGCCGCCCGGCGAACGTTTCCGGCGTTGTGAACGAGGATGTCGATGCGGCCGTAGCGGTCCAACGCGGTGTCGATGATCGCCTTACCGCCCGCCGTGGTCGCCACCGACTCGGTGCTGGCGACGGCATCGCCGCCCGCCGCGGTGATTTCACGCACCACCGCCTCGGCGGGCGTGGCGTCGGCGCCGTCACCGGCGAGGCTGCCGCCGGGATCGTTGACGACAACCTTCGCGCCCTGCGCCGCCAGCAGCAGGGCGTACGAGCGGCCCAGCCCTCTGCCGCCTCCGGTGACGACCGCGACCCGGTCGTCGAATCTCAAGTCGGCCATCTATTTTCCGAGCACGAGGCCTTCGAGGTCGCCTTTTTCGCGCCACTGGGCCAGCAAGTCATCGAACGCGTAGAAGCCGGGCGAGTAAAACTCGCCGAGGAACGAGCGGATACCCTCTCCCCCGCCACCGCCTTCGTTGTTGTAATAGCCGGGAGTGCACGAAATTTCGAAGGCAGAGTTGTCGATCGCAAGTTCTCGGATGGTCTTGACCCAATTGTCTTGACCCTCTTGGCTTGGCTCGACGGTCGTCGCACCTCGCTCGACCGCTTCAGAGATGATGTAGGCGATGTGCTTGGCTTGCTGCTCGAACATCGCCGTGGTGTTGGCCGAAACACCACCCTGAATGAAGCCGGTGAAGAAATGGTTGGGGAAACCGCGGCTGGTGACCCCGTGCAGCGTCTTGTAGCCGTCACGCCAATGATCGAAGAGCGACAGGCCGTCACGGCCCTCGATGGCATCCATCGCATAGCGACGACTGATCTCCGTGGAGATTTCGAAACCGCTTGCAAAGATTACGCAATCGACTTCGTACTCAACGCCATTAGCGACGATCCCATTCTCCGTCAGCCTTTCCACACCCTTGGACTCCGACACGTCGACCAACGTGACGTTGGGGCGGTTGAAGGTCAGCAGATACTCGTCGCTCGAACATGGCCGCTTGCACAGGAAACGGTAGTACGGTTTGAGCGCCTCTGCGGCGTCGGGTTCATCAACGATCACAGCGATGCGGCGGCGCAGCCGCTCCATGATCTTGTAGTCTTCCTCTTCCCGGATGGCCATGATCTGCTCGATGCCCAGCGATGCGGGATCGTCGCTCGCCGCGATCCGTGCAGTCATGTTCCTTCCCAATTCAGTCCAGAAGTCGCAGACCAGGTCCGGTGCTCCGAACACGACACCCTCGAACGGTGACCAGGAATGGAAGTTGCGCTTCCGCTCCTCCTGCCAGCCTGGCTGCAGCGATTTCGCCCATTCCGGATCCGTCGGCACGTTCCCTCGCTCGTCGACGGACGACGGGGTGCGCTGGAACACGTAGAGGTGCTTGGCATCTCGACCGAGATGTGGCACCAGCTGAACGCCGGTGGCTCCAGTTCCGACGAGCGCGACGCGCTTGTCCCCGAGCTTTTCCAGTCCGCCGTTGGCGTCTCCGCCGGTGTAGTCGTAGTCCCAGCGCGCCGAGTGGAACATGTGGCCCTTGAAGTCCTTGATCCCGGGGATGCCGGGCAGCTTCGGCCGGTTGTACGAACCGGCGGTCAACACAACAAATCGAGCCCTGATGTCATCACCGCGGTTCGTGCTGATCCGCCAGCGCTTGAGCGACTCGTCCCAGCGCAGGTCGCGGACCTGGGTGGAGAACAACGCGCCGTCGTACAGGCCGAAATGCTTTCCGATGTTGCGGCAATGCTCGAAGATCTCGGCTCCGTCGGCGAACTTCTTCGAAGGCATGAAGTTGAGTTCCTCAAGGAACGGGATGTAGCAGTACGCGTCGTTGTCGCACTGAATGCCGGGAAATCGGTTCCAGTACCAGACACCGCCGAAGTCGCCGGCCATTTCGATGACCCGGACACCCTCGACACCGGCCTTCTTGAGGTGGGCCCCAGCAAGCAGACCCGCGATACCACCGCCGAGAACGACGACATCGATGTCCTCCGAGATCGGGTCGCGGAATGTCACCGGCGTATACGGATCGATCTCGTAGAAGTCTGCGAACTCGCCCTTCAGCTCCAGATACTGAGTCGATCCCTCTGCGCGCAGGCGCTTGTCGCGCTCATGCAGATACTTCTGTCGCAGCGCGGGGATATCGATGTCGTCGGGCGTGTCGGTCGGACCGCAAGTCTCTTGATACGTCGTCAACGTTGTGCTCCTTCTAGAGGTCTCGTGGTTCGCCGGTACCCATGTACTTCGACAGTTGGTAGTGAAGGTTGACGGTGCTGCGCTCGCGGTACGGGTTGGGCTTGGTGCCGGAGAATCCGGCCGATTTCATGCCCTGCTGGACGGCGGCCATGTTCGAGAAGTCCTGCGGCAGCACCGACATCCAACGCGGGTCGCCCACCGGGGTGTACTGCCATTCGGTCTGAGGCTCTTGGTCTTTCGGATACAGCTCGAACACCGCGACCTCGAAGATGCACTTGCTCGGGTCGTAGCTCGGGTACGGCCGGGCGCTGTAGCATAGGGCGCTGGTCAGGCCCTGGCCGATCTGGAAGTTCGGGAAGATCTGCCATGCGGTACCGCTCTGACCGAGGATGTCGGCAGGAATGGTCGGCCAGACGACTCCGCGGGCCTCGTCGTCGCGGCGCGCGGAGGCCAGCCAGTGCTCGAGAACCTTGTCGGCCGGGGTGCCTTTTGGCAACTCGTCGACGAGTCGTTTCGCCGCGTTCACCAACGTCTGCGTCGTGGTGGCGTTGGTTTCCTCCATTGTGTAGACCTGCATTTCCGCAGTCGATATCCGCGGATCCGTGCCTGTGCCCAGCCGGATCTTGGATTTCGTGGTCTCCAGATCCTTTGGCGCGTCGTAGCCGATGTTGCTGTGCTTGCCCTGCGCCTTGGCCCAGCCCTTGAACTCGCCGAACTTGTTGAACTCCGGATGCGTGGTGAACACGTGGTAGGTCTCGTTGAAGGCCTCCATCGCGACCTTCCAGTTGCAGTCGAAGTACAGCCATTTGCGCCACTTGTAGCGCATGTTCTCCAGTCCGAACGGGTCGAGGATCTTCGCGGCCGGAAACAGATAGTCCGCCAACGGTTCCGGGTCGGAATCCATATTGATGAACACCCAGCCACCCCAGGTGTCCACGCTGACCGGCGCGAGATGCGTGTTCTCCGGCGTCAGTACGCCCTTCCAGTCGTCCTGTTCGCGGATGTGAGTGCAGGCGCCGTCGAGGCCGTACGTCCAGCCGTGAAAACCGCACACGAAGGACTTGCGTGCGCGGCCGCAGGCATTCTTCGCACCGTCCGGGGTGTCGACCAACCGGCGGCCGCGGTGCATACACACGTTGTGGTGGGCCTTGAATTCCTTTGGGCCCGTGCGCACGACGATGATGGAGTCGTCGAGGATGTCGTAGGTCAGATAGCTGCCCACCTCAGGAATCTCCTCGACGCGGCCGACCTGCTGCCACACCTTGCGCCACAACTTGTCACGCTCGGCGCGGGCATAGTCCTCTGAGATGTAGGCCTCGACACCGATGGTCACCGGTTCTGAGAGCTCCTCGATTTCGGCCTTCGATTCCAGATCGGTCATCGCAATCTCCTAAAACCGACTTATCGCGCTACGGAACGATTCGTCCTTCAAGAACAGTGAGGTGTTATCGGCGCCGAGGTGGCTCCATTTCAGGTTGAGGCCCCCGTCGACGAGCAGCGTCTGGCCGGTGACGTAGCTGGACAGGTCCGATAGCAGGAAAAGGATCGCGCCGGCCTGTTCCTCTGGTCGTCCGCGCCGGCCCATCGCGATCGCCTGACGGTCCCGGTCGGGGTCGTCGTCGACGTAGGTGCGCGACGCGGCCGTCTCGGTCACTCCCGGTGCGACGGCGTTGACGCGGATGTTGTCCAGTGCCAGTTCGACGGCCATCGTGCGAGTCATCGCGGCCACCGCGGCCTTGGCTGTCCCGTACGCGATGTGGAACGGCGCGGTGTTCATCCCGCTGATCGACGAGATCGACACGATCGAACCGGGGTTGCCCTGCTGCCGGATCTCGCCGGCCACCGCCTGGCTCATGAAGAACGCCGTCTCCAGGTTCGCGGTGAACAACGCGCGCCAGTCGTCGCGCGTCACCCGTGTCGACGGCATCCATGTCGAGGGCTCGGCGCCGCCGGCGATGTTGACCAGGCCGTAGAGGTCGCCCTCGATGCGCCGCACATGATCGAGCACCGTCGCCACGCCGTCGTCGGTCGACGCGTCCGCGGATACCGATACGACCGAGAGGCCCGCCTTGGCCAACGGCGCGACGTGCTCGTCGAGGTTCTCCTTGGACCGGCTCACCGCGACGACGGTCGCACCCGCCTGGGCGGCCATGCGCGTGATGGTGGTGCCGATGCCGCCACCACCGGCGCCTGACACCACGACGATGCGGCCGTCCAGCCTCAGAAGTTCGTCCATGTACCTATTTGTCCGGACAACATACGGTGCTCTGCATATTGAAGAACACTATTCCGCAGCGGTGATGAGCTCGTCAAGGCCAGAAGGGTTGCTTCTCGCAGCTATTGTCTGGACTAACTGCGCTTGATAACGTCCCTGGTCATGACGTTCCCCCGGACGGGGTCCGTACTGGACGCCCGGTACGCCGCGCCCAACCCGACCGCCGCCGAGGGCTGGCGGCTGGACCGGCTCACCGCACCGAGCAGGTTGTTCGGCGCGAACGGTCTGCGTACCGGTCCCGACGGGCGTATCTACGTCGCGCAGGTGACCGGCAGCCAGATCAGCGCGCTCGATCTCGGCACCGGACGGGTGGACACGGTGAGCGCCAAGGGCGGCGACATCATCGCTCCCGACGACGTCGCCTTCGATGCGAGCAGCAACCTGTACGCCACCGAGGTCATGGACGGCCGGGTGAGTGTGCGAGACGCCGGCGGCCGGACTCGCGTGCTGCGTGACGACCTGCCGTGCGCCAACGGCATCACGGTGTACAAGGACCGGCTGTTCATCGGTGAGTGCCGCGAGGGTGGCCGGCTGATGGAACTCGATCGCAGCACCGGCGCCCAACGGATCCTGCTCGAGGATCTGCCATCTCCCAACGCTATCGAGGTCGGCCCCGACGGCCTCTTGTACTACCCGCTGATGGTGGCCAACCAGATCTGGCGGATCGATCCCGAAGGCGGTGAGCCGCAACGGGTTGCGGGCGACCTCGGGGTGCCCGACGCCGTGAAGTTCGACGCGGACGGCTTCATCGTCTCCACGCAGGTGGCCAGCGGGCAGGTGCTTCGCATCGATCCCCGCAGCGGCGAGCAGACGGTTATTGGCCCAGCTCAATCCGGGCCTGGACAACCTGACCTTCGTCGGGGACCGCCTGTTCGTCTCGAACTTCACCGGTGAGATCACCGAGATCCTCGGCGGCGGCGAAACCCGCACCGTGTTGCCGGGCGGGTTGAACTGGCCGCTCGATCTCGCCATCGGTGGCGACGGCAACCTGTACGTCGCCGACGGCACCTACTTCTATGTCGTCGCCGCCGACGGGTCACTGCAGACGGTGGGGATGCTGTTCAGCCCCGGATATCCCGGCTTTCTTCGCGGCTTGGCTCCTGCGGGACCCGGCGCTTTCGTGGTCACGACGTCGGGGGGCCAGGTCGCCCGCTACCGCCCCGCCGACAACGAAAGCGATTACCTTGCAGACGGATTCGACCAGCTTTACGGTGTCGCGATCGGACCCGGCGACACCATCGTCTTCTCCGAACTCGGCACCGGGCGGGTCCACGCGCTGCGATCGGGCAGTGTGGAGGTGTTGGCATCGAATTTGCGCGATCCTGTCGGCGTCGCATTCGACTCGGGCGGCAGGCCACTGGTGGCCGAATCCGGTGCAGGTCGGGTGGTGCGCCTCGCCGGGTCGACGGAGACATTGGTCGATTACTTACAGCGGCCGCAAGGCATCGCGGTCGCGGACGGGCAACTCTACATCGTCGACGCCGGCGCCAGGGAGGTCATCGCATTCGATTTGGCCGGCGGCGATCGCCGCACCATCGCCTCGGGCTTGCCGGTCGGCCCACCGCCCGGTGTAGAACCCAAGCCGCTCAAGGGGATGCCGCCGTTCTCCGGACCGCAGGGACCGTTCGCCGGCATCGCCATCGGACCGGACGGCACCCTGTACGTATCGGCGGACGGCGACGGCAGCGTGTTGACCCTGCGGCGGGTGGACACGTGACGGTCACGCCGGCCGACCACCGCTACCTCCAGGTAGCGCGGACCCTCCGCAAGGAAATTGTCGACGGCGTGTATCCGGTGGGCTCGCAACTGCCCACCGAACACGAACTGTGCGAACGATTCGCGGTGAGCCGCTACACGGTCCGGGAGGCCCTGCGCCGGCTGCGCGACGATAACCTGGTCGCCTCACGACCCCGCGCAGGTACCCTCGTCGTCCCGCGTTCGGCAACGAACTCCTATGCGCAGGACGTGATGTCGATCAACGACCTACTCGCGTTCGCAAGCGGCGCACAGTTCACGATCGAGTCGAACGCGATGGTCACGATCGACGACGACCTCGCCGCGCAGACCGGACTGTCGGTCGGATCGGAGTGGCTGGCGGTACGCGGCTACCGGCAGGCCGACGGCACCGATGCCCCGGTCTGCAAGACGGAGTACTACATCAACCGTGCCTTCGCCGCGGTGGGCAGGCTGCTGCAACGGTACTCCGGTCCGATCTTCCCGCTCATCGAGGACCTCTTCGGGGTGAGCATCGTCGAGGTGCACCAGAAGATCGCCGCGGTGCTGGTCACGCCCGAGCTAGCCGCGACACTCAAGGTCGAAACCGGAAGTGCCGCACTCGAAATGCAACGCACATACACGACGTCGGACGGCGAGGTCGCCCAGGTCACCGTCAACACACATCCCTCGTCGAGGTATCGCCATTCGATGACCATGCGCAGGGTCAAGGGCTAGGTTCGGGTCAGTGAGGGTCGACGATGATCGCGCGGCCGAGGCATACCGCCGCGGGTTGTGGGTTCGCGCCACCCTCGCCGATTCGCTCCGCGATGCCGCGCAGCGCACGCCCGGGCGGGCCGTCGTGGTCGACGGCGACATTCGGCTCGACTGCCACACACTGCACGAGCGGGCGATCACGTTGGCGCACACCCTGATGGCGCGGATGCCGCCGGGCAGCGTGGTGTCGTTCATGCTGCCGAACTGGCATGAGGCCGCGGTCATCTACCTGGCGGCCACACTGGCCGGCATGGTCGTCAACCCCGTCCTACCGTCACTGCGGGACCGCGAGCTGCAGTTCATCTTGTCCGATGCGAACAGCCGAACGATCTTCATACCGTCCACCTTCGGCAAGCACGACTACGTCGCGATGCTCGACCGGGTCACCGCCAACATCGCCTCACCGCCCGAGGTAGTGGTACTGCGGGGCGACGCCGGAGGCCACACGCCGTACGCGTCGCTGTCCACCGATACGGCGGCGACCGGCCTGCCAGCGCTTGATCCCGACGCAGTGCGCATGATCCTCTACACGTCGGGCACCACAGGCCGACCGAAGGGCGTT
Source organism: uncultured Actinomycetota bacterium (assembly GCA_963770125.1). Taxonomy (GTDB): domain Bacteria; phylum Actinomycetota; class Actinomycetes; order Mycobacteriales; family Mycobacteriaceae; genus Mycobacterium. The sequence goes on along the minus strand of CAVYPI010000028.1, from coordinate 24,632 downwards.
CTGCACACCCACAATTCGATCCACGCGCTGATCCACCAGATCGGTGAGCACTGGTTTGTCGATGCCGGCGACACCTTTCTGGTCCCGTCGCCGATCGCGCACATCGGTGGGTCGATCTATGCGTTCGAAAGCCCGCTGTTGCTTGGCACTACGGCGGTGCTGATGGAGCGCTGGGACGCCGAGGCCGCCGTATCACTGATGCTCGCCGAACGCTGCACACACATGGCGGGAGCGACCCCGTTTCTCGATGGCCTGCTCACCGCCGCTGAGCGGGCCGATACGCGGCTGCCCGACCTGAAGGTGTTCATCTGCGGCGGCGCGTCCGTACCGCCGTCGCTCATCCGCAGGGCCGCAAGCTATTTCGAAGATACCACCGTGACGCGAGTGTACGGTTCGACGGAAGTTCCGGTCACGACGGTGGGCTCGCTACACGACGTCGGACATGCGGCGGACACCGACGGCCGCGCGGGTATCGCCGACATCAAACTGGTCGAGGGCGAGATCCACGCCCGCGGTCCTCAGATGCTCGTCGGCTATCTGCATCCCGAGGACGAGACCGCATCGTTTGACGACGAGGGCTACTTCCGGACGGGTGATCTCGGCCGCTGGGTCGACGATGGTTACCTGGTTGTCACCGGCCGGGCCAAGGACATCATCATCCGCAACGGCGAGAACATCTCGCCCAAGGAAGTAGAGGACGTTCTCGTCGGACACCCGGGCATCGCCGAGATCGCGGTCGTCGGCATCCCCGATGAGCGCACCGGCGAACGCGCGTGCGCCGTCATCGTGACTTCCGATCGGCGTGCGCCCGATCTGACCGACCTGCGCGAGCTGCTCCTGAGCGAGGGGCTGGCCAAGTTCAAAATCCCTGAACAGATTGTCATCTGGGAGGCATTGCCGAAGAACGACGCAGGCAAGATATTGAAGCATCAGATCCGAGCGACGCTGACGGCCGGGGCGAGCGAAGCGACGGGAAGAACGAAGGTGGACTGACATGCAGGTTGCGATCGTGACGGGCGCGAGCAGCGGCATCGGCTTCGGCTGCGCGACGAAGCTTGCGGAGGCGGGCATGGCCGTCGTCGGGGCGGGACGCGACGAGGACAGACTGGCCGAGTTGGGAAAAGCGATCGGCGATCCAGATCGGGTGGCCACCATCGCCGTCGACCTGACGGCGGACGACGGACCGCATCGGATCGTCGACCTGGCCGTCAAGCGGTGGGGACACATCGACTTCCTGATCAACAACGCCGGCGCGGGCAGCCCCAAGCCGCTGCACGAAACCGACGACGAGTCACTCGACTACTTCCTTGGTCTGATGCTGCGTGCGCCGTTCCGGCTGGCGCGCGACGTGATTCCGCATATGCAGGCTGGATCGGCGATCATCAACGTCACGTCGACGTTCGCGGTCGTGGGAGGTCTGCGCGGCGGTGCGTACTCCGCGGCAAAGGGCGGATTGACCGCGCTGACGTTGCACATCGCGTGCCAGTACGGGCCGCAGGGAATCCGGTGCAATGCCGTGGCGCCGGGTGTCACCCTGACACCCATGGTGGCGCAGCGGCTGGAGGACGAGCGGTTCCGCAAGATCAATACCGAGATGACGCCATATCCACGGCTCGGCAAGGTCGATGACCTCGCGAGCACCGTGGCGTTTCTGTGTTCGGAGGGCGGCAGTTTCATCAACGGCCAGACGATCGTGGTCGACGGAGGGTGGAGCTCTACAAAGTACCTCTCGGACTTCGCGTTGACCTCGGAATGGGTTGCGCGTTGAACCTGTTCGCACTGCTGGATCAGACCGCGAGCCGCTTCGGCGACCGTGGCGCGCTGTATCTCGGTGAACGCCAACTCAGTACGTGGGGCGAGCTGCGGGATCGGGTGTTACGGCTGGCCTCGTCGCTCCGAGAGTTGGGGCCCGGCGCACGAGTCGCCGTGGCCAGCGAGAACCGCCCGGAGATCGTCGAGCTGATGTTCGCCATCTGGGCGGCCGAGTGCGTGTTCGTCCCGATCAACTACAAGCTGCATCCCCGCGAGATGGAGCAGATCCTCGACGATGCCGGGGTCTCGCAGGTCTTCGCGTCGACGAAGATCGGTGCGGAGCTGGTATCCGTCACCTCCGTGCCCATCGAAATTGTTGATTCCCAAGCGTATTCAAGCCGGGTGGCAGGCCCACCGTCGGATCCGCCGAGCACCACGGATCCCTCGACACTGGCGTGGTTGTTCTACACCAGCGGAACCACCGGCAAGTCCAAGGGCGCCATGCTGTCGCACCGCAACCTGATGGCGATGACCGTCTCCCACCTTGCGGATTTCGATGCGCCGGACGAGAACTGCAGCCTGGTGCACGGCGCACCCATGTCACACGGTTCCGGCATGTTGGTGGCCCCGTATGTGCTGCGCGGCGCCCGGCAGGTGGTGCCGGCATCGGGCGCGTTCGAACCCGACGAGTTCCTCGACCTCTGCGAGCAGCATCCCGGCTGCAGTGCTTTTCTCGCGCCGACGATGGTCCAGCGCCTGGTGCAGACCGGCCGTGCGTGCCCGCGCAATCTGAAGACGGTGGTGTATGGCGGCGGCCCGATGTACGTCGACAGCCTGAAGAAGGCGATGGCGGCGTTCGGCCCGATCTTCGTCCAGCTTTACGGCCAAGGTGAAGCGCCGATGACGATCACCGGCCTCCGTCGAGCCGACCACCTCGATGCGGACGACGCCATTCTCGGGTCCGTGGGCTACGCGCGATCCGGCGTAGATGTCGCGGTGCTCGCCGCGGATGGCTCGGCGGCCGCGATCGACGAGATCGGCGAAATCGTATGCCGCGGTGACGTTGTGATGCCCGGCTACTGGAACAACCCCGAGGCCACTGCGGCCACGCTGCAGAACGGCTGGCTGCGCACGGGAGACATGGGCTCCTTCGATACGCGCGGCTACCTGACCCTGCGCGACCGGTCGAAGGATGTGGTGATCAGCGGCGGCAGCAACATCTATCCGCGCGAGGTCGAGGAAGCGCTGCTGGAACACCCCGGCGTCACGGAGGCCGGCGTTGTCGGCGCGCCCAATGAGGAGTGGGGCGAGGTGGTGGTCGCGTTCATCGTCGGCTCGGTCTCGGCCGCCGAACTGGACGCGCACCTGCTCGAACGCATCGCCCGCTTCAAACGACCCAAGCGCTACGAGTTCATCGACGAACTGCCGAAGAACAGTTACGGCAAAGTGCTCAAGCGGGAGCTGCGGGCCCGGCTGGCTCAATAGCGCGAGCAGACACAAGAGTCCCCGACACGCCGCGATTTTGGAGCTCTTTGCGTCTGCCCGCCCAGGAAAGTGGTGGTCCGTAGCATTGCGATATGACCGTCTTTGACTCCCCCATCCCGCGTTTTCATCTGGCGCGCACTCGGATCGCGCCCGTTCACACCCCTGTCGCCGGGCGCAACGTCCCTGTCCCGGAGTTCAAGGCGTTTGCCGATGACTCCCAGGTGTTCGCGGCATGATGCGCGTCGTCATTGCCGGCGGGCACGGCAAGATCGCACTGATTCTCGAACGGCTGCTCTCCCAGCGCGGCGATTCGGTAGCAGGCTTCATCCGAAACCCAGCGCACGCCGCTGACCTCGAAAACGCAGGTGCCGAAGGCATCGTGGTGGACCTAGAGCAGGCGTCCGCCGACGAGGCCGCAGCGCATCTGCGCGGCGCCGACGCGGTCGTCTTCGCGGCTGGAGCGGGTCCGGGTAGCGGAGCGGCACGCAAAGAGACCGTCGACCGCGACGCAGCCATTCTGCTGGCGGACGCCGCCGAGCTAGCGAAAGTCGGCCGCTACGTGATGATCTCGTCGATGGGCGCGGACGCCGAGGCCCCGGACGACGCGGGTGATCCGGTGTTTGTGGCGTACCTGCGTGCCAAAGGCGCTGCGGACGACGACGTCCGGGCGCGGAAAGCGCTCGACTCGACCATCGTGCGGCCGGGTCTACTCACGAACGACCCGGGGACAGGGCGAGTGGCGATCGCGGGCCAAACCGGACGCGGCAGCATCCCCCGCGAAGACGTCGCCGCGGTACTGCTCGCGGTTCTAGACGCGACGGAGACGGGCGGTCAGACGTTCGAGGTGATCTCCGGTGACACCCCGATCACCGATTACTTCACCACATCAAGCCGCGGATGACTTCGGCCTGCGGGATGTCCTCCACAGCGATCAATCCTTTGGGAGCGCGGCAGATCCAGTCGATCGCATTGACCACCCGGGCGGCGGTGGAGATGCAGCCCGCATCGGTCGAATCGAGCACCGGGTGGGAAACGTGCGTGTTGAGCTCAACACGCGGATCGCCTTCGACCACGACGCGGTGGACACCCACCTGATTGTCGGGCGGGTACTCCCAGTCTGGTGCCGCGGCCGGGGTGAGCCGGTTGATGTGTTCCATGGTGATCACCGCCACCCCGTCGCGCACACCCTCGACCGCGAACCGAGCCGCGGCCATCTGCCCTGGCTCCACCGTCGTCATCTTGCATTCGATCCGGCTCTGGGTATACCAGGGCTCGGTGCGCTGACGGATCTCGTCGAGTTCCACGCCGAGCTGGTCGGCGAGGTTGCGCACCGGTCCGCGCCACATCGACGTGATGACGCCAGGCAGGAAGAGCATCGGCGTCTCATCGTCGGCCGTCATGCCGAAACCCATTGATTTGCCGGTAAACTCGTAGTCGTCGTAGTTGCCGTAGTCGAAGATCTCCTGGACTGTGATCGACCTGGCGCGAGTGACCAGGCTCAGCGCGGCGTGCACCTCGGTGTCGCCGGAATAGCCGGGGTCGATGCCGTTGACGTACAGCGAGGCATCGCCGGCCTCGCAGGCCTGCTCGAGTGGTGCCCGCAGCCAGTCGTCCGCCTGGCGAGGGGTCACCAGCCAGACCATCGAGGTGGCCGCGACGTTGATGCCCGCGGCGAGGAACTTGGACATCTGCTCGATGGCTTCCAGTGGCCGTGTCTCGCCCTGCGAGGTGTATACGACGCAATCCGGCTTCAGCGCGATCAACCCATCGATGTCATCGGTCGAGATGATGCCCGTCGGTTCGCTCAACCCGCACAGTTCGGCCGCGTCGCGCCCGATCTTGTTCGGCCTGGCGGCGTGCACGCCGACCAACTTCAGATCGGGCCTGCCGATGATCGCCTGCAACGAATGGCGTCCGACGTTGCCGGTGGAGAACTGGACTATTCTTCGCATCCTCTTTCCATTCTCAGTAGTCGGGGATCGGCAGCGGTGAGTTATTCGAGTCGATGCCGCCATCCACATGGAAGATTGCATTGGTCGCATAGCAGTCGCGCGTGGACAGATAGACGCAGAGCCGTCCGAGGTCCCCGACGTCGCCGAGCCGATGCAGCGGCGTGGCCTCGTTCATCTTCTCCAGTGACCCGGGCATCAAATCGAGGCTTCCTTGCAGACCGTCAGTTGCGAAGGAACCGAGGGCGATAGCATTGACCCGGATCTTCGGCGCGAGTTCCTGTGCCATGGCACGGGTAAGCGATTCCAGCCCGCCCTTGCCGACGCAGTAGGCGGTCAATGCACGAATGCCGAAACGAGCTGAGCCCGAGGAGATGTTGACGATGGAGCCGTGGCCGCCGTCGATCATGTGTGGTGCCACGAGCTGACTCATGATGAATGCCGACGTGACGCACCAGTCGAACGTGTGCCGAAAGTCTTCGTCGGTGATGTCCAGAAACCGCGCGTACGTGGAACCGCCGACGTTGTTGACGAGGATGTCGATGCGGCCGAAGCGCTCCATGGCCGTTCCTACGACACGCTCGCGGTCGGCGCGACTCATTGCGTCCGCGACAAGCGCCAGCCCATTGCCGCCGGTCTTTTCGATGCCGTCGATCGTTTCCATGATGTCAGACTCCGTGCGCGCAGTGCCGACCACCGTTGCGCCGGCCTCTGCCAGGACTCTTGCGATGCCCTGACCGACGCCCTTCCCAGCGCCGGTGACGATGGCTACCTGTCCATCGAGCTTGAACTGCTCCAGTGCCATACAAGCTCCTCCGATCAGCGGTGGCGTGGTTCGCCCTGTCATCTAACGATGATTATTGACTGAAGTCAACGACGCATTTATTAGGTGTACTGGCGGCTTCTTCAATCGGACAATAAGGTTCGCTTGTGTGAAGCGTTCAGCCGAAAGGCCACTGCGTTGACTACAGTCAGCCCAATCCGAGGAGGCCAAGCGTATTGTGTGACGGATGAACCGTGTCCACCACTTGAGCTGGTGTCTGGAACCTGAGAACATGGACGCTGCCAAGGACATGTGGGAGCAGCAGCTCGGTGTCGAGCTCGTCGACTTCGTCCTCGAGGCAGACGGCGTGCGCGTGCTGCTCGCCTGGGATGCCGGAGTGCAGCTCATCTCACCGCATGGCCGACCCGGGCCGGCTGGCACGTTGGTGCGGACGCACCTCGAGAAGCAGGGTGAGGGCGTCTACGCGACGGTCCTGTTGACCGACGACTTCGAATCCGTCGAAACTGGAATGAAGACGGTCGGCTCCAGGCTCGTGCACCCGGAGGAGGCCGTCATAGAGGGTGTCCCGCTGCCGAACGGTGTTGTCACAGGTGACAACGGTTCAGTCGACGGTGACCCAGGTTTCGTGCTGACCGGCGGGCTGTTCGACGAGGTTCTCGGGATGCGGCTGGCATTCCAGCAGTTCCGGCCAATCGGGCGTTGACGTAGTTCAGCCCCCGAGCTCTGCTGTCGGGACGGCCGCTCGCCGGGCGATATCGTGGTTGAGTCGCGTCATTTGAGAACTAGAGGAACTGACATGGCAGTGGTGGACAAGCCGTCGGCGCGCGAAGCCAAACGGTTGCAGACCAAGGAACGTCTGATGGGCGCGGCCATCGCCGAGTTCAAGCGGTCGGGAATGGCCGAAGCCGATGTCGGAGCAATCGTGACGGCCGCCGGCGTGGCACACGGCACCTTCTTCTTCCACTTCTCCACCAAGGAGCATGTGCTGCTGGAACTGGAGCATCGCGAAGAGGAGCGCATTGCAAAACAGCTCGGCCGTTTCCTGGAGTCGGGCCAACACCTTGCGTCCGTACTCAAAGAGGCGGTGCGATTGGTGCTCGGTTTGGAGCGTCGCCTAGGCGATCTGCTCTTCAAAGACTTTCTAGCACTTCATTTTTCGCAAACCCGTCCTCCTGCCGAGGAGGGCAGGGATCACCCTGTCATCGTGTTGGTCGCTCAAGAGATCGAGCGCGCCCAAGAACAGGGTCGGGTGGATCCTGAGGTCAACCCCATGAATAGCGCGGTGTTCTTCCTCCTGGGCCTCTATGCGCTGTTGACCACCACCAACGCCTGGCCGACGCGTGACGCCATGCTCGACGACTACGTGGCGAGGGCATTTCGCAGCATGGAGGCTCCACGGCCGAGGTGATCTCGACGTGACCCGGCATGCCCTTTTAATTGACTACAGTCAGTTTGTTGGTTACACACAGGGGACAATGCCGAAGGCTGGCCGGGAGGAGACCATGAATCTGCCCACGATCAACCTGCGCCGAAGTGGCGGCCGCGGCAAGGGCGATACCGGAGCAGACGCGAACGGTGTTCGCGAGGGTGTGGGCTTCGACGCCCACATGGAACAATCGCGCCTCGCACAGAAGCAGGCCGACAAGTGGCTCATCTCCGGCAGCTTGCTGATTGGCACCGCGGCGCTTGGTGTCTTCGGTCTTCCGCTGTTCCTGCGCGGAGTCTGGTTGCTGCGGCGCGCGCAGCGCGACGGGCTGTCGGTGCGTCCCATGATCGTTACCCTGATCGGTTACCTGGTCATCATCGATGCGGCGATAAACACGGTGGGCTGGGCGCTCGACCTCGTTGCCGGCCACACCATCCTGGCGCGAATTCTGTTGAACGGGTGGGGCGCCATGTTCGACGCGGGATATTTCTGGCACTTCAACGAGCTGTGGCTCGGCGGCGCGGCGGGACCGGGTGAGAAGGCCCTGGAAGTCGGCTTGATCCTGACGGTGTTCACGATGCGAATTGCCGCGGCGATCGGGTTCCTGCAGATGAAACGGTGGGGTCACCAGTGGATGATCATCACCTGCTGGATGGGCGTCGTGATCTGGGTCGTTTACGTGTTCAACATGACGATGTTCGCCGACGTCCGCTACGCCGGCGTCGTGTTCCCGGTCATCGGTTGGTGGCTCTACGACATCTTTTACATCACACCGTTTCTCGCGATCCCCTACCTACACTCCGTCAACCGCGAGATCTTCTCCGACTGAGACCCGCGTGAAGGCCCCGGTCATCGGGCGGCAGGCTGGCGGCCAATGATCCCGAGCTTTTCGAACATGTCTCGGACCCCATCCTTCCAGTGCACCGCACACTTACCAATCAGCCGCTCGCGGCGGGTGTTGTCGGATACGAAAGAGTCGAAGCTGAGGGGACCTTCGACGAAGCTTGGCGTGACGCCAGTGAGTTCCGCTACGTAACCAGCCATCTGGCGGTCCGACACCGGATCATTCCCAGCCCAGTTCACAATCGTCGTCGGGACCGAGGCGACTTCGAGGAGCATATGCGCCTGTGTGCCGATGTCGGTTCCTCCGATCGGTGAACTCATATTGCTATAGCCGATCGGGGCGAGCCACGGTCGCCCTTCCTTGAACGTGTTGTACTGCATGACGGGCAACCCGCCGTGGCCGGTCCAGCTGTAGCCGACATTCATGCGGGCGATGGTGGTTGGCAGGTCGAGCATCCGAGCGGCCGCACGGACGGCGCCCTCGGAGGTGATCTTGATGACCGGGTACACCTCCGCGTAGCTGGCAAGGCCGCCAAGTGGATCTGTCTCGGCATAGGCTTGGTGCGGATGGTCCTCATGCCGTTTGTATACGCAGGAGCTTGACACATGAAGGAACGCCTTGGCTTTTCTGCAGTGCTGCATCAGTAGGGCCGATGCCTCGGCATTATTGGTGATCGACTCGTCGTAATCGGGGCTTACGTGCAACGCCGAGTGCACTACATGGGTGAAGTCGTCGGGCAGCATGGAGGCGTCACCTGAATCCATGTCCCAAAAGCAGGTCTTGATGCCTATCTCTTCAAGTTCCGCCTTGCGTTTCGGATCGCTGAATCGCGCCGCACACCACACCTCGTTGTCCTTGGCGAAGTCCTCGGCGATGGGACCGGCGATCTGTTCGGTCGCGCCGGTCACCAGAATCTTTCGGTCTTGGAGCATGAGCTTTCCGTCCCTCCGGTGATCGTCCGAGTACTACCTCTGCTCGAGCTTTTTAACTACCCGTCACACCCGTTGTCAATGACTACGCTCATTGACTAATATCAGGATGAGCTGGCCGGTTCCTCGCATAGCTACTATTTACCAGGGAAACTCGTCGCAATCGCCTCGGCACGACACCGTCGAGGGCTACTGCTTATTGACTTAGGTCAGTCCATAGGTTACAAATAGCGAACCATGACGCCTCAGGTCAAGCCTTCGGCGCGCGAAGCGCGGCGGCTGCAGACGAGGGAACGTGTCCTCGGCGCGGCAATGGCCGAGTTCAAGCGCTCCGGCATGGCCGGCGCAGATGTAGGCGCGATCGTGACTGCGGCGGGCGTTGCGCACGGCACCTTCTACTTTCAGTTTCCTACCAAGGAGCACGTTCTGCTCGAGTTGGAGCGTCGCGAGGAAGCACGGGTCGCAACCGAATTCGCCCGGTTCCTGAAAACATCACATGCCCTGACCGCCGCGTTGACCGAGGTCGTCCACCTGGTGACGGGACTGGAGCAACGACTCGGCCAGCAGCTCTTCAAAGAACTTCTGGCGCTGCACTTCTCGCCGTCGCGACCCGAGTCCGACGACTGGACCGATCATCCCGTGATCGTGTTGCTGGTCCGCGAGATCGAGCGGGCACGAGGCGACGGTGAAGTCCACCCGGAAGTCGATGCGTTCTACAGCGCGACGTTCTTCCTTCTCGGCATCTACGGATTGCTCACCACCACGGACAGCCCCGACACCCGCGACACGATGCTGGCCAAGTTGGTCGCTTCTGCCGTACGCGGCCTGGAGGTCCGATGACTGGATCGCGCATGCAACAACCCATCAACAAGGAGGTCTGAAATGGACTGGATCTGGGAGATCCTCCGCTACGTCGCAGCGTGGGGCGGTACGGGTCTGATCATCTGGTTCTGGTACTGGATGTTCTCCACTCTCGGCACATTCTGAGTGTTTAGATGACCGAGCACTCCGACGCACACGCAATGGCGATCGAACGCAGTTGCGCAGTGACGGCTGTCGCATTGAGCGGTCAGCGTCGCGAGGGTGTGCATCTGGTGACCGGCGACCATCGAGAATTCAGCTTGAGTGCAACGCTGCACTTCGTGCAGGTTCCGTACCCATCGCTTGAGCACGACTGGACGCGCAGAACCTTGACATGCGGTGTTGCACTTCAATGTTCGCCATCGAAGGATCGACTCGTCGAGTATCAGTTGAATGAGCTGTCGGCTCGCGAACTCCGTGCACTCACGCTCGTGGAGAGCGGGGTTTCGCTGGGCTGGATTGCGTCGGACTGGCCCGGGCTGCTGGATGAAGTGCGGCGGGTGATACCCGAACTCGAGACGTTGCCCGCCGATATGGACGCCATCCAGATGCTCAACCGTGCAGTTGCACTGGCGCGTAGGGGCAACCGCTGAGCGTTAACCCTCTGCTCGGCAGGTTGCCGTTGGCGTACACGATGCCGCGGAGAGTATCCGACAAGCTGCGACGCAGTTTCGGCCGGATGCCTTGGACCACAACACAGAAGCGTCTTCCGCGGCCGTACTCCGTGCCCGTGGGCGGCGACGGTGGGGTGCGCAACCCCAATCTTCGGCCGCCGAGCCGGCCTCAGGACAACGATCTCGACATCACTCCGGACCACAGGCCGGGCATCCCGTATCCCGAGTGGAACAAGTGGACGAAAAGTTTCATGCCGGACCACGTGGCGGTTCTCGAGCGGGCACACAGCAGCCGTACGCGCCAGCCGGGGTCGGCATCTGCTGATCTACGGAAATGGTTCGAGGAGCACACCCATCGGGCGATGAAGAACCACCTCGAGGACGGTTCCGACCTGGACGTCGAGCAGTACGTCAGCCATTACATCGACTTGACGAGCGGCGAAGCGATCGAGCCGCGCATCTTCCGCGAACTATTGCCCAGCAGCCGCGACGTCACCACGGCGCTGCTGCTCGACGGAAGCTCGTCGTTGGGCGTCCATGGCGGCAGGATATTCAAGCTGGAATTGGCGTGTGCCGACGCGCTGTCCCAAGCGATGACGCTCGCCCGCGAGCGGCACGGCATCTTTGTGTTCACCGGTAACACCCGACACCGGGTCGAAGTCAGTTGCCTCAAGGACTTCGAGGACCGTCGGTTCGTGCCGCCGAGCCAACTCGGCTTAGCCACCGGCGGATACACGAGGCTCGGTGCCCCGTTGCGCCACTTGACAAGTCGGCTTCTCGCGCAGCCATCCGAGCGACGTCTGCTCATCGTGATCGGTGATGGCCTGATCTCCGACGAGGGCTACGAGGGCCGCTACGCTTGGGCTGACGCCGCGCACGCAGTCGAGGAGGCCAACGACGCGGGAGTGAGCATGTACTACGTCGGCGTCGGACCGACTCGGGTCGACCCACTCCCGGAGGTCTTCGGACCTCGTCGGTCCCAACGCATCCGGCGAGTGGAAGACCTTCCGCGGGTACTGGCGCACGTCCATCGTGAGGTCGTCGCCGCATGATCGACCACCAGTTGAGGGGGAAATGACTACCGATACCTATTACTCGAACGGCAACGAAGTTCAGCTGTTCGAGCAGGCGTACCACCAGCGCCTACCCGTGATGCTCACCGGCCCGACGGGGTGCGGTAAGACGCGATTGGTCGAGCACATGGGGCTATTGCTGCGCCGGCCCGTGGTCACCATCAGCTGTCATGACGATCTCACCAGTTCGGATCTTGTCGGCCGCTTCATGGTGACCGGCGGAGACGTGGTGTGGACCGACGGACCTCTCACCCGAGCGGTCAAGGCCGGCGCGATCTGCTACCTGGACGAGGTTGTGGAAGCACGGCACGATTCGTTGGCCATCCTGCATTCGCTGACCGATCATCGCCGCGCTCTTTATCTGGACCGGGCCGGCGAGGTCGTCGAAGCGCCGGAGACCTTCATGCTCGTGTGTTCGTACAACCCTGCCTATCGCAGCTCACTGAAGGAGCTCAAGCCGTCCTTCCGTCAGCGCTTCGTGACGCTTCCGATGAGGTATCTGCCGCCCGACCGCGAGGCCGAGGTGATCGTCGCCGAAGCGGGTATCGAGTTGTCGACCGCCAAGCGGCTTGTTCAGTGCGCCACCGCCATCAGAACCGCGGACGAGGCGTTCCACTTCGAGCCGCCGTCCACCCGGGTTCTGGTGACCGCGGCGCAGTTGATCGCCGCGGGCGCAACCGAGTTGGAGGCCGCCGAGGCCTGCATCCTCGCGCCGCTGTCCACCGACGGTGCGATCACAGAGGGCTTACGTGAAGTCGCGGTGGCCAGCCTGGCCGCCGCCGATAGCTCGAGCACGACACGCTAGGAAGGAGTCACCCGACATGGATCAAAAGGAGAGAAAGCGCAAGAGGGCGCTCATCATTCTGCAAGTCGTCATCTACGGCTATCTGCTGGCGATGTTCGGAATTCAGCTCTATATGTCCCTCGCCCGAGGCTGGTGGGGATTGTGAATCTCCCACTGCTCAGCCGTCTTTCGGGGGGAAAGGCGCTTGCCGCGCCCGATGGCTCGGTCAGCCTCGAGGATCACCACGACGAGTCGCGCCTGGCTCAGCGCCGAGCCGACAAGTGGATGATCGTCGGCGCCGCGTTGATGGGTATGTGGGCCCCCGGTCTCATCGGCTTTCCCATCTTCATGCGTGGGGTGTGGTTACAGCGCCAGGCTCTGCGCGCGGGCCTATCGGTTCGGCCGATGATCGTCACCCTGATCGGTTTCCTGGTCTTGATCGACGGCATGCTGAACAGTCTCGGCTGGGCCCTGGACCTGGTCGCCAACCACACCTTGATCAACCGTGTGCTCATGGTCGGGTGGGGCAACATGTTCGATGCCGGCTACTTCTGGCACTACAACGAGCTGTGGGTCGGCGGCGCCGCTGGACCGGGCGAGAAGGCTTACGTCGCAGGGTTGATTCTCACCGTGTTCTCCATGCGGGTCGCAGCGGCGATCGGGTTCCTGCAGATGAAGCGGTGGGGTCACCAGTGGATGATCGTCACCTGCTGGATGGGCGTGGTGATCTGGGCCGCATACGTGTTCAACATGACGATGTTCGCCGACGTGCGCTACGCCGGTGTCGTGTTCCCCGTGATCGGGTGGTGGCTCTACGACATCTTCTACATCACCCCCTTCCTCGCGATCCCGTACCTGCACACGGTCAATCGTGAAATCTTCTCCGACTGAACAGGTTTAAGGAGCACAGCCATGACTTCATCTTCTTTACCCTCACCCACCGAGGAAAAGGACCCGGCCGCCGACCTCCCGCCCGGGACCACTCCGTACTACGCCAACATGCACAAATGGATCAAGCGCGCGGTCCTGGTGTGCTTGGTCGCCCTCGTTATCGAGGGCGCCTTCACCTTGCCGTTCATGGCGATCTACTACGGCTACCCGACGATGAGCCTCACCCAGATCTGCAGCGAACTGTTGAAGGTCCGCTACTCCGACGACACATTGGAATGCAAGGTACCCCTACCCGCCTTTGGGCCCCCCTGAGGGCGCTGAAGGCAAGGACACCGCCCAGGACGTGTGGGGCATCCAGCCGATTCCGAAATACCACCGACTCGGGTTCCGCGAACTGGTGCGCATCCACGATGAGCGCTTGGCCCGGCAGGCCGCCGAACATCAAGGGGCGCCGACGCCATGACGGAGAAACTCCGCGTGATCCAGTGGGGCACAGGCAACGTCGGCAAGCACGCGATCGAGGCTGTGCACAACCATGCCGACCTCGAGCTGGTGGGTGCGCTGGTGTACAGCGACGAAAAGGCCGGAAGGGATGTCGGTGAGATCGTCGGCATCGGTCCGATCGGTGTCATCGCAACGAAAGACGTCGACGAGATCCTGGCGCTGGATGCCGACTGTGTGCTCTACCACGCCCAGGGTGACTGGAATCCGCCAGGAGCGCTGGACGACATCTGCCGGATACTGGCCTCAGGTAAGAACGTGGTGTCGACTGCGGTGACGGCGTGGATCGAACCGAGGAGCAGCACCGACGATGTCGTCGAGCGCCTCGAAGCGGCGTGCGACGAAGGTCAGAGTTCCTTTCACGGCACCGGTATCGAGCCCGGCTGGGCCTCCGAGGTGCTGCCGCTGACGATGTCGGGTCTGTTTCGGCGGATCGATTCGTTGGTGGTGCAGGAGCTGATGGACTACAGCACCTACGAACAGCCGTTCGTGCTGTTCGACGTCATGGGCTTCGGTAAGCCGCCCGACACAAGGGTGCCGATGGATGAACCCGCCATCGGCGCACTGTCGTTCAAGGCACCGCTGATGCTGGTTGCCAAGGGACTCGGCGCCACCATCGAGGATTACGTCTGGGAGCGCCAGGTCGCCACGACCGACAAACCCATCGAGGTCAAGGCGGGCCGCGTGGAGGCCGGCACCGTGTCGGCGGTGCGATTCGCCTACACGGCCATCGTCGAGGGACGTCGGGCTCTGACCGTCGAACACATCACCCGCTTGGGGCCGGACCAGGCTCCGCACTGGCCGAACGGGCGAGGCTGGAAGGTGACGGTCGAGGGTCTTCCGTCGATGGTGCTCGAATCGCGGATCGCCATTCACGATGAGGACGACACCGACCAGGCCTGCCTTGGCACTGCCATGCATTCGGTGCACGCGATTGCGCCCGTCTGCGCGGCGGCTCCCGGCATCCGCACCTTCCTCGATCTGCCAACGATCGTCGGCCGCGGGGTGTTCTCGAAGGGACTCGGCAGTTGAGCCATGACACACCGTTTCTCAGTGCCACGCCGGGCGGCGCATGGGTGGCGACTCGTTATGAAGAGTGCTACAAGATCCTGCAGGGCTGGCAGCACTTCTCGAGTAACCCGACGCCCGAAGGGGCCGAGCAGCTCGCCGGCGAGCTCGTGATCACGCTCGACCCACCACGGCAACAGAAATTCCGCAAGGTCCTCAACCCGTACTTCTCACCGGCTCGGATGAAGGCGCTACAGCCGCAGATCCGCGCGGAGACCGATCAACTGATCGACGCATTCATCGAATACGGCAACGGCGACCTCGCGCAGGTCGCCTGGCGGCAGCCCGGCATCGTCTTCTTCAAGTACCTCCTGGGAATGCCCATCGACGATGTGCCGTTGTGTGTTGACCTGACCGACATCGCACTCAACGGCGAAACCGAGGAAGCTCGGATGGCTGCCTGGGGCGGGCTGTATCAACACCTCCACGACGCGGTATCAGCGCGAACCACCCAGCCACCGCGAGATGACATGATCGACATACTTCTCAGCGCCGAGATCGACGGTGAGAAGCTGCCGTTTCAAGACGTCGTCGCCAATGCAATGCTGTTGGTCCAGGCCGGGCTCGAGACGACTGCGAGCGCGATGTCCTTCGCATTCCACTATCTCGGAACGCATCCGGCGGAACGCGACCGGCTGATCCGCGAGCCCGAGATCCTGCCGAGGGCCGTTGAAGAATTCATCCGCTTCGCGGGATCGATTCACGGCATCCCTCGAACTGTCGCGAATGATGTCGAGCTGAGCGGGCACACTTTCTGCCCCGGTGAATCCGTCATTGTCAACTATGCCTCCGCGAACCGCGACCCCCTGGAGTTCCCCAACCCGGATCGCTGTGTCCTTGATCGCCAGGCGAATCGCCATCTTGGATTCGGAGCAGGCGTCCATCGGTGCCTCGGTTCCAATCTCGCACGCCTGGAGTTCCGTATCGGTATCGACCAGGTGCTCTCGCGACTGCCCGACTTCGCTATCGCACCCGACGCCGAAGCGGCGTTTCATGGGAACTCCGTCACGCGCGGATACCGCGAAATTCCCGTGGTGTTCACTGCGGGCGAGCGAACAGCATAGCCAACGTGACTTACCGAATCGTTCAGTGGACAACCGGCAACGTCGGCAAGCGATCGGTTCGGGCGGTCGCCTCCAATCCGACAATGCAACTCGTCGGATGCTATGCATGGTCGGAGGACAAGGTCGGCCGCGATGTCGGTGATCTGTGCGGCATCGAACCCCTGGGTGTGACCGCCACCAATGACGTCGAGGCCCTGCTCGCACTGAAGCCCGACTGCGTGGTCTATAACCCGATGTTCGCCGAGGTCGACGAGATGGTGCGGATCCTGCGCACAGGCATAAACATAGCGTCCACATCCGAATTCATCACCGCCCACTTCCTGGGTGATGGTCGTGATCGCATCGCCGAGGCGTGCGAAGTGGGCGGTTCAACCATCTTCGGCAGCGGCATCAACCCGGGCTTCATCCAACTCTTCGCCATCGTGTCGGCCGGGCTCTCGGAGCGAGTCGACAAGGTATCCATTGTGGAAGCCATTGACACCACCATCTACAACTCGCCCGCCACCGAAAAACCCATGGGGTTCGGTTATCCCATCGATCGGCCCGACCTGCGGACCATCACAGAAAAGCGTTCCGGCATCTTCCGTGACGGCGTGTTGCTCGTCGCCGATGCTCTCGGAGTCCAGCTTGACGATGTGCGTTGCGACGTCGAATATGCCCAGACCACTGAGGATCTCCACTTGCCGGGCGATTGGACGATCGCGAAAGGCTGCGTCGCCGGCGTGGACGTCGGCTGGAAGGGGATAGTCGGTGGCCGGGAGATCATCGAGATCCGCGGGCGCTGGCGTAAGGGACAGACGCTGCAACCGGATTGGGAGCTCGATATGGGCTACACCGTCGAGGTCCAAGGCACGCCGACGATCAAGACCACGCTCAGCTTCCTGCCGCCGCCGGACTTCGTCGGCGAGACGCTGGACGACTACATCATGCTCGGGCTGTCGATTGTCGCCATGCCGGCGATCACCGCGATACCCGCAGTCGTCGCGGCTCGGCCCGGCATCGCCACCTACAACGATCTGCCGCTGCTACTTCCGCGCGGAGTGCTCCGCGCACACCAAGGTTAGGAAAGTCGATGCCGGACAAACCATATCGAGTCATCCAATGGATGACGGGAGATGTCGGACAAGTGGGGATTCGACATTTCGCAGACAACCAGGTTTTCGACCTGGTCGCTGTTCTGGTGCACAGCCCGGACAAGGTCGGCAAGGACGCCGGCGAGATCGTCGGGATCGCACCAACAGGTGTCGTCGCAACTGACGACATCGAATCGATGGTCGCGCTGGACGCCGACTGCGTGTTTTACACGCCGGTGATCATGGACGTGGAAACGGTTTGCCGTCTGCTGCGCTCCGGTAAGAACGTCGTCACCACGAGCGGGTTCTTCCATCCCACGCAGGACTTTCGTGAGGGCGGTGACAAGATCCGCGCTGCCTGCCAGGACGGCGGAACGTCCTTCCACGCAGGCGGCATTCACCCGGGCTATGCGGGCGACATACTTCCACTCACCCTTGCCCGCGTGGTCAGCAAGATCGAGCGGATCCAGGTGTACGAAGTGGTGAACGTTCTCACCGACGCGCCGCTGGATCATATCGATTGGATGGGTTTCGGCAAGGAGAAAGACAAATTCCTCTCTGAACCAACCATTTTGGGACTTGGCGTGCCGTTCTTCGCGCAGTCGATGCACATGATCGCCGACGGCCTCGGCGTGCGCATCGACGACGTGACGGCAGATTTGAGGGCCGCCATCGCAACCGAAGACATATCGCACGACCTAGGATCGATCGCGCGCGGAACGGTCGCGGCCCAGCACCACGAATGGACGGCCTGGGTGGATGGCCAACCGCTCATCGTGTTCCACGCGATCTATATGACCGGCGATCCCGCCACTATCGAGCCGTCGTGGGATTGGGGCAAGACGCGGTACCGGATAGTGATTGAAGGAGATCCACCAACCGAGCTCACGCTCGAAGGCGTCGATCAGCCGGACGGAACAATGGCGCATCCGGGTTACAACTGGACTGCGATGGGCGCGATCAACGCTATCCCCGATGTATGCGACTCTCCGCCCGGGTGGATAACCCACCTGGATCTCGGTCTAGTCCGACCTCGCGGCCTGGTGCGCAAATGACGGAATGCAAAGAGCTACCGGACATCTTGTATGCCGACTTGCCCATGTCCCACGACCGAGGCGTGGGGTGGGCCAAATTGCGCGACCTCGGGCCGGTCGTAACCGGAGAGGGCTGGTACTACGTCACCCGTCGTGAGGATGTGCTTACGGCACTGCGCAATCCGGACATCTTCTCGTCGACGCGCAGTTTCGATGGGGCGGTCAGCCCGGTGCCCCTCATACCGCTCGCGTGCGATCCGCCCGAACACACCCGATACCGTCGCATTCTGCATCCGTTCTTCAGCCCGCAGACGCTCGGGTCGGTTCTGCCGTCCCTGCAGCTGCAGGCGGTGGACATCATCGCGCCAATTGCGGACCGCAGCGAGTGCGAGATCATGGCCGACCTAGCCACCCCGTACCCGTCGCAGGTGTTCCTCACGCTATTCGGCCTGCCGATTGAAGACCGACAGCGCCTGATCGGATGGAAGGACGCCATCATCGCGATCAGCCTGGTCGATGAACCCGACAGCGCCGATCTCGTACCTGCAGTGGAACTGTACGAGTACCTCACCCGCGTTGTCACTACGCATCGGCAGAACCCGGGTGACGACATCCTGTCGCAGGTGCTCGTGGGTGACGATCCACTCACCGACGCTGAGGCGCTTGGACTGGCTTTCGTGCTCGTCCTGGCCGGACTGGACACCGTCACGTCAGCGATCGGTGCCGCAATGCTCGAGATGGCGAGACGTCCCGACCTGCGAAGCGACCTCTGTGAAAAGCCCCATCTGACAGCCGCTTTCGTCGAGGAGATCATCAGACTGGAGCCCCCCGCCCCAGTCGTGGGACGGGTAACGACCGAGTCTGTGACCGTCGCAGGCCATACGATTCCCGCAGGCGCACAGGTGCGGCTGTGCCTTGGGGCGATCAACCGCGATGGTAGCGATCCGACATCTGGCGATGACCTTGTGATGGACGGCAAGCTGCACCGACACTGGGGTTTCGGCAGCGGACCCCACCGCTGCCTGGGCGCACATCTGGCGCGCATGGAGCTGACTCTCGTGATCAACGAGTGGCTCCGCCGTGTTCCCGAATTCGAGCTCGCGCCGGGTTTTGGTGCCGAGGTCAAATGGCCTTCTGCGACATGCACGCTTCCGCAGCTGCCCTTGCGGATCCTCGAGCCAACAACTGCAGGGGAGTCGTCATGACCGTCGAAACCGCGACGCCGGGTGTCTTCGATGCGGGACTGCCGACGCTGAGCTATGACGTGGCCGAAACCCCGCGTGACGTCTACCCCCGAATTCGGGAGGCGCAGCGGCTGGCCCCGATCGCAATCGGGCCATTGGGTCCGGAAGTGCTGTCGTACGAACTCGCACGGGCCGTTCTTCGTGACAGTCGGTTCGTGATCCCGCCGGGCATACACCTCACGGCACAGGGCATTACGTCGGGTCCGCTGTGGGACAGGGTGGTCGGCAGCATCATGTGCGCGGAAGGCGCCGAGCACCATCGGCTTCGCAGCCTGGTATCGAAGGCGTTCACACCACGGGCGACCGCACGTCTGCACGACACGATCGACACTGTGGTCAACGACCTGGCCGATCGTCGCCGATGCGGGCCGCTGCGACTTCGTTACGGACATCGCCCGGCCGTATCCGATCCCGATCATCTGCGCGCTACTTCGTGCACCCCGTGAGGAATGGCAACAGTTTTCGTTGTGGGCCGACGAGATCTTCAAGATGGTCAGCTTCGCCGTCAATCTCGTCGACGAAGTTCCTGCCGTCATGCGCGCATGGGCCGAGCTCGACGCCTACGTCGACAACATGATCGCCGAACGACGACGCAGTCTGACGGACGATCTGCTCTCCGACCTCATCCGCGCCGAGAACGACGGCGACCGGCTCAACGCCGACGAACTGCGCATGACGGTGGCCAGCCTGTTGGTGGCTGGAACGGATACCACCCGCAATCAGCTGTCCGCTTCCATGCAGGTTCTGCTCGAACACCCCGAACAGTGGGCGAAGCTGCGCGACCATCCCGAACTGGCAATGCCGGCTGCTGAGGAGAGCATGCGCCACTCGCCGGCTGTCTGCAGCACACTCCGCACTGTGACTGAGGACGTCGAGATCAGCGGATACACCTTCCCCGCCGGCACGTTCATCTTCGTGAATACCTTTGCGGCCAACTGTGATTCGGCCGTCTACGACAATCCCGACCGCTTCGACATCAGCCGCGAAGCGCCGCCGGCGATCTTGACCTTCGGTGGGGCGTCCACTACTGCGTTGGCGCGAACCTGGCCAGGCTCGAGCTTGCGGAAGCACTGAAGATCCTTGCGCACCGAATGCCGAAAGCCCGCCGCGCCGGACCTGCACCGTGGAAGCCGCTGCTCGGCATGAGCGGGCCGACCAGCCAACCCATAGAGTTTGGCTGATGATGCCGTACAAGATCGACCGGGACGTACTGCACAAGGTCGCCAAGCAGGTCGTCGGCCTGCCCCTGGAAGGTGGCGAGCTCATCTCTCGTGCCACCCGGTTGCTCGCCGACGAATACCCTGACCTCATCGATTCCGAGCCGGGCCGATGGGTCGGCAGCAAGGCGGGAGGGATCCTCGGGAAGGTCCGCTTCCTCTACTTCACCCCCCGCGAGTACGTCGTCATCTTCGGATCTCCCACTGGCACGCAAGGCTTTTCGGGTCGCTACAAACACGTGGAGATCCACAAGTTCCTGATGGCCGGCCAGATCGACTCGTATGAACTGGAGTCCGACGCGACCGTGCCCATGACGCTGCTCCCCGGCGAGCACACGTGCCTGGAGAAAGGCCGCGCCAGGGGTCTCACGATTCACCCCGGCTCGTGGCACATCGAGTACGGCCGCGGCGCTGTCGTCACCACGCTGCCGTTCGCGATGGTGGACACGCTGTTGGTGTCACTCGAACTCGAGTCCGTGCGCCGCTCGACCGTCGAGTTCGCAAAGCTGGTCAGCAGGCGGTTTCGCCGCTGACGATCACGCAGGCGCGAACACCGATTTGAACTTGTTCAGTGACTCGCGGATATCGCCCTTGAGCGCGCCGGCAACCACCATGCCGATGGGCCCGAACAACGCTGGGCCGCCGAGGTGCACGTCAAACGTGACCGTCGAGCCCGCTGGGTCCTTTTCAGAGGGTTTGACCTTGCCGATCAGCTTGACCTTCACGCCGCCCTTGCCGTCCCCGTCAAGGGTCATCGTCTCGGGCGGCTTGTAGTGCGCGATGGTCCACTTGATCCGGTTGGGCATGCCCTTGACCTCGACGATGGACTCGATGACCGTGCCCTTTTCGATGGTCTCGGGCAGCTTCGACCGCCACACCCGGTGAATGGTCAGCCACTCCTTGAAGCGCGACAGGTCAGAGGCGCACTCCCACGCCTTCTCCGGCGGCAGTGCAACGTCGACGGAGACGGAAAGTTTGGCCATACGTCAGTTCTGCGGAGGTGTCTTGTCGACGGCCTTCTTAGCGGCGTCCTGCACCTTGTCGACGTTTTGGGCGTACTTGCCCTGCGTCTTCTGGTCGACTATGTCACCGGCCTTGTCGATGGCGCTGTCGACCGCACCCTTGTTCTTCGACATCAGGTCTTTCACCTTGTCCAGAAATCCCATGGGCCCACCTTACCGCTGCTTCCACAGCCGTCGGCGCTCTCCGAGGATCCTCCCCTTGACCCGCCAGATCACCTCGATGACGGCTGCTCCAACGAGACCAATCGCCAGCGCCAGCGACGTGATCGCCATGTTGGACGAGTCGAGCATGAAGGTCTTCTGGGCGAGTACACCGCGGTCACCAGCAGCGTGATCAGCGCCGACGTCATCACCCGCCGCCCGAAGCCTGGGTGCGCCCGTTCGTTGTTCGGCGCCAGCGACAGGATGAACGCCGGAATGCCGATGGTTTTACCGTCGGCTACCCGCTGGCCGACTTCGGCATCAGCCAGGGCCGTGGCTTCAGCGTCTGGGATGGTGGTCATTTCGTGAACGTTCCCTTTGTGAACGTGTCGTAGTACTCCAGGGTCAGCTTGTTGCCGTCGAACGTCGCCTTGGAAATCGTTCCCGGCGGGGAGTTTTCAGAGACCCATGAGTAGGTGAAGACGTTTCCGTCCCAATGGTCCAGGGGCACGTTCAGTTTTGCGCCAAGGGCGAGCTGCAACTTGCCGTCCTTCTCGGTGATCCGCGCCGGGCCCCAGTAGTCGTTGTCGTAGGTGCCGACGTAGGACGCCAACGGCGCGGCGGGCGCGGGATTGGCCGGCGGCTTCTGACCGACCAGCGAGCCCGTCGGCTGCTCCATCTGCTTGAAGACCTCGCCGTAGAGCTTGTACCAGTCCTCACGCACCTCACCGAACTGGACGAGGTCGGCGAATTCGGCGGTAAGCGCTTCGGGCACACCGGACGGCGTGGCGTTGGTGAGCGCGACGATCGCCACGTCGGCGGACGGGAGGAGGACGAAGTTCGTGCCTGCGCCAAGCTCGAACGCCCCGGAATGGCTGAGCTCCATCCGCGCTGCCGACGTTGCACCCACGTTGAAGCCGTAGCCGTAGAAGCCCGACCGCATCGCGGGCTCGGTAGCGGGACTCGACACGATCTGTGGCGTCACCGCGGGCAGCAGCGCCTTCGAGTCGACGATCTGCTTCCCCTCGTGGCTGCCGTTGGCCAGCACCATTGTCAGCCAGCGCGTCATGTCGTTCACCGACGAGCTCGCGCCGCCCGCGGGGGCTTCTGGGTCGGCGTCGCGAATGTAGAGCGGTTCGTAGCGCCCGTCGACGTGGATATGGCCGACGGCGCGGTCCGGACGCGCTTCGTAGTCGGCGAACCGGAAGCTCGTCGACGCCATCCCGAGCGGACGGAACAGCACCTCGTCGGCGAGATCCTCCCAGGATTTACCACCGCTCACCGCGACGGCTTCGGCACCTGCGGTCAGCCCAAAGTTGGTGTAGGCGTACGAGATTCGGAATGGATCGAGCGGCAGCTGGCGGAGCCTGTCGAGCACATACCGCCGGTCGTAACCGAGGTCCTCGAGCATGTCGCCGGCGTGGTCGGGCAACCCGGAGCGGTGCGAGAACATGTCCCCCACGCTGACCATCTGAGTGACAGCAGGATCCGATAACGCGAACCATGGAAGCTTGGAGACGATCGGCGTGTCCCAGCCGATCGCGTTGGCGCCCACCTGGTGGGCAACCACGGTAGCACTCAGCGGCTTGGACACAGACGCCAGCTGGAACACGGTGTCCGGGTCGATCTTGTCGCCACTGCGTACATCCTTGACCCCGAAGCCCTTGGCGTACACGGTCTTCCCGCCGTGCACCACCGCGACGGCCAGACCGGGGATGCCGGACTTCTTCATCAAGTCGTCGACGATCCCGTCGAGCTTGGCCACCGCGTTGTCGACCGCGTTGTCAGGCAGCGGCATAGCAGGCACCAACGGTGGTGGCACATCGGATCGCACGGAGGCCGTCGGCGGCGGTGCCGATTCGGTCGGCTTGGCGTTGCAACCCGCCAGCGACGCCAGAAGCAGCGCGGCAACGGCCGCCCTGGCCAGTGCGTTCATGACCTGAACGGTAACCGTCGAATGCCCGGTTGTTGCACACACAGAACGAGCAAGGGCGCTAACAACCGTGCGCCCGGTGAGGGCCTACTGCTGCCACCACGGGGTCAAGCGATGCGGTGTCGGGATCGACTCGCTGCCCGGGCCTGGGCACCACCACGCGCACGCCCGTCGCATCGGCGGCCCGCAAGAGCCGCTCGACCGGCTCCGCCCACGGATGCGGCGCCAGCCGGAATGTGGCCCAGTGGATCGGCACCAGCAATCCCGAGTCGGCCTCAGCGACATCGAGGTGCGCGCGGACGGCCTCTTCGGGATTCATGTGGATGTCCGGCCACGCCGGGTGATACGCGCCGATCGGCAGCAGGGTCAGGTCGAAAGGCCCATGGTCCATACCGATTTCGGCGAAGCTCTTGGTGTAGCCGGTGTCGCCGCCGAAGAACGCGCGGTGCCCCGGCCCGGCGATCACCCATGAGGCCCACAGCGTGGTGTTGCGGGGAGAACAGCCGCCCAGAGAAGTGCCGGGCGGGAGTGCACACCAGCGTCAGCTCGCCTATTTGGTGGCTTTCGTTCCAGTCGAGCTCGACGATGCCGGCCCTTGGGAATCCCCCACTTGCGCAGGTGCGCGCCGACACCGAGCGGCACGACGAACGGCGCGCGCGGCTGTGGCCCAGGCCGATGATCGTGTCGATGTCGAGGTGGTCGTAGTGGTCGTGGCTGATCAGCACCGCGTCGACGGCGGGCAGCGCCTCGAGCCGCCACTGGCACCTCATGCATGCGCTGGGGGCCTACCGTGCGCGACGGCGAGCACCGGCGACCCCACACCGGGTCGGCCAGTACGCGGATAGCCGTCGATCTCGACCATCGCCGTCGAATGGCCGAACCAGCTGACCGCGAGCCGCGCCACGCCGGCATCGACGGGCGCAGGCGTCGAGCGGGATTGGTC
>CAVYPI010000027.1:0-30594 GCA_963770125.1 uncultured Actinomycetota bacterium | reverse complement strand
TGGTGTGCGGACTGGGTGCGGAACCGGTCACCCACAAGGCTGAGCGGATGCGCAGACACGCCTTTACACCCACTCGGATATAACAACCTGGCCAACGAGATCACGCCGTGGAGCCATCGCCCATGGGTGTCACATTCACAGCCGAAGAGCTCGACCGCCCAAACGATGGATTGGATAAGCCGACCGACTTCATAGCGACAATCAGAAGACTCGCCGTTTCCACATTCGAAACGGGGGTAACATTGGCCACAGACCTCAGCTGTTTGGAGGGACCGATGTCTCTCAAGCCCAGGCACTTCGCACCGCTGTTGATCGCCGTTGCTGCCGTTGCCGTCGCGCCTGTAGCCGCCGCCGACCCCGTGTCTCACGGATCGGCCAGCACCGTCATCGACGATCTGAAGAGTCAGGGCTACCTCGTTCAGATCAACTGGGTGAGTGGCTACAACACCGAACCACTTGGACGTGTGCCAGGTGACCGGGATCAACATTCCTGGCGCCCGCTAGCCGGACGACTGCCTACGTCGACGTCTCGTGCCCGAATCATCCGGACGACGGTGGGTTCGGTTTCGGTGTTGGAATCGGCTGAACTGGCGCAGAGAACGACGCTGCTCACTGATTCCCACACCGCATCAGCCACGTAACCGCACCTGGCGCGCTCTTGCGCACGGTTAGCTACCTACAACCGCAGATCAGACGTGGTAGGGGTCGGAATCAGCCACCCGTCCCCGGCCACGTCGCCGCCATCCGGCAGTCGGTGAAAAGGGCGCGAAGTGACCAGGGGTGCAGGGGCGAGTTTTGAAGCGCTCGCGACCGTCAACCCGCTGGTAGCACTCAAAGACTTGCCGCGGCGCGGGACCCTCCAGGCCCAGCAGGGCGGCACCAAAACTCACGGCCAACCGCTTCCCGCCTGGGCAAGCGACACATACTTCATTAGATCACTCAGGAAATCTGCGGCGTCGGATGCCCGCCTTCTGTATTCGTCGACCGGAAAGAGATAGGCGGGTGCACTCGTGCCCCTCATATTCTGTTGGATCTCGTCTTTCGTCATTTCAGCACAGCGCCGGAGGTACCGCGACATGTCGCCCATCGCCCCGTTAATGTAACCTCCCGCAGTGTCATGGATTCGGTTGAATTCGGTGAGCGGGCGTTTCGGGGAGAGCCATTTTATGCTGTATACGCGCGTCGATACGACGTTCAATCCACGGCAGCTTTCGCTCAAATCGTTGGATCTTCACGTATGAATTCAACAGGCCCCAGCTCTGCTGAATACTAACCCATTCGGCACGTAAATCCCAAAGTGACCGTAACTGCTGTGCTCTGCTAAGCACCCTATCCAAGTCGTCGGCCCATTTTGGCAACTGCGCAATAAACGCCTCATAAGCCTGATCTGTGGGCATTTCAGCGACGGCGTACAAATCATCGCTTCCAAAGTAGGCACGGATACCCTCAGCGATTTGTTCCCATTGATCCGCGATTGCCGATCCCGCTACCCGATACGCGACGATCCGCTCGACCGAGCAAAATTCGCTTACCCGGCCGTAGTAGTCCCTCCACGCCGAGTCCGACAGGCTACGTAGGTTGTCGAGTTGAGACTTCTCTTCTCGCTCACCAGCCCACGTGCTGAGAAAAACCAACGCGACCGGCACACCAACAAAAAAGCCGGCGAGTGAGGTCATCGCATTCGGCACATACGAGAGAGCGCCCCACCATCCTAGCCAGTCGCCGATCACGCCTAGGCCAAAGATTCCGACGCCCGTTAGCCTCGATTCCCGGTGCGGAAATTGAGTTGAGGTTGTTCGCGCGGGATGGGCGGTTATCTGGGTGGGAAGGTGAATTGGAGAGTTCGGTTGTCCCACCATGGGATTGGGGTTTTGAGGTCGGCGTAGCCGGCGTCGATGAGCTGTGGGTGGTGGCTGCGTAGGTTCAGTGCGCAGGTGACGCCGTGGTCGCTGATGTGCAGGGTGCCGGGGTCGTCGAGGAAGTGGCGCCAGATGGTGTCGGGGGTGGCGGTCTGGTATCGGGTCAGGTCGCGGGCGAAGAGGCGGTAGAGGTTGCCGGCGATGACGGTGAGCGTGGTGTCGAGGTCGACGTTGAGCGGGACGGCGCTGGAGAGCGCGTCGAGGTGGAAGCCGGAGATGTAGGCGTCGAGTTCGTTTTCGATGCTCATGGGTTCGGCGTAGCGGGCGAACAGGTCGTTGCCGGGGGTGGTGAGGTCGTTGGTGATGAGCAGCGTGGGTTCGTCGCGGCCGATGTTGCGGATGGCGAGTTGGCGGACCTTGGTGTCGACGTCTTTGAGCTTGATCATGTCTTCGTGGAGTTGTGGGCGCCGGTAGCGCCCGGAGCGGGCGATGGTGGTGGTCTTCCACTTGCCGGCGGGTAGCGCGCCCAGGCGGGCGAGTTCGGTGCTGCCGCGTTGGCGCAGGGTCAGCCAGCGGATGCCGCGGGCGGTGAGTTCGTCGAGCACCTTGTAGGTGGTCAGTTGGGAGTCGAAGACGAGCAGACCGGGGTCTTCGCCGGTGGCCTGGCGCCAGTAGTCGGCGAAGGCGATGATCTCGCGGGCCTGCTCGGCCTTGGTGATCTCGGCGTTGGCGTAGACCATCTCGGTGCTGGCGTGGTCCTGGGCGAAGAAGGTGAGCACGGCGCGGGTGCGTTGGGAGCGGCGCGGCAGGTAGTGTTTCTCCAGCGCGGTGTGCTCGCCGTGGTGGCGGATGGCGTGGAAGTCGAGGTTGAATCCTGCTGTGCCGCTGGCCATTCCGAGTGGGCGCAGCGCCTTGACCAAGCCGGTGAGCAGTTTGGTGTTGGGTTCGCGGCGCACCCGGTAGGAGTAGGAGCCGGCATGGGTGGCCTTGGGCAGCGCGCTCAGCTGCAGACCGAACGCCAGGCCGGTGTCGTCAGTCAGCGCGTCGATGTGATGGGCGCGGTGCCGGCGTGCGCACTTGGCCAGCAGCAGGGTGCCGATCGACTGCCAGGCGGTGATCGCCGAGGTGGACGGGTAGCCGGCCTGGAGCACCAGTTCGGACAGGCCGAGCGTGCCCATCGCCGGGAACAGCAGCAGCAATGCGGCGTGGTCACACGGGATCTGCGCGGGGGCGGGCCAGCCGCCCAGGGTGGCCGCCTTGACCGGCGCCAGCCGCGCCGGGGGACCGCGGCGGCCCTCGTCGCGGCGGGCCAGCCGGGGCAGTCCGGCCTCGTCGAGGATCTGCCACACCGTCTGCGCCGAGATCGGTGTGCCCGCGGCGGCCAGCGCCTCGGCGATCTCGCCGATGCTGCGGTCCTCGGCCCGCAACGCCAGCACCTTGTCGCGGACCTCGCCGGTGGCTTTGCGCGGCCCTTTCGGGCCCGGCTTGGTCTCGGCGAAGGGATCGAGCTTGCCGGTGCGCAGCAGGGTGGCCATCTGATGCACCGAGGCGGTGGAGTACCCGAACCGGTCGGCCACCTCGGCGGCGGTGGCATCCTCGGTGAAGTAGGCGCGCAGCGCCTCGTAGCGGCGTTGTCCCGCGCCGCTCGGCGCGGTGAAGTACTCCGCCCCGGGCCTCAACTAGATTCCCGCAGCGCCATGCATTTATGATAGAGCTATTTTGAGCTCGGGCAGGCGCGACGCGCTCAGCTATCTTGCTGTGAGACAGCTAATTACATTCTTGTAGTTCCGATTTGTTGCCCACGACGGCAGGAATACCGTATGACAAGCCCAGGGATTCAGCTCCAGCAATCCAATTGAGACTCATCGCCTCGATGCGACAGCGATACGCCGTCTACCAGCGGATTTTCACAGCCCAGCTTCCGGAGGCTTTACAGGAAAAACGAACTCACCCCCACCGTGAATCGAGGTTAGCACCGACAGGCCAAGAACAAACTGTCTTCGCCTGCCGTAATCGCCCCACGTCTCGCGAACACCGGCCACTTCGTCGACCGTACGAGGGGTCGGACCCGCAGACCGCGGGCGACACGCCGCCCCAACGAGAACGGCCACCGGGATCGCTCCACGATGGCCGTCCCGGCTGGCAGCAGAGAGAAGGCGCAACCGGACCTAGCGCACACCGGTCAGGCTGCTCGCTTATTGCGCTACCGCCGCAGAAACGCCAGCAGTAGGTCGATCACTGCTTCCGGTTGTTCCTGCTGCACCCAGTGCCCGGCGTCTTCGACGAACCGGCAGTTTTCCATGCGGGTGCAGACCAGCGGCACGCGCTCGAACGCGCCCGGGATCAGATACACGGCCCAGTCGCTGCGGCCGGCGATGAACATCGACGGTACGTCGATCTTACGGCCGGCGAAAAGTTGCAGCTCGGCGAGATCGGGTCGGCCGACCTGGACTCGATACCACTGCAGCGCGCCCTGAAACCCCGTGCGCTCGTATTCGGTTACGTAAACGTCGAGCTCGTCTTCCGTGAGCCAACGACAGGCGGTGACTTCCGCGGGTGAGGGCATATAGGGCGCGACGGTCTGCGGCATCGTCTTATCAACATCCATGACGTAATAGTTCGGCAGCTTCGCCAGTTCGCCAGCGGTCGAGTCCGCGAGGGGATGTGGCTGGTTCGCTGTGAAATCCGCACTCTTGCAGTGGTAGTAGGCGCGCAGGAAGTCGTGCAGACCTTGCTCACAATGCATCATGTCGTTGTCGGCGGACCGGGTCGTGTTGTACCACTGGTTGCGCTTGCGTGGTGGCTTGAGTTCCCGGAGGTCTGCGAAGGCGGTGTTGAAGTCACCGGTCGCGGCCGCTGTGGTGTGCGGTGGCCCCGGCGGCTCTACGAAAGGCACGCTGAGCAGCGTGACCGTGCGAAAGATGTCCGGACGGATCAGCGCGCTCCAGGCGGCGGGAAACGTACCCATGTCGTGCCCGACCACACCGGCCACCTCCCGGTGACCCGACGCCCAGATCACGCCGAGCGCGTCACGCACGACGTTCAGCGTGTAATAGCCCCGCAGGTCGCCGTCATAGTCGATGTCCCCCACCGGTGGTGCGGCCGTAGCCCCGCAGATCAGGGGCGACCACGTGAAAGCCTGCGTCGGCGAGGCCCGGCATCACGTTGCGCCAGGAATAAGCGAGCTCCGGGAAGCCGTGCAGCAGCAGCACGCAAGGGTTCGCTGCCAGGCCGGCCTCCAGGACGTGGACACGCAGCCCATTGACGTCGTCGAGGAAGCGGGAGCGGACTCCGGCCGGCAGTACAGCCTCGTCGAGGGGGCCGGCGCCGCTCACAGCCACTCCAACGCTCGATACTGGTGGGCAGACATGGAAGTCTCTTTTCGTTGAAGTGGCTGGTGTGGCTGCAATGGTGCGCCCCCAATGCTTGAACGATGGTCAAACTTGGCCCATTCCGGTTAGAGCGACTCTGCCGACATATGCTCAGTCGCCGGGGAGGTTGCCGGCGCGGGCGCTGCAAAGCGCGGTACATACGGCGCGCTGACGTGGTGCTGACACAGACGCCGTTGCGGGTTGGGCGGCTAGCCTGCCGACAGCCGCAGCAGCGCGCTGACCAAGTCGGTGGTGGTGCCCCCAGTAGGGATCGAACCTACGACCTGCGGATTAAAAGTCCGTAGCTCTACCAACTGAGCTATAGGGGCGCGATGGATCAGGATACTGCCTTCGGGTCGGCAGCTCGTTTGAGGATTGGGGTCCCGGTAACCTAAGCTATCCAGGCTCCCAACGACATGGCGTTGTGAGTACCCCGGAGAGATTCGGCTGGCCCCCTTCGTCTAGCGGCCTAGGACGCCGCCCTTTCAAGGCGGTAGCGCGGGTTCGAATCCCGTAGGGGGTACACGCGACGCTCGTACGATGGAGTCGCACAGTAAGGCCCTGTGGCGCAGTTGGTTAGCGCGCCGCCCTGTCACGGCGGAGGTCGCGGGTTCAAGTCCCGTCAGGGTCGCCCGTACGGCGAGGCACGCGGTGCCTTCCGGCCAGGTAGCTCAGTTGGTATGAGCGTCCGCCTGAAAAGCGGAAGGTCGCCGGTTCGATCCCGGCCCTGGCCACCATCTCCACCAGTATGTTTCGGCTGGTCAAGGACATATTGAGATCCAGATTTCTCGCGTTGTCTGTCGCACGGTTGACCCTGGGTGACCGGCAATATCCTTTGCGCAGTGCACGTCGGGTGCACGAGCACCTCTGTCTCTGCCGCTTTCGTGCGAACTGCTGACTTCTGATCCGTAGGCACGGGCGGATGGCGTGACGAGGCACGATACGAGTTCTCTTGCCATGTAGGTGGAGGTGTCGGGAAGCCCGACTGTCGTCATCGTTGTCGTCATCGTTGTCGTCAGCTGACGGGGCGAAACAGCGGCACTCCCAGCGCTTCCTCGTACCGGGCGATCCTGCGCTGACGGTCGGATGTGTCAGGGGTGGCGAAGCCATCACGTAGTGACGTCGAAGACGCCCTTTACTCAGCCGAGCGGGAAGTTAGCGCGGTTTGACTACCGGCTACCACCCTGGTGGCCAAGAGATTTGCCGTACGACGATGTGACGCCCGATGATGACGGCTTGCCGCTCCCTTCATGGGCATGGTTGGTCAATCGCATGTGCCGGGAAGTTATGCTGCAGGCCCGAGGAACATGCCGCGGTACGAACCTTCTTCATCGAAGAAGGCCCACTTGATCGCGCGACGCTGTTGGCCCACACCGTGCCCCGGCCTTCGCACTTCGTACAGCGCTTCGACGGCCGGCGCCACCCAGGGTCCTACGGCTGATCGCAGCCTGAGCTAGATGGATGTCAGTAGGGAGGAAGATGTCGAAGCCGTCTCCCAGCCCTCGAGCCATCAAAACGCAGCTAACAGAGATCCAGCCGTTTGGCGAGTTCAGCCATGTGCGGCGAAGGGGTAACTCCCAGTTCACGGTCGAGTATTTTCGTGTAGTGCTGGTAGTGCCGCAGGGCACTCGCATGGTTTCCTTCTGCGGCGTGGATTTCGATCACGGTGCGGTGGGCGGTTTCTCGAATTGGTTCGATTGCGATCGCGGTGAGTGCGGTTTGCAGCGCCGGTAAGAACTGGTTGGCTGAAAGTAGTTGCAGAGCGAGACGTTCGAGTGTGTGCAGCCGTTCCTGGTCCCATTGTTCGCGTTCGAGTATCAGCCAGTCCTCATCCCATCCAGGCAGTAGCTCCCGACCGAGTCCGGCGATGAGGGAGCCAACAAAACCATTGGTGGTCGAGCCATTGACCATTCGGTCCGCGCATTCGCGCAGGTCGGTGAGGTCGATCCGGGTCGTGGGCAACAGCCGTAGACGCGGGCCATTGCACTCGATGAGTGTGGCTGATCCAACCCTTCGTCCGCGCCATAGGGCGGAGCGAAGATTCGCCGCCGCGCGCGTGGGTGGACTGTCGGGCCAAAGACTGTCTGCCGCGCGGCACCGGTGCGAACAGCGATCGTGCACGGCCAGATAGGCTAATAGTCGTTGCGTCCCGCGCGGTAGCTGCACGGTTCGTCCGTGACAAAGGCAGTCAAAACCGCCCAATAACGCGAGCAAAACGTCACCGTCTCCGCCGTTCATGTCCCCCCGTCCACGACAACTCTTACCGGCTCCCCACCAACCGATCACCGCCTGCGCGTACTCGGATTCTGTCACCTATGAGTGACCACCCACGAGTAGTTCGATCCGCGATTTTTATCCCCTATCTGTGTGTCGACGTAATGTCGAACGCCGCCGAGTGTCGTTGAGTTTGCTGCGTATCCCCTTCGCAATCAGACCTTCTTCTCCGGTCTGCGGTCGGTGGGCTGTGGTGGGACTGATTGTGTCGTTCCCGCTGGGCCGTATTGCCAGTCGTGGCGCGGACGTGGCTGTCGATTTAGGTCGAGGTTGTCAGCGGGTTGTGGGGAGGGTGTGGCCCTGTCGGCGGCCACGGAAAACTGCCCAGTGACGGCCATGTAACTGCCCGCTGGCGGTCATGAGAATTGCCCGCTGGCGGTCATGAGATCTGCCCATCGGATTTGTTGTTCGTTCCCGCGCGCCTTGTGGGTGTGGGGACCCCTCCTTCGGGTGCTCTGAACGGCGCCAACCGTTGTTCAGTTCCCGAGGAGGGGATGAGTGAAGTCTGCCGAGGAGATCATGGAAATTTTGGAAGCTTACGATTTGACGGGCTCGTTGCGTGATGCCGCCGAGCTGGCGGGGTGTTCGCATCACACGGTGGCGTCGTTGGTGGCCGCCCGGGAGCGGGGTGAGTTGACTCCGGGGCGCGCCGAGCGGCGGGACATGCTGGTGGATCCGTATCGGGAGAAGCTGGAGGAATGGGTGGACCGTTCGCGCGGCAAGGTCCGCGCGGATGTGGCCCACGAGAAGCTGATCCCGTTGGGATACACCGGTTCTGAGCGCACGACCCGGCGGGCTGTCGCCGAGGCCAAGGCGGCCTATTGGGCTGGGCGCCGGCGGGTGCACAGGCCCTGGGTGGCCGAGCCGGGGATGTGGTTTCAGTACGACTTTGGTGATGGCCCGCGGGTGAATGGTGTTGGCACGCAGTTGTTTTGCGCGTGGCTGGCGTGGTGCCGGTTTAGGGTCGTGCTGGCGTTGTTGGATAAGACGCTGCCGTCGGTGATGGCCGCGATCGATCAGACGCTGCGCCTGTTTGCTGGGGTGCCGACCTACGGGCTGACCGACAACGAGAAGACCGTGACCAGCGAGCACGTGGCCGGGATACCGGTGCGCAACGCGCAGATGCTCGAGTTCTGCAAGCACTATGGTTTGACGATCGCCACGTGCGTGCCGGCCGATCCGGCCAGCAAGGGCGGCAGCGAGAACGCGGTGAAGATCGCCAAAGCGGACCTGGTGCCGACCGAGACGAATTTGCTTGCTGAGTACGGCAGCTTCGCCGAGCTGCAGAGCGCCTGTGCCGAGTTCTGCGGGCAGGTCAACAACCGCGTGCACCGGGTGACCCGGCGCATCCCCGCGGAAATGTTGGTCGAGGAACGCGCCCGGTTGCACCCGCTGCCCGAGCATCCCTACACCGCCGCATTCGGGCAGACCCGTACGGTGCCGGCCAACACCGCGATGATCGCGTTCGAGCACGGCCAATACTCGGTGCCGCACACCTTGTGCGGGCAGACGGTATGGGCGCGCCGCCACGGGGAGCAGATCGTGGTGGTGCATGTCGGTGATGCCGGTCCGGTCGAGGTCGCCCGCCACGAGCAGACCACGCCGGGATCCCCGCGGATCGTCGATGCGCATTTCCCGCCGCAAGCCGAAGGGCCGTTAGGGCGGACTCCACGTCCGAAAACTGTTGCCGAGAAACAGTTCTTGGCTCTGGGCGAGGGCGCGGGGTTGTGGTTGACCGAGGCGGCCGCCGCGGGGTGTTCCCGCATTAGGGCCAAGATGGCCGAGGCGGTCGAGCTGGCCGCACTGCACGACTCCACCGCGGTGGACCGCGCGCTGGGCCAAGCCGCCACCGCGGGCCGCTTCGGTCACGGCGATTTGGCCGCCATCGTGGCCCACCAGGCCGGCGACCCCGACACCACCACCCACACCGAACCGGCGCGGGCCAGCGAGCACAACAGCCTGGCCCAGGGCACCGGCAGCTGGGCCCGGCTTGGTGAGCAGGAGGCGAACTAACGATGGCCTACCTCGACATCTCATCGAAGAGCGCATCGATCCTGCTCAGCACCGACGGTGCCGATGATCCAGACCAGCTGGTCGCCGTGGCGGCCGGGGAACTGTTCGAGTGGGCGTGGCTGATCGGCGAGCTCGCTGGCTGGCTGCAGGACGCCGACGAGCACACCCGCGCTGACTTCGCCCGGTGTTTCGGCGGCTACCGCACGCCCGACAAGACCGCGTGGTTCGCCACCCACATCGCCGAGCGCATCGCCGCGCTACTCGACGGGGATCGGGGCCAGCCATGAGCACCGCCACACCCACACCCTCGGCGCCGCCACTGGATGCCGAGTTGGAGCGCCTACTGAAGCGGATGCGGTTGCCCTATATCCGCCGTGCGGCCCCCGAGCTTTTGGCCACCGCCAAAGCGCAACGTTGGGACCCCGGCGAAGTGCTCAAAGCGCTTCTGGCCGAAGAGGTCTCCGGGCGGGACCGCTCCGCGCTGACAACCCGCCGAACCCGCGCGGGGTTTCCCACCGGCAAAACCTTTGCCGCCTGGGACCCGACGCTGTCGTCGATACCGGCACCCACCCAGTCCGCACTGCGCACCCTGGAATGGATCCACCGCCGCGAAAACCTGGTGGTCTGCGGGCCATCGGGCACCGGCAAGACGTTTCTGCTCGAAGCCCTCGGCCAACAAGCCGTCGAAGCCGGGATGCACGTGGCGTGGTTTAGCCTCGAACAACTCGGTGCGCTGGTACGTCGCCACCGCGCCGACGACACCGTCACCAAGGCCATCGGCCGCATCCTGCGCGCCGATCTGATCGAGGTCGATGACATCGGGCTGCTCTCGGTGGGCGCCGACGCCGCCGAGGGCCTCTACCGGCTTGTCGATGCCGCTTACGAGAAACGCTCGATCGCGTTGAGCAGCAACCTTCATCCCGCCGGATTCGATGAGCTGATGCCCAAGACCATGGCTACAGCCACCGTCGACCGGCTCTTGCACCACGCCCACGTCTGCCAAACCAGCGGGGAAAGCGTGCGACTCACCCAGGCCATGGCCGGCAAGGGGGTGAACGCCTTGACCTAACTACCCCGGGGGCACGTCCGGTGGCCACGAGTGGGCAGATCTCATGGCCACCACCGGGCAGTTTTCATGACCGCCACTGGGCAGTTCTTCATGTCCCTTGACACCTGGACGGATGGTCTGCGTCCGTACACCCGGGAGCCTCTGGTCTTAGGTGTGGAACGATCCCCGATCAATACGGCCGCCCCCTCGAAGACGACGACGTGGGAACATGACGAGCGACCCAACCTCGGTACCAGCGAAGCCTCGCGCCTTTGCAACCATCGTCGGCCCACCACCGCCGGGCTGAGCGGCTGCACCTTCGGCACCCACGCCGTTCGTATGCCGCTGCTGCTAGGTCGTGGGCGCCGGTGCGTCATCGGGCGGCAAGTAGGCCGCTTCGATTCACTCGCAGATCTCTTGTGGCGATTCAATTCTCTTGTGGCGATTCAATTTTGTATCCATAGTTGTCTCTTGTGGCGATTCAATTTTGTATCCATAGTTGCGGCGTCGAGGACGTCCCGTTGCCTGGTGGACCAGAACGATTCGTTCACTGTCAACGGGAACTAAAATCTGACCCCCTCTCGCAGCCCCCGGAAAATTGACCCCTGCCCCGTGGTTGGGTTGGTGTAAAAGCACGTGGTTTCGGTAGCTCATTGAAGCCTCGCGGTGGACATGCCGACTACCGTCGATGGGAGGCTGCTTCGGCAAGCGATGCCGAGCACATGAAGGGGCGGGGCCTCCGCTCCTCGTGACGTTCCCGGCGGATGCTGGGGGTGCTCACTTTCCACGAATCACGGGAGGCCCCTATGGACGAGTATGACGGCAGGCAGTTCGTCGGGATCGATCTGCATCGGCAGCGGTCGGTGATCGTACGCCAGTCCGAATCCGGTGAGCAGCTCTCGGCGGTGCGGATCGTCAACGATCCGGTCGCGTTGGAACTGCAGCTCGAGGAGGCTGGCGCCGACCCGCGAGGTGGTGCTCGAAGCGACGTACGGCTGGTACTGGGCGGTCGACGTGCTGCAAGCCGGTGGAGCGCGGGTGCATTTGGCGCATCCGTTGGGAGTCAAAGGGTTCCGCTACCGGCGAGTGAAAAACGACGTGCGCGACGCCGCCGATCTGGCCGATCTGCTGCGGATGGGTCGACTGCCCGAGGCGTGGATCGCCCCACCCGAGACGCGCGAGTTGCGGGAGTTGGTGCGCTACCGCGCCAAGCTGGTCGCGATCCGATCCGGACTGAAGGCCCAGATCCATGCCGTGCTGGCCAAAGCCGGCGTGTTGATCGCGGTGTCGGACCTGTTCGGCGTCACTGGTCGGCAACGGCTGGCGAAGGTGCCACTGGGCCCCGCCTACGCCGAACGAATCCGCTCGCTGCTGGAACTCATCGACATCCTCGACGGCCACGAAGCGCGCTTCGCCGCGATGATCGCCGAACGGCTGGACACCCACCGCGGCTATCAAGCGATCCAGCAAGTGCCCGGCATCGGACCGACGCTGGCGGCGGTGTTCGTCGCCGAGATCGGTGACGTGCACCGCTTCACCGACCCCGCCCACCTGTGCTCATGGGCCGGGCTGACCCCGCGCCACCGCGAGTCCGACACCGTCGTGCACCGCGGACATATCACCAAACAAGGCTCCGAAAGCGGTCCGCTGGGCGGCGATCGAGGCGGTGCAGCGCCACCCGACGACGGCCAAGATCGCGGCCGACAAACAACGCATCGAAGCTCGCCGCGGCAAGAACATCGCCAAGGTTGCCGCGGCACGCAAACTGCTCACGCTGGTCTACTACGGGCTGCGCGACGGCCACATCCGCGCGCTCGACCGTGCCAGGGCGGCGTGAGCACTCCGGACGCAACCGCGCGCGGCCGCCGTTTTGTCATGACCCCCGAACCATCGGCGTGGTCGCCCGCTTGATCGACCCCGCGTGTTGCCACCGCACCACTCCATGCCCACAACAGCTGGGCGAAGGGATGACCGGCAGCCGGACCAATCCGGCCCTGCCCCAACGTATCTGCGCCATCACGGCCTGGAGAAGGCACACAACCACACAATCCGCCGCTGCCCGTCCGGCATCCGCCGACAGCATGCATCGGGCCGGCCCAGCGTCAAGACCGTTCGTCCTCGCTACGCTGCGGGCGCTCCGTCTTGACCCCGGTCCTTACCCGACGCTGCCCGCACGGAGGCCGAAAGCCAGCAAAACCACTGGTCGCTAACGTGTTGACAGAGCCCCGCCCCTTCAGGGATGACAAGCACGCCGCCCTACTGGCCTCGACCGGGCGAGGCCCGGCCGCGTCGGTGATGCGACGGCGACGGACGGGGGCTGCTCACCGATACGTGCCGGTGACGGTGCACTGCTACGAACTATCTGTCTGTGGTCCGCTCGACGAGTAGACCGATCGACCGCAAGAAACGGGGTCTCCCATGCCACCAAGACCGAATCACGTTCCGATTCCCGGCAGCCACCGGGTGGCACCCGCCGGACAGCGGATCGGGCCGCCTTCGCCCCGCGAGCCGGTGCATGCCACCGTGTTCCTGCGCCCAGCGTCGCGCGGTCTCGGCCAGCACGTCCGCGGCCTTGCGCAGCAAGCGCCGAGAAATCGCCGCTATCTCAGCCGTGCCGAATTGACCGACCAATTCGGCGCATCGGTGCAAGACGTCGCGCTCGTGCGACGATTTGCGAGGAACAATGGCCTGCATGTTGCGCGGGTCAACCGGGCCGCCCGGACCGTCGAGCTGACCGGGACTACCGCGAGGATGGCGTCGGCGTTCGGTGTCGACCTATCGCTGTACGTCACGCCGCACGGTGTGATCCGCGGGCGCAGCGGTCCAGTGCACGTTCCCCGTTGGCTGTCGGGCGTTGTCCGTGGCGTGTTCGGCCTAGATACTCGCCGGCAGGCGTCGCCGCACTTCCGAACCCGACCGGGCTCCGGCCGCGCCCGGTTCCGGCCGGCGGCCGGCCCCGCCGGATCGTTCACCGTCCCTCAACTCGCACAGCTCTACCAGCTGCCGACCGGAGTGAATGGGGCGGCCCAGAGCATCGCCATCATCGAACTCGGGGGAGGCTACAAACCCGCGGACCTAGCGCACTACTTCAGCACGCTCGGCATCAGCCCGGCACCGACCGTCGTCGCTGTGCCCGTCGACGGCGCAGCGAACCAGCCCACCGGGAATCCGAACAGCGCCGACGGCGAGGTAGTTCTGGACATCGAGGTTGCTGGCGCGGTTGCCCCAGGCGCGACGATCGTCGTCTACTTCGCGCCAAACACCGACAAGGGCTTCCTGGATGCGGTCAACGCTGCTGTACACGACACGACGAATAACCCATCGGTCATCTCAATCAGCTGGGGTCAGTCCGAATCGCGGTGGTCACCGCAGGCGATGAACGCGATGAACGCGGCGTTCCAAGCGGCGAACGCGCTCGGGATCTCGGTGTTCTGCGCAAGTGGCGACAACGGGTCCGCCGACGGGCTCGCGGACGGGTCCCAGCACGCGGACTTCCCAGCATCGAGTCCGCACGCCGTGGGTTGCGGTGGCACAACCCTGCAGGCCTCCGGCACAACCATCACCAGCGAGGTTGTCTGGAACGCCGGCGGTGGTGCGACCGGTGGCGGTGTCAGCGATCACTTTCCCGTTCCGCCCTATCAGTCGGCGTTGCACCCCACCTCTGCCAATCCGGGTGGACGGGTGGGCCGCGGGGTCCCCGACGTCGCCGCCACCGCCGATCCAGCTACCGGCTATCAGGTCTTCGTCGATGGCCAAGCGCTGGTGTTCGGCGGGACGAGCGCGGTCGCACCCTTCTTTGCCGGCCTCACCGCTTTGATTCACCAGGCTGTCGGCAACAAGGTCGCGCCGCTACAGCCCATCCTTTATAAGGCCCCGACAGCCTTCAACGACATCACCGTTGGCAACAACGGCAGCTACCAGGCGGTCGCCGGCTGGGACCCGTGCACCGGCATGGGCAGCCCGATCGGCACCACCGTACTGGCAGCGATCACCGGTTCAAAGCCGCCGGTCAAGCCGCCGGTCAAGCCGCCGGTCAAGCCGCCGGTCAAGCCGCCGGTCAAGCCGCCGGTCAAGCCGCCGGTCAAGCCGCCGGTCAAGCCGCCGGTCAAGCCGCCGGTCAAGCCGCCGGTCAAGCCGCCGGTCAAGCCGCCGGTCAAGCCGCCGGTCAAGCCGCCGGTCAAGCCGCCGGTCAAGCCGCCGGTCAAGCCGCCGGTGGTGCCGCCGACCTCCAGCGTGCCGCCGACCTCCAGCGTGCCGCCGACCTCCAGCGTGCCGCCGACCTCCAGCGTGCCGCCGACCTCCAGCGTGCCGCCGACCTCCAGCGTGCCGCCGACCTCCAGCGTGCCGCCGACCTCCAGCGTGCCGCCGACCTCCAGCGTGCCGCCGACCTCCAGCGTGCCGCCGACCTCCAGCGCACCGCCACCCGGGTCCAGCGCACCGCCACCCGGGTCCAGCGCACCGCCACCCGGGTCCAGCGCACCGCCACCCGGGTCCAGCGCACCGCCACCCGGGTCCAGCGCACCGCCTCCGCCGCCGCCTCCGCCGCCGCCTCCGCCGCCGCCGCCTCCGCCGCCTGGTGGTGACTTCCGACGGCCGAAGCAAGTTCGTCGGCCGGTGCCCGACGAGCCGAGGGCCAAACCTGACGAAAGCCCGCCCAGCCAAAGCGGCGGGCATGCGAAGAGCGCGGTGACCCTCGTCGCTCCGCACTCCGGGGTGCTCGCCGAGTGCGGCGGGCACCCCGGTTCTACGGCCGTGCAGTTCGTTGTCTGTGTTGGTTCGGACACCGACCCGGTCCCGCTCGTCGCGGCGCTCGCGACGTACGGGATCCGGGTGTCGACCCGGGGAATGTCGTCGGAGCACACAGCATCCGACCTGGTGCGCGCGGTTGCGAACAGATGCGAGTTCATCGGCCGTCGGTGTAGTCATCCGGTGGGCAGAGTTCGCCCCGCTCGTGGTCGGTGGAGCGACCCAGCGCGCGATGCCAGGGAAACGCCGGGTGGGGCAGCGCGCACGCTGGCACACGATCATCGAGACTGAGCTGCCCGAATTGCGTTATATCCACCTCATCCGACGCGCCAAGGCCGCGACTGCGGCGGCCGATCGCGCGGACCCATCCGCCTCGCAGCGTGCCGAGGACTGGAATTGGATCGGGTTCTTCGCATGGGCGAGGATCACGCAAGTCAGTGTCGCGCAGGAGGATCTGGCGGCTGACCCGCAGAGTGTGGCACTTAGGATCGTCACCTTTCTCGGCTTGGACACGGAGTGCTCGACGACCGGCGCGGACACCGACATTGCCGTGCGTCGAGTTCCTAAACCGGTGACCCGATCCGGACGACGTGCCGGGCTGCCCCATGTGAGCATCGTCGTCGTCTCGCACAACGAGGGGGAGAACCTGCCGCTCACGATCAGCGGGATCCGCGCCACGGTACCCCGAGACGTCGAGGTCATTGTCGTCGATGACCGGTCGACGGACGGAAGTGTGGACGCACTCGACGACGTTGCAGACGCCGACGTTCGCGTGGTGCGGCCGGCGACTCGAGGCGGTGTCACCGGTGCTCGCAACGCCGGGGGCCGGGAGGCGCGCGGCGACGTCGTAGTATTCGCGGATGCACACGTCGACCCGTCGGTGGGGTGGCTGGAGGCGCTGTGCGAGGCTCTGGCCGATCGTTCGGTAGCCTGCGCCGCGCCAGCGATCGCCCAAATCCATCAACGCGACGCATGCGGGCACGGCTTCACCTGGCGCGAGCCTCAGTTGCGGATGCGTTGGCTGCGGGCAGGCGGCACCGCCCCACGTGAGGTGCCTTTCATCTGCGGGTGCCTGATGGCGTTCCGGCACGTCGACTTCGATGCCGTCGGCGGCTTCGACGCGGGTCTCGTCCGTTGGGGCTCAGAGGACGCCGAGATCGGGTTGCACTTGTGGCGGCACGGCCGAGCTTCTGTGGTGGTGCCGCGGGCGCGGGTCGCTCACCTGTTCCGCCCGTCGGGACCATACGACGTGCAACCCCACCTCGTCGTGCACAACACATTACGGCTGGCTGCGGTGCATCTTCCCGAGACCGCGCTGAGCCGCGTCATCGGCTCGCTGTGTCGGCTCGACAGCTTTCCCCTCGCCTACAGCCAGCTGGCCGCCAGTGACGTGTGGGAACGGCGGGAGCAGGTCGCTTCGGGAGCGCTACATGGCGGAGACTGGTTTCTGGATCGCTTTCGGATCAGGGCGCTCCAATGAACGCCGTGATTCTCGGCATGCACCGCAGCGGAACATCGGCAGCCACACGAGTGGTCAGCCTGCTCGGCCTGTCGCTGTGTCGGCCCGAGGATCTGCTGCGCGGCCACGTCGGCAACGAGCGGGGCCACTGGGAATGCGCCCCACTGGTCGCTGCCAACGACGCTCTGCTGGAACAGGTGTCGGCACGCTGGTGGTGCCCACCGGACAGCGCGGCGCAGATCGCCTCCCTCGCCGAGGAGCTGGATCGGGCCGAGGCCGCCCGGACAATGCTCGCCGCCAGCTACACGAGCGAACCGTGGGTGTGGAAGGACCCGAGGCTATGTCTGACACTTCCCTTCTGGCGGCGGATTCTTCCGGAGGGCCCGCCGACGATCTGGGTCTTGCGGCATCCGGCGCAGGTCGCTACGTCGATGCAGTCCCGGGATGGAATCACACGCCGTTTCGGGCTGGCGATTTGGGAGCGGTACATGACGTTGGCTGCCGAGGCCGCTGCCGGGCTGCCGCTGTGGGTCACGACCTATGCGGACCTCGTCCATGACCCGGTGGGGTGGGCAGGGCAGGCCGCTGCCTTCCTGCAGGACAACGGTGTGCCCGCGCGCATGCCGCCCGACCCCTCCGGGATCCGGGCATTCGTCAGCTGGGAACTGGCCACCGCCCGAGAGCAATTGGCCGACACTCTGACGCCGTTTCAACGTGAACTCTGGCAGGTGCTGACCGGCGCCGCACCGATAAACGTTCCGTCCCCGGACCCCGCGACACTCGCGTTGATGTCGGAGGTGCGGGCAGCGTTTGCCCTTCACGAGCCGACGCCGCGCGCTGCTGGCGGGACGTTCGTCTCGTCAGACGGCGTCCGCGTTCTTACGACTCGTCCGCCCGACCGCGACATCGCGCCCCAGCGGGTAAGCGCGTTGCTGCTACCGAACGGCGGTCCGGCATCACTGTCGCAGGCAATGGCGCTACGGCCGTTCTTGCCGCCCGACGGCGAAATCGTCACCGTCTACGCAGGCGAGCGCGCAGAGGACGTGGATACGCCCGAGTGGTTCGTCCCTGTCCGCCGCCACCAGCGTCTGTCGCTCGCGCAGCGTCTCAACGTTGCTGCCGAGGTCGCGCGCGGTGACATCCTCGTGGTTCTTGCAGGGCCGGCGGTGCGACCGATCGCGGGCTGGCTGCCGGCGCTGCGGGCAGCGCTGCAGTTGCCTGACTGTGCTGTCGCGTCACCCGCACTGTGCCCGGCGGACGGCAGCGAGCCGGCATACGGGCTGGATCCGTCCGCTCTGCTTCTGGACACCGATTGGGTTGTTGACCGTCGAGATCCTGGCACCCGGTCACCATTCGCGATCCCAGCGGCAAGCATCGCTGCGTTCGCTACAACCCGCGCCGCGTTCATGGCGGTTGGTGGATTCGACGCCGGCTTGACCGGTGCCGGCGGTGAAGACCTCGACTACTGTCTTCGGCTGTGGCGCGGTGGTTGGCGTTGCCTCGCAGTGCCCAGTTCGCGGGTACGGATGAACTTTGAAACGTTGCCGGCGGACGAAATCGACGTCGCAGCTAACACGTTGCGGATCGGCATCATCCACTTGGACGAGGCCTCATTGGCGGAGCAGATAGGGGCGCTGTCGGGGATCGATTGTTTCCCCGAGGCGTTGAGCCGAGTTACCGCCGGCGATGCCGGACGGCGCCGGCAGATCGTCGGTGCACTGTCCTGGTACGACCTGGACACCCTTGATACATGCATGCGGGCCGACC
The DNA here is from genome assembly GCA_963770125.1 of uncultured Actinomycetota bacterium. GTDB lineage: Bacteria > Actinomycetota > Actinomycetes > Mycobacteriales > Mycobacteriaceae > Mycobacterium. Next base: position 12,057 of record CAVYPI010000027.1, on the reverse strand, counting down.
CCCAGGGCAGCCTTACCGTGTGATCGCACAGGCAAAGGACGGCATCGAATGGCTATGACGCGGGCCGACCACACAATGGTCCTGGCCAACCGGATGGCATGGAACTATCTCGCGAGCGTCCGCAGCTCGGCATCATCGCCCTGGCCGCAGGGCGCGGACACACAGCTACGCGCGTGGTTGGACGAGTTCGGCTGGCTGCCCTTTGACGAGCTGCGCAGCGTCCTCGTCTTGTGTGGCGCCGGCGGGCAGCAGGCCCCGGCATTCGCCGCGCTGGGGCTGCAGGTGACGGTCCTCGATATCTCCGAGCGACAGCTGGCAATCGACCGGCGGGTGGCCGGTCGCCGCGGGCTGGAGATCGAGTGCATCCGCGCGGACGTACGGGACTGCTCTGCCTTGGCCGGTCGAAGCTTCGACCTTGTGTACCAGCCGGTCTCGACCTGCTATCTACCGGATCCGCGGTCGTGTTACCGGACGGCCGCGGCGGTGTTGGGTCCGGGCGGGCTGTACCTGTCCGACCATTGGAACCCGACGCAGATGCAGTTGGCCGACCCGCGGTGGGACGGCGGCGCGTACCGCCTCGCCTATCCGAGCGGCACCGGCGCGCCGCTGTGCATCGAGGATCCGAGCACGGCTGACGAGGGTCCCGATTGTCGCTACTTCGTCCACCGCCTCCGCGATTTGATCGGCGGCATCTGCGACGCCGGGTTCGTGATCGAGCGGTTCGCCGAACGCGGTGCGGTTGATGCGAACGCCGAACCGGGATCACACGAGCACCTGGCCGCATACCTAGCCCCTTTTTACGAGGTGCTGGCGCGGCGGCGGCCCACGCAGCGTCCACACCGCTCGCCTGTCCCGCCGCTCTTGATTGTCGGTCGACCGGAGGACCGTGCCGATCTGCCTGGCCGATGGCGCCGAAACGGGTTCGTCATCCTCCGTGACGTCCTCGAATCGATGCGGCTCGTGCCGGCACTGGGTGGTGAAGCGGCGGCGAATCGATCGACCGCGGTCGAGTCGACCTGGGATCACTACGCACTGTCCGACGACCGCACCTACGTGTCCGGCCGCATGCAGTTCACCTCGGCACCACCCGGGCCTACGCTGACGAGGCTGCATCGATCGCCGCAGTTGCTGGCGCTCGTGCGTGCCGTCACGGGTAGACCGCGGCTTGTGGCCAGCGACAACGTCGCCTACATGTACTACGACGCCTCGTCCGTCATTGACGTCCACACCGACGTGCCCGGATGCGAGGTGACGGTGCTGACCAGCGTCATCGGCCGGCCGCCACCGGTCGTCGCCTATCCGCGGCTGCGCGACGCTTCTCCGGAAGGTCTCCTGTCGGTGGCACGCCGCACCTGCGGCTGCCCACCGGGGGGTGTGTTGCTAGAGGTGCCTGTCGGCGGCGTGCTGATTCTGGACGGCCGCCGGCTGCCGCATCGCCGTCCAGCGGTGCCGGCCGGAGCGGGGCCGTACGGCATCGCCGCCCTGTGCTACGTCGAAGAGCCATAACAGTGGGTGGACGTCCGGCTGAGCCGCGCAGCCGCAGCTTCTTCATTGCGACGACACCGCGCTCGGGAAGCTGGCTGCTGGCCGAGGGGCTACGGGCATTCGGCATCGCAGGAAACCCAGAGGAGTATTTCAACGTCGCCCTCGAACCGCTCTACCGGGCGAAATACGAGCTTGCCTCGTCCGCGCCGTACGGTGATCTGATCAGGCACATCCTGCTCGACGGCCGCACGGAGAACGGTGTTTTCGCGGCGAAGCTCCACTGGTTCCAGCTCGAGCACCTGACCAGGCGGCTGCGCGAGCTCGACGGTGTGTGGACCGGCGGGGATGGGCGGCTGCTGCGCGCCTACTTCGGGGAGTTCCGCGTCGTGTACCTTGAGCGACGCAACACTCTGCGGCAGGCCATTTCCTGGCACCGCGCGATCTGCACCGACGACTGGTGGCAGCTGGCCGGTACTGTCCCGGCCCAGCAGCGGGTTGACTACAACTTCGAATCGACGAAGCACTTGTATTACCTGCTGCGGGAATACAAGTCATTTTGGCGGTCGTGGCTGCGGGAGAACGCTCCCGACGCTATGACCCTGTTTTACGAAGATCTCGCGCATGACTACGCGGACGGCTTACGCCGTGTCCTTCGCTACGTTGATCTGCCAGAACCCGACGACATCCCATCGCCAGTTCTCGAACGGCAGGACAATGGTGTCAGCGCGGACTGGGCAGGCTACTACCACGAGTCGTGGCTCGAGGTGTTCGGTGGTGGCTGACCGCTGACTCCAGCGGTCAGCCGCAACGCGCGCCGTCGCCGTCGAGGACAACTAGCTGACCCGACATGCGCCCCACGTCGAGGCGTCGGATCGAGGTGATCACCTGGTCTGTCGCCACCACCTGCGGGAAGAACGTCGGTGCCACCGCGTTGACGCGGACGCCGAGGGGGCGGTACTCAACGGCCATCTGACGGGTCAACACATTGAGCGCTGCCTTCGACGCGCCGTAAAAGGCGCGACCAATGCCGGGTGCTGCACCGAGACCGGCCGTGCTCGAGACGTTGACGACGTTGCGTCGGTGCCTACGATTGCCGTGCTCGTCGCTCCGCCAGAAGGCATGCGCGACGGTCGCCGCAATCTGGACGGGAACGGCGGCGTTGAACCGCAGTTGCTCGGCCCAATCGGCCGCCTGGCGCGGGTCGATCGTCGAGCTCATCGACTCTACGTCTGCCGCCGCGTTGACCACAACGTCGATGCGGTCGTATCGGGCCAGTGCGAGTTCGACGATTCGATCGATCCCATCCTGACTGGCGAGATCGGCGCGAACAGCGAACACGCGACGAGCGTTTTCTGTAACTGCTGCATGCGGGGTTACGGGGTCGAAAAGCTCCGCGTCTTGACTCGGGGCGACCGGCGGTACCGACCGATACGCCGCCACGATGTGGTAGTCGCCGGCCAACGCGGCACACAGCGCGGAGCCGAGCAGTCCGCCGGCTCCGGTCAGCAAGCAGACCCTCTTCATAGCGGCGCACCCGAGTAGTCGGAAACGACACCGGACCCCCAGCGCGCGTTTGTGCTGGCGGGTGCGCGGTGCAGCCACTGCACGACAGTGTTGCGCGCGACGGTACCGCCGGACACGAACCCGTGGAACGACCACGGAGTGCACTCGAAGGCGAGCAGGGAGTTCGAGTGCGGCTCGACCGCGACCACCGGCTCGGCCATCTCGTCCCGGGCGCCTCGGTAGAGCCCAGTGCAGTTCTCATGTTCCCGCTCCCATGGGGGGTTGTTGAGGTAGAACAGGACGGCGACGGCGCGATGGACCCGTACGGCCTTTACGGACGAATCGTGAATCCCGCCTGAGGTGTAGGCCACCCGCCCCGGATCTGCGAGCACGACGGGGCCCGGGTCGGCTGGGAACCAACCCGGGTTGAGGTCGGTGTGTGGGAACCCGGGACTGCTGTGCGGTCGATGATGATGCAGTCCGAGATTGACGTGCTGCGTTACCGAGACCTTCAGCGCCGAGCGCAACAGCTGGTGCCACCCGGGGGAAGCGAACAGCCGCAACGGGCCCTCGAACCCGTCGGTCACCGTTGTCCCCTGGAGGTCATGGTCGTCCAACTCGGTCCCACCGCCGGAAGAATCCAGCCAGCTGGCGAACGCAGCCTCCAACTCTAGATATTTACGCGGGCGGAACACGTTCACTGCGCGCACATGCGGAAACGGATAGCGGTATCTCCACCACCGGCGATGCCACAACATCGGCTCGATGTCCGACGCCCCCAACGCCTGCCACCATTGTCCGCGCGTCATGCCCGGCCCGATGCTCGACAGAGACGGGTCCTCTGCGGTGCAATTAGCACCGTGGGTGGACAGTGATGTCGGCGCGTCCGGACCGTTTGGAGCCCAGCCGGCTGCCGATTTTGTTCGTGTGCGGATTGCATCGCAGCGGCACTTCCGCGTTCACTCGGATGCTGGGCACGTCGCCCGGCGTTCGCCGGTTGACCGGAACGCGGGTGCCCGAGGATGAAGGACAGCACCTGCAGAACGTGTACCTCAGCGCGGCCCGTCATGGTGGACCCGGTCTGTTTGCCTTCGACCCGGGCGCTCACCTCACCGAGCGCAGTGGACCGGCCACCGTCGACAACGCCCGGGCCCTGATCAATGCCTGGGCGCCATACTGGCATCTGCGGGCTGCGGACCGCTTGCACTGGGGCGCAGGGGGCGTCGTTGTTCTTGAGAAGTCCCCACCCAACCTTGTGCGCACCCGTCTCCTGCAGGCACTGTTCCCCCAGGCCAGATTTGCGGTACTGGTGCGGCATCCAGCCGCGGTCACGGTGAGCACCGCAGCATGGCAACCGTTTCTGTCGCCGGGCACCTTGCTGCGGCACTGGCTCCGCGCACACGACCTGTTCCGCCGCGATCTGCCGCACCTGTCTTGGGCCCGGACTTTGCGTTACGAAGATCTGCTCGAAGATCCCGCGAGGACGGTGCGGGGCCTGGCCGCTGACCTTGACTTCGAGGGGACGATTGAAGTTGCCGACGTGGATGCCGGACACAACGACCGTCGCCTGCAGGGGTGGCGCACGATGTCGGCCAGGCTCGTCGGCTCCGAGAGGAACACTATCGAGCGTGCGATCCGCCGCTATGGCTACAGCCTCGACGAACCGTACGTCCTGAGCCGCAGCGACGCCGATTTCCCACAGTGAGCACACACACCTGACTTACCGGATCAGCGTCACCGGCGCGTCACCCAGCCAGCGGTGACGAACGGCATCGTGCATGCGCTGGCACGCTTGGGATTCAGACCGTGGTCCTGACGGGATTCAGCGAAACCCACGTCCCCTCAAATTGGCCGGAAAGGGGCCATTGTCGCGGTTCCCGTTAACGTTGTAACGGTGTAGTGCTCTCGCTGGGACTCATCGGACGCATCTACGCGACACTTATGGTGGGTGGTGATCATTACGGTCTCCATCGAGACAGATGCTCCCGAGGGATCGAGCACGATGTCGGGAATCAGTATCGTGGCGGTCGTAGTACCACCGTCGCTGTCACTCGCGAGGTTGAAGCTAACACAGATGCCGAGATCGGCAACGGCAGCTTTGCGGACCAATTCGGGATGGACACTTAGCGACCGCTGGGCGTCATGATAGGTCACGGCAACCCGGCCTTCCTGGGTGATAGGTCCCCCCGGGTTGCGTGTCATAGAAAATGCTCACCCCGTTGGCAGAAAGTGCGAACTGATTCGGCGGGACCTTGCACCTAGCTGCTCTGGCTGCTGAAGCGGACGTTGATTGTGGTGATTCGGGTGTGGACATCTTTAAAACCTTTCTGGTGCGTCGGCGTCCGAAGCGCTGACGGTGGGGTTTCCCACAGCCTGTGGAGGTCGCCCTGACGCCGCCCACGATGTGCTGTTGAGGATATTCCTGGCCGGGGATGCCAATCGCCTCCTATGCGCAGCTGGCCCGAACCCCGATGGTATCCAGCTCGACCACAGCCTCAGAGCCGGCGTTGTTCCAGCAGATTCCGGTCGCGCCCATCGAGCGGCGCAGGCGGTGCCGACCACAGGCGGTCGCTATGTCATGCGCGGCGGGCGCTGCTCCCGCGATCCGAGTGCAGGATCGTCCTGGCACAGCGCCCGCCCGCACGAACACCGCCCTCACCTGCACTACAGCACCAAACCTGATCGGTGACCCTGCAACCATTCCTGCGCCATGTCCGGAGTCCTGGACCCCGTGGTGTGTCAGTCGATGCGTGCGTGCTCAAAGATCGGACGCACCGTACGAGCCCTGATCGCCGTCGGCCATCTCGTCGTCCACATCTGCATCGACTTCCGTCACGCGGATCCAGCGTCTCACGCGCGCGGCAGGGGTGGGAATCGCGCGAGTGTCGCGCAAAAACCGGCGAAGCTCAGCGTCCTTGTAAAGTTCACCGACGCCAGCTTTGACCCACGCAGCATCCACGTCTTCATCCTGGAGCTTTGTCATCAAGGCGGGGTCGCGAGTCAGCTCGCGAAAAAAATTTGGAAATCGCATCTGGACTACCAGCACCTTTGCGAGGATGATCTGCTCCTCTACCGAGGAGTCGGGCGCGACCGACAACGTGAGTGAAAGAGCATTCGCGAGGCGTTTAATCCGCCGCGGGTTTCGGTTCAATCCGGTCTGTATCAGTCGTGCCACGTCCTTTCTACGAGCCAACACGGAATCGCCGACAGCGGACGTCAGGAGCTCGAGTCCACTCTGCGTCCGAACTCGTGGAACGGCAACAGGGATCTGTACAATCTTCTCGAGATACTTGCTCGCCGACAGATTCGAATTTGCACCGTATCGTTGGTCGATGGCCGCTTCGATTATTGACGGCTCGACTCCGATAACGAAGACGCAGTTTGCCTCATCTAGATACAGCTTCAAGGCCTCCATCACCTCGACCGCGTTCTCCGGCAGACAGCGATCCAGGTCGTCGATGAAAACGACAAGATAGGAGTCACCCACATACTCCTGTACGAGTCGTTGAAATTCCGTCTCGAACCGGTTCATGAATTCGAATGAGCTGCCGTCCTGAACGTTCGAAACAAGCGTCGCCCAGAGATCGTTAACATCGCTTTCCTTAACGATTCCCCCTGGTATGAAGCGAGTACCGACCTTAGCCGCGTACTTGGCCAACTCCAGTGATACGTTCAGGATCCGACGCTTGAATGCGTCACGTTCGGATTCTCTGACGGCGTACGGATCGTTCTTCATGGCGAGCAGTACGGTCTGGATTAGCGCATTCCAGATGACCTCCTTGCCCGAATACTTCCAAGCGTTGAACCAGACAGTTTTTGTTCCGTAGCCCCTCACGCGGGCCTCTACCATCTGCATCAGACTCGTCTTGCCTGTGCCCCACCCCCCGAAGACACCGACCGTCAACGGTCGCCTGGCCGCGTTTTGAATTGTCTCGGCGATGGCGTCCGCCGTCGGAGCGAATCCGAGCCGGTCGTCGATCGACGGGTTGTCGTCAAGGAGCCGCATCAGAAACACTCCTTCTGGAGATCGCACATGTTTGTTGACGACCGGCTGCTCGAACTGAGTCACCATAATAGCGGTCCGGGTACAGCAGCCGCCCCGAAATAGCTTCCCCGGGCAGCGTTTTGGTGTGGGGTGGGGTAGCCCGAGGGCATCTGGGGCTCTTCTGCCGTTTCCGCGGGTGAGTTGATCTTGTTGTGAGCGCGACACGCCGTGTCCTGGCTACGTTTCTGGCTCACCCACCGCCCCGGTCCACCAGGCGAGGTTGCCGCGGGCGGTGAGGGTGTCCGGGTGCTTCGGGCCGAGGTGTGCGTTGAGGGTCGAATGCCAGTGCTGCCACCGCTCGATAGCAGTAATGAAAGTTCTCACCACTTCGCCAGGGACAGGCGTTCCTGGGGCGTGTCCGTTCGGCAATTCTTCATACTGGCGATCCTGTGCTGACGAGCGGGCGTGTCAAGGGTGGCGAAGCCATCACGTAGTGACGCCGAAGGCGCCCTTTACTCGTCCGATCGGGAAGTCAGATAATTGCGCCGATGAAGAGTGGGGACGGTGCCCTCCGGCCGCTGGTAGGGATTCGTTGACGCGGAGACGGCTTGGCCGGGGCCGAAGCGTTCTCCCGCGGCTGGCCGACTAGGGCGACTCGTACGCCGACCCATCCGGGCTAACTCGGACGCGACGTTCAATCGTGAATACGGCAGCCAACGACGAGTTGTGGCGGTCGGTCAGTGTCGGTCGCCTGAATCCCAGCGCAGGGATCTTCTTGGCGCTACCCAGCGACTGATTGCCGGGCCGCCCGGCCCCGAGCGAGGGACGAGCGGCAGGGCCGGACAGCGGCGCGGCGCGGCGCGCTTGCGCGCCGCCTTGATCCCATAGAGCGAAATTCGGCAAGCGTTACTGCCGCGATGGCGACGACCGACGGAGTCGGTAGGGTGTTGCCGTGATTGAGGCTGTTGTATTCGATGTCGGGGAAACGCTGGTGGACGAGACGCGCGAGTATGGGACTTGGGCGGATTGGCTTGGAGTTCCAAGGCACACGTTCGCGTCGGTGTTCGGTGCGGTGATTGCGGCCGGTAAGGATTATCGGGAGACGTTCGAGGTGTTCAGACCCGGATTCGACCTAACTCGTGAGCGTGAGGCGAGGGCGGAAGCGGGTCAACCTGAGTGGTTCGGGGAGGACGATTTGTACACGGACGTTCGTCCTGCTCTGTCGGCGTTGCGAGGGATGAATGTATGGGTCGGCATTGTCGGCAATCAGACCGTTCGCGCAGGCGGACTCTTACGGGGTCTCAAGTTGCCAACGGACTTTGTTGCGACATCGGATGATTGGGGCGTGACGAAGCCGGACCTAGCATTCTTCGAGAAGCTAATCGAGGTTGCACCCGTAGATGATCCTCAACGGATCGTCTACGTCGGCGACCGCATCGACAACGATATTGCACCCGCGAAGCGGGTTGGCATGCGGACCGCATACATCCAGCGGGGTCCGTGGGGGTGGATACATCGGCACAGGCCAGAAGTTGCGGAACTGTCGGATTGGCGTGTTGATGGGCTTATGGAAGTTGTGGAAGGGGTGCGGCGCAGTAATGAAAGTGGTTAACCCACAAGGGAGTTCAGGGTAGTGCTCCAGTCATAGAGGCGCTCGTCTAGCGCTCTGACGGCGGGGAGTGACTCGTCGTTACGCAGGGACTTTCGGACGGTTTTCACGCGATCCATGGCCGTTGCGTACCAGTAATGGCCAAGTTGGTCGAGCGCGGCTTCGAGGTATTCGCAGGCGGTTTCGGGGGATTTTTCGATGACTGCGGAGGCGGCAAGATCGGCGAGAATAACCGCCCTCTGCTTGACAGCATCTTCCGGAAGTTCCTCGAGTACGCGCTTAAGAGTTTCTCGAGCCGCACGGCCCTGTCCGGCAACCATCAAGGTGTTGCCTTTAAATCCGTCGAGGCGCGTCTTGGAGAACCAGTCGAACCAGTCGGGCGACGGTCGGTCGTCAGTGGAGGCGAGGGCCTGTTCTGCGTGATGGATCAAGCGCAGTGCACGATGGGTGTCGCCGAATCGCGTCTCCACTTCGGCTTCAACCGCATCCAGCCAAGCAAGGAGATGAGCGGACGCGTCGGCGCGCCGGGCGAATGCTCGGGCAGCTCGGATCTTGTCGCGTGCATCCTCGGCGCGTGCGACTTCGCCGGAGAACGCAGGAGCAAAAGCCATATGTGCCAACGCTGCTGAGCCGAGCAAGGCATCGTTAGCTTCGTGAGCGGCCTGGAGAGCAAGGGTGAAGCTCGGTTGTGAGAGTTCAGGTTGTTGGAGGTCGAAGAATTCGAGACGGCCTGCGAGGAGACTCGATTCGGATACTGCGGCGGCGATGAGTGCCCGGTTCGCGGTCGGCACGTGCGCGATGAGCTCGGCGCCAAGGTGGGCATGTTCAGCAACTGATCGGTGCAGTCGCGCAGGCGGAAGGGTCCAGTAGAGACGCCGATAGCAAGCGGTGATCGTTGCGTAATCCGTTGCAGCAGAGGAAGGAAGAGCAAGTGCTGGCGTCCCGACTGATGGATGGGTTGACTTAAGTCCGGATGCGTCGTAGGCGCGAGCCGGTGTACTTGACGAGTGGGACTGCTCGTCGGCCCAGGGAGGTGTGAAGCCCAACTCTGTGAGCGGACGATGAAAGACAGCTTCGAGCGCACGGGCATGTTCGGGGTGAGGCCACGGCGGCGAGGCGGATTCCCACCGGCGAACGGTGCGTGGGTTAATTGAAATCCGGAGGCCGATACCCCGAGCAGTGTTTGTCACAGCGTCCGCTAGTGCAGCTTGGGAACGAATACCAAGGGCTTGACGCGCGGCCCGGAGTCGAGCGTTTCCAACTGGCGTAGTCATACGATCTACTGTAGTCCTCTAATAGGCCACCGGTAGGTCACATCTCCTGGTTCTTGGCGGAAACAGCCTACCCTCGTCCTCCCTAATGTCCTTGTTTAGGTCGCCGGCGCGCGCGATGCTGCGGTCAGCGCGAAAGCGTCAGTTAGAGCAATCAATGACCTGAATGGAAAGGCAATAGCGATGGCAATCAAGCGGGGTCACAGGTTCCCGGTGGAGCACGCGGACGTGTTCCCGAAGGGGCTGATGTTGTTAGGGCCGATCAGCCCGGATATGGAGTACGAACGTCCAAACGTGCAGAAGACCGATCCGGTGACGGGTTTGTTGCAGTGGGTCGGAGCGGTGTCAGACCCCGACGAGGACAAGGCGAAACGGGCCAGTTTTGAGGTGACGTTTTTGGCCTCGGTTCAGCCTGTGCCTGCAACGCCGGAGTTGTTGTCGGGCAGCGGGATACGGATGATCGAGCTGGGCGGCCTGACAGCTGAGGCTCGCCGGATGGGCCAGGGCGAGTTCACCTACGTCGGCTTCGTGTACCGCGCGAGCGGGATCAAGGGCGACACGAATGCACCGTCGTTCGCGTCCAAGTCGGCGACGTCGGTGCGTAGCGAGGCGGCGAAGGTGGGTTCGTGATGGGAACGCGCTGTCGGGTTTGGGGGCGTCGTCGCCCAATCACGCTATCGATAGACGGGATTCACGACGATGGGAAGGGGATCAGTCGTGGCGGATCAACCGAAATCACGCGGTAGCAACAATTCTGAGAACGTGGTCGACGATCTCATCGAGACCATGCTGGTGGGTACGGCGAAAGCGGTCGGATGGTTGGCGTGGTGGGGGGTTCGGTTCCCGTTTGCGAGCACGCCGATCGTGATCGCCCTCAGCGCTAGTGTGTTGGCTGGCTGGCGGCTCGGGGTCGTCGTGGCAGTGGTGTACGCGATCGGTTACGGGCTGTGGTGGTATCTGGACCGCGAGTCGTTTCACCGCGTGGTGTGGCAGCCGATCCAGCAGTCGTGGCTGACCTGGTGGCGATATAAACGCTCTTGGGAACATGTGAGCACGCTGCACGGGTTAACCGCGCGGCTGGGCGAGCGAACCTTGGTTCCGAGACTGCAGTGGGTAAACATCGGGGCAACCTGCGACGTGCTGGCGGTGCGGATCGTCACCGGCCAGTGCGTCGCGGACTGGCAGAAGCGCAGCGATGCGCTGGCCGAGGCGTGGCGCGCCCGACGGATAACGATCCGCTCGACGACGCCAGGAGAACTGCGGATCACCCTGCACCACAGCGACGCACTGGCCGCTGCGCGTCACCTGCCCCGGCCAGCCACCGCCGCGACCGCCGATCCCGGTGCTGCGGTAGTAGGCGTCACCGAGGCGGGGCGGTGGTGGCGAGTGCCGGTTCTGGGTCACCACATCCTGGTTGCCGGTGCCACCGGTTCCGGTAAAGGCAGTGTGGTGTGGTCGCTGATCGCCGCCTTGGCCCCAGGGATTCGCGCCGGCTCGGTGCGCCTGTTGGTCGTGGATCCCAAAGGCGGGATGGAGTTCGGCCGCGGCGCCGGGTTGTTCACCGGGTTCGCCTACGACAACAGCGAGCACACTCTCGCGCTGCTGCGCTCAGTTGTCACCGTCATGCAGAAGCGGGCAGGGCGGCTACGCGGGCACACCCGCTTGCATATCCCGACCGTCGCGGCGCCGCTGATTGTGCTGGTCGTCGACGAACTGGCCTCGCTGACCGCCTACATCGGCGACCGCAAGATCCGTACCGAAGTCGAACAACTTCTCGGGCTGCTGCTCTCCCAAGGGCGTGCCGTCGGAGTCTCAGTCGTCGCTGCCGTGCAAGACCCCTCCAAAGATGTCTTGCCGATCCGGCAGTTGTTCACCGTGCGGGTCGGGCTGCGGATGACCGAACCGACCCAGACCACGATGGTATTCGGCGCGGCCGCACGCGATGCCGGCGCGGTCTGCGACGACATCCCCACCGCCACACCGGGAGTGGGATACGTCCTCGAAGACGGCGCCACCGAACCGATGCGGGTCCGCGCTTTCAACGTCACCGACGCCGACATCGATTACCTGACAAAGCATTTCCCAGCAGCCCAGCGCCATCTCCGACTTGCGGCCAACGACCAAAGGCGAGCACCATGAGCCACGACACCGAACCGACTGCCCAGTCACCGTGGACACCCGACAAACCCGTCCAAGAGTCGAAT
>CAVYPI010000026.1:0-87805 GCA_963770125.1 uncultured Actinomycetota bacterium | reverse complement strand
GTGTGGCGATTCGTCCGCGCCGTCGGCATTCGCCGCCCGGTGAGCCTCCGTGGCCGAGAAGGGCTCATCACAGCCCCCAGAAGGGGCCGTCGAGGCCGACATCGCGGAAATATGCTGCCGCCTCGGCCGGTTCGCGTCGCACGTATCCGCGATCGAGCCGGCCTTGGTACCAACCACGTGCCAGGCGCCACAGCGTGGTGAGGTCCATGACGTAGCCACGCTCATTCGAAGTGCTGGCAAGCCACCGTTCAACGCACGCCTCACTGCAGAAAATTCTCTGATGCGTACAGGTATGTACAACGTCGTCCCACATGTGGGTGACGGGCACCAGGAAGTGAGCCACTTGCGGGCCGTGCGGCGCGTGGTGGCGACTGACGACCCAAGCGTGTGGGGCGTCGCAGGCTGCGCAGCGGGTTGCGACGAGCACATCGGGTTCGCGGTCGACGAGATGCGGGATGGCGAATGAGTCCCATGCGCATCCACCCCACCATAGGGTGGAGGTTCCCATGACCGAGAAGCCCAACGGGATGGCGGCGAATGGGTGTGCCATCACGATTCGGTCCTCCTCGTCGAGAACCAGGTGGCGGCCACAAGCAAGGCGCCGCAGGCGTTCTCGTGCCTCGGGAGTCTCGATACCGAGCGAGGCGGCGAGTCGGTCGACATCCGGCGCAACGCCGGTAGTCGCGAAGCTCTGATAGATCGCTAACCGAACATCTTCGTCGTCGGCCGCCGTCAGGCCATTCGATGAATGACCCGAGCGTTCTCGGCTCGGCGCCTGGCGGCGGTCCGGATCGTCACCGGTGACCTGAGGTTCGATGCCGCTGCGGTTATGTGCGTCGACGACAACGATGGCGGCGTCCAGCAACGGCGTGGCAATGTTGTGCTTGCGGGCGTAATCCGCGAGTTCCGTTAGCACCGTGACTTCGACCGGGCGACCGGCCTTCATGTCCCTGAACATGGAGGGCGCGAACGCCGATGCCGGATCCGTCAGGAAAGTCGCGAGCGCGGATTGTGTTGATGGCCCCAACGGGTGGCGCTCGGCGGCTGCGACGGCGGCCACCCCAGTGAGCACAGCTTGGGCCAGGTCGCGTCCGCCGGCTGCCTGAGCCGCGGTGCCGATGTTCTGGCCGACGAGACAGGTCAGTGCGGCGGTCGATGTGATGAACGCGAACTTTTCCCACATTGCCGCTACCGGATCGGTTCGGATCGTCACGGCGATGTTGTCAACTTCGAGCTCGTCGACCGTGCGGCTCAACGCGCTGGAGCGGCCGCCGTCGAGTTGGCCGATCTCGAATTGAATGCCCGGCGCAACTTCCTCGATGGTGCCGTCGGGCAGCATCGAGGTGGCCAATCTTGCGGTCACGCCCAACACCACGTCCTGCCCGAAGACATCCGTGAGCAACGCCAGGTGTCGAATCCCGTTCACGACTGGGACGATTCGCGTGTTCGGTGTAATGGCGCCGGTGAGGTCGTCGATCGCTGATGCGACCATGTTCGAGCGAACGGCAAGTACAACTATGTCGCAGGATCCGCGCATTCCGGAAGCCGTTACGGCATGGACAGGGATTGCGTCAATGCCGTTGCTGTGGCGTATACGCAGACCGTCGGCGGCCAACCGCTCCAGCCTGGCCGGGCGAACCAGGAACGTTACATCACGCCCCGCGGCGAGCAGCAGGCTACCGAGATAGCCGCCGACCGCTCCGGCGCCGACGATAAGGATGCTCATCGTGGTCTTCCTTGGCTGTGCCTCTTTCTCACCTGTGCTTACGCGCGCTGCCAGACGAGTCGCGCGTTTCGGCGTTCGCCGTGAGTCAGAATCGGCTCGGGTGGACTGAGCTCCAGAAAGGAGCCGTCGATGCGGGCTGAGCGGTACTGTGTGCCGCCAATCCAATTGGGCAGCAGGCTGACAAGAACGTGGTGCGCGATCAGGTCGTCACCGACGACGGTATACGGGCCCGAGTAGCTGAGATATCCGCTGGCGGCTGCGGCGAGGTCATCCTGTCCGTCCGGATGTGCGTCGTCGCGGCTGGACCGGCTGCGCCCTGGCCTCATCAGCTGGGCCGACACGTAGCCGTCGGCTGTGTACATGATGCTTCCCTCGGCGTCGACGCCCAGGGGGTAGGTCACGCTGGATCCGTCAATGCTGCGGCTTTCGTAGGATTGCAGCTTCCACGCTCCGATCACGTTGGTGCGCAGATCATCGCCCGCGGTGGAGGTCATCGAAATATGTCCTTTCCGAGGTGTGGTGAGGTACTGGTCATTTGGCGGAAGTGCCGGCTGCGGCCTCGGCGCTTGCGGCGAGTTCAGCGATAGCCGTGTCAAACGGTGCGGTGCTACGCAATACACGGCTGAGCATCAGCGCTCCCTCCATACTCGTCACAGCTGATGTGGCGAGCTGCACGGCGCGGCCGTCTGGGATGTTCTTCTCGGCTAGCCTGGCGGCGAGCGTGGAGATCAGGTCCTGAAAGCCGCGGCGGGTAACGTCGCTGAGTTGCGTTGAGGCAGGCGTCGCTTCGAGCACAATCGGAGCGATCGCGCACCCCTCCCGGTAATCGCTTGCGACAAGCTCGTCACGAAACTGGCCCATGAAGGCCTCCATCAACTCTGCTGCGGTGCGCGTGCTGCCTGCCGCGCGGTTGGTATGCGCGATCGCGTCGGCGGCATGGACCAGAGTGACCTCGGTCGCGAGCTCCTCCTTGCCGCCCGGAAAGTGAAAGTAGACCGAACCACGCGGTGCGGCGCTCTCGGTGACGACGTCAGACAGTGCCGTACCGAAGTAGCCGTGCTCTCGGAAGAGCCGGCGTGCGGCGGCGATCATCCGATCCTTGCTGTCGCTGCGTCTTGGCATGTCGTCCATCATACATATCTGTTGACTAGGCTCCAGTACCGCTGTAATCTGCGAAAATATTCTATATATATCGGACGACATAGTTATCGACCGGACAGGAGCCAGATCGTGACCGAGCAGGCAGCAGAGCCAACTACCGGTGCATATCCAGTGGGCATTCCTCCCGACACCGGCACGTCCCCCGTCGCGCGTCAGATGGACGGACAAGTCGCGGTGCTGACAATGCAGCACCCGCCGCACAATTTCATCGGAATCGAGCTGTTCGAGGCCCTCATCGAGGGAATGCGTTGGGCCGAAGATCAGCGAGCCCGGGCAGTACTGCTCCGCAGTGGTCTGCGAAATTTCTGCGCGGGTGCCGATATCGGGCTGTTTGAAAGCGCTGTGCGCGGGGTGGCCCCAGACCGCGACTTCACCGAGCTACTGCAAGTTTTCGATCAACTGCCAATCCCGATCGTGGCCGCCGTGCACGGGGTATGCGTCGGCGGCGGGCTGGAAGTGGCGCTTGCCGCGGATCTGATCGTCGCAGCCGAGTCGGCCAAGATCGGCTCCGTCGAAGCCACCATCGGACTCAATCCCCTGATGGGCGCCATTCAACGCATCACGCAACGCGCCGGCGCGGCGCGAGCCAAGGAAATGGCCCTGCTCGCGCGCCGCTACGACGCCCGCACGCTCGAAAAATGGAACATCATCAACCGCGTCGTGCCGGACGAGCAGCTCGTCGACGCCAGCGCCACACTGGCCCACGAACTGGCCAACGGGCCCACCATCGCGCACGCCTCCACCAAAGCGATCGTGTCCCACGCGGTGTCGCACGGAATACAGGCGACCGACGAAGCGATGCGCGAGCTTCAGAAGGAATTCTGGAAGTCGAACGACCTGAAGGTGGGACTGGCCTCACTGCAGGCCAACGGCCCGGGTGCCGCACGTTTTGAGGGGCGGTGACGATGTCGCTGCCATTAGAAGGCGTGCGGGTCATCGACTTCACTCGGGTACTGGCCGGGCCGCATTGCACGAAGCACCTGCTGGACATGGGCGCAGAAGTGATCAAGATTGAGCCTCCGCGCGGTGACTTCACCCGGCTCGCGTTCCCCCGAACGGGTGACATCAGCGGCTACTACGCCCAGCAGAACGCCGGCAAGCGCAATATCAGCATCGACCTGAACATCCCGCAGGCTCGCGAGGTCGCGCTGAAGCTCTGCGACACCGCCGATCTCATCGTCGAGAACTTTCGCCCCGGTGTACTGGCGTCATTCGGCCTTGACTACTCGTCACTGGCGGTGCGCAATCCCGCCGTAGTCTACGTCTCCATCAGCGGGTACGGGCAGAGCGGCTCATGGCGATCCCGTTCGGCCTATGCGCCAACCGTTCAAGCCGAAGTCGGGTTCACCCGCAACACCTTGCAACAGTTCAATGTTGACGGTGTCGACAGGCGGACAGACTCCCTGTCACACGGCGATGTCTACGCAGGCCTACACGCGACCATCGCCGCGTTGGCGGCCCTGCAGCACCGAAGGCTCACCGGGGAAGGCCAGTATGTCGATGTCGCGATGGCGGCGGTACTGACGTCGATGAACGAGCGCGTGCACTACGACATTTCCGACATCGACCTCGGCGCCGAACAACCGATCCTCGGCGCCACCGACTGCGCATTCTTCACCAGCCCGGAAGGCGATGAGTTCGTCGTCCCGATGAGCCTGGTCGGAAGTGTCTCGTTCCCGTTCTACTTGACCGCCATGCGCCGCCCGGACCTTGCCGATGACCCGCGATTCCTTACCCCAGAGCTGCGCAAGAAGAACCTCGCCGCGCTGCACGCGATTGTGCAGAAGTGGATCTGGACCTTCGAGAGCATGGAGTCCCTCGACGCCCAGTTCGACGAAGCCAAGGTCGCGACCGGTCGACTGCGAGACATCAAGGAGTTCAACGACACAAGCTGGGCCAAGACCTGGGTAAGCACCCGCGACGTAGACGACCGTCACGGTGGCGTCATCACGATTCCAGCCCCACCCTGGCATTTCAACGGTCACGACGGCGCGCTGACCCCGCAAGTGCCGGCCCATCAGGGCGAGCATAACGAGGAAGTCCTCAAAGAACTCGGCTACATCGACGACCAGATCCGGTCGCTGAGACACGCCGGCGCACTCATCGAGCCGGCGCGCGAACCGAAAGCCGCGACGGACGGCTGAACCGGGTGCGCCGCAACGTACGACCCAATCGACCAGCCGGTTGGGCGCAAGGCACACATCGCGACTGCCCTGATTCGGCGAAGCACCGACTGGCACGTGCTGCAACTACTACTCGGCTATTCCAGCGTGCAACGACCATGTCCGTACACGGCCACGACGCGGGATGGCTCGATCGGTGACGAGACGTACCCAGCGAGCCCGGTCACGGAACGCTATCCCACTCCTCGTCGGCTACATCGGCCAAGCAGTGGTAGGCGATCACCGGAGTCCCAGGCTGCGCGACGCCGCCGAAAACGTTGAGGCAGGGACCGAGGGCACTCGTGACCTGGCCGTTGGTCTGGCGACTCCAACTGTCGTTGTTCGCATTGGTCTGACAGGGCAAGAGGATCACCGGGGTGTCATCCGCTGCGTCGCTGATCCGCACGCACTCCCCGGGGAACGCCGCGCTCTCGATCTGACCGGCAGAGTTGAAAACCCAGAGTTGGGATTTCGACCCATTGCAGGGGTTGACCATCGTCGCAGTGTTGCTCCCATTCGGGCCATCGAGACACCAATTGCCCAATCGGCTCTTCAACTGGACCGGGTCGGCGGCGCTCGCCATACCAGCACTTAGTAGCGCGACACCGAACACGGCGCCGACTACGACAACGGCCCGGCGCACACCGCCCATCAACCGCGATTCATGCATTTCAGCTCCATCCTCTCCTGGTCCACCTCACGCACCACAAGCGGCGCAGGCTCCACAATTCGGCGGGCTGGTCTGCGCACCCAGGCGTGCACGACCCTGGTTCTAGGATCCACCACGAAGATGAGAAAACCTGGTCTGCCGTTCTGATGATAATTCGCATATTTGTAGGTAGAGACACCGTGATCCGCCATGGACTCTGAGGACCGTCGCGGACTCATGCACACCGCACAGCCCGCCCTCCTCGACCTCGCCGACCGCTCGGACCTCCGCGAGGGCCGCCCGCGGCTGGCAGCATCGCGTCGATATCCACACCGCCGAAACCGGTCACCGACGAACTCGCGCTGCCAAAGCGCCCAGCAGCCGATTCGGCACACCCATGAAAACGACAGTGCCCGTTATCGATTGGACCATCTGATCGGCGACCGAACATCGGCAAGCGCGCTCAGCCCGTTCAAACGCGCAGGCGGAGTGGGTGAGGAGGCGTTCGCTCTGAGGATTCGCCACGAATATGACAAAACCTCGTCCGCCATTTCCGTGAGACAATCACGAAGCTGCTGGTCAGGGGATTCTCATTTGAAATGGCGGGAGGTGGCGGATTCGCCATATGTATGAGACACGCCTGGGGGCCGATCAGCTTGCGGCATTGGCCGCAGTGATCGAGTTCGGAAGCTTCGACTCCGCGGCCGAACGGCTTCATGTGACGCCATCGGCGGTGAGCCAGCGCATCAAGGCGTTGGAGCAGCGGGTCGGCCAGGTGCTAGTGGTGCGTGAAAAACCTTGTCGAGCAACCGATGCGGGTGTGCCGCTGCTGCGGTTGGCCGCCCAGACGGCGATGTTGGAATCCGAGGCGCTTGCCGAGGCGGGTGGTGGGTCGGTGGCGCGTACCCGGATCGCGATTGCGGTCAATGCCGATTCGATGTCGACGTGGTTCACCGCGGTGCTGGGCCAGTTGCCTTATGTGTTGTTTGACGTCCGCATCGAGGACCAGGACCACTCGGCACGGTTGTTGCGGGAGGGTGCGGTCATGGGAGCGGTCACTACCGAGCGCACACCAGTACCAGGGTGCCGGGTGCAATCATTGGGCGTGGTGCGTTACGTGCCGGTGGCGAGCCCGTCGTACATCGAACAGTGGCTACCGCACGGTTTCACCAAAGAGACCGCCGAGACGGCGCCGTCACTGGCCTGGAACCGCGACGATGCGTTACAGGACATGTTGGTACGCAAAGCGTTCCGCCGTACTATCGCCGGCTCAGTGCACTACGTACCAACAGCCGAGGGCTTCGGGGCTGCTGTGCGAGCCGGATTGGGGTGGGGCATGTATCCCGAGCAGTTGGCGGCACCGGCGTTGGCCGACGGCTCGTTCGTCCGGATCTCGGATGTGTACCTCGATGTACCCCTGTTTTGGCAATGCTGGAAGCTGGAGAGCCCGTTGGTCAAGACCATCACTAACGCCGTGGGGTCAGCCGCCGCTAGTCTGCGTCAGCACCGCAAGTAGCCGACACCCGATTCCATCAGACATCCTGCAGCGCTGGTCGTTTCGTGGATATTAGAGGGTATCAACGACGACGTCCACGACCGGCACTCACTACGCGGCGACGTGCGGGCAGAGCCGGCCGCGCGCTCCCGGCCTCCTATCTGTTCGCCGGCGCGTACGCGATGTGTGTCACGCGTGATCGGCAGGGCAGTAGGCGGTACCGTCCATGAGTCGCCGGGCGGTTCGGCTGAAGCCGAGGACTCCGAAGGTGACGCCGTGCGGACCGGGGTGTGATTCCACGTTGGTGGGGGTGACTCCGGATGGATGGCCGATGAGTAGCTGGCCGTCTCGGCGGTGATCGGCCACGCGTTCGACCACCGATCCGGGAATGCGTGACGCGGCGGCCAGGCAAATCGAGGCGGATCCGGCGATGCTCTCGTGTAGGCGGTTCATGAACACGAGCCGCACGCTCAGGTCCATCTCGTTTTCCTCGACTCGCCCCCCGGAGAGCGTGCGATACGGGTGGGGCGCTGCGACGAGGCCGACCATCGGCAGCCCCGGTGATTGATCGTCGACTCGCCTCCAGTTTGCGGCCAGTCCCATGCGGACCGCCGCTTGGCCGCGTACTTCCCTGACAGTGTCCATCAGCGCGGTGTTGGAGTTGATTTCCTCGGCGAGTTCAGTTCCGCTGCAACCCATTTCCGCTGCGCAAACCCACACGCAAGGGTTGCCGGCGTCACAAAGCGTGGCATGCACGGTGCGGCCGGATTGCAGAGCGACATCGTCGACGGCTCTGCCAGTGGGCAGCAGTTGACCGGTCTTCGCGCCGATCGTGGCGACCCAGTTCATGACGATTTCGGCGCCGCGGCCGGGCACACCGGGGATGGCGAAATCGCCGCTTACCTTTGCTTGTCGGTCATGGACTGGGACCTCGGCGACCAGTACCGCTTGCGTGTTGGTGTTGAAGATGCGGACCTTGGTGATCGGCTCGGTCGGTTCGATCAGGCCCTCGTCAACGGCGAACGGTCCCACCCCGGCGGAGATGTTTCCGCAGTTGCCGCCGTAACCCACTACGGCCCGGTCGATTTCGACTTGCGCGAACGTGTAGTCGACGTCGGCGTCGTCGCGGTCTGAGGGGGCGATGATGGCGACCTTGGAGGTGATGGGACGGGATCCGCCCAGGCCGTCGATCTGGAGCACGTCCGGCGAGCCCATCACACGTAACAGGAGGGCGTCACGGTCAGGTCCGGCCGGGGGGAGGTCGGATTCGTGGAAGTACAATCCCTTGCTGGTGCCGCCGCGCATGATGACGCAGCGCACACGCGGTTGTACGGGTTCGGTCATCGCGCACCCTCCTTGGCCGGCAGGTATCCGTCGGCGATCCGCAGCTGCGCTGGTGCGTCGGTCACAATTCACTCGCCTTCGCGCCGGGAAAGCCGTAGAGCCGTGCGGGGTTGGCGACGAGGATGGCGTCGCGCGTCGCCGGGTCGGGTGCCGACTCGACGAGCACGTCGAGCAGGTCGCCGACATTGGGCATCGCACCCCAGAATCCGACGTGGGGCCAGTCGGATCCCCATACGCAACGCTGCGGTGCGACGTCGATCAGCGACCGGGCGAATGGGATCGTATCGGCGTATACCGGGGCTGTCGAAAGTCGGTATGCGCCAGAGAGCTTCACCCAGCCGCCGTCGGCGATCAGCTTGAGTACGAGTTGCCAGTCGGGGGATTCGGTGCCCGCGTCGACGTCGAAGTTGCCCATGTGGTCGATGACGAACGGGATGCGCAGTTTCGACAGCCGGGACGCGACGGGGCCGAGCCGGTTGGCGTGGGTGAGAAACTCTAGATGCCAGTCGAGTTCCGCGCAGAGGTCCTCGTAGTCGGCCAGGTGGTCCAGCCCGATGCCGCCGCCGGAGACGGTGTTGAGCCGGAGCCCGACCACACCGGCGTCTTTGAGTTCGCCCAGCGCACGGTCGGGCAGGTTGTGGGGTGCCACCGCGACGCCGCGCAGCCGCTCGGGGTGGGCGCGCAAAGTTTCGACGAGCAGGGCGTTGTCGGTGCCGTGCACGCTGACCTGCACCAGTACTCCGTAGGTCATGCCGGTCGCGTCAAGCATCGCCAAGTAGTCGCGGGGTGGTGCCGGGATGGGTGTGTAGCTGCGTTCGGGCACGAAGCGCTCGCCGACGATGTGCGCGTGGGTGTCCACGGCCCCTACCGGTACCTCGAAGCGCACGGGAGGGTGCGGGTGAGCGTCGGGGGCCGGGCTGAGCGGTGGGACTGTCCCGGTTGTGCTGTCCATCGATATCTCCTCGCGTTGGTGGTCGTCAGCTGGCGTAGTAGGGGTAGCCGTTGTCGCGGGTCTCGGCGTCGAGCTTGCGCAAGCATGGCCGGCCACTCCAGCAGTCCGTAACGACGTAATGTGCTGGGGGCGAACACTTTCGCGGTCAAGTCGATGACGTCGCGCGGCGGAGTTGCAACGCCGTCGATCCCGGCAGATAGCGCCTGAACCTGAGCACGGCAGGACGTCTCCAACTGGTACAGCAGGTTGAAGGCCTCCGGAACGGTGGGCCCGGCCGCCAGCAGACCGTGATTGCGCAGGATCATCGCATTGTTCTGACCCAGATCGGCCACCAGCCGTTGCTGCTCGTCCATGCTCAACGCTGGTCCCTCATAGTCGTGATAGCCGATGTGTCCGTCGAACCGCATCGCGTTCTGCGTCAATGGCAACAAGCCGCACGACATCGCGGCGACAGCCATACCGGCCGTGCTGTGGGTGTGGATCACCGAATTGATGTCTTTGCGAGCCTTGTGGATTGCGCTGTGGATCACGTAGCCGGCGGCGTTGATGCCGTAGTCGGTGCCCTGCGGCTTCCAGACGATGTTGCCGTCGCAGATCCACCTTGGCCAGGCTGGAGGCGGTGATCTCTTTGTACGTCAACCCGTAGAGGTTGACGAGGAACTCATCGGTGCCGGGCACGCGCACGGTGATGTGGTTATAGATCATGTAGGTCATGTCGTAGAGGTCGACGAGCCGGTAGCAGGCGGCCAGATCGACCCGCGCTTGCCATTCCTCTGGGCTGACCTGATCCTTCACCGACGGGAACTCCGTGGAGAAGTTGCGGCCTTCGCCGGCATCCTTCAGCTGGGACTCCTTTTTGACTTGGTCGAAATCGATGGTGTTCGTTGCCATTTTGGTGATTCCCTTCTACCTTTTGTCGGTCGCGAACTGGTCTCAGTCGCGGATGAACCCTTTGTTACGCAGCTCGCCGACCTCCCATTCGACGGTCTGGTCGTCCCAGTCGGGCATGACGATCACCCGTTTGGGCGCCCGGTTGTGCCACCGCTTTCGAAGACTCGCGGGGTTGGCGGTGTGGGGCCGTACCCTGCGGGGATGAGGTCCCCGACGGCCACCTCACGCAGTTCGTCGACGACGTTAGGGAATAGAGCCAGGTCGTCGAAGGACTTCACGTCGGTGAGCGGATCGAAGCCGAGGCTCTTTGCTCGCTGCAACCAATAGCGCGAGCCGGTGGCCGAGCTGAAATGCCATCGCACAGCGGCGCGCAGGTATGCCTCGGGGTCCTCGACAGATTCGGTTCGGGGCAGATCGAGTACCGAGAAGTCAACGGTCGACATGACGCTGCGTCCTTTCATTGAAGGCGGTTTCGGCCACCGCAATGGCCCGTACCTCCAACATGACGTGGTGCTAGAGCGCCAATCCATCGCCACGACTACACAATCGTGTAGCGAAATGTGCGTGGTTGTGGTTTCGTTTCCTCACTGGTCGAGCTACCGCCGGAGAAACTCATCAACAGCGACGAACACTCGGTGAACCGCGAACTCAGCATTCGGTACAACCAGCTGATCAACATGTTCGACCGGTTCCCGCTGGGCTGTGCGATTTGCTACACGGAGGGCTTCCGTCTGCGCGTCGTTAATCCGGCATTCGGTGAAGCCGTCGGCGTCGCGCGTGAACAGCTGCGTGACAGATCTCTGCTCGACGTCGTCACCGCCGTCGACTCCGCCGCGGTCGAGCAGCTCACCGATGCGCTGCTACATCGACAACACGGTCGCTTTCCATTGGACGTGCGCTGGACGTCCCGCGGCCACGCCCATTCTGGACACCTCACCGTCGAACTGGTCGACGAAGCGCTGCTCGGCGAACTGCCCCTGTTGGTTTTCCTTCACGTCAGTCACCGTGAGCCGGAACGACAGCCGCCGATGACGTTAGAACCCGTGGCTGCGCGCATCCTCGAGCTGGTGGCCAGTGGCGTCACCACCAGCGTCGTCGCTCGACAAGTCGGGTTGACCGTCGATGGGGTGAACTATCACCTGGGACGGCTCTGCCGCCGGCTCGACGCGCCGAATCGTGTTGCGCTGGTGGCCCGCGCCTACGTGCTCGGACTACTCGACCCGAGAGCCTGGCCACCCACGGCGCCGGCGACAAATGATAGACCGGCGTAATCGCAGTCATGGCGCCAATGTTCGGGCTGCAACGAGGGGCGCTTCGCGCACCTAGCACGTTACTTCCCAAGCCTCGCAGCCGTTTCACAATAGTGAGATAGTGGCCTTCGACATCCTGGCCCGGAACAGGTGCGCTTAAATCCATCCCCCGGCGGCGTCGATGGTGGCGCCCGTGATGTAGGAAGCGTCCGGTGACAGCAGAAACGCAGCCACCGAGGCGATTTCGTCGGGTTCGGCCAGCCGGCCCAATGCGTTCATGGATTTCATGACAGCCTCCGCTGGTACGTCTCGCAGCGCTACCGGCGTATAGCTCGCCGCGTGTTCTGCGGCCATGTCGGTGGCTGTGCCCCCGGGTGCGATCGCGTTGATGGCGATGCCCCGCTCGGCCAACTCGGGTGCCAGATTGAGCACCATCGCCGAGACGGCGGCTTTGCTCGCCGCGTACAGGGTGTGATGATGCACAGCGATTCGGGCGCTGACCGAGGACGTGAGCAAGATACGGCCCCCGCGGTTCATCGATGCTACCGCGGCCTGGGTGGCGAAAAGCTGTCCGGCGACATTGATTTGAAACACACGGTCGAAATCGGCCTGCGTGATCGACTCCAGAGCACCGAAATACTCGACGCCGGCATTGCTGGCCAACAGATCGAGTCCACCGAAGTCCGCCACCACACGCTCTACCAGTTCAGTGGTTTGTGTCACGTCGCTGACGTCGGCCCGGTACGCGGCGACCTGGTGGCCGTCGCCACGCAGCTCGCCGACCAACGCATCGGCCGACGATTGATCAGCGACGAAATTCACGGCCACCGCGGCGCCCTCCGCGGCCAGCCGCCGCACGATCGCCGCGCCGATTCCCCGGCTGCCGCCGGTCACCAATGCCCGCTTGCCCGCGAGCCGTCCTGGTTGCGTCATCAGTCATTCCTTAATTCCTTGGCTCCGTTTGGACTTACTACCTGTTTTAGCGCTCACCTGCTGCCGCCGATCAAGCTCATGAGACGTCGCTTTCATCGATTGTTGCGGCGACCTGGCGCTCGCCGGCGAGCCGTCGCGCAACGGTTTCCCAGTTGTCGGCGATCCGAGGAAGCGGGACGTTCTGGTCGCGCCTACTCACGTGTGGGAACGACGACCATCCGAAGATGCCGAGAGTTGCGAGCAGGGGAGAGTGACACTGAAGGTGCTGCCGGTTCCATGTCCGTCACTGTGCGCTTCGATCTGGCCGCCGTGGGCCTCCACGAGTGCTTTGGCGATCGACAGCCCGATGCCGGCTCCGCCGTGCTGGCGATCGCGAGCGGCGTCGGCCCGATAGAAGCGATCGAACAGCCGGGGTAAGTGTTCCGGCGCCACCCCGGCGCCGGTATCCGAGATCGCAATCGCCAGCTCGTTGTCTGCGACGGTGGCCGTAACGCTGACACACCCGCCCCGACTGGAGTGGCGTAGCGCATTGTCGAGCAGATTGCTCAGCACTTGGCCCAGCCGTTCGCGGTCGCCCCACAATGCGGGCAGGTCGTCGGCGACGCGTGATGTCAGGTCCACGCCTTTCGCGCTGTAACGGGGCGCGAATGCTGCCACCGCGGTGAGTATCAGGGCCTTGGGCGATATCCACCGGGCGTCGATAGACGTCGTGCGGCGTTCCGCGACAGACAGTGCGTTGACGTCGACGCTGAACCGGGTCAGGCGGCGGGTCTGGTCACGCAGCGTGCTGATGGTGTCCTGGTCGAGACGTTGCACACCGTCTTCCAGTGCCTCCATATACGCGTCCAGCACAGACACCGGGGTCCTGATCTCGTGCGCCAAGTCGGCCAGCATTTGGCGACGCGTGTCGTCGACGACACCGAGCTGTTGGGCCATCTTGTTGAAGGCCGCGGCGACCGCGTCGAATTCCTTTCCGAGGCGTGGTGGCGCAACTCGGATGTCGTAGTGTCCGTTGGCAACCGCAGAGGCCGCTTGGGACAGAGCGGTAGCTGAGCGGTGCACGCGGCGACTGAGGTACCAACTCAGGGCCAGCGCCGTGAGCGCAGACACTCCAAGGGCGATACCCACCGACAGCGCGGTCGCATCGCGGAAAGCACGCTCATAGGGGTGGTTTCCGTTGAGGCCGGGTACCACCGCCTCGTCCATGAGCCGACGAAACATCGGCGGACCGACGATCGCGGCAACAACGCTTGTCGTGGCGATGCCGGCGATGATGACCACCGAATTAGCGACCCAGAGCCGCATCCGGATGCCAGGGCCCCGCGTCGGGCGTCGCGAAAGCATCATCACCCCGTGCCCATGCGATACCCGACGCCGCGCACAGTGGTGACATATCGCGGAAGGGAGGGGTTGTCGCCCAGCTTGCGTCGCAGGTGCCCAACGTGGACATCGACGATGTTGTCGTTGCCCACCCACGAGTCGCCCCATACCGATTCGAGCAGTTGCCGCCTGCTGAGTACCGTGCCCGGCCGCGACGACAAGGCGGCCAGCACGTCAAACTCCGTGCGGGTCAGCATGATCGGTGTGTCGTCAATGTGTACCTCCCGGCTGTCGACGTTGATGCGGAGGGCGCCGAACAGGCGGGGTGGACTCAGCTCTTGGCCGGGCTCCGAGCCATGAGTGGGTGGGCGACGGGGTCGTCGCAGCACCGCGCGGACCCGCGCCACGAGCTCGCGTGGGCTGAACGGTTTTGTGACATAGTCGTCGGCGCCGACAGAGAGACCGACAATGGTGTCCACCTCGGTGTCACGGGCGGTCAACATGATGACGTAGGCGTCGGAGAAGACTCGGAGTTGTCGGCACACCTCGATGCCATCGACGCCGGGCAGTCCGATGTCAAGGATGACGACGTCCGGATCGACTTCACGTGCGAGGGTGAGTGCAGCATGTCCGTCATGGGCCAGGTGGACTTCGAACAGCTCCCGCTTCAGGTAGCTCGCAACCACATCGGCCAATGGGGCTTCGTCGTCGACTACCAACGCTCGGAAGTCTTGGACCGCGGCTGGTGCGGCATTGTCCATAGATCCATAGTGCCCCCGGATCGCTTCGCGGTCGAAGCGGTGCCCTGCAGGTGGGGCGAATCTTTATCGAAACTTCAGGAGTTCATCAGCGAACGAATAGCAAGGCGGTCGATATAGCCGGCAATGCGCGTAACAGAATTGTCGCAGACCGCCGCTCTGTCGACGCATAACGGGCCCGCCAATGTGTGATTACCGATTCGAACAATGCGGTTACCGGACCGACAGACTTGCGCCTGGTTTGCACCCATAAGCCGAGGTAGAGACGGCGGCTTCGCAAGGGATTCAATCCGGTGGTTAATGGCCGGCTGACGGATTACATGCGGGTCGATTCCTTTATCGAACCTTCACTGAGGAATTAGCAGAAGCACGTTCTGCGCGGTCAAACTTGCGGTGTCTCAGCACGAGACTTTGCAACAACGTCACCGACGAGGACCACGATGAGAAAGATCAGCCTCACTGTTGCAGCTGCAACGACGTTCACCGCCGCGGCGGTGGGATTGGCCGGCACCGCCGTGGCGGCCCCCACCGGAGGCGGGAACGCGGCCGACGCCGTGAAGGAGCTGCAAGCCGAGGGCTACAACGTGCAGATCAACGGGAGCGTGTCCGTTCCATTGTCCGAATGCAGTACTACGGGTGTGCACGGCGTGCCCAACACGGCTGATTCATCGGGTCCGACCTCCGGCCCTGTTCCGTTCACGACCGTCTATGTCGACGTCTCATGCCCTGTCTACGACTAGTTGGTCCAAATCTCCGCGATCACCCAATTGGACGAGAGAAAGGCAGTTTGCATGATCATCACGCCAGTCGCCGCCACCCTTGACGAGAAAGCGGGCCCGTTGCTGATCCGGGCGGGCCAGATCGTCGCCCGCTATGGTCTGGTCGTTGTCTTGGCCTGGATTGGGTTCGGCAAGTACGTGAAGATGGAAGCGCGTGTGCTCATCGAGCACAGCCCATTGATGAGCTGGATATACGACTACCTCAGCGTCACCGCGGTTGCCCGCGGGTTGGGCACGATGGAAATCGTTGCGGGGCTTCTCATTGCGTTGCGTCCGGTGTGGCCGCGCGCCTCGGCGGTCGGCAGCGCGCTGGCCGTGGTGCTGTTCCTGGGCACATTGAGCTTCTTGTTCACCACGCCTGGGGTCGTCGCCACCCACGCCGCAGGCCTGCCTGTCCTCTCTGCTCAGCCGGGCCAATTCCTTCTCAAGGACCTAGTGCTCATCGGCGTGGCGATCTGGACGCTGGGCGACGCGCTTCGAGGCGCCGTACGCTCGCGTGCCGTTACCGAGCCCATCTGAGCGGACCTGTTGCGCCGCGCCGGTCGGCCCGTTCACGGCTCGCGCCGTCGAGTCCTGTGAGCCGGGCCGTCTCGGTTCGGGTCGCGCAACTGAGTGCCGCGGGTTACTTGTTGACCGGGTTGGGGGTGCAGGTGCCCCAGGAACGTCTTGCCGCATCATGGGTAACACCATCGGACGGGTCGGGCGTGGCTGCACGACGCCCTCGCGGTCGGTGATCGTCGCGCGGCAGGTGCGCTCGCGCAAGGGGCGAGGCGGCTATCAGGACGTCTGAAGGCAATACACGGGTTGACCTTTCGGCTCTGCCCGCCCGGAGAACCTCGCCATTGAGCTAGTTTCTTCAGACACTCGAGTGTAGGCACACACCGGCGCGGATACTCAGTCTGAGGGCCAGCGGCCGCAGCGGAAAGCCCGTCTTCTGAGAGAACGATGTGCGGTCACCGCGGGCCCGGTTTGGAGTACAGCATGAATGACAATCGGATTGTCGTGTACAAAGGCACCGGAAAGGTGGCCGTGGAGACGTTGCCCTACCCGAAGCTCGAGGTCCCGGCGGAGGTCGCCGATGCGATGGGGATGAGTCGCAAAGCCGACCACGGCGTGATCCTCAAGTGCGTGTCTACCAACATCTGCGGCTCCGACCAGCACATGGTGCGCGGCCGTACCACCGCACCAATCGGACAGACGCTGGGTCATGAGATCACCGGCGAGGTCGTCGAGAAAGGTCCTGACGTCCAGTTCGTGGACGTCGGTGACATCTGTTCGGTGCCGTTCAACATCGCCTGTGGTCGGTGTCGCAACTGTCGCGAGGGACAGACCGGGATCTGTCTGAACGTCAACCCGGCACGCGCCGGATCGGCCTACGGCTATGTCGACATGGGCGGCTGGCTCGGTGGTCAGGCCGATTTCGTCATGGTGCCATTCGCCGACTTCAACTTGCTCAAGTTCCCCGACCGGGACACGGCATTGGCCAAGATTCGCGACCTCACCATGCTGTCGGACATCTTCCCCACCGGGTACCACGGCGCCAAGACCGCAGGCGTCACCACTGGATCGACGGTGTATGTCGCCGGAGCAGGCCCGGTGGGTCTGGCCGCGGCGTACTCGGCGCAACTGCTCGGGGCCGCCGTCGTGATCGTCGGTGACCTCAACGCCGACCGGCTCAAGCAGGCGGAATCCTTCGGCTGCGAAACCGTCGACATCAGCGCCGACGCCACCCTTGAAGACCAGATCGCCAACATCCTCAACACCAACGAGGTCGATTGCGCCGTCGACGCTGTCGGTTTCGAGGCCAGTGGTCACGGCCACGGCGCGGGAGAGCAACCGGCCGCCGTTCTCAACTCGATCATGACTGTGACCCGTGCCGGCGGCGCGCTGGGGATTCCCGGCCTGTATGTCACCGGCGATCCCGGGGCTTCGGACGCCGACGCCAAGGACGGCACGCTAAAGGTCCGACTGGGGCTCGGCTGGGCGAAGAGCCACAGCTTTGCCACCGGCCAGTGCCCCGTGCTGAAATACAACCGCGGGCTGATGATGAGCATCCTGCATGACAAGGCCCATATCGCCGATGCGGTGAACGCGACCGTCATCAAACTCGAGGACGCGCCGGAGGGTTACGCGGCCTTCGATTCGGGTGTGGCGCAGAAGTTCGTGCTCGATCCGCACGGGATGGTTCCGGCCGCCTGAGAGCCCCACCTAACTTCCCGCGAGCGCGCGTGTTTGTACGGCGACACACCCGTTCGAAACGTACGAATGTGGTGCGTCGCTGCGGCTTTAGCAGCCGGTGGGAGAGGGCGATTCACGGTTGATGCTGACTTCGCTGCCGCTGCGAACGTGCCCATCGACCATGACGTAGAGGATGTCGTTCTTGTCGCCCCACGTCCACATCGTCAGGCTGGATTGTCGCCCACGATGCCAATCCGCCGACTGAGTGGCAGCTGTGCGTTGCTGCGCCGGCGAGCCGGCAATGTACGACCGGATCCGGCCCCCGACTGGCCGACACCCTAGAGTTGGTTTTTCTTCGCCGGGCAGCGGTTGTGAA
The DNA here is from genome assembly GCA_963770125.1 of uncultured Actinomycetota bacterium. GTDB lineage: Bacteria > Actinomycetota > Actinomycetes > Mycobacteriales > Mycobacteriaceae > Mycobacterium. The sequence continues at coordinate 69,831 of CAVYPI010000026.1, read as the reverse complement.
GCGCAAATCCGACCTGCTCGTCCGCGCAGCGGCGAGGCGGGTTGATCTCCATTTGGGCCCACGTTATGCCAGGCCGGGCGCAGTGTGTTTAGTGTGGCACGACCAGCCAATTGTCCCGTGTTGAACCACTGTCGCGCCGTACAGTTGGGACAGGTGTCCCGTCACCACCACCACCAAGAGCTGTGTTCATAACTGCTGTACGAGCAAAAGACGTTGCAACGCAACAGATACGTGCAAAGCTGACATAACATAAACTCCAGACAGGGATCGATCCGGCGGGCGCTGCGATTTACCTTTCTCTGCCTATCTGTGACGTTCTCACACTATCTGCGCTGATGGTTATATGGCTACGCCACAACGTAATTCATTCGCCTCCCCGCCGAGCTGTACGCTTTACGCATTCGCAATGTTTCTGTTTCACACAGGTGAGGGCCTCACCCTGGCGCAGATAGACTGAGAAAGGACAGCTATTCCGGCTTTTCGAGAAGATCGTAGAGCCTGTTCTGCCACGAATCTATTTTTACTTCGCAGCGGTATGTCATCGCTGCACGAACTGAAACCCGCACGGCCGCAGCGTGGAGTGCGGCCGGCGCGTGGGCGACCAGTCAGGACCTCGACTTGATTGACTGGCGCGTGTGCTGCGACTGCTCGCAGACGAACAGATCCGGATGGCCCGTCGACGTGCAGGGTGGTGCGGCCGTGGATGCCGTGGCCGGCGCGGAAGCTGCCCAGCGCGCGGTGGGGATGGTCACGGAAGTAGGTGTTGATGGGGCTGTCGACGTTGTCGAGGGTGTAGCGGCTGGTGAGCACGACCACGTAGCCGCCGGGGGCGGTCAGGTCGAGGGATTTGCCGATGAAGGCGTTGTGGATGGAGAAGCGGGCGGGGTCGTAGACGGTGAACTGGCCGAAGAGGACGTTGTGGCGACATTGCCTTGGGGCACTAGCGTTATGACGTGCGTTCCGTCGCTGTCCGCCTCTGTGCCGTGGCCGCCGCCGGCATGCTCGCCATGACCGGATGCGCCGGCGAGCATGCCGTCGGGGTGTCCAGACCCTTCCCGGCCGGCGCCGGACGCGGCCCGTGCGCGGTCACCAAAGAGACTGATATGCCGACCACGATGCGCGACGGTACCGTGCTGCGGGCCGATGTCTACCGGCCCCACACCAACGACGTGGCACCCGTCATCCTGATGCGTACTCAGTACGGCAAATCGGACGCGCAAGTCTCGCCCTCGCGTTACCAGCCGCCGGACTGGTTCGCGTCGCACTGCTATCTAGTTGTCGTCCAGGACGTGCGCGGCCAGGGCACGTCGGGCGGCATTTTCAGCGAGTTCACCCGTGACATGGAAGACGGCTACGACTCCGTCGAATGGGCTGCCACGCTGCCCGGCTCCAACGGAAAGGTCGGCATGTACGGCTCGTCGTACGTCGGAGCCACCCAATGGCTCGCCGCTGTGACCGCCCCACCGCATTTGGTGACGATCGTCCCTGCTAACACCGCCTCTGACTACTACGACGGGTGGACATACGAGGGTGGGGAGTTCCGGTTGGCGTTCATTCAGCCATGGGCAATCGGACTCGCGACCTCTGCCGCACAGAACCGCAACGATCAAGGCTCGCTCGCACAGCTGACGGCGGCTGGCGCCGATCCGACGCGATGGATGAACTTCCGCCCGTTCAAGGACCTGCCGCCTCTGCAACCGCAGAATCCCGCGGTCGCACCATGGTACTTCGACTGGATCCGGCACTCCACGCGCGACGACTTCTGGCGGCAGTTCAGCATCAGGGATCGCTATTCGTCGGTGAAGGTGCCGGTCCTCGATGTCGAGGGTTGGTACGACGCATTTCTTGCCGGCGGCACCGAGAACTTCGCCGGCATGGTCGCCCACGGTGGCACCGAGTTCGCCCGCGACAACCAGCGCCTTGTCATAGGCCCGTGGGATCACGTCAACTGGGGTAGGTCCGACTCGGCCCCTGCGCCGCTGCTCAAGGACATCGGCGCGGTCGGCGACAGCCCCATCAACGACCTGATGCTGACCTGGTTCGACCACTTTCTGAAGGGAGAGAACAACGATGTCGCCGGGAAACCCCGAGTCGACTACTTCGTCATGGGTGCCAACACGTGGAAGTCCGCGACGAGTTGGCCTCTACCGCAGACAAACTGGACTACGTTCTACCTCTCGGGGCCGGGTGGAATCGCCGACCGCAAGGGACAACTTGTGTCCACCGCGCCCAGCGCTGAGGCGCCGGACACCTACACCTACGATCCCGCATTCCCAGCGCCGAGCCTGGGCGGTCACTCTTGCTGCGGCGCGCGGTCCGGCCCGCAGGGACCGTACGACCAGTCTCCCGTCGAGCAGCGATCCGACGTCCTGGTATACAGCAGCGCGCCGCTCGAACACGACACCGAGGTGACGGGCCCGGTGAACGTACGACTCTGGGCCCAATCCACCTCTGCAGAAACCGATTTCACGGCCAAGTTGACGGCGGTCAAGCCCGATGGCCAGGTGATCAATCTGAACAGTGGAATCCTGCGGACCTCGTTCAGGGACTCACTGTCGGATCCCACACCGACGACGCCAGGTCGTCCATACGAGTATCAAATCCAGGTCTGGCCAACCAGTTACGAATTCCGGACGGGTGATCGCATCCGGCTGGAGATCTCCAGCAGCGACTATCCCCAATTCGCGCCGAACCCCAACACCGGTGCACCGTTCGGAATGGACACGGCTACCCGCACCGCGATCCAGACGATCCTGCATGACCGGGAGCACCCATCCGCCGTGACGCTACCGGTGATCCCCGGCTGACCGATGGCGTAATCGCGGCACTCGTTTCATGAGTTGTCGTATCGGCGGTGGCCAGGCCACCTGGCGGCTGGGCCTGGCGCTGGCCGAACGATGAGCCACGTTGACGCGTCTCGGCGGCTACTCCGTAGATACAGTGGTTTGCCGCTCGACCGCTCTAATCGCGTCCGCGAGCGTCCAGAATGAAAGGCTTGCCCCAGCGTTACGCTTTGGCGCAGCGGATCAATTGTCGGACGCTTCGTGCGGGTAGTAATGCCTTCTCCTATTGTGGTGGAAGGCTTTTCGTACAATCCTCGAATTGCCCTGCGATCAGTCCAGCACGACAACCATTTTCCCGCCGGCCTCACCGGCTTCCATGATTCTGTGAGCTTCCCGGATGTCATTGAATGAAAAGACGCGGGCCGGAGCAGCGTCGAGTTGGCCGTTCTTGACTTGTTGGGCGATGTCGCTCAGTGGTACGTCCGACAGAGGGAAACCGGGTGTGCCGAATACAAAGCTGCCGAAGAATGTCAGATACACACCGCTGGCCATCCGCTGAAGCGGGTTGAAGTCATGTATGGGTGCGAGTCCACCCAGCCAGCCCGCCAGGCACGCGCGGCCGCCGCGGCGCAGCATGTCCAGGGAGTCGAGGATCGTGCTGTTGCCGACAAGATCGAGGACGGCATCGATCTGCTTGGTCTCAGCGATCCGTGCGGCGAGATTCGGCGCTTCGATTTCGGTGCGTGCCACGCCGAGCGCCGTGAGCGTCGCGAAGTGGTCGGTATTGCGGCTGGTGGCGATCACGTGGGCGCCGCAGCGGATAGCCAGTTTGACCGCTGCTTGGCCGAACGACGAGGTGGCCCCGCGTATGACGATGGTTTGGCCAGGGGCCAACTCGAGGTTGCGGAAGAGGCATGTCCAGGCGGTGGCATAGATTTCGGGAATTGCCGCCAGCTGCGACCATGGCAGATCGGCGTCGATGAGGGCGACGTTGGACGCCCGGACACGTGTGTACTCGGCGTAGCTTCCGTTGACAGTTCGGCCGAGACCACCCATCAGTGCCGCAACGGTGGCGCCGACTGCAAATTCACCAGTGGGACAAGAGTCGACGATTCCGACGCATTCGATGCCGCTGACCTCGGCGGCCTCGGCCCATTCGCCCCGACGCATGTGCATTTCAGCGTGGTTGATGCCGAAGGCCTTGACCGCCATCACGACTTCGCCGTCCATTGGTCGCGGCTTAGGAATCTCGGTGTAGACCAAACTGTCTAGACCGCCGAACTTTTCGAGCACGATGGCCTGCATCACTTCTCCACCGGCCTGCTCTCGGACCACGGCGGGGGCGGTGGGCAACGGTGTAGGAGCCTCCGCCGCAATGCGTTCGTCAGATGGCGCGCTACGTGTATCGGTCACTGTCTCTCTTTTCCTGCGGAAGTTCGCCAGGGCATCCCAGTGAGAAATCGGGTTTGATGCCCCACTATTCTGGGATGCATAACCCAGTATGTCAACAGTGTTGCTGGCACCAGAGCGTTCCATCAGATCAACCGGCCTGCCGCCGTTCATAAATCAGCTGGGATCCGGCGCGATGCGGACGACGGCCTGGCCGAAGCTCTCTCCTGCCAAGATGGCCTCTGGGGCGCTCTCGGGGCCTCCCCACATCTGGATGGCAGTCATGATGTGGCGCAGTGATGTCACCCCATGTGGTATGGCGGGCAGCGCCGCACACCATCAGCCTAACTGGGCGATGTGACCCAGTATCGGGTCAATGTCGTCCTGAATCAACGCGTAATTACTGTGAGTGCACTGTGCATTACGGTTGGCTGAGGGGACGGCCATTGCGCAGAATGGGCGAGGCGACCCATAATGGCGCTGGTGATCGCACACTGGGTGTGGTCACCGGACGAATATCGAACCCGGTTTTGAGGAGGCCACAGATGGCTATCGTTCATCACCGCTACGCGACCGTCGATGGTCATCGGCTGTTCTATCGCGAGGCCGGTGACGCTGGGGCGCCTGTTCTACTATTGCTCCACGGCTTTCCGACCAGCTCCTACATGTTTCGGCACCTGATTCCGGCGCTCGCGGGCGAGTATCGCGTGATCGCACCCGATCTTCTGGGTTTCGGGCTGTCGGATGCACCATCGGTCGACGAATTTGACTACACCTTCGACGCACTGGCGGCGTTGACCGCCGGACTATTGCACAGCCTCGGTATCGAGCGCTACGCGATGTACGTGCAGGACTACGGGGCGCCGATCGGCTGGCGGCTGGCGCTGGGTAAGCCGGCGGCGGTCACGGCGATCATCAGTCAGAATGGCAACGCCTACGACGCCGGATTCGTTGAGAGCTTCTGGAAGACGGTGTGGGACTATCAATCTGCGCAGACGCCCGAGTCGGAGGCGTCGGTGCGGCAGTTCTTGACGCTGGAAGCGACGCGGTGGCAGTACGTGACGGGGGTGCAGGATCAGACGCTGGTCGATCCAGAGTCGTGGGCTCATGATTATTCGCTGCTGTCACGGCCGGGAAATGACGCGGTCCAGCTCGCCCTGTTCCGCGACTATGCAACGAACCCGCCGCTGTATCCGCAGCTGCACGAGTATTTCCGCGCCAGCCGTGTGCCGCTGTTGGCGGTGTGGGGTCGCGGGGACGAGATCTTCGGTCCCGCAGGCGCGGAGGCGTTTGTGGACGATCTCCCTGATGCCGATATCCATCTGCTCGACGGCGGACACTTCCTACTGGAGTCCGCGCTTGACGAGGTGACGACGCTCATCCGGAGTTTCCTTGCCCGGCAGCCGCAGGGGGTCTGACTCAAAGCCGTCTACACAGCCGCGCCTATTGAGCACTCGGGTGATGCTAGGCGCCATTCGTTATTCTCCGCCTCCGGCCGATAGATCTGGTCCGCGATCGCAAACGCGGCGGCTGATTTCCTGACACCGCCACCGCTGGTGGGTCGTTTACCCCATTTTCGTGGGACGCGGGGGTACCGTTGCTACCGATGTCCACCGCAGATCTTCCCGACGCGCAACCACTCACGGCAAAGGGGCGAGCCACCCGCGAGCGGATCCTGCAGTCTGCGGCAGAGGTGATCCTCGTCGACGGAATCTCAGGACTCAACCTGAAGAAGGTGCGCGAGGCGGCCTCGGTCAGCGGCTCGCAGCTGACGCACTACTTTGTCGATAAGCAGGCGCTGATCCGGGCTGTGATTGGTCGGCAGATCGAGGTGGTCCTTGACTTTCATCGCCAGCCAACGCTCGGCAGGCTGAGCACATTTGACGACTACGAAGAGTGGATCGCTGCGAACTTGCGCTACTTGCGGCGCATCGGCTATGCGGGAACCCCCACCTATCACGCGCTTGCGGGACAGCTTGTCAAATCTGACGAGGCCACTTGCAAGACGCTCGCGACCGGCTACTGGCAATGGATCGAACTGATCGAGCATTCGATCCAGCGGATGAAGGACCGCGGCGTTCTCGTAACGAAGGCCCGGCCCAAAGAGCTCGCCATGGTCATCGTCGCCAGCCACCAGGGCGGAGCTACCATGACCTTCGCCTACCGCCAAGAGTGGCCGCTCATGGACGCGCTGCGATTCGCCGTGAATTACTTGCGCATGTTCGCCACCGACCCAGCCGAACGGGCCGCACACCGTCCTCGCCGGCCCCGCGATCGGCAGAGATCCCAGCGCGAAACCGTCAGCGAGCGGAACGCGTTGCCGTTCACTCCAAAGGGACTCGAGCAACGTGCACGCATCGTTGACAGCGCCGCCCAGTTGATTTTTGAGCGTGGAGTCGCGCGGACGAGCTTGGCTGATGTGCGCGGCGCTGCCGGTGTCGGCGGGTCACAGATCTCGCATTACTTCGCCGACAAGCGTGACCTGACACGAGAAGTCATCGCCGCGCGCACCGACGAGGTGATCAAATTTCATTGCCAACCGCAGCTGGGTGATCTGGGCAGTTTGGCAGCGTTGCGTGCATGGGCCGAGGCCTGCGTGGCTGAGGTGGAATCCGTTTACCTGCGGGGAGGATGCATCTACGGGTCGTTGACCGGTGAACTGCTCGAGGCTGACGATGAGGTCCTGGACGACCTGGCCGCGGGCTACGAGCGATGGCTGGCGCTATTCCGGGGCGGTTTGGCGACGATGCGCAGCCGTGGCCGCTTGACCGCCGACGCCGATCCACGCCACCTGGCGGCAGCACTCGTCGCCGCACACCAGGGCGGCACCATGCTCACCTACGCCACCAGAAGCGCAGAACCGTTGCGCGCCGTGCTCAACGCCGCCGTCGATTACGCCAGCTCATTCAGGCCAGCGCCCACTAGGCGCCCGTCGCGGTCGACGCCGCGACCGAAGAAGAAGTCCTGACTGCAACGTCACTTTCCTACCGGTCGTCATTCGTCACTGTGGCAAAGCTGAGAGATCCCTGCCAGATGGCCTGGAGCTCTAGACACATTTGGGATCAGCAGCCCAGAATAATGGGCGATACATCCCAGTAGGCGAACAACGGGAGCCCAGCGACTTGTCAGCTTTGCCATGTGACGTGGATAGCCAAGCAGTGCGTGGAATTCCAGGTACTGATAGTCGATTTCACTGACAGGGGAAGAACGATGGGATTGGCATGGCAGCAGGGCCCGCTGGCCGTCAATACGGTCGGTCACTTTCTCACCCCTGAACCGTTGCCGCCGCGGTTGCTGTTTGCTGAGCCTTTGCGCCGACGGATGCGGGTGCGGCTGGGGGAGTTGTGGATCGCTGACAGCCAAGACGTCATGCTGCTTCACGAGCCGGGCCGCTACCCGGTCGCATACTTCCCGCGAGCCGATATCAGCCCCGGCATCCTGGTCGCAGAAGACCGTACGACCCAGCACCCCGAACTCGGTGCGGTGAACTGGTTCTCGATTCAAACGGCTCAGCGTGAGGTCAAGCACGCCGCCTGGCAATATGATTCGCTGCCGCGCCACGCCGCAGTGCTCGAGGGCCGAGTAGCGTTCGCCTGGCGGGCGATGGATGCCTTCTACGAAGAAGACGAGCGCATCGTCGGACACGCCGCCGACTTCTACCATCGCATCGACATCCGTTCCACATCGCGGCATCTGATGGTTCGCGATGGTGGCCAGGTGATAGCTGATACTCAGCAGCCGCTGGTCCTCTACGAATCCGGTTTCGCCCCGCGCTGGTATGTGCGTCGTGAGGACATCGCCGAGTCATTTCTGCAACCGGTTGAGGCTCAGACATTCTGCCCCTACAAAGGATTGGCCAGCTACTACGACATCGGTGAACGGAAGCGCGCGGCTTGATCATACGTCGGCGCGTGGCCCGAAGTGGCGCGTGTACGGAACCTGGTGTCGTTCGAACCCGACAAGATCGACGTGTACCTCGATGGCGAACAGCTCCACCTCGAACCTGGTCAGACTGTCATCGCCCACGGCGTCGACCGCGGGCTCGATCCCGACGAGATCCTGTCCCACACCGCGGTTTAGGACTTAGCGATGAGTGCCCTGCTCGAAGTAGTCATTCTGCCGGTATCCGATCCCGACCTGTCGTTGCATTTCTACCGGGACCTTGTCGGGTTCGACCTCGACGTCGACTATGCACCGGCTCCTGACTTCCGGGTTGTCCAGCTCACGCCGAAAGGATCAAGCAGCTCAATCCAGTTCGGTGTGGGTCGGCAGGACTCACCTGGTGGATGCCTGCGGGGCCTGTACCTGGTGGTCCCGGATATTCAAATCGCCCGCTGTGAGCTCATCGACCGCGGGGTAAATGTCAGCGATATCCGGCATAAGGACACCAACGGCGGCTGGCGGGGAGGCTTTCGTGCGGGACCCGACCCTGACCGCGCCGACTACGCAAGTTTCGCGGACTTCAGCGACCCCGACGGCAACGGCTGGGTGCTGCAGGAGCGAGGGTACGACCATAAGTGAAGTGAGGGGATGTAGACGATCACACGCTGCTTCGATACTGATTTCGGCGTGCCCGGACTTCCGGCATACCGTCGCCCTCCGTCCCGGGGCAGTCAAACAGGTTCACTATCCGTGCCACTCGGATCACAAGGTCGACACCATCTCACAGACAGGACATAAATCATGACTTCGAATCGCACCGCCTACCGCGTGATTGCTCGCGTTGGTGGTGCTGCCCTCATCGCGATCGGCGCGGTAACCGCTGGTTGCGCAAACAATGAGAACAAAGCGCCGTCAACGACGACCACCACCACGACGACTACCACCACGACACCCCCGCCCGCCAGCACGGCACCGCCATCACCGACGGAGAAGAGCCTCAGCCCGAACGGAGGCAACTTGTTCACACCCCAAGTCATTGCGCCGCCGGCAGCGACTGAGCCCCCCGGGGTTCACCGTCACCATTAGCGATACGAACAGGACAACGATGATGAAATCGAACCGCTTGCGTCCTCGCCCGATTGCCATCGCCGGCGCGACGGTCCTCGTCGTCATGGCCGCAGTCACCGCTGGATGCGGCACTAGTGGCAATCAAGCGCCGTCGACGACGACCACCACCACCACGACGTCGCCATCGAGCACGGCGCCGCCCGCGCCCGCTCCCACCGAGAAGAGCGTCAGCCCAACCGGGGGCAACCTGTTCACGCCCGGAGACAAAGCGCCTCCGGTCCAAACGGTTTCACCAGGCCAGCACCCGGGCGTTAATGGCGTTCCCTAAGTGGTCTGGCACGGAATTTCGGTGACGTATTGGTAGGTGCCGTTATGCTGCGGGCGTGAGGGCGGCGTCTTCGTGGGCGGCGATGCGCTCGAGTAGGGCGTTCAGATCGTCTTTGGTGAACTTCCATTCGAACGGTGTGGCGATCTGTTCGTAGTACTGCTGGAAGTCGAGCAGTCGGGCCTCGACCTCGTCGAGGGTGTGGAAGTCGTTGGGTGAGACGACTTTATGTTGCACGACGGAGAAGTAGATCTCCACTTGATTGAGCCAAGACGCGTGCACGGGCAGGTGGATCAGGCGCAGGTTGGGACAGCGATCCTGGAGCCGGTCGATGCTGGCCTGTCCGCGGTGGGAGGAGCCGTTGTCGACCACCCAGAACACCCGGCGGGCCGAGGCGTAGGGCTCGGTGGTCATGACCTGGTCGACTAGCCGGTCGAAGGGCTCGATGCCGGTGGTCTGCTCGCAGCGGCCGAACACCTTGGCGCGGTGCACGTCCCAGGCTGCCAGGTAGGCCAGGGAGCCGCCGCGGAAGTACTCCGCCTCAACCCGCGTCGGCTGGCTCGCTGCCGGGGGTGTGGTGGCGTGCTTGCGGAAGCGGGCCTGGATGGAGGTCTTCTCGTCGGCGGAGATCACGTACTCATCGGGCCGCAGCGCCGTGTCGCCGAAGCGGCGGGCGTAGAGGTCGAGCACCCGGGCCGCCTTGGGTCCGAAGTCGGGGTCGCGGGGGAAGATCCAGGAGCGGTGCTGCCAGGGCTTGATCGCATCGGCGCTGAGCCAGCGCCAGATCGTGGTGCCCGAGATCGAGGCGACGATGCCGGACTCGACGGCGGCGCGGGCCAGGTCGGGACACTGCCAACGAGCCAGCGGCGTGTCCGTCTTCGTCGGCAGTTCGCAGGCCAGCGCCTTGATCGCGACCACGACGTCAGGGGGAAAAACTCGGGGGCCGTCCTCCCCGAGGCAGATCGGTCAGTCCGGCCAGACGCTGGTCGAAGAAGCGTTTGCGCCACTTGGAGACGACTTGGCGCGGCGTGTCCAGGCGTGCGGCGATCTCGTCGTTGCCCAGGCCTTCGGCCGCGTAGAGCACGATCCGGGCCCGCACAACTTCCGAATACGATGACGTATATCGACGCGCGCGGGCTTCGAGTTCTGTCCGCTCGGCATCGGCCACAGTAATGCTGTACGGGCTGGTTCGTGGCATGCTGCTCCCTTCGTCAAGGGAACCATCTCACGTAACCGTATGGAAGTGTGGGACCGAATTACATCACTGTAATTGTGCAGTCGACCACTAAGCTGTGCCGCCGCTGCCTATTGAACTGCTTCGGCCCCACCGCCGAACGATCGCCGCCATGCTGGCCGCAACGCTCGTGCAGATGGCGATGACCTGGGCGGTGCCCTGGCCGTTGACGAGTGTCCTCGACAACGTCGTCGGCAATCACCCTGCCCCGCTGTGGATTTCCTGGCTCCTCCCCATGCTCGGCGGCAACAGCAAGGTCCACATCGCGAGGCCGCGGCGCTGCTGACCGTTCTGATCGCGGCGGTAACCGGTGCGGCGATACAAAGCACTGCGTCTACATCGACCCCTTCCATCGCGACTGACACACTGTCGCTGCTGGCCATGATCGCCGTGATGTTCTTGCTCCGTTGGGATTTCGCTCTCATCGCACTGGCCGTCACCCCGCTGCTGGCCGCATTCGTGCTGCGTGTCAACAAAGCCCTCCGGACCGCGGTCGCCGAAGTCCGGACCCGCCAGTCCGATCTGCTGGCCACCCTGCAGGAAGGGCTGTCGTCGATCGAGGTGGTAAGAGCCTTCACCCGCGAGGACCGCCAGGAACAGCAGTTACAGAAAGCGCGGCGGACAGCGCCAGCGGATCGGGATCGCCCGCGCCCCCATCCGCGACAATCTCATCCTCATCCTCGACGAACCTACCGCCGCCTTGGACGCCGAGTCCGAAGAAGTCGTCATCCAGAGCCGCAACCATCCGTTCGATAGAGCGGATCACATTCACCGTGTGCCTGATGCGGCCACGCAGATGACCCACATGGCGCATATCGTCGGTGGTTATGGATCGGGTCAAGGTCTTCACGTATACGGCTAGCTCGCCCGACCAGTTCGGCGCGCGCGCCTCGTTGGTGAACAGCCGAGGGTTTCGCACTTCGGGGTCGCGGGTATCGCGCCGGTGAATGAATAAGCCGGCTCATGTCCGAGTCCGTGGGCCCGAGGGCCCGCCCCGTCCGACGGGAATTCACCGTGACACTGACTTCGCCTCCGATCTCGGATAACGGATACATGCGCGACCGGATGCGGCGGCGCCCACATCTAGCGCCGCACACCGACGACGCACCCACCGGGCCGATCCCGCGCGTGGCGGTGCCCACCGAATTGCCGCGCCCTCACGCTCACTCCACAGCGGCGTCCAGAGTGGCGCGGCCACCTGGCCGTCATCCCGGACGAGTCCTTCTGATCATCGCGCTTGCCCAGCTCATGGTGGTGCTCGACACGACGATCGTGAACATCGCACTGCCGTCGGCGCAAACCGCCCTGGGCTTCGGCACCGAAAGCCGCCAGTGGATCGTCACCGCGTACTCGCTGGCCTTCGGTGCGCTGCTGCTCATCGGTGGGCGGTTGTCGGACATTGTCGGTAGGCGCCGTACCCTGCTGGTCGGATTGCTCGGCTTCGCCGCGGCGTCGGCCGTCGGCGGCGCCGCCGTCGGGTTCGGCATGCTGGTTGCCGCGCGGACAGCTCAGGGCATCTTCGCCGCCATTCTGGCGCCCGCAGCGCTCTCCACGCTCAATGTGACGTTCACCGCCGGGCGCGAACGCAGTCGCGCGTTCGGGATCTACGCCGCGATCGCCGCCGGCGGCGCCGTCGTGGGGCTGCTGCTGGGCGGAGCGTTAACCGAGTGGCTGTCCTGGCGGTGGTGCCTGTACGTCAACCTTCTCTTCGCCCTACCCGCGGCCGCTCTTACGCTTATCTCCCTGCCGGCCAAGGAGGTCGTCGCCGCCCGTGCGCGTCAGCTCGATTGGCCTGGCGTGCTGGCGGTTTCGGGCGGCCTCTTCTGCTTGGTGTACGGGCTGTCCAACGCCCAGAACGACTCGTGGACCGCTCCGCTCACTGTCGGCATGTTCGTAGCCAGCGCGGCGCTGTTGGTGTTGTTCATCCCCATCGAGGCCCGCGCCGCCCAGCCGCTGCTGCCGTTGCGTTTAGTCGCCGACCGCAACCGCATCGGGTCGTACCTCGCGATAGGGATCGCGTTCTGCAGCATGTTCGGCGTCTTCTTGTTCCTCACCTACTACTTACAGCAGACCCTGCGTTACAGCCCCTTGATGACCGGTGTCGCGTTCCTGCCGTTCGCGGCGGGCATTGCTGTCGCGGCCGGGCTTTCCAACACCCAGCTGGTACCGCGTCTTGGCCCCCGCCCGCTTATCCCGGTCGGGATGGCGACGGCCGCGGTCGGCATGCTCTGGTTACGTCACCTCACCGAAACGTCGACATATGCCGGCGGCGTCCTTGGGCCACTCATCGTGCTGGGTCTGGGTGTCGGACTGACCTTCGCGCCCGCCATCGCAACCGCCACCGCAGGCGTGCCCAACGACGATGCGGGTGTCGCCTCGGCGATGGTCAACACCAGCCAGCAGATCGGCGGCGCGGTCGGCACCGCGGTGCTTTCCACGATCTTCACCTCAGCGCTCGCCCGATACATCGGAAGTCACCCGCCCGGTCCGCGCGTGCAATCGGCGGCTGCCATTCACGGCTATACGGTGGCCTTCAGTGTGGCCTGCGGACTCTTCCTTGTCGGGGCGGTGATCACCGCGACACTGCTGCGCAGCGGCCGGCTGCCTACCGATGACGAGACCGAATCCCCTTCACCGAATGGCGATGAGGACGCACGGTCGAAGGACGATGACACCGTGGACGTCGCCGCGCTACAACGCCGCATCGCCGAGCTGGAGACCGAAAACCGTTATCTCCAAGAGGTTTTGCACATACGCACCGTCGCGGCTCCGACATCCCGTTGAATCCAACCAGCAATCGGCTGAATTTGATTGTGCGATCAGGAGATCCGTTGGACCTCTTCTAGCTTGAGACCCGTGCTGCGCGGACCGAGCAGCCAGACATCGAGGCAGAGCAGGACGATCAGCGCCGCGGAGCCGGAGAATACGGCCACCGGCCCGAGCGCCGCAAGCGCAGGCACTGCCACGAAGGGCAGCACGGTCGAGGTCGCCCGGGACAGCGAGTAGCAGATGCCGCTGGCCGTGCTGCGGATCGCAGTCGGGAAGATCTCCGCCTGGTAGATATGGAACGCGTTGGAGAACACGTTGGACACGGCGGTGAGCAGGAACCCCGCCACGATGATCACCGCGACATTGTCCGCTGCGGCGAATACTATGCCGCACACGGCGATTCCCAGCGCAGAGGTGATGATCAGGTACTTGCGCTCGAACCGTTCCACCAGTGGCACCGAAACGAGCGAGCCGAGTGGGTAGCCGATGAAGGTCAGCGCTGCATAGCCCAGCGACTGGGTCACCTCGAAGCCCTTGCTCACCAACACCAGCGGTGCCAGCGTGCCGAAGCCGTAGTAGGCCACCGTCTGCAGGACCTGGAAGATCACCAGCATCACCGTGCGCTTCCGGTAGTCGCGGAAGGCGATCCGCAGCACCTCGGCGACGCTGCGCGCGTCGTCGCCCGAGCGGGACATCCGGGCGGGTGGTTCTTCGGGTATCGGGGTGCCGGGCGCGACCTTGGCCACCACCGACGCGACGACCTTGCGCGCCTCGGCGTCGCGGCCGCGGCTCTCCAGCCAGCGCGGCGACTCGGGCAGCATCGTCCGCACCGCCAGCACGAATACTGCGCCGAGCCCGCCGAATACCAGCAGCCATCGCCACCCGTCGATGCCGAGCAGCTCGTGCCGCGCGACGAGTTTGCCGCCGAGCAGCGCTGCCAAAGGCACCCCGAGGAATCCGATCGTGTAGGCCCACGCTGTCATCCGCCCGCGGACCCGGGCCGGGACGAACTCGGCCAAGTAGGTGTCGACGAGCACCAGCTCAGCGCCAAGGCCGATGCCAGCCAAGAAGCGGAGTACCAGGAAAGTCTCCACGTTTGGAGAGAAGGCGGCAGCCAGTGAGAACAGCGAGTAGACAAGCAAGTTGAGGATGAACACCCGACGGCGTCCGAGCCGGTCCGCGACGATTGAGAGCACGTTTGCGCCGACGAACATCCCGGCGAACCCGGCCGCGATCACCATCGCCTTGCCGACGGTGCCCAGCATGAACTCGATGGCCAGCACCGGAGCGAGCACACCGCCGAGAAACACTTCGTAGAGGTCGAAGAACGACCCGAGACCGACGAACACCACCAGCCGCCAGTGCCACCTGGTGACCGGTAGCCGTTCGAGGACCGACGACGCCGTCACCGGTTCTAAGCCCGTCATGACGCCCTCCTCGCCACACCGAACATGGATCGAGCTGGATCGCGCTTGCCTGAGCAACAAAAGATACCGACATCATGGGGCAGCCGGCTGGGCGATCCGCGTTGTTGTCGAGCACGCATCGGTGGGTATTCACCCCTTCGAGAGGAAAGGAGGGCGCTCCGTGAAATCGCAAATCGATGCGGACCGGTTTCCCGAATGGAGGCCTTTCGCGGACGCTGTCGCGCGACGCCGCCCGGAAGCCGGCACATGGTGTGAGGCCTGGACGGTCCGCGATATCGTGGTCCATCAAGCCGGAAACGCTGAAGAACTGGCCCGCGTTCTTGCCGGGCACCTCGCTGGAGAACCGGTTGAAACCCGCGGTTTCGATAGGGAGATCCCGTTTCGGGCCATGAACGACGCTGATCTCTGGGACGCACTTATCGACCGGATGGCCTTGTTGGGCGAGGTCGCCGAGGCCGGCGAGGCCTTGCCTGCCGACACCGACGTCCGTTGGACAGGGCGCACCATGAAAGTGCCGCAGTTCGCCGAGCATATGCGTGAAGAGCTCGTACTGCACGGCTGGGATATCACCGGGGATGATTCTGCGGCCCAGGCGCGGCTCGGCGAGTTTTGGATGACGGACCACAGCGTGTTCGCTGTCGGCACGCCGCTGTTGGCGAAAGGCGCCAAAGATCTCGGGCTTGGCGACGATCAACGCATCGAGGCCCGGCTACGGGTTCCCGACGCCGACGACGTCGTGGTGAGCGCCGCCGCCGACAGCACCACGATCGAATTGGCCGCGATTGAGGGTGAAGCGACACTGGAAACCGACGCTGCCGCCCGCGTCCTGCTGTTGTGGGGACGCCGCCCCGCCGATCCATCGCGGATCTGCAGCAGGGTCGGCCCGCAGACGTTGGGGCGCGTGCGCAATCTGCTCGGCGGCTACTGACGCGAGACAGCGTGAGCGGGACAGGTCAAAGAAGCGCAGACGCGGGTTCTTGGGTCCTTCCGTGTCTGCGGGCGTTCACGTCGTGACACTGTCGGATATGTAAGCGAAGCAGGTCAGCTGCGGTCTATCGAATTCCCATGCAGTGGTGATGGTTTCGTCATGCACATCCGTTACAAGCGATCAACGCTCTCTGTGGTTGGCAGTGCCACTGTGGCCGTCACGGCTGGGCGGCGCTAACACACGCCGACTCCGGGCAGGTGCTCATCGACCATCAGAGCCAGATGGCGTTCGCCACCAAGTCAATCGATGCTGCGCTGCTGCCGACACGCATGTCCGTTGACAGTCGCCGGGCCAGCTGGGTTCAGCCCCTGACCGATTGTCAACGGCGCGACCGCACCGGGCGCGTGTCTCACGTACCTAACGATTCTGTTTTGTCTCGGCGTCGACGCTCGCGTAAATACGGCGGCCGTGGTCTGGTGGAAGCTGATGTCCTCCCTAGGGTTATCCACCCCCCGCCTGGCTGTCGCCGCGGCGGCGTGTTCCGTGCTGCTCGCGATGGGGGTGTCGTCGGCCAGTGCCGCCCCGGCCACCGACGGCCAGGGTTATGTCGACTCCACGGCGCGATGCGCCACGCCGAACACGGTGGTCGCTTTCGGCGGTACGGAGACTTCGCGTGTGGCGATCTGCAAGACACCCAACGGTCAATTTGAATACCGCGGCGTGCGGGTGCGCGATGGCGCCAAGTTGATCGTCCCCGCCTCGGGATCCGGCGACGGCGCATTCGTCGCCGACAACGACGGAATCACCTACACGGTGACGGCCAAATCCTTGGTGGTCGGCATGGGCAACAAGGTGATTCGCGAGGAACCGATGGTGGACTTCCACGGACCGGAAACGCCAGCAGCGCCCGCCGCGCCGCCGCCGACGACGACAACTCCGACCACGCCGTTGCCGCCGCCGTTGCCCGCGGAGGTGGGCGGCCGATAGCACGGCGTCACAACCCGATGAGCGATTCGATCCATCCGCGCGCGAAGTAGAGAACGAAGCCCGCCGCGACAATCCAGAGCAGCGGACTGATCTCGCGCGCTTTGCCTGCTGCCGTGCGCAGCACGACCCACGTGATGAAGCCGACGCCGATGCCGTTGGCGATCGAGTAGGAAAACGGCATGGTCGACACGGTGAGTACGACCGGTAGCGCCACCGAGAACTCTGAAAGATCGATGTCGCGAATGTGCGACAGCATCATCGCGCCGACGATGACGAGCGCCGCCGCGGCCACCTCGGTAGGCACGATCGACGCCAACGGCGTGACGAACATCGCCGCGAAGAACAGCATACCGGTGACCAGGTTCGCCAAGCCGGTGCGCGCGCCCTCCTCGATGCCCGCGCCCGATTCGATGAAGACGGTGTTGGATGACGACGATGTCGCCCCGCCGAGGACCGCACCTGCACCCTCGACGACTAGCGCCGAGCGCACGTACCTGCCGGACGACCAGAACGGCGGTCAGCAGACGCGTGAAAACGAAACGACCGTCGGGACGGTGTTGATCGAACCGATGCCGCCGTGGCCCAGGCCGACCGGCGGTGACGGTATCCCGGTGGAGCCGATGAATCCGGCGTCGACTAGCCCGATGAACAGGATGAATGCTCCGATGCCTGCAGTGATCGCGAGCTTGAGCTGTATCGGCACGGCGTCGAAAATGAGCGTGTGCAGGCCCGTCGCCGCCAGGGTCACGATGATGACGCCGTTGATGACAACGAGTCCCATCGCCTCGGGCCAGGTGAGGGAGCCGACCACCGTCGTCGCCAGGAACGAGTTGATGCCGAGCCCCGCGGCGAACGCGAACGGTAACCGCGCGACCAGACCGAAGAGGATCGTCATCACTCCCGCGGCGAGCGATGTCACGGCGGAGACCTGGGTGAACTCGAGCTTGTGGCCGGCGACATCGGGCGCGCTCGACAGGATGATGGGGTTCAGCACGATGATGTAGGCCATCGCGATGAAAGTGACCACTCCGCCGCGGACCTCGGCGGCGATCGTCGACTTGCGGGCCGAGACTTCGAAGAATCGATCCAGGCGATCCACGCCTTGACCCCAGGGGGCAAGGCTTGATCGTCACCAGTTCCAGACAGACGTGTCGGCGGCCGGATATTGGCGCAGATTTTGGTCAGCTGGGCTGCGACGCCCCTTGTTGTTGAAGAACACCTTCTGGTGGTTCGGCCACGCCACGGTCAGCGGATCGGCGAAGTTCGTCGCCGATTCCTCCGAGTAGGCCCTACGTCGCGCGGCGGCCATGATCTGCTCGGCCACACTGTCGCCCCCGCTCATCATCCGGGCGGGCGTTCGAACGCGGTATCTGTGCGCGCGGCTTGAGTGCGGCATTCCACAGCCTGCGGACTTACCGGCCGGTAAGTATCAGTGTACAGTTGTTCACCGAAGTGATGCGCTACCTCCACTGAACGCGCACAGAAAGGACGAGTGGCTGTGTCGTTTTCTCTCGAACTGTCTGAGGACGTGATCCAGGTCAGGGACTGGGTTCACGAGTTCGCGGCCACCGTCGTGCGGCCCGCAGCGGCGGAGTGGGATGAGCGCGAGGAAACTCCGTGGCCGATCATCCAGGAGGCGGCCAAGGTCGGCCTCTACTCCATGGAGTTGTTCGCCACCCAAGCCGCCGAACCAACCGGCCTCGGGATACTGGCCGTGTTCGAGGAGATGTTCTGGGGCGACGCGGGAATCGCGTTGTCGATCCTCGGCACCGGGTTGGCTGCCGCATCACTTGCCGCCAACGGCACACCCGAACAGCTCGGTGAATGGCTCCCGCAGATGTTCGGCACGCCAGAGGATCCGCTGCTTGCGTCGTTCTGTTCATCTGAACCCAGCGCGGGCTCCGATGTGGGCGCCATCCTCACCCGCGCGCGCTACGACGAAGCCAACGACGAGTGGGTGCTCAACGGCGTGAAGACCTGGGCCACCAACGGCGGAATTGCCAACGTGCACATCGTTGTTGCGTCGGTCCATCCCGAGCTCGGTAGCCGCGGGCAAGCCACCTTCATCATCCCGCCGAATACGCCGGGGTTCAAACAGGGCTCGACTTTCGCAGTTACGCGGCGACTGCCGCGCAGGCCAGTTCGTAGTCGCGGTATTTACGGGGATCGGGCTGAGCTGCGTCAACGCCCGTAATTCGTGCTGCGACAAGGCTTCTGCGAAGCTTGGCGAGCATGTCTTCGAAGGCGATGTCGTCCTTGTGCGAGTACCAGGGCTGATCGGCGCGGCGGCCGGTGAGGTCGTCGGGGTGGTAGCCGTGCAGCGTGTACCAGACCACGACGAGGCTGTAGACGCAGAAGCTCAGTGGCACGGTGCGCTCCACCGCGCGCTGCAGCCGGTTGCGGGCCTGGCCGATGCCGAGCAGTTGTTTGCCGCCGGCGATGGCGACCTCGATCGGCCAGCGGTCGGCGTAGCGGGCGACCACGGTCTCGGTGTCACTGGTGGTGTCGGCGGTGAAGATCGCCATGACCTTTTCACTACCGGGCTCGCGGACGAGGACGGTGCGGCCTTCGGTGTTGCCGAACGCGCCGTACCAGATCGAATCGATGACGGTGATCTCAACGGTGTCGCGGCGGCCGTAGCGCGAGACCGTGACCGGCCGCCAGGTCGCGGCCGCGGCGATCTCGGCCGGGGTGCCGAGCCGGTGGCCCTTCAACCGGGGGCGGCCGCGTTTGCCGGTGCGGGGTGGGGCGGGTGCGGACAGCGCGGCGTTGGCCGGCAGCCGGGTGGTGACGGTGGTGCGCTCGACCAGCAGCGCCCTGCCGTGGTAGGCCGCGTCGCCGACCGCGTGGATAAACCTGTCCGGAAACTCCTGGGCGAGAAGCAGAATCAGCTCACGCGCCAACTGGACCGGGGACGCGGTGCCCCGGCCGCGCCAGAGTCGCAACAGCACCGGCAAGCACACCGGATGCGCACCGAACGGCAGCCGCACGAGGATCCCGGCGATCACCCACCGGTTGCCACGGCCGAGCGCGTTGGGATCCTCCCCGGACCCGTCGTGGGTCCAGAACGCGCCGAACACCTTCGGCCCCCAGCGGCGGAACAGCGTGTCGTCGACCACCACAACGATCGGCGCACCCGCATCCAGCAGCCGATCCACGATCAGTCGGGCCAGCACCAGCCCGATCCGATCCACGTCCCAGCGGTGATGCGAGAAGAACCGGCAGCACGCGTGAAACGACACCACCGCAGCCACCCCGGCGCCCACCAGCATGCCCACCACCGTCCGTCGCGCGGCCTGCGCGACCAGCCCGGTAGCCAGCAGCACGAACAACCCGAACGTCCGCGACCGGCGAAACGCGGGACGGAACATCTCCAACAGACCGCGCCAGGTAGCGGGTAAGGTCGGCGACGGAAGCATCGGCGAACCTCGCATCAGCGTTGAACTTTCATCCACACCCGCCGATGCTTCGTCATGCTTACGACCGGATCACGGCGACACGCCGATCACGTCACAAACGCCCCACAATTCACACGAGCCACACTGATCAAACTGCGAAACTCGAGAACAGGGACAGAAGTTCAAGAAACACGGAATTCGGGCTTCGCACACCGCTGAGGTGATCCTCGAGGACGTCCGGATCCCCGGTCGTCTGATCGTCGGCGGTAAGGACAAGTTCGACGAGCGAGTCGCTCGCAGCCGGGAAGGCCACAGTGCCGCAGGCCAAGCGGCGATGAAGACGTTCGAACGGACACGGCCGAGCGTCGGCGCGATGGCGCTCGGGGTCGCCCGCGCAGCGTATGAGTACGCGCTGGAGTACGCACAGCAGCGAGAACAGTTCGGGCGCAAGATCGCCGACTTCCAAGCGGTTGCCTTCAAGCTGGCCGACATGAAGTCGCGTATCGATGCTTCACGGCTGCTGGTGTGGCGCGCCGGCTGGATGCCACGTAACAACAAGCCCTTCACCAACGCCGAAGGATCCATGGCCAAACTCGTGGCAAGCGAGACCGCCGTCTACGTGACCGATGAGGCGATCCAGATCCTGGGCGGTAACGGCTATACGCGTGATTACCCGGTAGAGCGTATGCACCGGGACGCGAAGATCTTCACGATCTTCGAGGGCACCAGCGAAATTCAACGGCTCGTCATGGGCAGAGCGATCACTGGACTGCCTATCAGATAGCGGCTATCCGGTCGGCGTAAACGAAAAGACAAGCACGACAAAGGCCGCGATCAACAGCAGCCACGCAACTGCCGGAACGAGAATCCCGCCGCGGCGTCGTGCGGTGAAGAACGACAGCGCGACCGTGACAACCGCGACGATGGGAATGCCGTACTCGATGAGCGTGAAACCCAGCTCGCCGGGGCCTCGTCGCGGACATGTCTGGTCACTGCAGCCCGCCGAGCCGAGAACCTGCATGTAGGCGAACACGACCACGGCGACAGCGCCCGGGAGCGTGGCCAGGGCAAGGGTCCAGTTCGCTATGCGCCCGGCACGCCCGACCTCGTGAGTGCCTGGCCGGTCGATTGTGGTCATGATCGTCGCGTACCCGACCGCAGTTCGTCCAAAACGGGCGCGTGCTGCTGGGCCGGAGATTCACGGAACTGTAAAGTTCCGAGTAATGAGTGAATCCACACGCGCGTCACGAAGCCAACGCGCACGCAATCCCGCTCGCTTCGATCGATCGCTGGACGGGGCAATCCTCGGAGCGGTGCTCGAGGGGCTCGCCGAGCGCGGCTACGACCAGATGAGCATGGACGACGTCGCATCGCGCGCGCGAGTCGGCAAGGCGGCGATCTATCGCCGCTGGCCCTCAAAGGCCACGGTGGTGGCCGACGCGATCGCTCATTGGCGACGCGGCCTCGGTTCGGTTCAGCCGCCCAACACCGGCAGCCTCCACGGCGACATCGACGCACTGATCGCCGCTTTCCCCGATCTGGATGAGGCCGACGTGGGCACTATGAAGGTGGTCATCGGCGTGGCCACGGCCGCCACCCACGATCCGGTTCTGGCGGCGGCGCTGGACGAACTGGTCCTGTCGCAGCCGCGTCGGATGATCGGCGCCGTGCTCGACAACGCCGTCGCCCGTGGCGAAATCCCGGCGGGCCGCGACGTCGCCCTGATCGCCGACGCCGCGCTCGGGTTGAACGTCATCAGGGCGATCACGGGCCGGCCGATCGACCGTGTCTTTGTCCGACGCGTTCTCGAGGACGTGATCCTGCCGTTGGCGACCGGATCGACCGGCAACTAAGGCCCTTGCGCTGACACGCTTCGCGGCGCACAATCACCTTACACGGAACTATTCAGTTCCGTCTAATCCGACACGGAGGGGGCGATCGTATGAATCTGAGTCGTATCCCCGTGCTCATCGTCGGCGCGGGCGTCGGAGGGCTTGCCGCGTCCGCACTACTCGCCAAACACCGGATCCCATCGCTTCTGGTGGAGAAGCGGCATGAGGTCTTCATCTATCCGAAAGCCCGCAACTTGAGCTTCCGCACCTTGGAAATCCTTCGCGGACTCGGCATCGGCGACGAAGTCCACGCCGTCGCCGATGGGGTCTCCTCCATGGTGGTCAAGCCGACACTCAACAGCTCAGAGCAACGACAAGCGCTGGACGTCGACGCCATCTTCGCCGGCATGGCCGACCTCAGTCCCGAGCCTGCTGCGCAATACTGCCCGCAGAGCAAGCTGGAACCGATCCTGCTGGCCTATGCCCGGGAACACGGGAGCGAGGCACGATATGGCACGGAGCTGCTGTCCATCGAACAGGACGACTCGGGCGTGACCGCGGTCCTGCGCGAACCCGACTCCCAAGAACTCGAAACGGTTCGCGCAGACTTTCTCGTCGCGGCCGACGGCGTGCACGGCCCGGTCCGCCAGATGCTCGGCGTCACCACCTCCGGCTATGGCCCGCTACCGATCTATGTGGTGTTCGTATACTTCCGCGCCCCGTGGCGCGTGTTTGTGCCGGAGCTCGGCGACGGGGACGCGGTGCAGATCGAAAACCCGTCAGTGCAGGGGATATTCGTTTCCGACTTCGATGACCGCGGCATGTTCATCACTACCTACTATCCCGACAAAGGCGAAACGGCTATGCACTTCACCCCGCAACGATGCCGTGCATTGATCCGCGATGCCGTCGGCGAAGACGTCGACATCGAGGTTCTGCACGTTGCTCCATGGCAGCCCTATGAGCAGGTTGCTGACCAATTCCGTTGTGGAAGAGTATTTCTCGTCGGTGATTCGGCGCACACGATGCCCCCGTTCAAGGCCGGCGGCGCCAATACCGCGATCCAGAGTGCGCACAACCTGGCATGGAAGCTGGCCGCAGTAATAGACGGCACAGCAGAACCGTCGTTGCTCGACACCTTCCACGCTGAACGTCACCCGGTTGGGAGGTTCAGCGCTCGGCAATCGCTGACGGGACCGACGCTCAAAGTGCTCGGGTTGGATAGCGAAGCACCGGGATTGCCGCCCGACGAAGAGGCGCCAATGTTCAATCTGCTCATCGGTTATCAGTACCGGTCCACCGCGGTGGTGGCGGGCGATCCGGTGACCGCTGATCCCAGCGCATTGCTGCTCGTCGACGAGTTACGAGGACAACCCGGTACCCGCGTCCCGCACTCGTGGCTGCGCCGGGGTTCCTACCGCGTTTCGACTCTCGATCTGGTCGGCCCCGGGTTCACGGTGCTGGCAGGCGATGCCGGAGCCCCCTGGTGCGCGGCCGCCGCTTCTGCATCCGACGCACTTGGCGTGCCGGTCACCGTCCACCGCATCGGCGCTCACGGCGACGTCGTGGATATCGATGGCCAATGGGCCGCGAGCACCGGGCTCACACCCGAAGCAGCACTGTTGGTTCGCCCCGACGATGTCGTCGGGTGGCGCGTCGACACCTTGCCGGCCGACCCCGACACGGTGCTGTGTCAAGCGGTTTCGGCCATTCTCGGCCGACGGTCAGACCTATAGCGCACGAATCCCTGTGTACGCCAACAACAAGCCAACGACCGCCAGGAAGCCGGCCATCAGGACGGCGTGCTGTCGTTCCATCCACTGCTTCAGCCGCTCGAGTTGATGATCCACGCGCCCACCGGCGACGGCGTATGCGAGTATCGGAATCAGGACCGTCGAACCCGCGACCGCGGTGTAATACGCGACGGCCAACCAGGTGCCTGGCTCGCTCAACGACGCGGTGCCGATCATCAAACCCGCTGTTGCGTTGATCACGAGCACCTTGGGATTGATCAGAATCAGGCCCACCCCGATTGCGCAGGCACCGATGGGTGTCATCCTGCTCAGCCGGTTCAGCCACGCAGGCTGCTGGGTGACCCGGTGACGGGTCAGCCACCGCCAGACGCCGAGCGCGACCAGGGCGATGCCGACCGCGACACGCACCCATCCCGCCCAGGTCGGCGCAGGTCGATCGAGCCCCTCGAGCAGGCGGGGCAACTGCACGAACACGGCCGTCGTTGCCGCCAGCCCGACTAGCCAGCCAGACAAAAACGCCAGGCCGGTGGGTCGGGCGCGATCAGACTGCAGCACCAGCACGATTGCCGGGATGATCGTTAGTGGCGACATCGCGACCACCACCGCCAGCGGAATGAGCTGGCCGAGCATCGCCGCCCAACTACCCGACATGGGCAGCGATCCTAGTCAGCTATGGCGAGATCAGCGGGCCGTCAGCGCCAGGGGCCGCGCACGCCGCTTGTGCCGGCCATGCACCAGAAAGGCCAGCCAACGAACGTCGAGAAGCACTCTGATCGATCCTGTCTCTAGGCGCTCTTTGTGAGGAGCGGAAGGAGCCGACGGCGTTCCAGCATGGCGTCGGCGAAATGGGTGAGTGCGTCAGCGACGGATGCGACCGTCGGCAGCTCAACCCGGTCGTCGAAAATGCGTACCGCGCGGCTAACCGGTTGGCTCGCGATCAACGACCACTCGACCCCGGCGGCGCTGCATGCGTCGTCGATGTCGCACAACAGCGAAACGATTTGCGGAGTAGCGGAATTCACTCCGCTCAGGTCCAGCACAACCGGCTTCTCCCGCAGGACGAAGCGCCTGGTGTACTGGCTGACCTTGCCGAGGTTCGCGTCGTCGAGATCGCCGGTGATCGTCACCACGGTGGCCAACTGGCGGCTGCACGCTCGGATCTGGACGCCGCCGCAGTCGAATGCCGGATTGCCGTACATCTGCAGCCTCCCCTCGATCGCCGACCTGACACCGACGGTACCGAGTCGATATAAGGCAACTGGGAGTAACGGCTAATACTTTATTAAGAACCGATTTTGGACCGGTCAGCAAACTGCTCACTCACGGCGCAACCACTGCGGTCCCGAATAGCTTTCCCACGGGTTGTAGTCGGCCAGCAGCGGCTCCTGTTGAGGCCGCTGGTCCTCCGGTACGTGCTGCAGGTTGATCCGGATCCGGTACCAGATCGAACTGGGTCCCCGCATGCCGTCCACCAAAATGTCTGCAGGCTGGAGCTTTTCGGCTACTGACGGGTAACGTTCGCGCCATTGATCGAGCGCCGCCATCGCCTCGTCTTTGGTCTTGGTGCGGGCGATCTCGATTAGCGGCATCACCGACTGACGGCGGCCGGTCCCCTTTTTGGCACCCCTCGGCGCCTTCTCTGCCGGTCCCAACCGGTCGGCCAGATCGAGCAGCGCGTCCAGCGTGCCTGCGTGATCGTCCATGCCCTCCCATGGATCTCCGTAGTCTTCGAAGCGTTTGGGCGCCGTGGCGATCGTGAAGTCCTCAGGTTTGCAGTCGGCGACTTCGTCCCAAAACAGCGGCGTCGATACCCGGGCGTCCGGTGTGGCCCGAACGGAGTATGCCGAGGCGACGGTGCGGTCGAACGCGTTCTGGTTGAAGTCGACGAACACGCCTTCGCGCTCCTCCTTCCACCACCGTGCAGTCGCCAATTCCGGGGCCCGACGTTCCACCTCTCGGGCAACCGTCTGCGCCGCCAGCCGGACGAACTTGAACGGCCACCGCCGCTGAATGCGGGCATAGATGTGAAAGCCACGGGATCCCGACGTCTTCGGCCAGGCCGTAAGGCCATGCTCCTCGAGCACCTCGCGCGCGATCAGGGCGACGTCGACGATCTGCCGCCACTGCACGCCTGGCATCGGGTCGAGGTCTACGCGCAGTTCGTCTGGATGAGCGAGATCGTCGGCGCGCACCGGGTGCGGGTTGAGGTCGACGCAGCCCATGTTGACCGCCCAAAGGAGGCCGGCCGCGTTGTGGATGACGGCCTCCTTGGCCGAGGTGCCCGACGCGTACTTGAGCTCGGCGACGTCGACGTAATCGGGCCGCTTCTCCGGTGCACGTTTCTGGAAGACGGCCTCTTCGGTGATGCCCTTGACGAACCGCTTGAGGATCATCGGCCGGTCTCTCACACCGCGCAGCGCCCCCTCGGCGACGTCGCAGTAATAGAGCATCAGGTCCATCTTGGTGACCCCGACGTCAGGGAAGACGACCTTCTCGGGGTTCGTGATGGCGACCTGCTGACCGTCGACCTCCAGGTACAGCGGAGCGGGCATATTGTCATGGTAATTTCCCGGCCGCGGTGAGACGGCCGTCACATATTGTGGGCTCATGCCCAAGCTGACCGATCTTCCGTTGCAGGCAGTCGCCAAAGCCCAGCAATACGCCGAGCGAGGGACCGCAGAACTGCACTACCTCTTCAAAATGATGGAGGCCGGCGCGTTCAAGCTCGAGCCGCCGCAAATTATCGCCGCGATGGTCGCCGACATCCGGCGCTGGGGCGAATTCGGCATGATCCCTGCGCTCAACGCGCGCCGCACCCCTAACCGCACCGCGATCGTCGACGACGACGGCGAGATCACCTTCAAGGAGTTCGACGACGCGGCGCACGCGGTCGCCAACGGGCTGCTGGCAATGGGGGTCAAGGGGGGTGACGGGGTGGCGATCCTGGCCCGAAACCATCGGTGGTTCCTGATCGCGGTGTGCGGGGCGGCCCGCACCGGCGCGCGCATCATCCTGCTCAACAGCGAGTTCTCCGGACCGCAGATCAAAGAGGTCGCCGAACGCGAGGGCGCCAAGGTGATCATTTACGACGACGAGTACTTCCAGGCCGTGTCCAAGGCGGACCCCGAGTTGGGCAAGCTGCGCGCGCTGGGCAAGAACCCCGACAAGGACGAACCGTCGGGCAGCACCGACGAGACGCTGGAAGATCTCGTCGCCCGCAACTCGGGCAAGCCCGCACCCAAGGCGACGAGGCGTTCGTCGATCATCATCTTGACCAGCGGCACCACAGGAACTCCCAAGGGCGCCAACAGAAGTACGCCGCCGACACTTGCACCGATCGGTGGTGTGCTGTCGCATGTACCATTCAAATCCGGTGAGGTCACGTCGTTGCCTGCGCCGATGTTCCACGCGCTTGGCTTCCTGCACGCCACCATCGCGATGATGCTTGGCACGACGCTGGTGTTGCGGCGCCGCTTCAAACCTCCCACAGTGTTGGCCGACATCGAGAAGCATAAGGTGACCGCGATGGTCGTGGTTCCGGTCATGTTGTCGCGCATCCTCGATGCGCTCGACGCGATGGAGCGCAAGCCGAATCTGTCGTCGCTGCGGATCGTGTTCGTGTCCGGCTCGCAGCTGGGCGCCGAACTGGCCACCCGTGCGCTCAAGGAGCTGGGTCCGGTCATCTACAACCTGTACGGGTCGACGGAGATCGCGTTCGCCACCATCGCGCGGCCCAAGGATCTGTCGATCAATCCG
Source organism: uncultured Actinomycetota bacterium (assembly GCA_963770125.1). Lineage (GTDB taxonomy): Bacteria > Actinomycetota > Actinomycetes > Mycobacteriales > Mycobacteriaceae > Mycobacterium. The sequence continues at coordinate 42,299 of CAVYPI010000026.1, read as the reverse complement.
GCCACCGTCGGACCCGTGGTCAAGGGTGTGAAGGTGAAGATCCTCGACGACAACGGCAACGAGTTGCCGCAGGGCGAGGTCGGCCGCATCTTCGTGGGGAACTTCTTCCCGTTCGAGGGCTACACCGGCGGCGGCCACAAGCAGATCATCGACGGCCTGATGTCGTCGGGCGACGTCGGTTATTTCGACGAGCAAGGTCTGCTGTATGTCAGCGGACGCGACGACGAGATGATCGTGTCCGGCGGAGAGAATGTTTTCCCGGCCGAGGTCGAGGATTTGATCAGCGGCCACCCCGAGGTCGTCGAGGCCACCGCGCTGGGCGTGGAGGACAAGGAGTGGGGGCACCGGCTGCGCGCGTTCGTGGTCAAGACCGACGGCGCCAGCATCGGCGAGGACGACATCAAGACCTATGTGCGCGAGCACCTGGCGCGCTACAAGGTGCCACGCGAGGTGATCTTCCTCGACGAGCTGCCACGCAACCCGACCGGCAAGGTGCTCAAGCGCGAGCTCCGCGACATCGACGTGGACTAAAACACCGCCAACAGACGGAAAAGTCTCCAAATCCTCGGCGTGTCGGGTGCTTTCGTGTCTGCTCGCCCTAGGCCAAAATCGCGGCGCCCGGAATGGACAGGCACACCAGCATCAACGTGAGCAGGAACCATCCCGCGCCCTGCCACGCCGGCCACGCGCCCTGTTCCTTCCACACCCGGTAGGTCTTGACGAACGCGCCGATCCCACCGGCCAGCAGGATCGCCGGGACGAGCGACGCAACCACCACCGAGTCCCGCGCGGTGAAGGCATACACCGCGAACACGGCGCCCGCCGCCAGCACCACCGCGCCCACATACATGGCGGCCTCGTGGAACGTGCCGGGTCGGTCGAACCGCTTCTCAACGTCGTGGGTCATGAAAACCCCTTTGTGATCACCACGGTCCGTTCACATACCAGGACAGGCACCCAGGATGGTTCCGGCAGGCGATGATCGCGTTCGCATCGGGCGCCGTCCCACGGACCCGCGGGCCTTGCGGTCCGGGAAGCGTGCAGCTCGGAACGTACGGAGCCCACGGGATGACGCCGTTGTAGCAAGGTTGCGCCGACGCCCGCGGCGCGCTGTCCGCGAACAGGGCGGTCGGCGCGATTAGAAGGGCGAGCGCTGCTGCACCGGTAACAACAAGACGCACAATGGGTCGTGCGAAGGTGCTCATATCACTGCTAACGACGAGCGACTACCTAACTATTTCGATGGTAGACCTGTTTCAACGCAACCATTCAGTAGTCGATCGCCTCGATCAACGGTGACGGTTCGTCCATCAGCGCCCAGAACCGGTCGCGGATCGCTACCGTCACCGGTCCCGGTGTACCGTCGCCGAGCGGCTCGCCGTCCAGTGTGTTGATCGGAGTGACACCGCCGGCCGTGGTGACCGCCATCAACTCGTCCGCGTCGTACAGTTCGTGGCTGGTGACGTCGCGCAGGGCCGCCTCGATACCCATGGCATCTGCAAGCTCGAACACCGTCTTGCGGGTAATGCCGGGCAATGCATTTCGTGAGGGTGATGCGATCTTGCCGTCCTTGACGATAACTACGTTGAAACCCGGGCCCTCGGCAACGCAGTTGTCGGCGTCCATCAGGATCGCGGTACGTGCGCCGCGGTCCTTGGCCTCGAAGCTCGCGGCGGTCAGGTCGCCCCACTGATAGTTCTTGATCGTCGGATCGACGGTGTTGCGGCCGGCGCGCCGCACGTGACGCGGGACGATCGCCGTAGTGCCGAAGATCTGCTCATGCGGCGGGAATGCCCACAGATACGGGATCGCGTAGATGTACACCTGGTGCGCGAGCTTGGACAAATCCTTCTCGCCCTTGCGCTTTCCGTACCCGCGGGTGACCGTCAGGTTGACGAACGACTCTCGCAGCTGCGACATGGCCACGCAGTGCTTGGTGATCTCGGCCAGCTCCTCCTTGCTGTATCCGGGCTCGAGCCGCAGCCTGCGTGCCCCGTCGAGGAGCCGGTCCAGGTGGTCGCCGAGCCGGAAGATGTTGCCGTGCCACACATGGGCGACCGTGTAGGTCAGATCGGAGTGGCCGAAGCCGGTGTCGAAGATCGAGATCCGCGCCTCCGACGCCGGGACGTATTCGCCTTCGATCCACGCCACTCCGCCAGCGTACGGGCTCGAGGTGTCCAGCTCGTAGTCGCTGTACTGGATCACCGAACCGGGTGGGGTGTCCTCCCGGATGGCGCCCGGTTCGACGGCGACGAGGTTGCTGTTGCCGAGATCAGTGGTAGTCATGTTACGCAATCCTTCTGGTAGAGAGTGGAATTCAGATCAGTGGGTCTTGGCATAGTCGGATCCGGCATCGCCGCGACTCAACCGTGACCGGACGCCGGTGACCCACCACGCAGCGGCGACGGCGACCACGCCGAGGAAGACCCACTTGTTGCTGGTGAATTGCGGCAGGAAGAGCAGGGCGACGGCGACCGCGAGGAACACCACCAGCGCAGTGACGTAGAGCGGCAGCCGCCACCGGCCCAGGTCGAAGGTGCCGGGCTCGGGCGCGGGGATGGTGCCCTTGCGGTAGCCAACCAGCAAGCCGATGGTCTGCAGGATGTAGACGAAGAAGAACAGCAGCGACGCGATGCCGATGATGTAGTTGAACGCCGCCTCATTGACGAGCGCCGACAACAGCAACGCGGTCGACAAGCAGCCGAGACCGACCACCGCGTACGTCGGCGTCTTGGTCTTCGCGGAGACGTGCCGCCAGACGTTTGAGAACGGCAGCATGTTGTCGCGTGCCATCGAGTACGTCAGCCGCGTCGCCACCAGAATGTTGGCCAGCAGGCACGCCAAGATATTCGTCAAGGCAACGGCGACAACGATTTTCGTGATGGCGGAGCCTGCCTGTTGGTTGATGATCTCCTCGATGGGGGCAGCGGTATTGGCCTCAACCGCGTGGACGTCGCGGATCGCGAGCACGTATACGATGTACATCAGCAGCTCGATCACAATGGACGTGACCAGCGCGTAGAACATCGTGCGCGGCACGACGTATCGGGCGTTCTTGGTCTCCTCGGCCACGTCGGCGCCGGACTCCACGCCGATCAGGCCGAAGAACGGCCCGAGCGCTGCGGCCAGCCACGCCAGCAGGTACGAGCTCTTGTCGCCCGACTCGCCGCCAGTGAAGAGCACCGAGAACGGTTGGTGATGATCGGGCGACGAAAACGCGATGACCGCGACGAGCACGGTTGCGCCGACCGTGATGACCAATTCCAGGCTTACACCGATGTTGTTGACCATGGTGGCGAACCGGACACCGTAGATGTTGATAAGCACGCACAGGAACACCACGCCGATTGCGAGCAGAATCTGGGCGGACTGACTCATGTTCCAGCCGAACAGCCCGCCGAGGTAGCCGGACAGGATGAAGCCGACGCCGGTCATGCCGCAGACCCAGCCCATCAACGCGATGAATCCGGTGAAAAAACCCAGGTCCGGCCCGTTGATGCGGCTGATCCACTGGTAGGAGTAGCCGGCGAGTGGAAGTTTGGCCGTCAGGTCGGCGGCGATGAACGCCCACAACGCAAACACCGCGCCGGCCAGGAGAAGGGTCCACACGAATGGGGCTCCCGCGGTGAAGTAGCCCGCGCCGAAGCCGGTGAACACCGCGGTGGTCGCGCTGATGGTGGCGAACCCGATCGCAAACGATGCCAGCGTTCCGACGGAGCGGTCGAGTCTCTGGGTGTAGCCGAACTCCGCGAGTTTGGCGTCCTCGGCGTTGGCCGGGGGCGGTACCTTCGCGCCAGTGGCGGGTGCGACGTCGGTCATGATTTCTCCAGCGCAGATGGGTCGATCGGTGTTCACAGCAAACCCCGCCGCGCACAGTCGCGGAAGTTCCAGTTTCTGATCTACTGATAACCGTTCTTTATCAAAACGTTCAGAGGTACGTCGCGGGCCGTTCGATCGCCTGGCCCTCGCCAAAGCTCCATTCCTCGCGGACGTGCCGCACCAGCTGCGCCGCCTCACGGCTGAGGCCCGCCGGGTGCCAGGCGAGCGCCGTGTAGCTGCGCGGCCGGTCGACGATCGGCACGTAGGCGATGCCCTGTCGGTTGTACAGCCGCGCGCTGGCCGCGCTGGTGAAGCTGATGCCGAGCCCGCGCGCGATGGTCGTGGTCTCCTCTTCGTAGGTCGCGGCGACGGCGGCGATGGTGGGCGGCTTGCCGCCGCGTGCGTCCATCGCCATCCAGTAGTCACGCCACCTGCCTGCGGTGGTAGGCGCGACGACGATGGGGTCGTCGAGCAGCTCGGAGATCGCGAGCTCGGACCGACCCGCCAGCGGGTGATCCCGTGGGAGGCAGGCCACCCAGTCCTCGGCGTCGAGGATGAAGATCCGGTGATCAGGCAGATCCACGGGCGGCCGGATGATCGCCACCTCGGTGGTGCCGTCGGCCAGGCCTGCCGTCGGATCGGAGAAGTCGAATTCCCTTGGCTCCAGAGTGATTTCCGGATATGCGGCTTCGAAGTGCCGCACCAGCCGGAACAGCAGGTCCGCTCCGGTGCCGATCAGGTAGCCCAGCCGGATCCGGCGGTAGTGCGCCGAGAGCGCGATCAAGTCGTCGACCGCATCGTCAACGCCATGCAGCGCGTCGCGCACCTTCGGCAACCAGGCCTGGCCCAGTTCCGTCAGCGCCACCTCACGGGTCGTGCGAGTGAACAGCATGACGCCGAGCTGATGCTCGAGCTGTTTGATCGCGGTCGACAGGGCGGGCTGCGTGATGAACAGCCTTTCCGCGGCGCGCCGATAGTTCAGCTCGTCGCCCAGCACGGCGAAGTAGCGCAGCTGGCGCAGCGTGACGTCACCGCTCGTGGGCGGTCCTCCCTCTTACGGGTCGCGGGGCAGTCCCAGCAGCCGCTCGGCGATGATGTTGAGCTGCACCTCCGACGTGCCACCGTAAATCGTAGTGGCGCGGCTGGCCAGCAGCATCTGCGTCCACTGGCCTGCGAGCTGGTCGGGATCGCCGATTGCGCCGTCGGTGCCCAACGACGTCACCGCGAATTCGGTGTAGCCCTGCCCCGTGCGCATCGACAGCAGTTTGGAGATCGCTGCGGCAGGCATCGGGTCGCCACCGGCCAGCGTCAGCAGGGTCGATCGCATGTTGAGGAGCTTGGCGGCGTGGCCTTCGGCGATCAGCCGGCCGGCATGGTTCTGGCCGATCTGGTCGAAGTGCCCGTCGCGGATGAACTCCACGAAACCGTTCAGGTTGGCCAGGAAGGGCGCCTCGCTGTTGCCGATTGACACCCGCTCGGCCGTCAGCGTTGTGCGGCTGACTTCCCAGCCACGGTTGACCTCGCCCAGCACCAGCTCGTCCGGGACGAACACGTCGTCGATGAAGACGGTGTTGAACATCGCGTTTCCGGTCAGCTCCCGCAACGGCTTGACCTCCACGCCCTCGCTGTTCATATCGAGCAGGAAGTAGGTGATGCCGTTGTGTTTCGGAGCGCTGGGGTCCGTCCGGGCCAGCAGCATGCCCCACTGCGCCAGCTGCGCAGCCGTGGTCCAGATCTTCTGGCCGGTGATCCGCCAACCACCGTCGACCTTTGTGGCCTTGGTGGTGAGGCTCGCCAGGTCCGAACCGGCGCCCGGCTCGGAAAACAGCTGGCACCAGATCATCTCGCCGCGGAACGTCGGCGGCAGGAAGCGCTGCTTCTGCTCCTCCGTGCCGAATGCGACGACCGAAGGGATCATCCACGCCGCGATGCCCATCGTGGGGCGGCGCACCTGGCCAGTGGTGAATTCCTGGGCGATGATGATCTGCTCGATCGGGCTCGACGCGCGGCCCCATGGCGTGGGCAAGTGGGGCATCACCCAACCGCCCTCGGCGATCGCGACGTTGCGCTCCTCACGCGGAATCGCTTTGAGAGCAGCGACTTCCGCGCGAATCTCCTCCCGCAGCTTCTCGGTCTCCGGGTCCAGATCGATGTCGATCTTGCGCGTCCCGGTGCTCGTCGCGACGTCGACCACCTGCTGCGGGTAGTCCGCGGAGCGGCCGAAGCAGGCGGCAAGCATTATGGCGCGGCGGTAGTAGACGTTGGTGTCGTGCTCCCAGGTGAAGCCGATGCCGCCGTGCACCTGGATGCAATCCTGGGTGCAGTGCTGCGCGGCAGCGGGCGCCAGTGTCGCGGCGACCGCGGCGGCGAACTCGAAAGCGCTGTCGTCCGAGCCGGTTTCGCGGTACTCGTCGATGGCGCGGGCGGCGTCCCATACCGCGGCGGTGGCGCGCTCGGTGTCGGCGATCATCTCGGCGCACCTGTGTTTGATGGCCTGGAACTGGCCGATGGGCCTGCCGAACTGTTCGCGGATCTTGGCGTACGCCGAGGCGGCCTCGGTGGCCCAGCGCGCGACGCCGATGGACTCGGCGGAGAGCAGCGTGGACATCAGCGCCCGCGCCAGAGTCCGGCTCAGGTTGCTCAACACGCGGTCGTCGCCGACCTCGACGGCGTTGGCGCGCACGTGGGCCAGTGGGCGAAGCGGATCGATGCTCTGCACCGGCTCGATCTCCACCTGGTCGGCATCGAGGATCACCCACTCTTCACCGCTGTCGATGGCGACCGGCAGCACCAGCACCGACGCCTGCGCCGCGGCGGGAACCGCCCGCACCTCGCCGCGGATGACCAGGCCGTCGCCGTGTCGGGTGGCGGTGAGTCCGGAGTCGATCGCGTAGGCGGCGATCACGTCGCCGGAAGCCAGGTCGTTGAGCAGCTTGGCGTCGGGGTCGTGCGCATCGATAAGCGCGCTGGCGATCGCCGACGGGACGAACGGGCCGGGCACCGCGCCGTAGCCGAACTCGGCCAAGACGATGGCCAGTTCGAGAATGCCGAAGCCTTGTCCACCAACGGATTCCGCCAGGTGCACGCCCTGCAAACCCTGCTCGGCCGCGGCCTTCCAATACGGCGGCGGGTTCGGGATGGGGGTTTCGAGGGCTTCGTGCAGGACCTCCGACGGCGCCACTCGCGCCACCAGGGACCGCACCGAATCGGCCAGGTCGTTGTGTTCAGGAGTGATCGCGATGGGCATAGCTACCTCTTCGTGGCGGGCCTTCCCTATTAACCGGTCGGTTGGGCGTTAGCCTACCCGTTGACCACGTTGGCCAACTCCCGCCCATCCCTGATCCGGCGGCAGTTGTCGACCGCGTATTCCAGGTAGCGCCGCATGGTGTCGGCGGTGTACCAGGTGACATGTGGGGTCAGCACCACGTTGTCCAGGCCGAGCAGCGGATTGTCGGCCGGAATTGGTTCGACGGCGAACACGTCCAGGCCCGCCGCGGCCAACCCGCCGGTTCGCAGTGCGTCGACCAGCGCACCCTCATCGACCACGCCACCGCGTGATGTGTTGACGAGCACCGCGTCGGGCTTCATCCGGGCCAGGGCAGCGCGGTCGAGCATGCCCGCGGTTCGTTCGGTCAGCGGCAGGTGCAGCGACACGATATCGCTGGCGGCGAGCAGGTCGGGCAACGAACGCCAGCCGGGATGGCCGTCGTCGCGGGTGCTGGTGTGCAACACCTGGGCACCCATGGCGGCCACCATGGACTCGACGCTCTTCGCGATGTTTCCGTAACCGACCAACCCGACCGTGCAGCCGCCGATGTCGCGCACCGTCTCGCCGAGGCTCGGGTCGGACGGCCAGCCCTTGCCCTCGCGGGTCGCCCGGTCCAGCGCGGGCAGCCGCCGCAGCGCGGCCAGCATCAGCAGCAAGGTGCCCTCGGCGACCGAGGGCGCGTTCGCGCCCGGCATGTTCGCCACCGCGATGCCCAGCCGCGTCGCGGTGACGACGTCGATGGTGTTCACCCCGGCGCCCAACTTGTGCACGAGCCGCAGGCGTCGCGCCCGCTCGAGGTCGTGGCCCGAGATGGGCCGCAGCACGTGCCAGATCACCTCGGCTTCAGGCAGCTCGCGGTAGAAGGTGTTGTCGTCGTCTTCGGCGCTGTACCGAATGTCGAGCCAATCCGTCTCTGGTGCAAGGAATTCCAGGACCTTCTCACCAGGAACAAAGTGTGCGAGGACTCTCAGCGCCACCGCTTCGCGATCCATTTTGCGATCGTATCGGCCTTCTCGCTGCGTGCGCCCGGAGTGGTGAAGTAGTGGTCGGTGTCGATCGACCGCTGCGATTTGTCGGTGCTGGCCAACGCGTCGTAGATGCGCTTAGCGTCGCTGGGGTACACGCCCGTGTCCTGCTCCGCGTTGATCACCAGCGCGGGACATTCGATGCGGGCCAGGTGTGGTTCGGCTCGGGTCTGAGCGTGCCGAAGGCTCCACATGCCCAGCCAGTTGTGCAGCGTGCAGGCGGCGGCGATGCCGTGGGCCGAGCGGTTCGCCTTGGCCGGAAGGCCGGCATACGACATATTGGCCGGGCGCTTCGTCGGTTCGATCGTCGGATCGACCATCCGCGGGTCCGCCCATGTCCGCAGCACCGTGAACGGGCGGTCGGAGAAGCCCGCAGCATGCACCCGCTTGAGTTCCGTCTCGACCCAGTCGGTGATGGCGTGGTTGCGGCCGATCTGAGCCGACCGGTAGCGCTCGATGAACTCTTTGGAGTACGGGGGACCGTTGCGTTCGTTGAACAGGTCGAGCTCGGGATCGGTTGCGATGGGGTCGTTCTCGTCGACGACCGACGCATCCATCCAGGCGGTGAGCACGTCCGGACGACCGGGATGCGCGGCGCTGGCCACGTAGCCGTCGGCGGGCGGCAGGTCGGTCAGTCCGGCCGCGGGCCGCATGCCCTCCAGCGGCGTCACGTGTGGGTCGAGGGCCTGCGCCTGGTACGCCGCCATCAGCGAACCGCCGCCGGAATTGCCCAGCAAAACCACGATTTCTACGCCTTGAACCTCGCGCAGCCAGCGCACCCCGACGCCGATGTCGACCAATGCGTGGTCGAGCAGGAAACTGCTCTCATATCCGCGGTAGCGGGTGTTCCACCCGAGGAAACCGATCCCGCGGGTGGCGATGTAGTCGGCGAGGTAGTGCTCGGAGAAATCGATCTGATAGTGCGTGGCGATCATTGCGACCTTCGGCTTGCGCCCGACGCCGCGGTGGTAGAGCCCCTGGCACGGATGCCCGCCAGACCCGGCCCGCCGCGCCGTGGGCGAGTCCATCCCGACGAATTCGCGGGTGACGCCGGGTGTCGCGGATGCCGCCGAGGTTCTGGTCATGTCAGCCTGGCCTCCTTGTGATAGATCGTCCGGTAGAAAATGTTGGCCAGAGTGGTGATGCACGCGTCGTCGTCGACGGCGTCCGCCGCGGCGTCGCCGGACAGTCGTGTGTAGCAAAACTGGTTGAGCATCGACACCATGGCGACCGCCACTAGATGCGGGTCGTCCTCTCTGGCGCAGAAGTCATGCCGCTGGGCCTGTTTGACCATCCGTGTGATCAATCCGATTGGCAACGAACAGATGTCGGCCCAGTATTCGGCGAAGTCGTCGCTGATCATGGCTAGCTGCGAGACGCTGATGATCTCGGCCAGCCGGTTGCGGTAGGTGTTCCAATAGGCGGCCGCGGCCTGATACGACCGCTCCCAGTTGGTCAGGCCGGGTTCTGCCGCTGTACGCGAGCGTTCCCGTGCCTCGTCGCGGAACCGCACGGCCCACTCGCGGACCATCGCTTCCTTGGAGTCGTAGTAGTTGTAGAACGAGGCGGTGGACTTGCCTGCTTCGGCGGCGATGTCCGAAATCGTCGTCGCCAAAATGCCTTTGCGCGCGATCACCGCCCTGGCTGCGGCGTCGATTGCGGCCTGCGTTCGCCTGCCGCGCAGGGTCGGCGACTGCTCGCGGGGGCTGACGGTCACAGGGCTCCTCGGCCATTGATCAAACCTGAATCTGATGTTAGATTCAGATTGCGTTCTTGGCCAGAGGTTCGAGGAGGCGCGACGTGATCAAGCCAAGCAATCCCAATTCCGAGTTCGAGCTCGGTGGTATCAACCACGTGGCGCTGGTCTGCTCCGATATGGTGCGCACCGTCGACTTCTACAGCAATGTCCTTGGCATGCCGCTGATCAAGTCGCTGGATCTGCCGGGCGGCATGGGACAGCACTTCTTCTTCGACGCAGGCAACGGCGACTGCGTTGCGTTCTTCTGGTTCGCCGATGCACCTGATCGGGTGCCGGGCCTTTCGTCGCCGGAAGCGATCCCCGGCATCGGTGACATCGTCAGCGCCGTCAGCACCATGAACCACCTTGCGTTCCACGTGCCCGCGGAGAAGTTCGACGAGTATCGGCAGCGGCTCAAAGACAAGGGCGTGCGCGTCGGGCCGGTGCTCAACCACGACGAGAGCGAGGCGCAGGTGTCGCCGACGGTGCACCCTGGCGTGTACGTTCGGTCGTTCTACTTCCACGACCCGGACGGCATCACGCTCGAGTTTGCCTGCTGGACCAAGGAATTCACCGAGAACGACACCAAGACGGCGCCGAAGACGGCGGTGGACCGTCGACCTCGAGTGTCCGCCGGACACTGAGCCGCGACACTGAAACGTCTGCGACGACGCGCCGGTCTGGATCGCAGCCGCTTCAGTCTCGCAATGGAAGTACGGCTAGCTGGTCGATAATCGCGGCCAGCCGATCAACGAGCTGATCATTGTCCAGCATGATGTCGCCGGCCAGCCACGCCGTCAGGGTCTGCGTCACGCCGCCGACCACAAAGTGTGCGGCCGCTTTGGTGCGGTGATTGTCTTGCGCCCCCAAGCTGCCCGCATGCTGAAACGTCAGCATCGCCATCAACCCGAAGGATTCCGCGCGCTTGCGCAGCACAACCGAATTTGACAGCTGCGAGCTGAACAGCAGACGGCCCACCCGCGTGTCCGCGGCGATCGTCCGCACGATGTTGGCCATGCCTGCCCGGCTTTGTTCCTTGAGTGGCGCCGCGGTGACCGCTGCTTGTGTCGTCGCTGCGATGTCGGCGATCACCCAGTCGAACACCGCGGCGACCAGATCGTCCTTGTCGGTGAAGCTCTCGTAGAAGTACCGCAGCGCCACCCCGGTCCGACGGCAGATGCCGCGCACCGTCAGCTCGGACAGGTCGGGATCCGAACCGAGGATGTCCAGGCCGGCTTCCAGGAAGCGGCGGCGACGGTCGGCGACCCGGTCGGCCGCCTCGATGCCGCGGTAGGGCCGCACTTGAGCCATCTGTTCCATCTTGACACCGCGTGTGCCGGGGGAGCAATATATCTGGAAACATCCGTTCTCACATTTACCGTTAGGCGGGTCAGGTCGATCAGTGAGCGGCTGCAACACGTCGAACGCGCGGTAAGTGAACCCGCAACCCTTCCGCCGACGTCCCGGCGTCTCGCGGAGCTTTCAAGACGGGTTGATGGGGATGGCCCTGCTGGCAGGGCCCGCCAACGTGATCATGCAGCTTGCTCGGCCCGGCGTCGGCTATGGCGTGCTGGAAAGCCGCGTCGAGAGCGGACGGGTGGACCGGCATCCGATCAAACGCGCGCGTACGACCTTCACCTAGATTCCACCCTTTTGCCGTGAAACGAGTCTGGCTGAGCTGTCAGGCGGCCGATCGTCATCCTGGCTGCGGGGTTGGACTCACGCGCATATCGGCTGCCGTGGCCGGACGGGACGGTGGTTTTCGAGCTGGATCAGCCGCGGGTGCTCGAGTTCAAACGCGAGGCGCTGGCCGCGCGCGGCGACGCGCCGACCGCCGAGCGCAGGGAGGTCGCTGTCGACCTGCGCAACGATTGGCCACAGGCGTTGCGCAACAGTGGGTTCGATCCGTCCGAACCGTCGGCCTGGATCGCCGAAGGGCTGCTCATCTATCTGCCGGCGACGGCGCAGCGCCAGCTGTTCGCCGGCATCGACTCACTGGCCACGCCGGGCAGCCACCTCGCTGTCGGGGAATCGGTGCCGTTGGACGCCGCCGCATTCGAAGCCAAGCGGGAGGAGGAACTCGCGGGTGGAAACGACCGCACCTTCTTCACCCTCGTCTACAACGAGCAGTATGCGCCTGCGCGCGAGTGGTTCGGTGCCCGTGGTTGGTGGGCGGTGGCGACGCCGTTGCCTTATCAGCTGCGTTCGCTCGGCCGGCCTGTTCCGGATCCCGAACTCCGAGTCGGGCATGATGACCGGCAACATCAGCCTGGTCAGCGCGATCAAGGACTAACCCAACACTGCCGCGCCCTCACACCCCTGCGCGGACGCCATCGGCCGGCGCTCGACGTGCTCACTGGAACATGAAATCGCGCATGAACCGGGTCATCCGGCGCAGGTAGTCCGGCTGGCTGATGTGCAGCACGTGGTTGCCCGGGAACCAATGGAATGCGCAGCGGTCCCAGTGCTCCCACAGCAACTCGGCCTGCTCCGGCGGCGCCAGCCGATCGCCTAGCCCGGCGATGATCAGCCGCCGATCTTTTGGCACCAGCGGGGGATAGTTCAGCGGTGACGGGTACCTCGTGGCGGTGTGGGCCAACTCGTCGTCGGTGCCTGCGATGAGATCGCGCAAGCGCACCACATAATTGGCGGGGAACCACTCGTCGACTGTCCTATCCGGCGTGACGACGGGAACGTTGGGGATCACGGCCTGGATGCGGTCGTCGACGCAGGCGATCAGTGCCGAGGTGTATCCGCCCAGCGACATGCCGGTCAGCGCGACCCGGTCGACACCCGTGAACTCCAGATAGTCGATCAGCGAACGGAAGTCGTGCACGGCCTGCGCCATCGCCTCGGCAAAACCCGCGAAGCCATGCGCGAAGTAGCCGTAACCACTGAAGGGAGAGCCCTTTTCGGCGCGTGCCCCGTGGAATGGCAACGTATACAACAGCACGTCATAACCCGACCGGTAGAACCACGGGAGCGAGAAAAACAGGCCGTTGAACAGGTATGGCGATCCCATGAACCCGTGAATCACGCAGAGCGTGGGATGCGGCCCGTCTTCGTGGCGCCAGTGCTGGGCGTGCACCACGTTGTTGCGGGCGTAGCCGCGACACTGCTCGCGCAGGGCCGGGTTGACCGCCTCGAAGCTGCTCTTGAACCGGATGTTGTGCACGTGGCCCTTGGCAATCCACTCGGCGACAGGATTGGCCGGCCGCGACGAGATCCGCGGCTCTGACGCGGGTGCCGGAAAAGACAGCTCTGGGTCCTGCGCGCTGGCCAGTTCGGCGTAGAAACGCAGATGGTCGCGTTCAGCGCGCGACTCCGACCGTCGCAGTGCGGTCGTGAGCACCGTCGGCACCATCGTGGCACCGAGCAGCGATGCGATCCCGGTGCGCAACGCGATGTCGGCCACGGCCGACGAATCGACGATCAACCGTTGACGCAGCGTGAGGTCGATGCGGCGGGGGAGTCCACGGGCGGTGGCGTCCGCGCCGGGAACGTCGGGAACGCGGATCGGCGTATCCACCGGGGTGGCGTCCGAATCGGGCACATCCGCATGTTAGCGGTCAGGCCAAGTGGTAGACCGTTGATCCACCGATGAATGTGCCGGGATAGTGCGCCGCGACCCACCCGGCGATCTCGCGGGTATGCGACGCGCTGTGCAGCGTCGCAACCGGGTCACCGCTCCAGCCGCCCACGGCCATCACCGATGTGTCGGAGACGATTTCGAGCGCGGCCCGCACCGTAGCCGGCCGGCTTGTCCACTGTGATGAAGTTGTCGGCGTTGAGCGACCCGAAGAACCACGCCGTCCAGTCCCGCGAACCTGTGGGTTCGATAGTGGGTGCGACACTGGCGTCATGTGGAATCCAGACGTCTACCTCGCCTTCGCCGACCATCGCAGTCGCCCGTTCTTCGATCTGCTGTCGCGGGTCGGCGCCGAGGCGCCGCGCCGTGTGGTCGACCTCGGCTGTGGTCCTGGCAATCTCACCGTCACCCTCGCGCAGCGCTGGCCGGACGCCGTCGTCGAGGCGTGGGACAGCTCACCGGAGATGGTGGACGCGGCCCGCGAACGCGGTGTCGACGCTTACGTCGGCGATGTGCGGACCTGGACCCCGCGGCCCGACACCGATGTCGTGCTGAGCAACGCCGTCCTGCAGTGGGTGCCCGTACACGCTGAGCTGTTGGTGCGTTGGGCCGGCCAACTCGCCGCAGGATCATGGATCGCGATGCAGGTGCCGGGCAATTTCGACGCGCCATCGCATCAGGCCGTCCGCGAGCTCGCCCGCCGCGAACAGTGGTCAGAGCCGTTGCGGGACTTTCCGTTTCGTGAGGGCCAGGTCGACTCCCCGTCCGGATACGCCGAGCTCCTCAGCGACGCGGGCTGCACCGTCGATGCATGGGAGACGACCTATATCCACGAATTGACTGGCGAGCATCCGGTGCTGGAGTGGATCACCGGCACAGCGCTGCGGCCGGTGAAGAGCCGCCTCAGCGACGAACAGTGGGAGCAGTTTCGGCAGGAGCTGATCCCGATGCTTGATGCGGCATACCCGGCGCGGCTCGACGGCAAGACTTTCTTCCCGTTCCGCCGGATATTCGTTGTGGCTCAGGTTGGTTGACGCGGCTCGGCCGCGGTGATCGGTTGACGACGCTGGTTGAGCAGATCGATGACCTGCGCGACGAGCTGATCGATGTCGGCGCTGGTGGTGTCCAGCACCAGATCGGGACTCTCGGGCGCCTCGTAGGGCGCATCGAAACCGGTGAGGCCCTTGAGCTCACCCGCGCGGGCCCGTGCGTAGAGACCCTTGGGATCACGGCGCTCGCATTCTGCCCGCGGCGTGGCCACGTAAACCTCGATGAACGGCAGCTTGGCCGCGTTGTTCAGCGCGCGGGCTATCTCGCGGTCGGACTTCAGCGGCGATACCAGCGAGGCCAATGCGACCACTCCTGCGTCGGCGAATAGCCGGGTGAGATGCCCTACGCGACGGACGTTTTCGGCGCGATCGCCTGCGGAGAAGCCGAGGTCGTCGGACAGGCCGTGCCGGATGTTGTCACCGTCGAGCAGATAGGCGACCTGACCTGACTCGACCAGTGCCCGCTCGACCGCCACGGCGATCGTCGACTTGCCCGATGCGGGAAGACCAGTGAACCAAATCGTGGCGCCGCGCTGGCCGGTGGCCGCAAAGCGATAGTCGCGATCCAGCGAAGAAGGGTGCCAGCGGATGTCGTTGCGGGTCTGCTCGCCGGGCTTGACCTCTCGTGGTTCGATGATGGCGCCTGCGCCGACGGTGTCATTGCTGGTCTCGTCGATGAGGATGAACGCGCCGCTGTCACGGTTGTCGGCGTAGCTGTCGGCAACCACGATGGAACTGGTCCGCAGCGTCACCTCGCCGATATCGTTGAGCACCAACTCGACTGGGTTGTCGAGCTCCTCCAGGGTCTCCGGGTCGAGCCGCGTGTGCAGGCCCTGGACCGTGGCGCGCACGGTTCGAGTGCCCTGCTTGAGCGCGAGCCGGTCACCGGCCCGCAATGGGGTTTCGCGGAACCAGCACACGGTCGCATCGAGTTCGCGCGCCAGCACCGGCAGGGTGGCGGCCTCGTTGGCGCTGACGAACACGTCGCCGCGGCCCACGTCGATGTCGTCCTCCAGCTCGATGGAAACAGACAGTGGCGCAACGCCCACCGGCCGATCGTCATCGAGGGTGTCGACGACGGTAACCGTCGAGCGGGTCCCCGAAGGCAGGCTGACGACAGTGTCCCCGACGCTCAACGTGCCTGCCGAGAGCCGCCCGGTGTAGCGGCGCCGCTGCTCCGCGGTCGGCCGTGACACCCACTGAACGGGAAGGCGCAGCTTGCCGGCCTCCGGCTGCGGGGCAGTGAGTTCGACGCTCTCCAGGTACTCCAGCAGCGTCGGACCCTGATACCAGGGTGTGTTGTCCGAGCGGTGCACCACGTTGTCGCCGAGCTTGGCCGCGATCGGGATCACGGTGATGTCGACTCCACCAAGCCGCGCCGCTACATGGCGGAGTTCGTCTTCGACTTCGGTGAACCGGACTTGGTCGAAGTCGACCAGGTCGATTTTGTTGACGGTGGCGACAAAGTGGGTGATTCCCAACAGCTTTGCGATCCGCGCGTGCCGGTTGGTTTGCCGCAGCACGCCGGCCCTGGCGTCGACGAGCAGGACGGCAACGTGGGCGTTGGACGCGCCGGTGAACATGTTGCGGGTGTAGCGCTCGTGGCCGGGGGTGTCGGCGAGGATGTAGCTGCGGGTGTCGGTGGAGAAAAACCGGTAGGCGACGTCGATCGTGATGCCCTGCTCGCGCTCTGCGCGCAGACCGTCGGACAGGGCGGCCAGATCGGCAACGCCCTTTTCGTCGGTGACCGCCTCGAGGTGGTCGAGCGGGAGGCTGTCGGTGTCGTGCAGCAACCGACCGATCAGCGTGCTCTTGCCGTCGTCGACCGATCCGGCGGTGGTGATCCGCAGCAGCTGGCGGGTAATCGTTTTCGACGGTGCGGTCATCAGAAGTACCCCTCCCGCTTGCGGTCCTCCATGGCCGCCGCGGACGTGCGGTCGTCAGCGCGCGTCTCCCCACGCTCGGAGACCGTCGCCGCGGAGATCTCCTCGATGACACGTTCGATCTCGACGGCTTGCGAGCGCACTGCACCGGTGATGGTCAGGTCGCCGACGGTGCGATAGCGCACCCATTCGACCGCAGCGGTCTCACCGTTGGCCGGCTGGGCGTACTCGGAGACCGCGAGCAGGATGCCGTCGCGCTGGAACACCTCACGCTCGTGTGCGAAGTAAATCGACGGCAGCTCAAGATTTTCCAGCGCAATATAGCGCCAGACGTCCAGCTCGGTCCAGTTGCTCAGCGGAAACACCCGGACCTGCTCGCCCTTCTTGATCCGGCCGTTGTAGAGCGACCACGGCTCCGGACGCTGTGCCCGCGGATCCCACTGACCGAACTCGTCGCGGAAGCTCAGGATGCGTTCCTTGGCGCGGGCGCGCTCCTCGTCGCGGCGGGCACCGCCGAATGCTGCGTCGAAGCCACCCTCTTCGAGCGCGTCGAGCAGGGTCCGGGTCTGCTGCCGGTTGCGCGACGCCCCGGGACCGGGATCCGGCACCCTGCCATTGTCGATCGACTCCTGCACCGAGGCGACGATCAGCTTGTGCCCGTGGCCGATGACTCTGCGGTCGCGGAACTCGATGACCTCATGGAAGTTGTGGCCGGTGTCGACGTGCATAACCGGAAACGGCAGCGGGCCAGGGCGAAAAGCCTTTTCCGCCAGCCGCAGTAGCACGATCGAGTCCTTGCCCGCCGAGAACAGCAGCACCGGCCGTTCCAGCTCGGCGACCACCTCGCGGATGATGTGCACAGCCTCGGCCTCGAGCAGCCGAAGTTCGTCGACGTGGATGGTGTCGAAACTCGTCGCGGCGGTCGTCATGTCGGAAGCCCTTCCCTCTCCGCGTCCAGTCGGTAGCGGTCTACCCATTCGTCGGAGCGTTGATCGGCCTGGCGTTCCAGCACCGGGGCCGGCGCGAGTCGCGGGTCCTGCCCGAGCGCCTCGAGGACGGTGCCGACGATCTGGGTGAGGTTGCGCCACAGAACGGGGTACGAGACGTCGATCGGCTCTATGCCTTCCTCGTCGAACCAAGCTCGCCAGCCCTTCTCCTGTTCGCGCAGCATCTTGACGACGTGTGCGATCGCCGCGGCGTGATACTCGGCGCGTGAGTCGCGCGCAGGGTCGGGTCTGCCGCGCCAGACGCGCGTCTGCACCGCTCGCCAGAACGAAACCGCTTGGGAGACAACGTCGGGCCGGTAGACGTGCACCAGAACCGGATCGCTGCCGATGACGTCGCGGATCGCCGACAGCAATCCGTCGCCGGAGCGGTCGGGCAGGCCTGCAGCGCGCTGCAGCAGCAGCGGCGTCTGATTCCACATCAGCTTGCCGCCCCAGACGCCGTTGGGGGTGCGGCCCACGGTGCGGATGTAGTCACGCCAGATCACGGGTGGCGCGAGGTCCGGCTTGCCTTCGTCGAGCGGGTCCAGCAGGCGAAGGATCGACTCGTCCTCAACGCCCTCGAACCATTGTCGCGGTTGCGGCGATTGGCTCGTCGTCGGCAAGTACTGGAAGAACTCGCCGGGCTCGCCCGCCACCCCCGTCGCGCGCAGCGATTCGACGAGCAGCGTGCTGCCACTGCGCTGCGAAGCAAGCACCAGGTAGGCCGCCGCGTGTGACATGCGCGTGAGCCTAACCGCAATCAAATCGCTTGGCACTGGTGAACATTGCAATCACCCTGAGCAAAACTATTGTCCGGAACTGTGGGGGTCTTCGATGCCTCGCTCCGAGGCGATCGCCGACCGGCTGGTGATCTGTGGGCCGTGAATATGTAGGTAGGTTTCGGTGTAGCGCTCCGCAATTCGGGTGCCCGCGAACTCGGACGGTATGACGTCGTTGGTCTTGTGGCGCCAGTCGTCGAGCAACAGCGCGAGGTCGTCGGCGATCGCTTCGGCCTTGTCGGTGACGTCGGACCCCAGCAGATTGTGCGACTCCGTCGGGTCATCGACAAGGTCGTACAGTTCGCGCTCTGGTCGCTGCGCGTGCACCAGTGGCGCCATGGTGCGGCCGGGGGCGCTTTCAGCGATATCCCACGGCAGATCGAGTAGCGGCCGCGACGCGTAGTTCTCGATGTAGCTGTACTCCTTCGTCCGGATGGCGCGGATCGGGTCGAACGAATCGTGATACGTCTTCGTGGTGTAGACCTCGGTGCGCACCGGCCTGCTGTCTTGTGGCGTTCGGAGATTGCGCGCGTGCGACATGCCGTCGATGTCGGCGGGAACGTCGAGGCCGAGCAGTTCTAGCAGGGTCGGCAGCAGGTCGATTCCGCTGAACAGTTCGTCGTAGACCCGGGGCTCGATGCGGGTGTTCCGCGGGGGCCGCACGATCAGCGCGATTCCGGTGCCTGCGTCGTAGAGCGTCGACTTGGCGCGCGGCAGCGCCGGACCGTGGTCGGTCATGAACACCACCCAGGTCGACCTGTCGAGGCCCGTTTGATCCAGCGTGTCGAGCAGCTGGCCGACCGCGGCGTCGGCGACCGAGATCGACCCGTAGAACTCGGCCAGGTCCTGTCGGATGTCGCCGGTGTCGGGTAGATAGTCGGGCACCACGACGTCATCGGCGTCCGCGGGGTCGTAGCGCTCGCGCGGATAGGGCCGGTGCGTTTCGAAGAAGCCCGCGGTGAGCAGGAACGGCTGCTCGCGAGGGTCGCTGAGCCAGCGGGTGGCGTGCTCCGCGACGTACTCGCAGTAGGAGTTCGACACGTCGAATTCGTCGAAGCCAAGCTTCGACGGGTACGACGTCTCGTGCTGCATACCGAATAGTGCTGTGTACCAACCGGATTCGGACAGAATCTGGGGCAGTGTGCGGACGCCGGCGCGGTACTCCCAGCCGTGATGGGCAAGGCCGACGAGGCCGTTGCTCTGCGGGTAGCGGCCGGTGAACAAGGAGCCGCGCGACGGCGAGCACAGCGGCGCTGTGGCGTGCGCGCGGGTGAACAGGATGCCCTCCGCGGCGAGCTGGTCGAGCCGCGGGCTCGAGACGTCGGTGTGGCCATAGGCGCCGAGGTAGCGGCCGAGGTCGTGCCAATGCACCAGCAGCACATTGTCTCGTCGCGCGGTCACTGTCTGTCCTTTCTTGGCCCGTCGGTACACCGAACAGTGCCTATGGGTTTTCGGCAACCCTTTGGCTCACGCAGAGCAACTTATCCACAGTGTCGATTTCAGCCACCGGTTGTTTCGAGCAGCGGTGTTTGGTCATGAATCCGAACTAGTGTGTTCGATATATGAGTTCGGATCGGGAGGTCGTTCTGGCGGCCTACGACGATCTCGACGCCGTGTTCGACGGGGTGCTCGGGTTGTCGTTCGATGCGCTCAGCCATTCCGAGAAGTTAAATCTGCAGAACCGCATGGAGCGCAACCTGCGGCGTGCGCCCACGGTGCAGCATCGGCTGATCAACGCGCTGGCCGCCGAGGCCGACCCGAAAGCGCTGGGCGGCACCTCGCTGGCCGACGTGCTGTCCACCCGGCTACGTATCAGCAAGCAGGACGCCACGCGGCGGATCAAGCAGGCCGAATTGTTGGGGCCCGGGCACGCGTTGACCGGTGAATCCTTGCCGCCGCAGCTGCCGAATGTTGCCGCGGCCCAGGCGCGCGGTCGAGATCGGGGCCGGAACACCTGCGGATCATCGAGAAGTTCTTCGATGATCTGCCCGCTCAAATCGACTGTCCGACGCGGGATGCCGCCGAGGCTCATCTGGCCGAGATGGCCGGCGGGCTGGGGCCGACGCAGTTTCGTGCGGCCGCTGACCGGTTGGCGCTGGTGCTCAACCAGGACGGCGATCTGCCCGATGACGCCGAGCGGGCCCGGCGGCGTTATCTGACTATCGAAAAGCAGGGCATAGATGGGATGAGCCGCATCCACGGCCTGCTCGATCCCGAAGCCCGCGCGACGATCGACGCGGTGTTCGCCAAGCTCGCCGCACCGGGGATGTGCAACCCCGAGGACGAGGCACCGTGCGTGGACGGCGAACCCAGCCAGGAAGCGGTGCATGGTGATGCGCGCAGCCAGGGGCAGCGCAACCACGATGCACTCAATGCGGGGTATGAAATATCGCACAGCTAGCTTGGAAGGCGACGAGCGCGGGCTGTACGGGCCGGTACCCGCCGCCTCCCAACCGCCTACAGACTCCTGCGCTCGCTACTTCCTGCCGTAGACCCGTTCGAACATGGCAGTGTCCGAGAAGGCCTGGAGTTGGACGATTTTGCCGCCGCGAAAGGTGCATACATCGGCTTCTGGCGCGGATTCTCCGCCAGCAGTGACTTGGCCGAGGACGACCACGACATCCTCGTCGGCGAGGAAACGGCTGGGCGTTGTTGTGAAGGACTTCTCCGCTAGCTTCGCGAAAAAATTCGTGACCTCGGCTTTGCCGCGATACGTTCCGCTGATCGTGCTGTTTCCGGGTACGACAAACTCGACGTTGTCGTCGAAGGTGCTCAGGACCGTGTCGAGATCGCCCGCTGCGAACGCGTCATACGCCTTCTTGGCTATCTCGACATTCTCACTTGCCACGATCACTCCTTTGTGTCGGTTTCCCCGGGGCCGATTTTCCCCGCAGAGGTTGATCTTCCCCTGTTGGCGCGACGGGCGACCCATATTGCTCGAACGTGTTGACGGCAGAGTAAATAGCATTAGCATGCTCAGTCCAATGGCCCAGTGCGCGGCGACTCCCCAAACAGGCGTGCCGTCGGCAATCGGTCTGGGATACAGGTCAGCTAGCCCTCACGCACGTCCCAGACTAGGCCATTCTCGGCCGCCGCGACATGCACAGCACGGCGCAGCGCAACCACGATGCACTCAATGCGGGATGCGAAATATGACATACGTACCGGCGGCAGCGCGGCGAACTAACAAAATTGCGTCCACGGCAACGCTACGAGGTTAAAGTACTGCCGCACTGCCGCGCCGGGAAGGACACGACCATGACGGCTGGAATCAATCCGAAAAGGTCCGTGGCCTTGCTAGAGAAGCGGCTCGACGAGACGACGAATGAGCGGCACCGCGCCATCCTCAGCGCCGTGCTCAAGCATGTGGCGCTCGAAACCGAACCGGTTTGGGATGTGGACCAGATCATGGCAACGCTTACGCCCAACCCGGCCTATCACATCTGGGTCAACGGCGTGGATAAAGGCCCAAAGGGTGCCGACGCGGTGCGGGCTTTCTACGCGGAAACTGTCCGAACCCGAACGAATTTCCTTGAGTTCGATATAGAGCGGTTGGTTGTCGATGACAACTGCGCAATCGTTGAGGGTTTCCTGAAGCACATCTACCCCGGTTCACATGCCGCGCGAATGGGCATGGCTGTCGACGATCCTGACGCCGACTATCTGGTGGTTTTCCGTACGCTCGTCGTCCTGCCGGTCGACGAGGAAGGGTTGATAAAGGGCGAGGACTTTTACAGGTCCGGGCCAGCGAGCGTAACCAAACTGTCGCGTGATGAGCTGCCACAGGAGTACGTCACCCTTAGTCGTGCATCCGGGTAGCACGACGCGCTCAAGGCGATGGGGCGGTCCGTGCTGGCGTCGGGGGAGTTGGGCGGGCACAACGGGCTGCCGGCCACCATCATCGTGTCCACCACGCTGCAGGACCTGCAGTCCGCCGCCGGTGTTGCGGTCACCGCCGGGGGCAGCGTGCTGCCGATGCGCGATGTGATCCGGTTGGCGTCGCAGTCGCATCACTACCTGGTGATCTACCACGAACACACCCGCGAACTGCTCTACTGTGGCTGCGCGAAACGCTTCGCCACCCCCGGGCAACGCATCGTGTTGCATGCGCTGGATCGTGGCTGCACGCGGCCGGGCTGCACCGCGCCGGGGTATTGGTGTCAGGTCCACCACGTCGACGGCTGGGCCGCCGCCAATGGCGAAACCAACATCACTGAGCTCACCCTGGCCTGCGGGCCCGACAACCGCCTCGTCGAAGAGGGCGGCTGGACCACTCGAAAACGCAAAGACGGCCGAACCGAATGGATCCCACCACCACACCTCGACACGGGCCAATCACGCGTCAACGATTATCACCACTCCGAGAAGTATTTGGTGGATCCCGAGGGTAAGGACCATAGCCAGTGTTAATTCACCGCGAGTCTGGAAAAGCCGTGCCGGCCATGTCATTTCAGGGAGCTACGGGTGGTACGGCACTCCGACCGCGCGGAACACATACTCGGGCGGCACATCGAAGGCCAGGGATCGACGGGGCAGCCGCATGAGCACATCCTCGGGAATGGCGTCTTTGTAGTGCAGCGAGAGATGTCCCATGCAGCGCGGGTCGACTTCGGCGACGTTGACGTCGAGCAACAGACCAGTCTCGGAGAGCTCGGCCTTGACGGCGCCCGTCTGCGGCGCGTCCCAGCGCTGATCAATGGTGCGGCCCGCCAGCTTCGGCACCGACGACAACGTCCCGAGCACCCGCTGATTGGTCAGCACCAGCGAGCCGACGTAACTCGCGATGCTGCCCGCCGACCGCTCACCGGGGACGCGACCGGTGAACCGGCGTGTGACCGCTACGTATTCGGCGATGTGGATGATGCCCTCGGCCTCGGCCTCGGCGCGCAGCTGGTCGGGCAGCTTGCCGATTCCCAGCAGCTTGCGGAGAAACACAGCCATGTGCAGTCACCCTAACGGCACCCCGCAGCTTCGAGAGCGATAGAGGTGGTACAGCTGGTGTGATGACACCGCGTAAGACCTGGCTGATCGTGTCGGCGGTCCTGGCGGTCGCGGTGTATGCGCTGATGTGGATCGGCTATGCGTCGCATTGGAACTGGCTGATAACCATTGACTCGTCCTGGCTCGAGGCCATGCATCGCTACGGCATCGCTCACCCGGGCTGGGTGACGGCGTGGAATGTGTTCTGCACCGTGCTCGGACCGACCGTCTTTCGCCTGCTGACCCTGGTCGTGATCATCTTTTCGCTGGTGCGTCGCAACCTTCGCGTCGCGATGTTCCTGGTGATCAGTGTTGAGCTGAGCGGAATCATCACCGAGATCGCCAAATACGCGGCCGACCGTCCGCGCCCCGCCACCGCACTGGTCTCCGCCCCGTCCACCTCGTTTCCGTCCGGACACGCCCTCGGTGTGATGGTCGGCGTGCTCGCGCTGCTTACGGTCGTCCTACCCGTCGTGCGCCGCCCACTGCGGGCTTGGCTCGTCGCGCTCGGTGCCCTGATAGTCATCCTCGTTGGAGTCGGTCGCGTGGTGCTCAACGTGCACCACCCATCCGATGTGCTCGCCGGTTGGGCGCTCGGCTACGCGTATTTCGTCGCGTGCCTGCTGATGGTCCCGCCGTCGCGGCCCGTCACGGTAACGGACGAAACACCGGCAGCGCTCGGTACCGCACGCTGAAGCTGGCCTCCGTGACCTCCGCCCCGACCTCGCCGTCATGGGCCAGCACCGTCGGCCCGTCCACCGCCCTGAAGGTGAACTCGGGCACTCGCAGCTCGTGATACAGCGGGCTGCGCTCCAAGCGGCCCAGCGCAAGCGCCGCCAGAATCCGCACCCTGCTGAATCGTCGACCGGTCTCCAGAATCCGGACGTCGAGCAGGCCGTCATCCATTCGGGTCCGCCGCGACGGTGCGAATCCCGACGGGAGGTACGTCGAGTTGCCGAGAAAGAACAGCGAGGTAAGCAGCGTCTTGTTGTCGTAGGTGATGCGCACGGGCTCGTCGCGCCGCAGCGTGTGCAGCATCGCGTACAGACCCGCCAAGGGCTTGCCGATCTTGTGCTCGAGGCTCTCGCGCGTCCGCACGAACGCCGGATATGCACCGATGCTCGCGGTGTTGACCACCATGCGGCGCTCGTTGAGGCACACCACGTCGACGCAGGTAACGGTGCCCCGCCGGACGGCATCGACCGTCTTGGCGACGCTGTCGCAGCCGATGTCCTTCGCGAAATGGTTGAACGTGCCGCCGGGGAAGACCGCCAGCGGCACGCCCGCTTCCAGTGCCACACCGGCCGCGCACGACGCCGTCCCGTCACCGCCACCGACCGCGAGCACTTCCGCCCGCCCGGCCGCCTTGCGCAGGACCTCTTCGACATCGTCGTCCTCGCCCAGTTCGACAATCTCGGCCCGCGGCAAGGACTCTCGCACTTCGTCGATGACTCGGGCGCCCGTCCCGCCACCCGATGCGGGGTTGACCACCAACACCGCACCTGCGCCGTCGGGGCGTTCGCGGGTATCCACCCGTAGCGGTTCCGCGGCCGGAATTTTGGCCACCGCGATCGGCGGAACCACCCGCGCGCCCAGCACGGCGATGCCGGCGCCGATGCCGAACCCGGCGAACACGTCACCGGGATAGTGCGCCCCGGTCGCCACCCGGGACAGCCCCACCAAGCCCGCCAGCAGTGCCAGCGCAAGGCCCAGCGGCGGGCTCTCGAGACCGACACCGACCGCGAACGCTGCTGCGCTCGCCGAGTGACCGGACGGCAGCGAGTTCGACGTCGGAAAGCGGCGGCCGCGACGGGCCAGCGGCACCACGTACCGGTCCGGCCTTGGCCGGCGCCACACCTGTTTCGCCACCTGATTGGTGAACAGGCTGGTCACCGCGAGCGAGAGCACCCCGCGCGCCGCGCCGCGCCTAGCCGACGGGCTCGCGAGCGCGGCGATCGCCGCCGCGATGGCCAGCCAGAGCTTCGAGTGATCCGCGGCCCGGCTGAGTCGGGGCATCGTGGCGTCCAGCAGCGGACTTGGCGACTCCGCGATGGCCTCGAAAACCTCGCGGTCCAGGGTCCCCAGACCCTGGCCGATTTGCCGGATGCCGCGCCGGCGCCCTCGCAACGGCATCAGTTCCATGCCGTCAACGTAGCCAAATCCGGCGGTCCTCAATCGTGTCTGAACCTTTACTTGACCTTGTCTGCGGCACCGCTGACGATGGATCGGTGCGCCGACTGCTGGCTCTGCTGTGCGCTGGAGCCGTCTGTATGATCACGGCGCCGGTCGCTCACTGCCGATTACGCTCCGTGGTTCGCCCCGCAGGTCGGCAATGCCACCCAGGTGATTTCCGTTGTGGGAGCCGGTGGTTCGACGGCCAAGGTTGACGTCTTCCAACGCAACGCGTCCGGATGGGAAGCCTTGCGCGCCGGTATCCCCGCCCACGTCGGCGCCAAGGGCATGGCCGCCGAGACCCACGACGGCAACATGGCCACCCCGCTGGGTATCTACACCCTGGACTTCGCGTTCGGCACCGCTCCGAATCCTGGCGGCGGCCTGCAGTACGTCCAGGTCGGCCCCGATCACTGGTGGGACGGCGACATGAAGAGCCCGACCTACAACACCATGCAGGTGTGCAAGAAGGCGCAGTGCCCGTTCGACACATCGCCGGACAGTGGCACCGAGAACCTCGACATCCCGCAATACGCGCACGCCGTCGTGATGGGTGTCAACAAGGCGCGGGTGCCCGGCAACGGCGGCGCGTTCTTCATGCACACCACCGACGGCGGGCCCACCGCAGGGTGTGTGGCGATGGATGACGGCACGCTGGTGGAGATCATGCGCTGGCTGCGGCCGGGCGCGCTGATCGCGATCACCCAGTAGCCGTCAAATATTAAGGGCGCGACCAGTTTTCAGTTTGAAGTTGAGATTCTCGGTCGACATTGTCGCGTCGTAGGTGCGGTCATAGCCGGTCTTGCTGATCTTCCAGCCGTCGCCGGTCTTCCGGTATTGGTCGTGGTAGAAGCCGGCGCCGATCAACATGAAATTGACATCGGGCACGATCACGCGGTCCTGCAGATACCAGGTGGCCGACGCTTCCTCGCCGTTCACCGTGATCTCGGGGTGGGTGACGCGGTGCTCGGTGACGATGTTGGCAGGCATCGACGAGCGCATGAACTCGACGAGGCTCGCCCGGTCGGTGAAGTGGTGTGACTCGCCGATCGATGCGTCGTAGTCGCCGATGACGTCCTCCGTCAGCGTGTCGGCGAAGTCGTCCCAGCGCTTGGTGTCGAGCGCGCGCAGGTACCGGTATTTGACTTGTTTGATCTCGGCGATGTCACCCATGGCCGACATTGCAACACAGTCGGCCTCGACCGCATAGAGTCCGGTCGTGAAATTCATTGACGGCTACGTCAGATCTCCTTTCGCTGGGATCGCACCGTGGGTGTTGATGGGTGTGGTGTCCGGGCCGGGTCGGTTCGAGGAGGCCGCTCCAGCCACGACCGAACCCGCTGAGCTTCAATGAGATTGCGCGAAGCTAACCCCAGTAGTCGTTGTTGTGGTTGTCGCCGTCGCCGTCGCGATGGTGGTCGTCGTGGCAGGTGTTCCAGTCGAAGTTGAATCCCCACTCGGGGCGCCAGAAGTCGCCGGGGCACCAGTGGTAGCGGGGGATGTAATTGCGCATCGGCATCCCGAAGTCGCGGTGGTGATCGTCGCCGTCAATATCACGGTGATGGTCGTCGTGGCAGGTGCCCGCATCCCAGTTGTCACCCCACTCGGGTTGCCAGTCCTGACCGGGGCACCAGTGGTAGCTCGGAAATTCCCCCACGTGGGCTGTGGCGACTGTTGCCGCTCCTACACTGGCCATTCCCAGTCCGGCGGTCATGATGAATGTCGTTGCTGCACAGCGTGCCAATGATCTCACGTGTACAACGACAACATCGGATTCTGTGCCCGGGTTACGTCGTTGCGTACAACCCGCTGGCAATGCGACCCAAATAGCGGAGTGTCTAACGGAATTGGTACGGCCCGACGGCTATGGTGTGGTCCGTTATGAGCGACCCGTTGGGGTTGTCGATCGGGACGACCAACCTGGTCGCGGCACGAGTCGGCAATCAGCCGGTGATACGGCGTTCGGTGTTGACCCTGTCCGGCCACGCCGCGCCGGCAGTCGGCGTGCCTTCAGCGCACACCGACGGCATCGTGCTGAGCGGCTTCGTGGAGCGGGTCGGAGACCCGGTCCCGCTGGTGGCCGCCGACGGGTCGTCGCATCACGCCGATCAGCTGCTGGTCGACGCTCTGCAGGCGATGGTCGACGCCGCCGGCGGCCAGCCGTCGCCGCAGACCGCGATCGCCGTTCCGGCGCACTGGGGAACGTCGACGCTGTGGGCGCTGCGCAACGCGCTGCGGGCCAACCCGAGCCTGGCGCCCAACGGCATGCCGGCTCGGCTGATCTCCGACGCCGTTGCGTCGCTGACGGCGCTGCACGCCAATCCCGGGCTGAGCCCGCACGGTGTGATCGCGCTGCTGGACTTCGGCGGCGGCGGCACGAGCATCACGTTGGCTGATGCCGCATCGGCGTTCGAGCCGATGGAGGACACCACTCGCTATACCGAGTTCTCCGGCGACCAGATCGATCAGGCGCTGCTGAACCACGTCCTGGACGGCATCGCCAACGCCGGCGGCGTCGACCCGGCCGGCACCGCGGCCGTCGGTTCGCTCACTCGGCTGCGCGAGGAGTGCCGCAATGCCAAGGAGCGGCTGTCGGCGGAGACGGTCACCGAACTGACCGCCGAACTGCCGGGATACCGGTCAGGGATCCAGGTGACGCGAACCGAGTTGGAAGGCTTGATCGCGCAGCCGTTGGACGGGGTGCTCGCCGCACTCGAAAATGCGTTGGAGCGCAACAGGATCAGCTGGTCGAACGTCTCGGCGGTGGTCACCATCGGTGGTGGCGCCAGCATTCCGTTGATCACTCAGCGACTTTCCGAGCACGCGCGGGCGCCGGTGATGACGACGCCTCAGCCGACGCTGGACGCCGCCGTGGGCGCTGCGTTGTTCGCCGCCTACGGTTCGGAGGCGGACGCGAAAACCGGGGTGGCGCCGGTGCCGCCTGCGGATGTTCTCGATCCGGTCGACGCGTCGGAGTCCGCGACGTTCCGTGCGCTGGCCTGGTCCCAGGATGACGACACCGCCGACGACGTCGTGCCGTACACCGGCGATCTGTACGACACGGGCGTGACGGGCGAGCGTCCGCAGGTGCAGTACGTGCCGCCGACCGAGCCGATCGAAGAGCCGCGCACGTGGCAACGGCTGCCGCAGTTGGTGTTCGGGCTGGCCGCCGTCGTCGCGGTGGTGGCCGTCGGCGGGGTCGCTGTCGCGCTGACGAGTGCAACCGACAGCACCAAGGCCACGGAGCGGCCGAGCACCGCCACGTCGGCTCCCCGACCCACCAGCGCGGCACCGCCGCCGCCGAGCCCACAACCTGTCGAGACCGTCACGGTCACCAACGAGCCGCCACCGCCTCCGCCTCCGCCCTCGCCGACCCCCACCACAACGGTTCCACCGCCGACGACGACGCACATCACCACCACGACGCCTTCCACGACGACACCGACCCCAACCACGACCACCGCCACAACGACCACCACCACAACGACCGCGACAACCACGACGCCGACGGAAACCACCACCACGACGACCACTACGACGCCACTGATGACCACGACCTACATCAACGTGCCGTTCGTGCCGGTGCCGATTCCGATTCAGGTGCCGCAGAACCCGTATCAGGCTCCTCCGCAGAACCCGTATCAGGCTCCTCCGCAGAACCCGTATCAGGCTCCGCAATACCCATATCAGGGTCCGCAGTACTTGCAGCCCCCGCAAGTGCCCTAGACCCGTTTTCCGCACTGATCGGGCGTAGGGCCTGATTTCCGGGCCAGCTTCGGGCGTGCGGTTGGCTGGGGTAATCCGTAGCGGAAGTTGAGTATTGGATTCTGGCTGGTGTGGTTCGCGCCGCCGACGGATCGGCGCGTGAGGCGACCATGTAGACGGCAACTCGAGCGGTTTGGGCATGTGTCGAGCCCGTCGGCCCCTCTTGTTTGCAATGTATTTGTCGCGACGCTGTCAAAGGAGGTGTGAACACGTAAAGTAACTGTCGATGTCGACTCTGCTCGATTTCAGCCCGAGTGGAGTTAACTGTGGCATGATCTTGCCAGGGCGACATCCGTTCACCGTCCGCGACCGCTCGTCAAGAATCGGCTAGTCGCGGCCATATGGATAGGAACCAGCATGGATTCATCCCGCTTGGCTCGTCGACTTGCGGCTGTTGCCGGAGGCGTCGCGATCGTCGCGATGGGTGCGTTGACCGCATCCTGTGCCAAGGAAGAACAGAAGGCGCCCGAGACCTCGACAACCACCACCACGACGCCGACCACTACGTCTTCGCCAGCGACGCCGGCGCCGGCGCCGAGTGAGAAGAGCATCAACCCCACCGGGGGCAACCTGTTCACGCCGCCGGTCATTGCGCCCCCGGCACCGACAGAGCCACCCGGGGTGCACCGCAACAAGTAGAGCTATGCGGTCGCCGGCCCCGCCTTCCCGAGGGTCTACCGCGCCACGTTAAGACATAGATATATAGATAGATAGGACTGCACCATGGATTCACGTTTCTCGGGTCGTCGACTCGCGGCAATTTCGGGCCTTTGCGCGGTCATCGCGATGGGCGCGATGACCGCCGCGTGTGCAAAGGAAGAAAAGGCACCCGAAACCACCACGACGACGACCACCACGACAACAACGCCCGCCACAACCGGCGCCGGCGCACCGCCTTCACCGAGCGAAAAGAGCATCAACCCGACGGGCGGTAACCTCTTC
Organism: uncultured Actinomycetota bacterium; assembly: GCA_963770125.1. GTDB lineage: Bacteria > Actinomycetota > Actinomycetes > Mycobacteriales > Mycobacteriaceae > Mycobacterium. The sequence goes on along the minus strand of CAVYPI010000026.1, from coordinate 12,304 downwards.
ACTCCGCCAGTTCAGGCGACCCCGGCGCCAAATGTGCCTCCTGGCCAACATCCTGGCATCAACGGCGCTCCCTAGGTCGCTGTCGTCAGTGGCTCCTGTGGCGCCGCACGGCCGATGAAGCGAGTGACGGCGCGTTACCGGCTGCTGGCGATCCTCGCAGCGGGCGTGCTTGTGGTCGTCGCGGGTTTACATGCTGCGTCGGTGCCCGGCAATCGGGCAGCTATCGGGGGTCCACTGGCGTTATTACTAGCCAGCTCAACCGATCTCGGCCCATCCCGTGACGACAGCGCCCAGCTGACCGTCACGCTGAACGATACGGCTCGCCCCGAGGCGTTGATGGAATGGGCAGGCGCACACCGAATGTCGGTGCGCTGGCGACCGGACGACACGTGGGCCATTGTCGAGGGCGACGCACCGGACATGGCAACGGCCTTCGGCGTGTCGGTGCACGACTACCGAGGCCGCAAGGGGCAGCTGTTCTATGCATCGCCGCAGCAGCCGTCGGTGCCGGAACCGTTGCTCGGTACCGTTACCGAACTGGGCCGAATCCTGGGCTACACCCCGCACCATGAGGCGAGCCCAGGATTCCTACCACTCGACGTGCCGAGCCGGGGATTGACCCCGAACGCGTTGCTGGAGGCATACAACGCCAAGCCGCTGGCCGCAGCGGGGTTCACGGGCAAGGGCGCCACGATCGTGTTCTTCGAATTCAGCGGCTACGACCAGAAGGACCTCGACATGTTCGCGGACACGTCGGGCCTGCCGAGATTCACGCCGGTGTTGGTCGGAGGCCAGCCGGGACCGTCGGGTGCCGAGACGGTGATGGATCTCGAGGTGGCACACGCGATTGCACCGGATGCGCAGAAAGTGGTCGTCAACGCCCGACCCACCGTAGAAGGGGACGGCGCATACGAGAAGATCGGCCAACTGTTCGAGTCGGTGGACCGGCAGTTCCCCGGCGCGGTGTGGAGCCTGTCGATCGGATGGGGATGCGACGCGCTGGTCAGCGCCGCGGACCTGGCGCCCGTCCGGGCCGCGCTGGCCACCGCGCAAAAACACGGAACGTCCACGTTCGACGCGAGCGGGGACACCGCAGGCCTGGAGTGCAAGGGCGGCGACGATTGGTCGTCTCCGCCGGGACCGGACGATATCGGCCTCGACGCCGTTTCGTCGCTTCCGGCGATGACCTCCGTCGGGGGCACCACCTTGTCGACCGATGAGCAGGGCGAGTGGATGGCCGAGAATGCCTGGGTCGACTCCCCGTCATCGCAGGGCACGAGCGGGGGAGTGTCGGCGCTATTCGACCGCCCGCCGTGGCAGAGCGCGCTGTCGGCGCAGCGCGACATCCGGCATCGCCGCCTGGCACCCGATGTCGCCGCCGTCGCCGACCCGTTCACCGGGGTGAGAATCGTGCTCGATCAGCAGGAACTGACCGGTGCAGGAACGTCGCAAGCCGCACCCATCTGGGCCGCACTGACGGTGCTGATGAACCAATACCTGGCGGCGCACGGCGGGCCCCCGCTCGGCAATCTGAACGCACTGCTATATCGCGTCGCGGCAGGCGCGAATCTGCCTGGGTTCCACGACGTGAGCCTGGGCGGGAACGCCGTGGATGTCGCACAGCCCGGTTACGACCTGGTGACCGGTCTTGGAACCCCCAGGGTCGACTACCTTGCCCGCGATCTGCTCGACATCCAGAACGGTGTGGCCCCGCGATGACCGGCGGCCTACCGGTCCTGCGGTGCCCGGTATGTGAGAGGGACGTGCCCGCCGGCGCGTACTGCGGGACCTGCGGAGCGCAGCTGTCGGCGCAACGCGGCGACGGGGGCGGCGTGTTGCGGCTCGGAGCATACGCCGCTGCGCCGGGCGAGCACACGCTGCGGTTGTCGGCGGTCAGCTCCCTCTTACCTCACCTGCCCCATCGATCGCGCACGCCGTTTCGCGTGGCGCTGGCGGTGCTGCTCGTCGCGCTGAGCGCGTTCGCGTTCCTCGGCTGGCAGGCGCCGTTGGTCGCGGTCAGCGCGCTGGGGTTCCCGCTTGTCTTCCTGATCTACATGTACGAGGCCGATGTGTACCGCGATCTGCCGAGCCGCTCGCTTGTGCTGGCCGCGATGCTCGGCATCGGGCTCGGTGTCGGCTGGGCGATGTTGACCGGCGGGATCGTCGCGGACGCCTACGACGTCGCGCTCGGCGCCGAAGAACTCGACGTGCACTCCGTTTCCCAGGGGTTGACCATCCCCGCCGGCGGCGCGGCGCTGATGCTGCTACCCATGATTGTGGTGCGGCTGCTGCGGCCCGGCGACCGGGAGTCGTTGGACGGCTTCGTGATTGGAGCGCTCGGCGCGATCGCGTTCACCGCGGCGGCGACGTTGACGCGGCTTGCGCCGCAGTTCGCGACCGGCCCGACGACCCATGACAGGCCGATCAGCGGGCTGCTTGCCCAAGCCGGTATCCAAGGTGTCGCGGTGCCGTTGACCGCGGCGGCGGTGGGCGGCTTGGTCGGCGTGGCACTGTGGTTCGTCGGTCCTGCGGATGGCGGGCGCAAACGTTCGTGGGCGCTCGCGGCCTCGAGTGTGGTGTTCACGCTTGTCCTCTATGCGGCACTGGGTCTGATGGAAGTCACCGCGCTGTTGCAGGGCCTGCACCTCGGGCTGCACCTCGTGGCCATGGCAATCGCGTTGCTGGCGTTGAGGGTTGGCATACAGGCCGCGTTGCTACATGAATCGCACGACGACCTGGATGCCGACGCGGTGGTGTTGTGTCCGCACTGCGACCACGCAGTGCCCGATATGGCCTTCTGCCCGAACTGCGGCGTGGCCGCCCGAGCGTCTTCGCGGACTTCGCGCGCGCAGCGGCGCTCGTCCACCGGAGCGGCGGTCGCCCGACCGGGATACGCGCTGCCCGAACGGTTGTATGAGGCGGTGCCGGTGCGCAACACCACACATGCCCGAGTGCTGACGACGGTGGGCGCTGGCGTGGCAGTCACAGTCGCGGCAGCGGTGACGGCGGCGGTACTCGCGACGCCTGTCGTTCCGCGCTACGTGTGCCCGCCCGATTGCGGGCACCCCCCGATCGGCAAGCCTGTCGAAACGAATCCATGGTTTCAGTCAGCCGATGGCAGGTTCTCCGTGCAGTACCCGCGCGCGGGTACGGCGTATCAGCTGAGGTTCGAGCCGGAAGGTGTGGACGTGAACTTCACCGCCGGTGACACCGGAACCATGCAGTTCTTCGGCGTGCCTGCACAGGGGCGCACGTCAAAGCAGATCGCCGAGCAGTTGATCAGCGAGCACTACCCTGATGCCACAACGGATTACGAGATTCCCAACGCCTTGGTTGGATATGAGCCAGGCTACGGTGTGGTCAAAGACGAGTACCCGCAGGATGCCTCGGGGACGTTCACCCGGCTTCGGCTGCTGATAATGGTTGCAATCAAGAAAGACTACGCGTTGGTCGCCGCCGCGATCGGTCCCTACCACAAGTTCAGCCCGGACTTCGGCAGCGGTCATCCGTCCGGCGTCAACCTCCAGCTCGCGCTGGATATGGGAAAGTACGTGAACAGCTTTGTGTGGCGCGACAATTCGTCGCGGCACTAGCGGTTCTCGGCGCTGCCGTCGGCGCCGTGATGGTTCTCGTCGGGGACATTCCGGCCGGCATAGCCGAGGCGACGCCCGCCGAAGGGGAAATCGTCCGCACGGAGATCGCCATGGGCACAACGGATGCTCCGATCGCGATCGCGCGGTGGGGCAGGAGACGACGTTCTACGTGCACAACCTGGTGTTGAAGCCGGCGTCCAGCAGCGGATGGCATACGCATTCCGGGCCGGAATACGCGGTGATCAAGAAGGGCGCCGTCTATGTCCAACAGGCACCGGGCTGCGTGCCCGGCGCCTACAGCGCGGGCGACGCCGTGTTCATCCACGCCGGCATCCCGCACGTGGTGTCGAACCGGGGTCCCGGTGATGCCGAAGCCGTTGTGACGTACACGCTTCCGGCCGCACGGCCGGTCCGCGACGACGCGCCCGCGGCCTGTCCGTAGCGGACTGACCGGGCGGGGGATGGCTAGCCGTACGGGGCGGGCTCGTGGAACCGGTTGATGATCGGAATGCGTTCGATGATCCGGTCGCGAAGCCGCGGTTGCGGCGGCGGCGCGGGCGGAACGTAATTCGGCGCAGGTGCGGGCGGCACGTACGCGGGCACGGGCGGTAGCGCTGCTGGCGGCGGGTCGTACACGGGCGGCGGTGCCGCGGGTGGCTCGACCACCGGGACCGCGTCCGGCGCGGGCGCGGCCTCTACGATCGTGTGGGCAACGGGCGGCGCAGCCTCCGCGGGCGGCGGTGGCGGCGCGGCCGGAACCGGTTGCGGCACAGCCTGTGCGACCGATGGCGCGGCGGGTACCCGGGCTGGCTGATCGGCTGTGGCTGCGGTATCCCGTTGGGCCACAGTCGAATTAGTGTCAGGAGTCAGGCCAAGGCCGAGCGCGACGGACAGCGAGACGACGAAGACCACGACTGCGGCAGCCACGACAGAAGTCAACGCACCAATTCTTGATCGCATGCGCCACCGGGTGGGCGGCGCTTCCAGCGTGTTGACCGCCCGCGCCGACGCCAGCGCGGCTCCCCGGGCCAGCGCCAGGTCGGCCTCGGCTGCCGTGATGACCGGCACCGCGGCACCGTGGAAGGAGGTGGCGATCGAATCGATGTCGTCGGCCGAACCAAGCACGAAGATCGCCTCGGGGCGGTCGTCGCTGCGATCAAGCCGCGCGAGCATGTCGTCGGCCGTCGGATCGACACGCTCGGTCGTCACTCCGTCGGCGTCGACCCGGGCAACCAGAGCGTCGTCGGGTTCGACGATGCACACCGCAACGTCGCGATAACCGCCACGATCGGCGATGCCCATCGCCAGCGAGTCGGCGGCCTCCTGCTGCGAAACCGTGATGACGTTGTACAGGCCCCGGGCGGCCAGCGCGTCGAGGAGGGTGGACGCGGCGGATTCGGCCTCGTTTGTCCAGGTGACGCCGATGGCGTGAAGGCGGTTTTCCCCGACAGCAGCGATGACGTCGTCAAGGGTGTCGAAATCAACCGCGTCGCGGCAGATGGTGGCGCCCTCGGCCGTCGTGCCCGCGACTAGCACCCATCGGACGTCTGCCGACGTCATCGACAGACCGAGTACGAGGTCCACCTGGTTTTGCCCCCGATCCGGATCAATCAGTTCGGAGATTACCGCCCGACCCGATAACACAAAAACCCGTCAACAAATACTTCGAGGTCCCGGCGTTCTCCCTCGACGACTGGCCGTTGAACTTCCCCAACTACCGGATGTTCCCGGTCTTGGACCTGGCGGTGGCCGGTTCGCACGGTGGCGATCCCGCTGGTGGCGGCCATCCCGCGGAGATGGTCGTCGACTTAGTGCGCATTTCTAGGGGCGCTGCCAGGGTTTGCTGCGCAGCGGCGCCAAGGTCGGCTGTCGTTCGCTCGTTCCTTGCGCCCACTGCGCCTACGCTTTTTGCGGCCGCAAGCAGAAGATCGAGTCCGCGCGCCGGTGTACGGAGGGCGCCTGCGGGCGATACCGCTGTTTAGCAGCCCCGATTCGTCGTAACCTTGTGGCGTGGGGTGGAAAGGCCTGGGCAGCCAATTCCAAAGCGTGCCCGACCACGGGCACTCGCCGAAGTTGCTGTCAGTACCGGATGTGCCGTCGACTCCGCCGCTACGGATCCTCGTCGTCGGCGCCGGCGTGGGCGGCATCTCCATTGCTCGGGGATTACTGCGGGACGGCCATCAAGTCACCGTCTTCGAACAGCGGCCGGATGCGCACGCAGGCGGCGGAGCCGTCACCATCTGGTCCAACGGCGCGACGGTTCTAGAGCAGCTGGGCGTTGATATGGACGGAGCCGGTCAGGTGCTGTCCACCGTGCGGGTCGTGACATCCACGGGGCGCCCGCTCGTCGCGTTGGACCTGACCGCGATCGTAGAACGGCTGGGCGCACCCGTTCGGATGGTCCCGCGTCGAGTCCTGCTTGAACGGCTGCTGGAGGGCTTTCCGACCGATCGCATCCGATACAACTCCCGTGCGGTCAAGGTGGTCACTACGCACGACGGGGTACGGGTCGAGTTCGAAAACGGGAGCGCAGCCGAGGGAGATCTGTTGATCGGTGCCGATGGCCTGCATTCGAGGATTCGAGACATCGTCGGCGCCCGAGACGCGGAACCGACTGGCTGGTGCAGCTGGCAGGGACTGGCCACGCTTCCGTACGTCGCCGACAAGCACGTCGCACTCCTTGCCATCGGCGAGCAGGGAAACCTTGGCCTGTGGCCGGCTGGAGGCTCGGATGTGCAGTGGTGGTTCGACTTGCCGTGGTCGCACGGCTTCGTCAGACCCGAACGTCCGATCGACGTGATCCGCGAGCATTTCACGGGATGGTGCGACGCGGTCGATGGAGTACTCGCAACGTTGACCGACGAGGATCTGGCCGATTCGCCGTACCCGCATTTTCGGCATCCGATACCCGGGCCGGGCCAGGGCCCGCTTACGTTGCTCGGCGACGCCGCTCACACCATGCCGCCCACCCTCGCGCAGGGGACCAACCAGGCACTGCTCGACACGATGGTGTTGTGCAAAGCGCTTTCGGATTTCCGGAGAGCAACGAGCGCCAGTGATTTGCCGAAAGCGCTGCGCTGGTACGAGAAGACGAGGCGGCGCAGCGTCGCGGCGGTGTCCCGCGTGACGTCGCTGCAGGTGTCCCATAGCGAATCTCTGCTGAGGCCGGCGGCGGTGATCCCGGACCGGTACATGACCTGGGCACTGACGACATTTCTGAGTTCAGCGAGTCACCGCCGGTTATCCGCGGAGGTCAGCCGAGACCTCGCCGCCACGACCAGCCCATGAACAACGAACCGGTAAGAGTGCGAGGCGATATCGACGCGCCCTCGCGCTGGCTCTGGCTCGTCAAATGGTGCGTACTGGCCGTCCCGCACTACCCGATATTGATAGGTCTCTACGTGGTGTATCCGGTGCTGACTCTCGTTGCGGGCGTTGCCATCTTGTTCACCGGACGGTATCCGCGCCCGATCTTCGATTTCAACGTCGGGGTGCTGCGCTGGTCGTGGCGGGTTATGAACTACCGATTTCCGATGAACACCACCGACCAGTACCCGCCCTTTACGATGGCGCCCCGGCCGGACTACCCGGGCGATCTCGAGGTCGACTATCCGGAACAGCTGACGAACGGGGCAGTGCTGGTGAAGTGGTGGCTGTTGGCGTTCCCGCAGATAATGATCTGCTGGGCGATGGAGCCTGTGCTGCAGGCGGTTACCGTCGTCGCCGCGGTGTCGTTGTTGATCACGGGCACCATCCCTCGGGGCATGTTCGACCTCCTCATGGGCATCGTTCGATGGCGTTATCGGGTGGCCGTGTATGTCTCCCTGATGCGCGACGAATATCCGCCGTTCCGAATGGATTTGGGAGCAGATGCCGCGCGGTAATCCGCTATTCCCATATGTGTATCGACTCGGCCAGCCGATCTTCGACCGGCTTTTCTATAACAGGTATCGCCGAGAGGCGATGAGCTACGCGATCGGCCGGCTGCTGATGGTCGGGCTCGGCCCGGGAACCGACTTGAAGTTTCTTCCGCCCGCGGTGACGTCCGTCGCCGCCGTGGAACCGGAGCCGGCGATGCGGCGGATGGCTTCGGCCCTTGCTCTCCGCCACGGCATCGCAGCCGACATCGTCGACGGGATTGGCGAGTCGATTCCGTTCCCGGACAACAGCTTCGACTCGGTACACATCGGGCTTGTGTTGTGCTCGGTCGATGACGTGGCCGCTACGCTCAGCGAGATCCGGCGTGTGCTTGCACCCGGAGGCAGGTTGGTCGTCCTCGAGCATGTCCGCGGCGACGGCGCGATGGGCCGGTTCCAGGACCTGATCGCGAAGCCGTGGTCTTGGTTGGCTTCCGGTTGCAAGCCGAACCGACGAACCATCGACGCCATTGCCGCGGCCGGATTCGATACCGAAGGCCTGCGCAGCATTCGACGAACCTTAGTGCCGCCGCCGTGCACACCTCATCTGCAAGGATTCGCCACTGTAGTCGAGTAGTAGCGATCGGTCCTTACTCGATGCCGACGGCCTCGATTATATTCAGTCGCGCCGCGCGCCGTGCGGGTGGTACCGAGGCGAGCAGGCTGATCGCCAACGCGCCGATGGTGAATATGAGCGCCATCGGGCTCGGCCGGAAGCCGACGTTGAAATTCATGATGTCGCCACTGACGAGACTGAACAACCACTGGTCCGCCCAGCCGAACAGAAGCCCCAAGACCCCGCCGACGACACCGATTCCCGCCGCCTCGGCCAGGATCATCTGCAGTGTGAACCGACGGCTGGATCCCATCGCCCGCAGCACACCGATTTCGCGGCGTCGTTCGAGCACCGAGAGTGTCAACGTATTGAAGAGTGCGACTGCGGCAACGAGCACGACAATGACCCATATGGCGTTGGCGATGAACATGCTCTGATGCAGCGGCGCCTCGAGCCCTGCCAGCGCGGTGCGGCCGTCGTATACGTAGTTCGGAGCGGGCACGACGCTTCGAACGTCTTGCAACAGGCGGTTCGGATCAACGCCTGGCGCTGCTGCGATTTGGAGTGTCGTCGCTGCCGGGCGGTCGAACCACGCCCGCATTTGATTGAGGTCGATCCCGACGGTGCCGATGACGGTCGAGAAGTAGGGCACCAAGGCCAGCACGGCCGCCTGCTGCGGACCGTGTGGGGTTTGCAGCCGCAGTTGGTCGCCGACCTTGACGATGAGGGTCTTGCCCAGGTTCTGGGTGAGCACCACGCCCCTGCCGGCGATCACGTCGTTGCGTACCTGTTCATCGAGCGCGCGGTACAGTGCATCGGCGGTTCCGGGCGAGAACCCGTCCAGCATCACGCGCGTGCCGCCGACCTCAGCGAACGCGAACGCGCCCTCGCTGACATGGGCCACCCCCGGCACCGCGGCCACCTTTTCGGAAAGTCCTTGCGGCAGAGCGTCGGTGGGGTACCGGTCGGGCGAATCCGCGCTCACCCACACATCGACATCAGCGACCGGTGCGAAGATGCCACGCGCCGACCGGATCATGTCGGAGTTCGTACCGGTGATCACGACTGTCGTGACAACCGCGATGAGCACGGTCATCACGGTGGCCCACACTCGCCGCGGCGAACGCTCGATCGTCGCGGCCGCGAGTGCTCCGACCGATCCGAACACTCGAGCCGTCGCGGCGGCGGCCTTGACGATGGGCACGGTGAGCGCGAAGCCAAGCGCGATCTCGGCACAGAACAAAGCAGACATCGCAACAACGGCGATGATGCCGGTTCGGCCAAGGACGATCAGGATCGACGCCGCGAATACCGTGACGGCGCCAACGCCGCATGTGATCCGCAGCCATCGTGGCACAAAGTCCGCTGTTGACACCCCGACAGGGGCCAACGCCTCGATCGGTGAAACCTTGTATACCTGCCGCGCAGCCATCGCCGACGCGACCACGCTGGCGATCACCGTCGCCGCGAGGGCGGCCGGTACCGCATAGCCGGGCAGCCAGTATTCGACGCGAGCTTCGAGCCCTTGGGTGACTGCAGGCGGCAATCGACCAATCGCGATGCGGCCCAGGAGTATTCCGATGGCCGATCCGATGGCCCCGCCGATCACCCCGAGAACCGCCGCCTCCGCGAGCATGTCGCGAACGATGGTGACGCGGCGGCCGCCGATCGCACGAAGCATCGAGATGACCGGTCGGCGCTGCGTGATCGCCATGGTCATTGTGGTGTAGACCAGGAACGCGCCGACCACCAACGCGACCACCGCACCCATGAGGGCCATGTAGTTCATCATCTTGACACCGTCACCGGCTCGAGCTGCCCGCATACTCGGGGGCGCGACGATGGCGCGGCCGTTGACGGCAGAGGTGACCCCGGTTCGAACCGTGGCAAGATCAACGCCCGGTTTCGTCGTGATCAGTATCGAGTCGAGCTGCCCTTGTCGGCCAGTGACATTCTGCGCCAACGCAAGTGGTGCAAGGACGTAGTGTCCACCGTTGAGATCCGCGAGCTGCTTTCCCTGGAGTACGTCCGTGACCGTTACCTCGCCCGAACCCAGCTGGAACTTGTCGCCCTTGCCGTGGCCGACGGCGGGCCCGACCTGGACCCCGTCCTCAGACAACTGCGCAATCGGTCGTGAAACGGCGTCTTTCAAGGCGCCGCCCAACTCGGCACTGTTCTTGTCGGCGCCGAACAGCAGAACCGGCCCCGACGGCGTTGGCGCAGACATCCGTATCATCGGCGCTGCGGTCGCGACGCCGGGAACTGCGGCTACATCGGCCGTGATCGTGTCGGAAAATCCCGCGTCTGTGATGCCCGAGACCTCGAGCGCGGCGATGCCGGCGATCCCGTCGGCCAGCCGGTTAACGGATCCGGTGACCGACCCGAAGATGCCGAACACCGCGACCAGATACATTGCGGACGCGGCCATTACGGCGATCGAGGCGATCGTGCGCCTGCGATGCACAGCGAGCTCCCGCAGGCTGAACAGGCGTAGCCGGCTCGCCGCGGCAGCGATCGTCGAACCGGGTCTCACCGCGGCACCACCGACATTTCGTCGGAACCGAGCCGACCGTCCTGCAGTGTGATCACCCGATCGGTCGCCGCAGCGGCATCCGAATTGTGGGTCACCATCACCACCAGCCGACCGCGGCCCTCCTCGTGGGCCACTTCGGCAAGGAGCGCCAGGATCGAAGCGCCGGTTGCGGAATCGAGGTTTCCGGTTGGTTCGTCGGCCAGGATCAGCGGTGGGTCCATCATCAGTGCCCGGGCTACCGCGACCCGCTGCATTTGGCCGCCGGAGAGTTCCGATGGTCGGTGCTGGGTGCGGTCACCGAGCCCGACCCTGTCCAGGAGCCGAACCGCATCCGGTTTGACCTTGCCCAGTCGGACGCCGTCGAGCAACTTCGGGACCGCCACGTTCTCCCACGCCGACAGGGTCGGCAACAGGTTGAAGAACTGAAAGACGAACCCCACGCGATGGTGGCGGAACGCCGACTGCTGCTCATCGGTGAGGCGGCCGATCTCGTCGTCGTCGAACGTGATCGACCCAGAATCGGGGGAGTCCAACGCTCCGAGCAGATGGAGCAATGTGCTTTTACCCGCCCCCGACGGCCCGACGATGGACACGAACTGCCCACCCTCGAGCTGGAGGCTGATCTCGTCGAGTGCACGCACTGTTTGACCGCCGACCCTGTACTCGCGCACTACATTGCAGAGTTCGATGGTCAGTAGTGCGTGCCTGGGCTTATCGGAGGTATCGCTCATCGCGCCCGACCCCAATCGATCCGACAAAGCGAAGTTTGCTGGCTGGGTATGAGCAGCTTACTACCGTCGTCGTGGCCGAGTTCTGGCAATTTCGCCAGGCCCGACGTGCCCGAGCGTTCGCCCTGGTAGACGCGCGGACGAACCGGACGGATAGGGCCGGTGTCACTGATCGGATCCGCGAAGCGTCGTGCCAATGTAACGATTTGGTATACCGTGCTGTCTGTGGGCCGGCATGAATTAGCCAGCGACCGGCGGAAGTCGCCGGTGCTGCTGGCTGTGGTCATCGCTCCGGCCGCCGTACTCTTCGCGGCCGGGGGAGATGTCCATCCAGGCGCCCCCAGCCGCGACACCAATCCAGTGGTCGCCCACGTAGCGAAAGTTGCCGATACCGCTGCGCCGTGCTGCTTCCAGATCGTTGCCGCGGCACCGGCCGCATTTTCGTCGGCTCCGTCCGGTGACCGGGCAGGTACGAGTTCCGCTCCCGCCCAATTGGTTTCGTCATCGAGATGGCGCGTCGTCGACGTCCCGCGCTTGCTACCCGTCGGGGTCGCTCCGGAGCAGGGCCTGCAGGTCAGGACGATCTTGGCCGCTCGCAGTATCAGCGCGGCGTTCCCCGAGATTCACGAGATCGGCGGGGTTCGGCCGGATCCGCTGCCGTGGCATCCAATGGGTTTGGCTCTCGACATGATGATCCCCAACCCCGGCACCCCCGAGGGCATAGCACTGGGGAACGAGATCGTCGCGTTCGCGCTGAAGAACGCGGCTCGATTCGGGTTGCAAGACGCAATTTGGCGCGGCGTCTACTACACGCCCACCGGCCCGAAAGGATATGGGGCCGGCCACTATGACCACGTCCACATCACGACGACCGGAGGCGGATACCCCACCGGCGGGGAAATGTACTACCGCTGAGCCGAACGGCTGCGGGCGAGCGTCATTTTGGGGGGAGCTCAGCCCGTTGCGACCGCTGCCGG